>DCJH01000017.1:0-118007 GCA_002317385.1 Prevotella sp. UBA1705 | reverse complement strand
GGTTCGAATCCCCGTCTTTCCGCACCAAGGGTTTAATCCTTTTTTATTTTCGGATTAAACTTCTACTTGGAGATGAAAAATTTATTCGGACGTCTCATATTAGCCATTACCTTAGTTTTTACAAGTTATTCGGTGCAGGCACAGACTGCGTCAGCTCCCAAGCAGGCTCAGAAACCGGCTGTGGCGCAGAAGGCCGCGGTAGCAAAGCCCGACTCGGCAGGCGCTGTGGATGAACTCGACAGTGCCTCGGCAGAGCAGATGCTCAATGAGAGCGTGGCGGCCAGCGATACGTCTTCGGTGGCGCCGGTAGAGAGTGTGGGATTCCACAAGGCCCTGAAGACGAAGTTCATCGAGGGTGATGCCGGCTTTATGTCTTTCGTGGCGCTGGCCCTTGTGCTGGGTCTGGCCTTCTGTATAGAGCGTATCATCTACCTGAGTTTGTCGGAGATCAATGCCAAAAAGTTTATGCAAGACCTCGACAATAGAATTATGTCGGGCGATATTGAGGGTGCCAAGGAGCAGTGTCGGAATACGCGTGGCCCTGTGGCCTCTATCTGCTATCAGGGCATTGAGCGCATAGACGAGAGCATAGACAATGTGGAACGCTCGGTGGCCAGCTACGGTGCCGTGCAGAGTGCCAACCTGGAGAAGGGTTGTTCTTGGATTACTCTGTTCATCGCCATGGCCCCGTCGTTGGGTTTCCTCGGTACGGTGATAGGCATGGTTATGGCCTTCGAGCAGATTCAAATGGCCGGAGACATCAGCCCGACAATTGTTGCAGCTGGTATGAAGGTGGCTCTTATCACCACCATTTTCGGCATCATCGTGGCCCTGATACTGCAGATCTTCTACAATTATATATTGTCGAAGATAGAGCATCTCACCTCGCAGATGGAAGAGTCGGCTATCTCTCTGCTCGACTCCATTATGAAATATAAGTTGAAGAACTCATGAAAATGGATCTTCATAAGTGGAAAAGCCTGCCCACGGAGAAGCTTTCTTCGAGGGTTTTCTACCCGATGGTCATCGTGTNNTGTCGTGGTATTCGCCTTGTTTTGGCTTGTAGGCTTCGACCGTCCGTTTGATGAGAACCCCAACTTCACTGCCCCAATCTTCACCGATTGGCTCCTCATCCTTTCCTATTTATTGGTGATTGCCACGATGGGATTGGGTTTCTGGTCGGTGTATCGCTCCCTACGACAGAACGGGAAAGGGGAGAGCTACGACAATAACATACCTGTCAAGAAGATAGGCTATACCATTGGCATAGGCTCTTTGGTGCTGCTCGTTCTCTCGTTCCTGCTTGGTTCGTCCGACACCATGACCATCAATGGCGTGAAATATGCCGATTGGTTCTGGCTAAAAATATCAGATATGTTCATCTATACGTCATTGATTCTGATGCTTTTGGCCATCGGAGCCGTGATTTATGGTGCTACAAAATATATCCGTAGATGAGATTCTATCGTCGTCGACATAGCGTTCCCGAACTCAACACGACTTCAACAGCAGACATTTCCTTTATGTTGTTGATCTTCTTTCTGGTCACAACCAACATGGATGTGGACAAGGGACTGACGCGCCAGCTACCTCCTGCCGATAAGCAGGAGCAGCAGGAGTCGTTTGTTTCCAAGGGTACGTTGATGACATTGCGTATCACAGCCGACAACAAACTGCTGGTCGACGACAAGCCTCTGCCCATGAAGCAGCTGCGCGGACGCGTGATAGCCTTTGTCAATCAGGTGGGGAAGCAGCATCTTATCAAGGTCGACGCAGATCCTTCTGCCACTTATGACATCTATTTCCAGTTGCAAAACGAACTGGTGGCAGCCTATAATCTGCTGAGGAATGAGACCGCTAAGCGACTCTATCACAAGGAGTATGCGATGTTGTCTCAGGCCGAACGTGATAAGGTGAAGGACGAATGTCCGCAAAGAATCGCTGAGCAGTATAATGCTTCCGCACCCCAATCATCGAGTCAGACGCAGGAAGGAGGGCAGCCATGAGTATCTATCGCCATCGCTCCCACCGGGTTCCGGGACTGAATACGGCCTCCTTGCCCGACCTGATATTTACTGTTTTGTTCTTCTTTATGATAGTAACCCACATGCAGAAGGTGGCTGTGAAGGTGAAATACCGTGTTCCGCAAGGTACGGAACTTACCCGACTGACCAAGAAGACGGCTGTCACCTATATATATATAGGTAGACCTCTGCCCGGTCTGGAGCGCGTGGCGGGAGCCGGAACGCGTGTCCAACTGAACGATAAATTCGTTTCTGGCCATGAGATTGTGGATTATGTCTCGGCAGAGAAGAACCGGATGTCACCCGAAGACGTAGACCAAATGATCGTCTCTATTAAGGCAGACCGAAGCACTCCGGTGGGAATCATCACAGATGTAAAGCAAGCTCTCCGTCAGGCAAAGGCGCTAAGAATCAGCTTATCGGCAGAGGAAATCAGGAAATAAGTTTACTATTTTTCTTGCTTTACTATTATTTTTCTGTCTTTTCCTTACCTTTTTCTGTTAATTCTTGTATCAAATCGTAATATAATCGTACTATTTAATTGTGGTTTCCATTATTTATTGTTAACTTTGCGACAAAACAAATATAATATATGGCACACCATCATTTAGACTCGTTAGATAGAAAGATTCTAAAACTTATTGCCACAGATGCACGTGTTCCCTTCTTGGAGGTAGCGCGAGCATGTAATGTAAGTGGCGCCGCTATTCACCAACGTATCCAAAAACTCACTACACTGGGCATCCTGAAAGGGTCGGAATTCATTATCGATCCCGAGAAGATTGGCTATGAAGCATGTGCATATGTGGGCTTGTTCTTGAAGGATCCGTCGAGCTTCGACAGTGTTGTTGAGAAGCTTCGACAGATTCCAGAGGTGACTGAATGCCACTATACCACAGGCGGATACGACATGTTCATCAAGATTTATGCCAAGAGTAACCACCATCTTCTGAACATTATCCACGACAAGTTGCAGCCACTTGGACTGTCTCGCAGTGAGACAATCGTGAGCTTCAACGCCGTCATCGATCGTCAGTTGCCCATCTTGAATGATGACGATGAGGCTGACGATGATGAGGAAGAGGAAATAACAGAGTAAACTATATTATTTCAACGCATATTCAATAAAGGAAAAGCCTTGGTGCTTTTCCTTTTTTATTTGCTGCCATTGAGCCTCTTCGATCTGGGGGAAGAAGGCGTCTGCCTCTGCCGGGTTGGCGTCGACAAGGGTCAGATAGAGGTAGTTAGCCAGAGGAAGAGCCTGCTCATAGATGCTGGCCCCACCGATAATAAACACTTCTTCCTCGCCCGAGCAAGCCCGAATGGCATCTTCAATATTGGAGAATACCTCACAGTCTTTCAGTTCCTTGGTGGTGCGACTCACCACAATATTGCGTCGGCGGGGCAGGGCTCCATTGGGAAGCGACTCAAAAGTCTTGCGTCCCATGATGATGCTATGGCCTGTGGTCAGTGCCTTAAAATGCTTGAGATCTTCGGAAATGTGCCAGGGAAGTTGGCCTCGGAATCCGATGGCCCGGTTGGTAGACATGGCAACGATAATGCTAATCTTCATCATGATGGTTTAGTTATGGGTTCAATTGCAATAGGGCAACTGGCTGTTCAGGTACATGGGAGCTCTTGATCTTCCATTCCTGGGGGTACAGGTTATTGGCCCTACTGCCTATATTTTTCACAAATCCTAAGGGTTGCTGCTGATAAGTCACCAGCACAAAGCCACGCGGAGCATCGGTTGGCAGTGTGACGGCCTCCTTGCGCAGATAGCTGATGGCCGTGGGATAGTCTACTTCGACCCTTGGAAACGCCTCCTTGCGCAGCGCAACCGACAGCGCCAACGATTCATTGGGAATCACGTCGCGCCCTTTCACCATACCCAATCCCACGCCGGCATGGAGAACATGCAGGCTGGCGGCAGCTCTTTCATATATGGGAAGCCACTCGGCGGGGATGGCCACGAGACTGTCGCGAAGCGTCGTCACGGTGAAATCGCCCGTCAGCCATTGGCCACTAAGCCCGTCAAAACTATTGTTTGAAGGCCTATGATTCTTATCTTTCCGGTCTTTTCGATGCTCTTTTGTCCCCTTGCCTTTCATGCTTTCGAGCGCACTGCTACTCTCTCCATGCTTGCGGAGTACGGCTACAAACAGGCCTTCGCCGCGCGTCTTGCCCGGAATGAACCGATACATGGGGTGGTTATCTGTGAGTGAACCGGTGACGTTCCACTCCGGCCTCGTCTCTATCTCCACAAAAACGGCACCGAGTTCTTCGGCAATCCAGTTCACATTCTCCTCATCTTCGTGCGCATTGAACGTACAGGTAGAGTAGATGAGTAGTCCGCCTTCACGCAGACAGGGCCATATATCCTCGATGATGGAACGCTGAAGCGCACTGCAGTTGGCTACATTCTGCGTGCTCCATTCGTCGATGGCGCCCTCATCCTTGCGAAACATACCCTCTCCCGAGCAGGGCACGTCGGCCAAAACCACGTCGAACAGCAGTCCCGTCTTACGGTAATCCTTGGGGAAATTGTTGGTCACAAGCATGTCGGGATGCCCGAACTTCTGCACATTCTCCGAGAGAATCGATGCCCGGAGCTTCATCGGCTCATTGGTGAGAAGCATACTTCCCTGCGGCAATACCGAGCGCGCAGCCGTAGTCTTGCCTCCTGGGGCGGCGCAGAGGTCGAGCATGAGCACCGGACGCTGCACCAGTTGTCGCAGGATATGCGTCACAAACATGGATGCAGCCTCCTGTACATAGTAGCATCCGGCATGTAGCAGCGGGTCGAAGGTGAAGTTGGGGCGCTGCTCCAGATAGACGCCTTCGGGGCACCAAGCCACTGGTTCCGCACCTCTGCAGACCATTGCTGTGGCCTCTTGCAACTGCCCAGCGGCGGTCTTGAACGGGTTCATCCGCACGCTTGTGGGTGCCTCCTCGGCCAATCCTTTCTCCAGAACGGCATAGAGGCTCTCGCCCATGAGTGCTCGGGTGTATGCTTCAAAATCCTTGGGTAGTTGCATAAGAAATTAAATTTGTCTTTGCAAAAGTAGAATATTTTTCGTTACTTTGCAACTAAATATCATCCTGTTTCGTCAAATCCACAGAAATTCAAAATGAAAAGAAGCGTATGAAACAGTATCTCATAGCATTGGCATTGGTGCTTTCTCTCAATGCAACGGCAGCCGGCGTCCAGCCGCGGCATCGCCATCATCCGCAGACAGAGCAGGTGGCGACCTCTCCTGCCAAGTCCGCCGCATCCGCTGTGGCAGCTACAGACTCCACCGACTCTGAGGGTATAGAAGCCTATTCGGACACCACGTCCACGGCGGCAGCTGGTAGTGTGGATACCACCTATACCTCCAACGACTGGTCGGAAGACCGTGGCTACTCCGATGAGTTCCACGATTTCCTCAGAAATGTGCTGGGAGGAACCATCGGTCTGGGCGGCGTCATCATCGCCATCGCGGTTATCTTCGCCATCCTCCTGTGTGTCCTGGCTCCGTTTANNTGTGGTGATTCTGCTCATTAGATACTTTATCAACCGTCACAACAACCGTGTGTCGCTGGCAGAGAAGGCCATGGAGACCGGTCAGCCGATACCCGACGAGGTGAAGTCGGAGCCCGCTTACTCTCCCGATTACTATTGGAAGAAGGGTATCAAGAACGTCGCCATCGGACTTGGCATGGCCATCATGTTCTCCATTTGGGATGCAGATGTGCTCGCGGGCATAGGCGCACTGGTGGCCTGCTGGGGCGCTGGGCAAATGATTATCGCTAAGACAACGAAGTAGGTGGAGCGTTTAGAGGACATCAGTTTGGTCACACAGGTGGCGGTATTCCACAATCGGCGGGCATTCGACAAGCTGATGAAGGAATACCAGTCGCCTGTGAGGCGATTCTTCCTCACGCAGACTCTGGGTGACACGCAGCTCAGCGACGACCTCGCCCAGGACACCTTCATTAAGGCCTACACACACATCGACCAGTTCCAGGCCAAGTCGTCGTTCCTCACCTGGGTCTTCCGCATCGCCTATAATGTGTTCTACGACTATGTGAGGAGCCGTCGGGAGACCACAGACATCGACTCTGGGGCGGTGAGAAAGATGAATGCTTCGGCTGGCGATAGCAATCTGAGGATGGACCTCTACGACGCGCTGCAGTTGCTCAGCGACACCGAGCGCAGCTGCATCACCCTCCAACTCATGGAAGGCCAACCCATAGACAAGATCTCTGAAATCATGGATATGCCACAGAATACGGTGAAAAGTCATCTCTCACGAGGCAAGAAGAAGATGGCAGAATTCCTTAGAAACAACGGCTATCAATGACAGACAGCAACAGAATAAAGCATCAAGCAATGGACACAAACAACAGATTGAAAACAGACGACGAGCTCTTGGAGCAATTTTTCAGCGCTTCCAAGATGGAGATAGAGGACGATGGGTTCTCCAATCGGGTCATGCGACAGATACCCCAACGGGCCAAGTGCATGAACCAGATATGGACTACCATCTGCTTTGCAGCAGCCATGGCCCTGTTCCTGCTATTCGACGGCATCGAATCGCTGCGGACTTTGGCCTCCAATTTCTTAGGCGATGCCTCGGGCTATCTGGCCTCCATCAGCTTCCATGGGCTATCGCCGCTGTTGCCGTTGGTCACTCTGGCCATCCTGGGTACGGTGGGCGCCTACAACGCTCTGGCTAATCAAAGATGATGTTGATGCCGTCGTCTTGAGATTTTTCCCCTTCATCCTCCTGAGCCTTGGGCTTGGGAGGATTTTTCAGATTACCCTTCTCGTCAAACATACCATAGGTGGTGCGCAGCACAGTGAACTCCGTCCGTCGGTTCAGCTGGTTGCAAATCTCCTGCTGTTTCTCGTCTTTGAGTGCTTTCACAAATTGTTCTGAAAGCACGTCGCCCTCTTTCAGCCACGGATATTTCTCGGTCGTCTTCTTCTTGATGGTCTTCGGACGCTCCTTGCCATAGCCCTTCGGCGTGAGCCGGTCGGCTGCTATGCCATGGGCAATGAGGTAGGCCACCACCGACTCGGCACGCCGCTGGCTGAGCCGTTTGTTGTAGTCGGCCGAGCCCTTGTAGTCGGCATGGGCACTGAGCTCTATGGTGATGTTGGGGTTTTCGTTGAGCAACGTCACGAGTTTATCCAGTGCTGTCTTCGACGAATCGCGCAGCGTGGCCTTGTCGAAGTCGTAGAAGATGTTGTCGATGAGTGTCGGGGCCGATATGTTGGCCAGGGCAAACTGCAACGTGGTGTCGCGCGACTCCTTCGGATTCAGCAGGGCCGTCACCTCCTCCTTGTGGTTCAGGTAGCCCCGGCAGGTGGCGAGAAACAGATAGGAAACCCCTTCGTCGAGGGTCTTGGTGAACGATCCGTCGCTCCTCACGCTCAGTTTCTCGTTGGTTCCGTCGTCGCCCACCACATAGACCTGGGCCGCGGGCAACTCATATCCCTCCATCTCGTAGACCCATCCCTTGACCGTTTGCACAATCTCGGGGTTCTCAAACGAGTAGATATGGTCCCATCCGCGACCGTCGCCACGATTGCTGGAGAAGAAGCCGCGGTTGTAGGCGCCCTCGAAGGTCAGCCCGAAGTCGTCGCCCTGAGAGTTCAACGGGAATCCGGGGTGGGAGAGATGGTAGTGCCCATCTTTACCCACCTTGGCAATGAACACGTCGAGACCGCCGAGTCCCGGATGCCCATTGCTGGAGAAATAGAGGTCGCCATTGGGTCGGAATGTGGGGAATTCCTCGTCGCCCTCGGTATTGATTGGTGCGCCCAGATTCTCCACACCGCCATAGCCTCCGGGCGTGATGCGCACGCGCCAGAGGTCGAGCCCGCCCTTGCCGCCGGGCATGTCGCTGGCAAAATAGAGCCATAGGCCGTCGGGAGAGATGGCGGGATGGGCATAGCTGGAGAGCGTGTCGCCGGTGAGCTTCACCTCGGTGGCCTTGGCCCAGGCGGCATCCGAGCGGTTGGATACCATGAGTTGGGCATAGCGTGGGTAGGTGGGGTCGGTGACACACTGGGTGAGATACATCTCGCGGCCGTCCACCGAGAAGCTGCATGCGCCCTCATCGTAGGCGGTGTTGAGGCCGCCCGTCACGGCCTCGGGCTTGCCCCACTTGCCCTTGTCGTCCTTGGTCGACACGAAGATATCGGCCGGTTTGGTGCCCGTGATACCACTCAGTTCGTCGCCTTGGGCCTCGTTGCGGGTGGAAGTGAAATACAACTGGTCGTGGTTGTCGCCGAAGAGCATGGGCGAATACTCCGCGCGGCGGGAGTTGAACACCTCCATTTTCTTCACCGTGTAGCGGCTGCCGAGTTCCCTGATGGCCGGAGCCTGCTGGGCAGCCTGCAGGCCTGCCTGTGCCAACTTGTTGGTGGGGAAGGAGTCGAGCACCGCCTGGAATTCCTGGGCAGCCTCTTTGTAGCTGCCGTTTTTCATGAGTTGCTGGGCCAGCGCCAGTCGGTCGAAGGTACGCGCTGTGTTGTATCGCTGCATGTTGCGATAGGCGGCGATGGCCTTTGGCGTCTGCAGGCTCTTGTCGTAGCAATAGGCCATCTTGCCGGCAATGCGCCCGCGCTTGTCGCGGTTCTTGGCTTCGGTCTTCTGATAGGCCTGCTTAAATTCGTTGGCGGCATCGAAATATTCGCCCAAGGCCAGATATTTCTCGCCTTGCTTGATATTCCGGTCGGCCCCGCACGAGGCCAACAGCATCAATGCCAACAGCATGATGATGCCTGCTTTATGTCTTTTCTGATTCCGCTTCATCGTTATTTTCAATAACGCAACTCCCCTGCAAATATTGTTGTTTGCCGGATTCTATGGGTGGATTAGAAGTTAAAGCGTTGATTCCTGGCTCGTTTTTCGTACTTGCTTTCTGCGCTATGTTGCCCATCCTCAACTTTAATCTGGGTTAGCCTGCCGTCTTGTAAAGCTAAGTTCAGTGCATGGCCGTATCCCGAATTGGCATTTGTTTCGTAAACTTATTTCATCAATCAATAGCTGATTTCTGCTTATTCATAATTTGTTGAAATAGCGTTTTTCCCTCCATTTCTATGCCATTTTCTCCTCCTCTCATCCCCCTTTCATCATCCACACATCTCGCCTCCATCCTCATTAGGCCCTTATCGCCTTTCTATCTCTATCTTTTCAACTTGCTTCAAGGCCTTTCTCGTTGTATGATAAGGTACTAATCGCATCACGATAAAGTATTAATCGCAACCCCATAAAATGTCATCAAATTACAACTCCCTTATTATAAGCCTCTTGCCAATCTCTGTTTCTCGCCCTCATTTTCGTCTTATGACACGTACATTTGTTCTTGGGCGATATTCTTTTTTCTATTCTTCAAGTTCTTTCACCATGAATTTCTTGTTCTTTACGAGATGCTTTCATTGTTTTAATACTTAATTATTCGACCTATTTTTTAACCACGGATTTCACGAATTTCACAGATTTTCTATGGGCTCCTAACACCACTGATTTCACGAAGCCGCAAGCGGCTACGGATGGCACAGATGATATACCGGAGCAATAGGGTAGTGCTTGGGGGGGCAAACGAGTAAATATTTGCAATAATTAGTTGCTCAAATCTACTCAACTTTTAGCCCTCTTGCTTGTCCCGACATACATCCGTGCCATCCGTAGCCGCTTGCGGCTTCGTGAAATCAGTGGTGAAGGCCATCAATTGCAATCTGTGAGATTCGTGAAATCCGTGGTTAAAAATATCTGATGGCTGCGCGTTGTAGAAGTCTTAAATCTGTGGAATTCGTGGAATTCGTGGTTTCTAACCCTAAAGCCACTAACAACAGAATACGACAGCCATAGTTAAATGAGGTATAATAGACATGGGAGTATACAAAAATAGCTATGCCCCGATAATTCCGAGGCATAGCTATATGGTGAGGATAGGTATAGTCCGGGAGGACGATGCCTAACTGTTTTCGATCTCTACAATCTTTGTTTTGGGCTTCTCCTTGTTGCGGAGGTTGGTCACAGTGACCACAGCCTGAGCCAAATTGATGAACGACTGGCCCGTGATGCTATCCACATTGGTGGCTGCCGGTGTGCCAGCGTCGCCGTTCTCGCAGATGCTTTGCACAATGGGAATCTGCGCCAAAAGAGGCACTCCCATCTCTTTGGCCAGGTCTTTGCAGCCGTCCTTGCCAAAGATGTAGTATTTGTTCTCGGGCAGTTCAGCCGGCGTGAACCAGGCCATATTCTCTACCAGTCCGAGGATGGGCACGTTCACCTTGTCGTTGCTATACATGTCGATACCCTTGCGGGCGTCGGCCAGCGCCACCTTCTGCGGCGTGGAGACGATCACTGCACCCGTTATCGACAGCGTCTGCAGCAAGGTGAGATGTATATCGGAGGTGCCCGGCGGGGTGTCGAGAATAAAGTAGTCGAGCTCGCCCCAGTTGGCATCGGCTATGAGTTGCTTCAAGGCCGAGGTAGCCATGGCACCGCGCCAGAGTGTGGCCGTGTCGGGACTCACGAAGAATCCGATGCTCAGCATCTTCACACCATACTTGTCTACAGGCTCAATGAGCTGTCGGCCGTCCACGTTCACGGCATAGGGACGGGCATCTTCCACACCAAACATCTTGGGCATGGAGGGGCCGAAGATGTCGGTATCGAGCAGTCCGACCTTGTAACCAAGCTTCGCCAGTGCAATGGCGAGGTTGGCCGAGACAGTGCTCTTGCCCACGCCGCCCTTGCCAGAGCTCACGGCAATGATGTTCTTTACCTCAGGCAGGAGTTTACCCACCTCTGGTCTCGGGGCCGATTTAAACTCGGTCTCGATGGTCACCTCCACATCCTTGCTCACGTGATAGTGGATGGCGGCCTCGGCAGCTTTTACCGTAGATTTGAGGAAGGGGTCGGTCTCGCGGGGAAAGAGCAACACAATCTTCACTTTCATGCCGTCGATGACAGGCTGGTCGGCCAGCATCTCGCTCTCGATGAGGTTCTTTTTCGTTCCGGCATAAACAACCGTTGCCAGGGCATCGGTAATCAATTTGGGATATATCGTCATACTAATCTTTATAAACTTTGATTCTCGGCAAAAGTACCTAATTATTGTTTAAAAGACGAATTAAGTCACAACATTTTCGCAAGAAGGGGGATTTTTTCGTACCTTTGTGTTCTGCAAACCGATCGGTTGCCTTGTGTATGCAGAGAAATGCCCATCATTTTCTCCGGCAAGCCAACCGACCCTATAATGAATTATGACTTATAAGAAAATACTTATCGCATCTCTGTTGGCCCTCCCCACCATGGGACAGGCCAAGGACGTGGCCTGGTTCTCGGGCGGACATGTCACCTATTCCATCCAAAAGAAATATGGCACGGTCGTGGAGAAGGCCTTGGAGATGTTCGATTCGGATATGCGTGCAGTGACCGGCAAGGGCACCGATGTTAAGAGCGACGGCGATATTGCTATCTATCAGCTGGATATGGTGAACAACAAAGAGATGAAAGAGCTCGATAAATACCGCGTGCCCTATCAGAAGTTCATCACCCGGAAAGACGCCTTCTGGATGGGCGTGCGCAAGGGTAAGGTGATTATCGTGGGCAGCGACGGCCGTGGAACGGCCTACGGCATCCTCGAAATGTCGCGCAAGGCCGGTGTGTCGCCCTGGGTATGGTGGGGCGACGTGAAGCCGATGCGGCAACGTAGGCTCACCATCGACGACCGATTCGAGACCCTGCAGAGTCCTTCGGTGGAATACCGCGGCGTGTTTATCAACGATGAGGACTGGAGTAGCAGGGTGTGGGATAAGCAGAAACTGGATACCCGTTCCAGCGGTGGCACCATGGGACCACGCTATTATCATCATCTCTTTGAACTCCTGCTGCGTCTCCGCGCCAATGCTGTGTGGCCCGCTATGCACTCTGGCACGTCGGCCTTCTTCACTGTGAAGGGCAACCGCGAGGTGGCCGACTCGTTTGATATTGCCGTGGGTTCGTCGCATTGTGAGCCTATTCTGCGCAACAACGTGGCCGAATGGGATGCCCGGAAGCGAGGCCCCTACAATTATATCACTAACCGTCGTCAGGTGGAAGAATACTGGCGGGAGCGCGCCAAGGAGACGGTGGGCATGGATGCACTCTATACGCTGGGCATGCGTGGGCTGCACGATGGCCCCATGGAAGGGACGAAGACCGACCAGGAAAAGCTCCAAGGTCTGCAGAACGTCATCGATTTCCAGCGCAAGATGCTGTCGCAGGAGGTGAACAAGGATATGAGGAAGGTGCCCCAAGTGTTTATTCCCTATAAAGAGGTGCTGGAGATTTATGACAAAGGACTGCGTGTTCCCGATGACGTGTGCCTCATGTGGTGTGACGATAACTATGGCTATATGACCCGTCTGTCGGATGCTGCCGAGCAGAGACGGTCGGGTGGGGCAGGTGTCTACTATCACCTGAGCTACTGGGGACAGCCTCACGACTATCTGTGGCTCACTACCACGCAGCCCGGACTGGTTTACCGCGAGATGCGTCGGGCCTACGACCACAATGCCCGCAAGATTTGGATGGTGAACGTGCACGACCCCAAGGTGGCGGCCTACGACCTCAGTCTGATCATGGATATGGCGTGGGACATCAACAGTGTGGGCCCCAACAGCCTGCAAAAGCATCTGCAAGGCTGGCTCTCGCAGCAGTTTGGTGAGCAGGCCGGGCGGCAGTTGGTGAAGCCAATGACCGAATATTATCATCTCTGTGGCATCCGCCGGCCAGAGTTCATGGGCTGGAACCAGGTTGAGGTGGATGGCAAGCGCTACAAGAATGGGTGGATGCCGGTGCAGGATACGGAGTTCAGTGCTGATGAGTTTGGCAACGAACTGGAGCGCTATCTCAGCGATTTCGACCGGGTGAAGAGCCAGATAGACCAGGTGGAAAAGACCTTGCGGCCTGAGCTTAGCGATGCTTTCTTCGCGGCTGTGAAGTATCCGGTGTATGTGGCTTCGGCCATGGCTACCAAGCAGTTGCAGGCTCAGGAGGCGAGACACATTGGTAAACCGTCGAGCTTCCACCACGATTCGGAGGCCTTGGAGTCGGCCGTGAGGAGCTGGAATGCCTATACCGAGATTCAGACCCTTACCGATTACTATAACAAGAAGATGGCCGGCGGCAAATGGAACGGGCTAATGGATATGGCGCCGAGGGGGCTGCTGGTGTTCCAAGAGCCCTCGTTGCCCGACAAACTCACGAAGAGTGAGATAGCCAAATATAGCGATGCCGACCCCGTGGACTCTAAGTTGGATACGGATCATAGCGTTGTGCGTAATGCCTGTGAGTACACCTCAGCCACTGAGGGCGCCCAGTCCATCGAGATGTTGGGCCATTCGATGAAGGCCGTGGCGCTGCGTGCCGGGGCCAGCCTCACCTATAAGTTCTACGCCGAAGATGGCAATGCGGTGCTCCGCACAGCGCTCATCCCCACCCAGCCCAGCGATAAGGGCGACTTGAGATATGCGGTGAGCATCGACGGACAGGCTCCGATGGTCTATTCGCTCAAGGAGACTTTCCGCTCCGACCGATGGAAACAGAATGTGTTGCGTGGTCAGGCTATCCGCTCCGACAACATCAGACTCTCGGCAGGAACGCATACACTGGTCATCACGGCTATCGACGACAATATCATAGTCGACCAATGGATGATCGATTACGACATTGACCGCCAGTTCTATATGTTCCCGGTGAGGTCGGCTCTGTAGCCGAGGGGCCTTGATGAGAGGCCTGTAAGTGGAAACAAAAAACCTTTGATGCTGCCTGCTGGCGCATCAAAGGTTTTTTGTTGGGGGTAATGAGGGGTGACGATGGCTATTTGGAGGTCTCCAAACTGCTGCGCTTCGTGCGGTGGTAGCTGCGGTATTCGTCGAGCGGAATCTCCACGTCGGGCTCCACGAGCGTGCCTGTCCGTGGGAGGTGGAAGCGCATGTAGCGGATGTTCAGACCACGTTCTATCCACATCGACTCATAGTAAGTCTGGATCGAGAGGATAGGTGAGCCGAGCAAGTTGGCAGGTGTCTGATGGTAGAGGTCGTCGGTGCAGATGTCTGTGGGCAGCGCATTCTTCTCCACCATAAAACGGGTATAGGTGAAGAGGAAATTGGAATCGGTCTTGAGATGGATAAGTCCGCCGTCGGTAAGAAACCGTCGGTAGCGTTCCATGAAGAAGGTGGAGGTGAGGCGCTTGCGCGGATTCTTCATCTGTGGATCGGAGAAGGTGAGCCAGATTTCCTGCACCTCGTCTTCTGAGAAAAATCGGTCGATGATCTCAATACTGGTACGGAGGAAGGCCACATTAGCCAACTGCTGTTCCTCAGCAAGCTTAGCGCCGGTCCACATACGTGCTCCTTTGATGTCAACGCCAATGAAATTCATGTCGGGAAAGAGCTTGGCCAAGCCCACGGTATATTCTCCTTTGCCACAGCCCAGCTCCAGAACGATGGGGTTGTCGTTGTGAAAATACTCCTCGCGCCAATGGCCTTTCATCGTAAACGGCACGTTGTCGACAATAGAAAAGGGATATTCGAAGACGTTGTTCATCTCCTTCATCTCCGCGAATTTGGCTAATTTACCTTTACCCATAGTGCTTATTTTGCCTGCAAAGGTACAATATTTCTATGTCTCCGCAAAGGTGGAGCAATAATAATTGTGCTTGGAGACAATCACGTCGGGCAGCGATGACCCTAATAAAAGCACAATAAAAACATCCCAACCGAACAACAAGACGTTTCAATTGGGATGATATTGGGTTCGTATTACCCTCTTGATCTTCAGGAAAAAGGGTTAATTCGCAGGCTGAGCGTATGCGCCTCTCTCGCGAATCAGGTCTTCGTAGAAGTGGGCGTGGGCCGACATGACATAGGGAATGAGCCACAGGAAGCCGAGGCCGAGGGTGAGAAGGCAGAGGAAGAACCACCCTATGAAGCTCAGGTCAAGCATGAACAGTTCCCACTTGTGCCCCTCCATGAGCCTCATGCTCTCGTCGATGGCAGCATTGCAACCTATTTCAGGATTGTCTTTATGGACAAAGTAGGCCATGCTGTAAGAGTAAGATTTGATGAGTCCTGGGATGATTAGCAGCAGCGTCCACAGTAAAGTGAAGATGCTGACAAGTAGCGGAAGGAGGAAGCTCTTGGGGAACCAAGGCTTGTTGTAGCCGAGGAAAAGGGCACTGACAGAGGTCTGCCCTTGGCGGATGAAGTCGAGAAACAGCACGGCGAGTGCCCATCCCATGGGAAGTAGACCCAGATAGGCTATGAATCCCAGGCCGTTGAGTACAGGTGCATCCTTGATATCAGTAATCCAACTGATAATAAAGGCGATGACATAATAGACTAACATGCACAACACAGGGGCCGTCCATTTGTTTTCGAGGGATGCAAGAGCGCGGTTTTTGTAGTTGGTAATAGTTTCCATAACAATGAAAATAGGTTAGATGAAAATAAAAAAGGTTGTCTTGCTAAACTGACAAGACAACCTCTGCAATTATGTCTTTTTATTCGATGACCACGGTAGTCCAACCGTGTTTGTCCTCGATGGTACCATATTGGATGCCGCGGAGGGTGTCGTAGAGCTTCTTGGACCATGGTCCGGGCTTCTCTCCGAAGTCATAACGCTTGCCGGTATCCATGTCGTCGAGGTGGGAGATGGGCGAGATGACGGCTGCTGTGCCGCATGCTCCAGCCTCTTCGAACGAGTCGAGTTCATCCTCAGAGACTGGTCTGCGCTCCACTTTCAGACCAAGATCCTCGGCAATCTGCATGAGGCTCTTGTTGGTAATGGAGGGAAGAATAGAACTTGATTTCGGTGTCACATAGGTGTTGTCCTTGATGCCGAAGAAGTTGGCGGCACCGCATTCGTCCACATATTTCTTCTCCTTGGAGTCGAGATAGAACTCGCTGGCGTAGCCTTTCTCATGGGCAATGGAGTTGGCCTTGAGGGAAGCGGCATAGTTTCCGCCGACCTTATAGATACCTGTTCCGAGCGGAGCGGCACGGTCATAGTCGCGGATAATGACGTAAGGATTGCTTGAAAAACCGCCCTTGAAGTAAGGGCCAACTGGTGTTACGAAGATAAGGAAGCAGTATTCCTTGGCCGGATGAACACCAACCTGAGCACTTGTACCGATAAGCAGCGGGCGAATATAGAGCGTAGCGCCACTCTCGTAGGTAGGAATGTACTCCTGGTTGAGGCGCACCACCTTCTTCACCATCTCCTCGAAGAGTTCTGTGGGAACCTCGGGCATGAGGATTCCGCGGCATGTACTCTGCAGACGGGCAGCGTTCTCGTCCATGCGGAAGACGCGAACCTTGCCGTCGGGACAGCGATAAGCCTTGAGTCCCTCAAAGGCTTCCTGGCCGTAATGCAGGCAGGTAGCAGCCATGTGGAGCTTGAGATATTCGTCAGAACTCACCTCAATCTCGCCCCATTTTCCATCACGATAGTAGCAACGTACGTTGTAATCGGTCTTCATGTAACCGAAAGACAAATTGGCCCAATCTAATTCTTTCATATTATTTCAAGTTTAAAAGCTTTCCCTTTTATCTATTGCAAATGTACGAATAATAAGCATGCGTTCCAACTTTTCATGCTACTTTTCTATTCGTTTGCCAATAATTTCTGAATTTCTTCGTCGGTTTTGGTGAGCCGATCCTTGCAAAGCTTGATAAGTTGTTGTGCTTTTTTCAGTTGCTTCGACATCTCATCAATGTCCAACTCGTTGCTTTCCAGTTTCTCGACAATATCTTCCAGTTGTCGGATGGCCTGCTCGTATTTGGTTTCTGTAGCCATAATCTATAATCGTTTTGTGGGTATTAATGGTGGGAAAAAGCGTTATTTCACAATGGATTGGATGCTGCCGTGCTCCACGCGAGTCTCTATTTCGTCGCCCGGATGGAGCTGGGAGGCATCTCTCACGGCCTTGCCTTGATGGAGGGTGATGCTGTATCCCCGTTTCAGAAGGATTCCTGGGTCTACGGCTTTGAGCCTGATGTCGAGCTGTTCAAGCCGATGATGCTCGTTCATCATGCGCCGTTGGATATTCGGCTTGATGCTCGAACTGATGAGTTGAAGTCGATGAAGCTGATCCGTGAGGCGGTTTTGAATAAGTGAACTGATGGAGTTTGACAGTCGGTCAAGACGCGCTTCCTGTCTGGTCTTGACCATAGAGAACAGCATGGGGATGCGCTCGGCACAGCGGTCGAGGCGCGAATGCTCGCGCTCCATGCGATGGTTGACGTGCGTGGTGACGCGATTCTGGCAGTTCTCAAGGTGAGTCCACACGCCAGCCAGGTTGTCGATGAGAAACGCCGCGGCTGCTGTGGGAGTCTTCACACGGGTATTCGACACCATGTCGAGAATGCTCTCGTCGCGCTCGTGACCTATTCCGGTGATAATGGGAAGTGGGAAATTGGCCACATTCTCGGCTAAGGCGAGCGTGTCGAAGCCGCTCATGTCGGCTGTAGCGCCACCTCCTCGGATGATAACCACCACGTCGAAGTGGTCGGCCCACCTGTTGATTTGGTTGAGGGAAGCTATCACACTCGGCTCCACTTGGTCGCCTTGCATGATGGCTGGGAATAGTTTTGGGTAGAACTTGAAGCCGTAGTCGTTGTTCGTCAGCTGCTGGCAGAAATCGCCATAGCCGGCTGCATTCTCGCTGGAAACGACCGCGACGCGTTGGGCAAACATAGGAATCGACAGCTCTTTCTGCATGTCAAAGATGCCCTGTTCCTTGAGTTGGCGGATGATTTCCAGCCGCTTACGGGCCATATCTCCCATGGTATAGGTAGGGTCTATGTCCTGAACAATCCATGAAAAGCCGAAAGCCTCATGGAAATTGGCGGTGACAAGGAGCATCACTTTCATGCCGGCGCGAAGCGGTTGCCCTGTTGTACGCTCGAATTTCGGCCGCAACGACATCCACGTCGACTTCCAACACTTGGCCGAAGCCCGTGCCACGGGAGTGGGAGAGAATAGGTCTTTCTGGATGAGTTCCATGTAGCAATGCCCCCTGACCTCCCTTGCCTCTGAGATTTCTGCCTCTACCCAATAGGCCGAGTCCATGCTGGTCTCCAGCACTTCGCGTACCAACGAGTTGAGTTCATAGAGTGTCAGCGTATTCTTTTGCATGGTTTCATGTAGCCCTGAGGTCCAAATTTTTGAATCAATGGGCCGCATTGCTCAGCCCATCTTGATATGCTTTCCAGAAATCGGGTATGCCATAGCCGAAGATATTGTCGGGAAATTCTGCGCGACTACCCGACTTCCTGATCAGGTCCATTATCTCAAAGGAAGTCTTATGGGGCAAGGCCTGCCAGAGACAAGCTACCATTCCGCAAGTGATGGGGGAGGCAAAGGAGGTGCCATTGGCCGTGGTGATCACGCCAGTACCGTCGATGACCGCCGACTGATAGCCCTGGGCGGCCACGTCGGGCTTTACCCTCCCGTCGAAAGATGGACCCACCGAGCTGAACCTTGCATTGATGCTGTCGCGCGACAAGGCCGCTACAGCGAGTATATTAGTAGCGTCGGCGGGGAAGTTGATGCGTTTCCACGTCTTCATTCCCTCGTTTCCTGCACTGTTGACAAGTATCATCCCCTTGGAGGCAACCATGGAAGCCGTGCACGAATTGATGGCCGTCTTACCGTCCTGCTCACGGTAGATGTGGCTTGCCTGAGCATCGTCAAACTTGGTATATCCTAATGAAGAATTGATGATGTCGGCCCCAATGGAGTCTGCATACTCCACAGCCTGAGCCCAATAATCCTCTTCCACCAGGTTCTCTGAGCGCCCATCCTCACTCCTCAATAGGAGATAAGAGGCATGGGGAGCCGTTCCCACAAACATACTATCTATGTTGGCGGCCATATCCGATAGCACCATGGTGCCGTGATCCAGGAGGTTATATACATTAGTATTATAGGGATAGACAAAGTCGCGGGTGCCGACAATCTTCACGTTCTTAAAATAATCGATCTTGTCGACGTTCATATAGCCACCGTCTACGATGGCAATGAGCATGCCGTCTCCTTGGAAACCGGCTTCGTGCATCCTGATACCGTCGAGCATCTGAATCTGACTCCGGCCCGTTCCATAACGATTTGTCTTCTTCCTCTTGATGGAAGCCGTGTCTTTCACCATATTATCCGGACGGATAGGAACAATGGAATCAGGGGCGGTAAATACCTTGACCGTTCGGCTCACGAAGGGAAAATACTTCAGAAGAGGTATCATGCCTGGATCGGTAACCTTGACCAGTGCCGTATTATTCCACTTGCTTCCACCGATAACCTGCAGTCCCGCCTTGTTGATTTGGTCTACATAGCTCTTCGATATGGGCAGGTCTGTCGAGTCCACAGGCAGATTCTGCCTTTCCCTACGCTTCAATGCCTTGGCAGACAGGAAGGTTTCTGGATGCTTCAGAGAGTAGGCGGTGCCCTTTTTATCCTTGAGATATATGCGGAATATGGAGAATTTCCCATCAGGGTAGGCTATTTTTTTACTGCCTTGAGCCGACAAGGTGAGCGTCTCGGCAAGGAGCAGTATCAAAAGGAAGGTATGTTTCATCGATAGAATTTGTTTTTACTATTGCAAAAGTAGTGTTAAAAAGGCGAATCTCCAAAACTTTTTCGTACTTTTGCAATTGTCTTATGGATAATGATAATAAGCGTGCTACGCTCGAATTAGGCACCAAACCTGTGGGCCAATTGCTCCTACAGTATGCCTTGCCTGCCATCATCGCAATGACGGCAGCGTCTTTATACAATATCATCGATCGAGTCTTTATCGGCCAAGTAGTAGGCCCCATGGCCATCTCCGGCCTCGCCATTACCTTTCCTTTCATGAATCTCTCTGCAGCCTTCGGCGCTGCAGTGGGTGTGGGCTCGTCCACGGCAATCTCCGTCAAGCTGGGGCAGCGCGACTATCAGACTGCCGAAGACCTGCTGGGCAACACCGTGACGCTGGCACTCCTTGTGGGATTCTTCTTCGGACTCATCTGTTTTGTGTTTCTCAATCCTATCCTCAGGTTCTTTGGAGCCAGCGAGGAGACACTCCCTTTTGCCCGCGATTTCATGCAGGTTATCCTTTTGGGCAACATGGTTACCCACATGTATTTCTGTATGAATGCGGTGTTGAGGGCCACCTCTAAACCACGCCAGGCCATGTATTCCACTGTCTTTACGGTAGTGATGAATATCATATTCGACGTGATTTTCATCCTGTGGTGGGGCTGGGGAATACGTGGAGCCGCCTTCGCCACCATCCTTTCTCAGTCGCTTGCGCTGGTCTATCAGGTGCGATTGCTCACCAACAAGCGTGAGCTCCTGCACCTCAAACGAGGCATCTACCGACTTAAAGCCAACCTGGTGAAGAACATTGTGGGGGTGGGTATCTCACCTTTCCTGATGAATGTATGTGCCTGCATCATCGTCATCTTTATGAACAATCAGTTTGTGAAGTATGGCGGCGATCTTTCGGTGGGCTCCTATGGCATAGCCAACTCCATCGGAACGGTGTTCATCATGTTTGTTTTCGGCGTGAACCAGGGCATGCAACCCATTGCCGGATACAACTATGGCAGTCAGCAGATGGACCGTGTGATGCGGGTGTTGAAGCTTGCCATCATTGGCGCAACGTGCATCATGACCACCGGCTGGCTCATTGCCATGCTCGTTCCCCATCTCTGTGCCCGGATGTTTACCACCGACCAACATCTCATCCAGCTGGCCGTCAGGGGCATACGCATAGATATGTTGTTCTTCCCTATTATCGGATTCCAGATGGTGGTCACCAATTTCTTCCAGTGTATCGGTAAGGTCAAGATCAGTATCTTCCTGTCGTTGTCTCGCCAACTGCTGTTCCTGTTGCCATTGCTGGCCGTGCTGCCCAATTATTTTGGTATTGATGGCGTGTGGTATTCGCTACCGGCATCCGACATTACAGCCGCTATCGTGGCTGCCGTTGTGCTGTATATCAATATGAGAAAATTCCAGAAGCAAATAAAATCAGATAGCCATGAACAAGCCTAAACTTATTATTAATATAGGCCGCCAGATAGGATCCGGAGGTCGTGAGATTGCCAAGCGCCTGGCCGAGGAGTTCGGTTGCAAATTCTACGACAAGGAACTGCTCAACCTTGCCGCCAAGGAAAGCGGCTTCAGCGAGAAGTTTTTTGAGCAGAACGATGAGCGCAAGGGATTCATGAAATCGCTTTTTCATATCCACGTGTCGTTCCAGGGGGAGAACAATCTCTATAAGAACAATTTCTCACAAGAGAGCCTTTACCAGTTCCAGAGCGACGCGATTCGTAAGGCTGCGGACGAGGGGAACTGTGTTTTCGTAGGTCGTACGGCCGATTATGTGCTGCGCGACTACAAGAATACCATCAATATCTTCATCTCGGCCAATCTCGACCAGCGCATCCAGCGCGTTTGCAAGCGTCGTGGACTCGACCGCGCCGCGGCCCGAAAGCTGATTCGTAGTCAGGAGGACAACCGTGCTTCATATTACAACTACTACACCGGCAAGCACTGGGGACATGCCGAGAGCTACGACCTCTGCATCAATTCGAGCCTCCTCGGCATTGAGGAGACCGAGCGATTCATAGCGGCCTTCATCCGTCACCGCTTTGGAATGACTGGGAACGAAGGCTGCACTGAACCCACTGAAGGATGAAAACCATTGGCATTCTGAGCGATACCCACAGCCATTGGGACGACAAGTTTGAGACTTACCTGGCCGATTGTGACGAGATTTGGCATGCGGGCGATATTGGCAGCATGGAGCTGGCCGACCGGTTTGAGGCCATGAAGCCCCGGTTCAGGGCTGTCTATGGTAATATAGACGATGCCGAGATGCAGGCCCGATACCCTGAGACCCTGCGCTTCAAGGTCGAGGACATCGACGTTCTCATCAAGCACATCGGCGGATACCCCGGTCGCTACGATGCCTCGATAGGCCCGCAGATACGCCAGAACCCTCCGCAGCTGTTCATCTCGGGCCATTCCCACATCCTCAAGGTGATGCCCGACCGTCGTCTCCATCTGCTCCACATCAATCCGGGAGCAGCTGGACTGGTGGGATGGCACAAGGAACGCACCCTCATTAAACTGACCATCGACGGCAATAAATTTACCGATTGCGAGGTTATAACTATAGGCAAACGATAAATTCACGTATTCTATGAACGCTCTTTCCCAACAAATACATGCTTTTCTGGAGCTTTTTCACGACTCCACACTGCTGGTCAGCGAGCAGGATAAGGCCAATATGGATATTCTTATTACCATGCTCGGCCCTGTCGACAAAGAGATAATCTCCACCCGTTATGGGCTGTTCGGTTCGCCGATGAAGCCTCTCAGTGCCATCGCTGAGCATCACAGAGTACGCCCCGAGGTCATCGAGGAGATTATCGAGAAGGATTTTCGCAAGCTCGCCATCACGCCTGAGTGGCAGGCCATGGTGCAGATGTTCTCGCCATTGGTGAGAAAGCGCATCGGCATAGGGCAGTAGCCGTGGCGCGCATAGCACCTATAATATATATGTATCAGTAATCATCGTTTTGGATTATGAACTTAGGCGAAATCATCGACTTACCTAAAATACTCGACCCAAGGGGCAATCTCACCGTAGCCGAACAGCTGAAGCAGGTGCCGTTCAATATCAGCAGGGTCTACTGGACCTACGACGTGCCGTCGGGCGAGCACCGCGGGGGACATGCCCATAAGCATTGTCGCGAATACATCGTGGCCGTGAGCGGCTCGTTCACGGTGACGCTCGACAACACAAATGAGCGCAAATCGTTTCTCTTGAACCATCCCTATCAGGGACTTCTGGTGGAGACGGGGGTGTGGCGCACGCTCGAAGACTTCTCTTCGGGAGCCGTATGCCTCGTGTTGGCGGAGGATCCGTTCGACGAGGAAGACTATATCCGCGAGTACGACGAGTATGTGGCGTATTTGAAAAACCATCTTTCATCACAGGCCGTATGTGGGAAGTGAAGCGATATGAGGCCTCCGGCGCCGCACAGTGGAACGACTTTGTGGTCCAGAGCAAACAGGGCACGTTCCTCTTCGACCGTGGCTACATGGACTATCATCAGGCTCGTTTCGCCGACCACTCGCTCTTGGTCTACCGCAAGCAGCGCCTCTTTGCCCTGCTTCCGGCCAACAGCGAGGGCACCACGATATGGTCGCACCAAGGACTTACCTACGGCGGACTGCTCACCACAGACCATGCCACGGTGGCCGAGGTGGCCGAAGCGTTCGAGGCTATCAATGCTTTTCTGAAATCGGAGGGCTTTCTCCGGGTGGTCTACAAGGCCGTGCCGTGGATCTACCACCGCCTCCCCGCGGAGGAAGACCTCTATGCACTGACCAACATCTGCCAGGCACGGCTGAGTGTGCGCCACGTGTCGTCTATGCTCACGGCCCGTCGTCTCCGGTTCACAGAGTCGCGCAAGAGTGGCGTGCGCAAGGCTATGCGCGAGGGAATCAGCGTCGGTGAGAGCACCGACTACCCGTCGTTCTGGCGCATTCTGGAGGGAAACCTTGCGCGTCAGTATGATGCCCGACCCGTGCACACGCTTCAAGAGATGCAGCTCTTGCACTCGAGATTTCCCGAAAACATCCGACTTTTCCTCGCCTCCAAGGACGGGCAGCCCGTGGGGGGCACCGTCATCTTTGAGACGCCGCAGGTGGTTCACACCCAGTATATATCGGCATCGCTCGAGGGGAAGGCCTGCGGGGCGCTCGACGCACTGTTCGATTTCCTGCTCCATGAGCGCTATCGTGAGGCGCAGTGCTTTGATTTCGGCAAGTCGAGCGATGGCGACGGCCATGCGCTCAACCGCAGTCTCATCTTCCAGAAGGAGGGCTTCGGCGGCAGGGCGGTGTGCTACGACTGGTACGAATACGATTTATAACCCATCTTTTCAATCCTTTTCGGCTTTATGATAGACTATCTCAGTTTGAAGAAAGTGACCGCCATGCACCATGACGAAATCATGGAGGCTGTGGCGCGGGTGGTAGACAGCGGTTGGTATCTGCAGGGAGGGGCCAACGCCCAGTTTGAGAAGGAGTATGCTGCCTATATCGGAAGTCGCTACTGCGTGGGCTGCGCCAATGGCCTCGACGCCCTGACGCTCATCTTCCGGGCCTATAAGGAGATGGGCGTGTTGCACGAAGGCGACGAGGTCATCGTACCGGCCAACACCTATATCGCCTCTATCCTCTCTATCACCGAGAACGGACTGAAGCCCGTACTGGTAGAGCCGTGGGTGAGCACTCTGCAAATCAACGAGACGCTCATCGAGGAAGCCATCACCGATCGCACCCGTGCCCTCCTTCTTGTGCATCTCTATGGCCGCAACGCCTGGACCCCCGGCATCCAGGATCTCTGCGACCGCTGGCACCTGAAACTGGTAGAAGACAATGCGCAGGCGCAGGGATGTTGCAATTCAAAATTCAAAATTCAAAATTCAAAATTAGCTGGCGCGGAAGGGGGGGGTACCCCATGCGGGGATTCACAATTCACAATTCACAATTCACAATTGGCTGACGCGGAGGATTTTTCTATTCCATGTGAGGATTCACCATACACCATACACCATTCACAAGTGGCTGGCGCGGGTGATGATTCTGTGAAGACGAGTAAAGATGCCGCCGCTTCTCATAACGCACAACCCGCTGAAGATTCCATCCTCCAGTGTAATCATAATTCTCAATTCTCAATTTTCAATTATAAAATTCCTCGCTCCGGTTCTCTCGGCTCCGCCGCGGCCCACTCGTTCTACCCCGGCAAGAATCTGGGGGCGATGGGGGATGCGGGAGCGGTGACGACCGACGACGAAGAACTGGCGCGCGTGGTGAGGGCGCTGGGAAACTATGGTTCCACGGAGAAATATGTCTTTCCCTATCTCGGGCGCAACAGCAGGCTCGACGAGATTCAGGCGGCTGTGCTCAGCGTGAAGCTCAAATATCTCGACGAAGACAATCTGCGGCGCAAGCAGATAGCCCATTATTATTATGCCAACATCAACCATCCAGACATCTATCTGCCCGGCAAGATGGAGTGGGAGATAGCCAGTCCCATGACCGACAACGCCGATTGTCGCGACGAGGACTGCGTCTACCATATCTTCCCCGTGCTCAGCAGTCATCGCGACCAGTTGCAACAGCATCTTCGGGAGCACGGCATCGGTACCATGATCCACTATCCCATACCGCCCCATCAGCAGCAATGCTACCATGAGTGGCACTCGCTCTCGCTGCCTGTCACCGAGCATATCCATCAGTCGGAGCTGAGCATTCCCTGCAATCAGACCATGACCGATGCTGAAGTGGAGGATGTTTGCCGATGCGTTAATAGTTTTCAATTGTAAGCGGAGGCGTTGGAAGGCCATTCGCTTGGGATGGTTTTGAGTAATCTAAGGGCAAGAAAATGGGTAAGGTCTATAGATTTGTTGATTTGTTTTCCATGTTTTGAATGAGGCAACAATATCAAGGGGCGTGATGGTCACGCCCCTTGCTTGATGTTATATCAATGAAAAACAAATAGTGATAATAAGTATATTTATATCCCTTATTATCATGCGCTTATCTTAATCTGTTAAACTGATAGTTTGTTAAGGTATTAGCGCCATTCCCATCTCTACCTTTTCGCGTTGCGATAAGGTAGTAACGGCATCGCGATTAATACCTTTTCATTAGACGAAAAACACCTTATGGCAAAGCCGCGAGGTAGAGATGGTTTTTGTATGAGGTAAAGTTTGAGAAGAAATTGCTACTTTTGTTGTTTATTTTCAAGTCATAATGTTCGCCATAGGGCGATGTTTGCGCAGGGTTCGGGAGTGGTCATATAGGATGCACCGCGGGCTGCACTTACCGCCGGGGCTACTCCAATATGAGTACGGTAAGGCCGCGGGCGGCCTGTGCACCCATGACAAGGGCCTGCTCTATGTCGGCCGTTTTAGACGGACCACTGATGAATGTGCCGAAGTTGTACCTCGGATCCATCTCGATGCGGGCATAGGCCTGGTGCATATTATGTACGATATTCTGGCGGTCGAGCACCACCACGAGATACTCCGAGATAAAGCAGACGGCCTTTTCCTTCATGGTTTGGGGAATCCAGATGCACGCATTCTCGGCCACGCCGAGCGCTCCCTGCACAATGCCCACGTCGGTGCCGTTGAGCTCGCCGGCCTCGGCCACGGTGTCGGGATTCTTCTGCGCGATATTGATAAACGGCAGGTTCGATGCGAATGTCTTGGCCTCGGGATAGAGATTGCGGATGATTTGGTTGAGGTCGTCGGTCTTCTTGGCCTCAAACACCTTGCCGCCCACGGCCTCAGTCATCTGTCGGAACTGCGCGTAGACGTCGGGATAGGTAATGCCGTCGATGGTCATGTCGGGCATATCAAACTGCTCCCTTGTGTTCTGGCGGAGCTTCTCAAATAGTTGTTCTTTCTTCATAGTGGGTCTGGGCCTATTGTTTCTTGTCTTGTTTCTTCCACCAATCGTGGAACGATGGCTTGGCAAACTCGGGCATGGCGTGCCCGATGCCCCATGGATTGAGTTTGCGTGAGTGGGTGAGCGCCTCCGGAACGATGTTGGCCAAGGGCGCAAACTTCAGGGCTGTGGTGTAGAGCGTCGGATGGTTGAATAGCATCTTCATGCCTTTTGACATGAGTTTCTTCGTCGGGTCGGCCTTGCCGATGGCGTCGAGGCCCTGTCGCCAATGGTAGATCTGCGAGCCCGGCTCCACCTCGGCGGGGCAAACGTTGTCGCAGCTCAGGCAGAGTGTGCAGGCCGACACGTTGTCGCTATACTTCTGTGGGTCCTTGAGCATGCCGAGGTCCACGCCGATGGGTCCCGGAATGAAATAGGTGTAGCTGGCTCCGGTGGACCGGCGATACACGGGACAGGTGTTCATGCAGGCGCCGCATCGGATGCACTTCAGCGTCTGCCAGTGCTTCTCGTCGGCGAGAATATCGCTGCGCCCGTTGTCGAGGAGCACCACATGCATTTCGCCGCCGGGCCTTGCCTGACGGAAATGAGAGGTGAATGTGGTGGTGGGCTGGCCCGTGCCGCACCGGCAGAGCAGGCGTTGGAACACCGCCAGACTCTGGTAGTCGGGCACCAGTTTCTCTATGCCCATGGTCACAATGTGCAGCTTCGGCATAGAGGTTGTCATGTCGGCGTTGCCCTCGTTGGTGCAGACCACGATGTCGCCAGTCTTCGCCACGCCGAAGTTGCAGCCCGTGAGACCGGCCTCCGCCTGCATAAACTCGTTGCGGAGCGACTTGCGCGCGCAGTAGGTGAGATAGGTGGGATCGTAGTTTCCCTTGTCTTCGGAGATACCTTTCTCCTCAAACATCTTGCCCACCTCCTCGCGGGTGATATGGATGGCGGGCATCACGATATGGGCCGGAGCGCTGTGCATGAGTTGCAGGATGCGTTCGCCCAGGTCCGATTCCACCACGTCGATGCCCCGTTGTTCCAGATATTCGTTCAGTCCGCACTCCTCGGTGAGCATCGATTTCGACTTTACCATCTTCGAAACCTTGTGGGTTTCGAGTATGCCGTAGACCATCTCGTTGAGTTCCTGGGCATCTTTGGCCCAGTGAACGATGACTCCCCGGCTCTCCAACTGCGTGGAGAACTGCTCCAAATAGTCGGCCAAATGGGTGATGGTATGCTTTTTGATGTTGGACGCATGGTCTCTGAGCGACTCCCATTCGGGCAGTTGCGAGTCCATGATGTCATGTTTTGTGCGCACCGACCAGAACGTCTGGTCGTGCCTTGTCACCTTCTCGGGGTCCTGAAGCACCTCGTGTGCTCTCTGTGAATGTATTGTGCTCATGTTGTTTTAATTCAAAAATCAAAATTCATAATTCAAAATTGGCTGGCGCGTTGAGGCTCATCGTTGGATACAATATATATTATTGTCAGCTGCGTTAGGCCTAATGCCTTATTCAAAACTCACTTCTGATTGGCATATTCCATTGGTTTCCCCCAAATATAAAGTCTCTACGGCTCTATCTTGGCCGAATGGAATAATTTTGAATTTTGAATTATGAATTTTGAATTAAGCAATCCCTTCCGCCAATATCTGCGCCACATGAATGAATTTAATGTCTTTTTTCTCTTTCTTTGCTATGCCCTGCATGTGCATCAGGCACGAGGAGTCGGCGCCTGTAACATATTCCGCTCCGGTGGCGATGTGCCGGGCTATCTTATCCTGCCCCATGCGGACAGACACATCGGGCTCTTCCACGGCAAACATTCCGCCGAAGCCGCAGCACTCGTCGGGCCGTTCGGGCTCGTGGATGGTGATGCCTTCCTTGAGCTGTAGCAGGTCGATGATTTTATTGAAAGGGGGAATGTGGCGCTCGGACGGCGACGAGAGACCGAGCTCGCGCACGCCGTGGCAGCTGTTGTGAACGCTCACCACATGGGGAAAACTGCCGGGCAGGCTCTTCACCTTCATCACGTCGTGCAAAAATTCCACGATGTCGACGGTCTTGGCAGGGGCCACACACTCATGCTCCTCGCCTTTCAGGAGGTTAGGATGGAAGTAGCGCACGAAGGCTGCACACGATGCAGAGGGGGCCACCACATAGTCGAACTCCTTGAACATCTCGTCGTATTTGCGGGCAAGAGGGGCAGCCATCTCTTCGAATCCGGCGTTGGCCATGGGCTGTCCGCAGCAAGTCTGCTTCTCAGGATAGCTCACGTCGAGGCCAAGATGCTTGAGTAGCTTGTAGGTTGCTATTCCTGCCTCAGGATAGAGTGCATCGACATAGCACGGTATAAATAATCCAATCTTCATAATGTTTTTGTTCGAACCGTAAGACAAAAATACTGAAAAAATGGCAACAGAATCTTGAATTGTATATATTTAACCAAACTTTTTGTAACTTTGCGATACCAATCTCATACATATTATGAAAGTTTGCATTGCGGAGAAACCCAGCGTGGCGCGAGACATTGCACGCATTCTTGGGGCGAATACACAAAAGGACGGTTACATGGAAGGCAACGGCTACCAGGTAACATGGACTTTCGGACATCTGTGTGAGTTGAAAGAGCCCAACGATTACCTCACCAATTGGAAGTTTTGGACACTTGCAGCCCTGCCGATGATTCCCCAGCGGTTTGGCATCAAGCTCATTCCCGGCGAGGGAATAGAGAAGCAATTCAAGACCATCGAGCGGCTCTATAGCGAGGCCGACGAGGTGATCAACTGTGGAGATGCCGGTCAGGAGGGTGAGTTGATACAGCGATGGGTGATGCAGTTGGCCCACGTGAAGTGCCCGGTGCGCCGGCTCTGGATCTCGTCGATGACCGATGAGGCCATCCGCGAGGGGTTCAACAACCTGAAAGACCAGCAGGATTATGAGTCGCTCTATATGGCCGGACTGAGCCGTGCCATAGGCGACTGGCTGCTGGGAATGAATGCAACGCGCCTCTATACCCTGATGTATGGGCGCAATCACCAGGTGCTGTCTATCGGACGCGTACAGACTCCTACGCTCGCCCTGATAGTTAACCGACAGAAAGAGATAGACAATTTCAAACCTGAACCCTATTGGGTGCTCTCCACCCTGTACCGCGATACCTTGTTTACAGCCACTTCGGGGCGGTATATGTCTAAGGAAGAGGGCGAGAAAGACTTCGCCACGATAGAAGGCAAGCCCTTCGAGGTGACGAGTGTACAGAAGAAACAGGGCAAGGAGCAGCCGCGACAGCTCTACGACCTCACCTCGTTGCAGGTGGATTGCAACCGAAAGTTCGGCTTTTCGGCAGAGCTTACGCTCAACCTTATCCAGGGATTGTATGAGAAGAAACTCACCACCTATCCGCGTGTTGATACCCAATATCTCTCCGATGACATCTATCCCAAGTGTCCCGGAATACTCAACGGCGTGAGCCAGATGATGGTGGCGGGCCAAAAGCCCTATCTCCAGATGATTAAGACGCTGGCCGGAATGTCGCCCAAGTTGCCCAAGACGAAGCGCATGTTCGACACGTCGAAGGTGACAGACCACCATGCCATCATCCCCACAGGGCAGGTACCCAGCGGACTTTCGGACATGGAACTCAAGGTATTCGACCTCATTGCCCGCCGATTCATTGCCGCCTTCTATCCTGATTGTAAGTACTCCACCACCACGGTGATGGGTAAGGTCGACGCCGTGGAGTTCAAGGCGTCGGGCAAGGAGATTCTTGAGCCTGGATGGCGAGCAGTCTATTCCAAGGAGGAAACGCAGGATGAGGAGGAGGGCAAGCGCGGAGACGACGAGGTAACGCTGCCTTCATTTGTCAAGGGAGAGACTGGACCGCACGTGCCTACGCTCACCGAGAAGCAGACGCAACCGCCGAAACACTATACTGAGGCTTCGCTGTTGCGGGCCATGGAGACCGCGGGCAAGTTTGTAGACGATGAGGAACTGAGGGCCGCAATGAAGGAAAACGGCATTGGCCGACCCTCATCGCGTGCAGGAATCATAGAGACTCTCTTCAAGCGCCACTACATTAGGAGGGAGCGCAAGAACCTGGCCGCGACCCCGACAGGTATCCAACTCATTGAGACCATACACGAACGACTGCTCACCAGCTGTGAGTTGACGGGTATTTGGGAGAAGAAACTGCGAGACATTGAGCATCACAAATATAGTCCTGAACAGTTTATTCAGGAGTTGAAAGAGCAGGTGTCGAAGATAGTGCAGGATGTGATGCACGACCGGAGCAACCGTCAGATTGAAGGCGGCGAGCCCGAACCATCGCCCGTTTCGCCCGATCCGAATCAGGGAGGGACAGCTTCTGCCGGCAAGACCGCGGCGCGGAAACGAAGTCCCCGAGCCAAGAAAGCATCGTCTCCAAAGGCTGAGGTTGCTTCCGAAACGGTGAAGCTATCGCCCAAGGCCGGCGACGTTTGCCCCAAATGTGGGCAAGGTCACCTCATCAAAGGCAAGACAGCATGGGGCTGTTCGCGCTGGAACGAAGGCTGTGATTTCCGTATTCCTTTTTAGAAGACCCGTTATTGTGGGTCTTCTGCCGCGGAGACGGGGACAGAAGGAGCATTCATCTTTCTGGCCTTCGCCTCCTGAGCTTTCTCCTTCAGCATCTGCATGTGATTGAAAGCACGCTTTCGGGTATTATTGATTTGGTAGCGATACACCGCGCAAGTCAGTACGAAATAGACGAAAACCTGTATCCATAGCGCCTGATATTCGGTTTGAATATCGGCGATGGAAGCCCCCATGGATGATATTCTGAGGAATCCCCGCACTCCGAAAGTAGACGGAATGAGGTAGGCTATGCCCTGCCAGAATCCGGGAATATTGGATTGTGGCCAGCTCAGACCGGTGAGAAAGAGGAACGGCACGGACGTAAACACCACGAGAAGCATTACGTTTTCACGGTAACGGACTAAGCAAGAGAGCATCATTCCGAAGAAGATGCAGGATAGAATATAGGGCACCATGAGCCCGAATATCGTTTCGGGCGTGACCAGCGAGATGAAATGGAACATCCGTGGCACCACCAACGCCAGATAAGCACCCATCACGGCATAGAGCATAAAGTAGCAGAGCGACTTGCCCAGCACGATTCTGAAGATGCCATTGTAGTGTTTGGAGATGGGCACAAGGTCCTGATAGCGGTTGTTTTCTCGTGCTGTTCCGGCTGCGAGTCCTATGCCTAAGAGGAGCGTCTGCTGCAAGATGAGCATGAGAACTCCAGGTAGAATGGCATTGCCGTAGCCTCCGGTAGTGTTGAAAATGGGCACTTCGTCGAAGTCGAGCGGCCGGGTGGTGACCTCGTTGTCGCGGTCGGTGTAGTCTCTGCTCTGCTTGATCTGGATGCCGGCATTGAGCTCTGCACTCACGGCCTGGACCGTCTGATAGATGGCTTTGTAGGTCAACATGAGGCTCATGTCGGTGTAGACGCTCACCATCGACTGCTCTTTGCGGTAGACTTTCGTATCAAAATCTTTGGGGAATAGAAGCGTGCCGTGCACCTGTTGCTTGCCCGTGAGGTCCTTAGCTTCCTCCAATGAACTGCAATAGTAGGCCACTCGGGTGTCCGGACTGGCATCGAAGTTGCGGATAAACTGCCTTGAAAGATTGGAGTGGGATAGGTCGACGACGGCCACCGGCACCTCTCTCACCACCTCATTATTGTAAATCCATGAATAGAGCAAGGGGTAGAGCAGGGGCACGAGGATGCAGAAGATGAGCACTCCTTCATCGGTTACGGTGCTCCTCATCTCCTTCACCCAGATATAGCAGGTGTCGCTGAGACCTTGTTTGATTCTATATAGCAGACTGTTTTTTTCCATTTTATGGGATATAAACATAGACCAGCATCGCCCTTCTGAGGTTGGGGATGGCAAAAAACGGTAGTACCATGAACAGGAGTAGGCCCATGAGGTTGAACCATGCGTCGGTCATGGGATAGCCGTTGAATACACACATCTGATAGACCATGTAGTAATGGCGCAGCGGGAAGAGCTGAGCAATGCTCTGAATGACCCTATCCATGGCGAAGATGGGGTAGGTGGCGCCCGACAACGACAGGCTCATGACCGACCAAAGGGAACATATAGACATCGACATTCGTAGCGAAGGCATCATGCCGAAGGCAAAAATTCCCAATCCTTGACAGCTCAACACGCCCAACAAACCGCTCAGAAGAATGGGCGAAAGACCACCCGGATGGGGGAAGCCCAGCACGTAGAAGGCATAGTAATCGAACCCATAGAGCATCGCGAGGAATAGCAATGTCTGGGGCAATAGTTTGCCGGCGAGAGCCAGATACATATTTCCGCCAGCCATTTTAATCCATTGTCGCGAGCGATGGAACTTGAGTTCGGTGCCGATGGAGTAGGGCGTGAGGAGGAAAATGAATATCATCAGCACGCCCGGTACCATGGAAGTGCTAAGGTAGACGTTGTAGTTGGACCATGGATTGGCTATCATGTGCAGGTCGATAGCGATGGGCTGGAGGAAGGTGTGAATCTCTTTCTCCGTTTTTCCGATAGCCGAAAGTTTGGTGGCGCCTACCGAAGCCGAGCCCAAAGAGGCTATGGTCTTCAGGTCGCGATAGAGCATTGAGCCTGCTACAAGGGTGACATTGCTGTAGTAGAATGAGATTTTTGGCTGGCTTTGGGTCATTAACCCACTGGTCGTACCCTTCGGAATGAGCAGGAAAGCATAGATTTCATTGTGCTGGATGGCTGAGCGGGCATCGTTCACATTGCTGAAATGGCTCACCACTCGGGTGGTCTGGAAAGCGTCCAACTGCCTGATCATGGCGCGCGAAGTAGCAGTATTGTCCTGGTCTACCACGCCCATGGGCATCTTGAAGGGCACACCCTCGTTCATCAATGACGTGAAAAAGAGGATGATGACCAAGGGAAAGACCACCGTGCAGAACCCATAGATAGGATTCCGACGCATGATTCCCAACTCGCGTAGGAAGAGATGATATAATCTGCTGACTATTTCCCTCATTTCTTGATTACCAAAGACATTCCCGGTCTCAGTCCATCGAACTTGTTGATGAACCTTGCCTTCACCTCAAAAGTCTTCAAATCGTACTGTCCATTGCTCTTTGTAGCTTTCCAAACAGCATAGGATCCTTCGTCCTTGATGTAGTAAACCTTCATCTTTACGTCCCTGTTGAAGGCTGGGGAGTAGGCGGTGAAGGTGTCTCCAACCTTCATTCCCTTGAGCTGATCCTCGCGAATGTTGAACGTTCCCCACACGTCGCTCATCACAGAAATACTCATAATGGGTGAGCCCATGCCCACAAGCTCTCCCACTTTGGGGTAGATGGAACTTACTTCGCCCTCTACATTGGACACCTGAACCATCTCGCGCAACACCGATTTCACCACATCTACCGCACTCTTGGCAGCCTGGGCATTCTTTCGGGCTACCGCTTTTTCCTGCTCGCGGGCACCGCTCTTGGCCAGTTCATACTGACTTTTCATCACCTGTACCTGAGCTTCGGCCGCCTTGTAGGCTGCAAAGGCCTCGTCGCGCTTCTGTGCACTCATCACGCCTTCGTCGTAGAGGTTCTGCATGCGGGTGTAGCTCTTCTTGGCAATCTCCTGCGCCGCCATGGCCTGCTGCATGAGTTGGTAGGCACTTTGAATCTGCTCCTTCCTGGCTCCAGCCTCTGCCAGACTGCTCAAAGCCTCGGTGGCGCCCTCGGTTGCCTCCGCAACCTTCTGCTGAGCATTGATTTCCGGCATCTCGAGCACGGCCAGTGTGTCGCCTACATGCACGTAGTCGCCCTCCTTAACTCGCATCTCTACGAGTCGGCTGGGCAGCTTACAGCTCACCCGATACTCCGAAACCTCCACTTCTCCTTGTATGATATCATCGGTCTTACTGATGGTAAAGAACCCAATGAGACCCACGGTCACCACTACGATGATAAGTCCAAGGATGGCCAGCAGGATGTTGTTATGTTGTGTTTTGGCTGACATGATTTAGCTATTATTATAATGTTGTTCTCAAATGTTTGTTCAATTCAATATACCCAAAGCCTTCTTGAGGTTCACCTGACTAAGTTTCACCTCTACCTCAGCGTCGATTTTCTGGCTCTGTGCCTTCTGCCAGGCAGTCTGCGCAGCCATGACATCGGTCGACTCCATCACTCCCTCGCGGAATCCCACCTGTGCGCAGCGCAGGTTTTCCTCGGCGCTTTTGATGTTCTTCTCGGCCATTTGGAGGCGTTTTTGCGCCTCGCTCACTTTGTATTGGCACTGTGAAATCTGCAGGTTTATCTTCTCTTGGGCCTCGGCCAACTCCAGTTCGGCCATACGGGTAGCCGATTTTGAGGCCTTCACCTTGTAGGAACCCTCAAACCAGTTCCACACCGGCACCTGGACAAGCAGTCCTACATTCCACACGCCGGAGAACTTTTTTTGGAATCCATTGAACACGTTGGGGTTAGAAACGAGGTATCCTCCGGTGAGCGCCACGTGGGGTAGATACTCCGCCTGCACAAGTTTGGTGGCCTGTTCGCTCAGGGAAACGGTATTCTGCAGTAGTCTAATTTCAGGTCGGCAGGACAGGGTGGAGTCTGGAATATAGGTGTTCCCGGCGTCGAGGGCGGCGTCGAGGGTCTCGCGATTCTCATCGGCGAGCACAATATCCCTATCCATAGGGAGCCCGCACAGCTGGCAAAGCAGCATCTTGGCCAGCGAGAGACCGTCGTCTACCTGCGTCACCTGCATGTCGGCTTCGTTCACTTTCACGTCCACGCGCAGTCCGTCGGCACGCGTTGCCACGCCCTGCTTGATCATCTTCTGCACGTCGTCGTCGAGCTTCTTCACCAGTTCGCGATAACTGTTGGCCAGTTTCTGCTTCTGCTTGAGCGACACCACGGTCCAGTAAGCCTGGTCTATATTATATAAGGTGGACTGTGTTTTCAGGCTCAGGTCGTTGTTGGCCATCTCGCCCGAGATATCGGCCATGCGGTTGGCTGCCGTGATAGCCCCACCCATATAGATGGGTTGGCGCAGCATGACGGCTCCACCGAAGATGTTGCGGGTATCCGTGCGAAAGGCGTTGATGATGCCCTGCCCGATGGTGTTGCCCATCTGCCCGATGTATTGGGCTATCGGACCATTGCCCATCTGCTGCATGAGGGCGCCCAACTGCTGGGCTTGTTCCATGGAGATGGTGCCCTGCTGCACGAGGTTGGTAATCTGGGTGTTGAGCCCCGCGGTAAGGTCGGTGCCTATCTGCTGCAGTCCGAGCGTACCGATATTGCTGATATGGTTTTTCTGTGCCTTGCTCAGGATGCTGATTTCACGGCTTGTCCATTCATAGCCGGCCACCGCATCCACCTTGGGCAGATACTTCGTGCGCATGGCCTTCTTGACGTTGAGGGCCACGTCCTGCTTCAGTCTGGAGACGTTAATCTGCTTGTTATTGCGCAAGGCGAGTGCCCTACAGCTGTCGAGTGTCAGCACGCTCTGAGCCTGGGCAACCGTTATTCCGCTGAATAACAGAATGATGAAAGGTGCCTTTCTCATAATATCAAGGTTTAATTATTCTAATACGAAGCTCTTGCTTCCTATCATATTGCCGTCGGCAAAGATGCTCACGCGGTAGGTTCCGCTCTGCAGCGCCTGGTTGATGGTGTAGTACAGGGTCGTCGGGGTCTCATTGCCGCCATATTCCACGTTGCGTTTCATGGAGCATTCCAGGCTCTTGTTCTCGTAGGGAAAGGTGCCGCCGCCTCCCAGCACGCTACCGGTTGGGGTATCGATACGCACATAGACGGTCTTCATGCCGCTCTGCGCCGTGACATTCTTGGCCAGCGAGAAACTCACCTGCAGCGCCTTCGACTTGCGCAGTTTGGTGGTGGGCTTGTTGCGTTTGTCCATTCCGGTCATCGAGATGCCCACGGCATCGAGCTGGGCCGCGATAGCCACTTTTTCCGAGAGGCTCTGCTTCTCGGTGCTCAGTCCGGCTATCTGCTTGTTGGCCTCCTCATATTGGCCACGAATGCGCGTATTCTCCGCCGTGAGATTCTGGTTCAGACGATTGAGCGAATCTATCTCAATGACATAGCTGCGGAGCACGGCACGTACCGTGGCGAGCTCCTTTTTCAGACGGGTAATCTCGCGTGCATCGGTGCTCTTGGTGTCTTGAAGTTCCTTGAGCAAACGCTGCGTACGCTCCTGTTCCTGAGTGAGTTGGGCTACGATGGAGTCATTGTTGATTTGCGTCTTCATCTCACTGTACTGATTGGCAAACTGCTGGTACTCGTTTTCCATCTCTTTCTTGTCGAGCTCTGCCAGTTCGGCCATTTCCTGATTTTGCTGCTTCTGCCGGTCGAGGTTGAAATAGAGCCATGCCACTCCAGCAGCCAAGAGGAGGATAACCAGTACGAGGGGGATGAGAATTTTCTTGTTCATTGCTTCAAGTTGATTATACAAGGACTTGTCTGGAAACACATTTCCAGAACACGTCTGATGGGATTCAGGATGATATTAACTATTAACTTCATGCAAATTTAAACTTTTTATCTTAAACTGCAAAGATTTTTCACATACGCAAAAGGTATTATATTAAAATTTAATATTATTGGGAAGAAATGGCTACTTTGTTGGATTATATTTCTTACTTTTACACATCATTTAAAACTTAGACAGCGAATGAAGAAGTTATTTTTATTCATCTTCTTGCTGGCTGGCTGCCTGACCATGGCGGCCCAGACCGCAGTGACTACCGCCAGCGCCGACACCGCTGCAGCCCGCCCACAGATTGCCTTCGAGACAAGCAAGGGACGCATCGTGGTGGAGCTCTACAACGAGACGCCACGCCACCGCGACAATATGCTCAAACTGGTCAAGGAGGGCTATTACGATGGCATACTGTGGCATCGGGTCATAGCCGATTTCATGATTCAGGCAGGCGATTCCACCACTCGCCACGCCCTTCCCGGCACGCCAGTGGGCGACTACGACCCGGGCTACACCATCCCAGCCGAGATAGTCTACCCTCAGCTATTCCACAAGCGGGGTGCACTTGCTGCCGCCCGTGAGGGCGATGCCGAGAATCCCGAGCGTGCTTCGTCGGCCTCACAGTTCTATATTGTCTATGGCAGTGTGTTCAGTCCGGCAGGTCTCGACCGCGTGCAGCAGAAGCTGGACACCCGTACTCAGGGCAAGGTGCAGCTCACGCCGGAGGTACGCGACTACTATATGAAGCGTGGCGGAACGCCCCATCTCGACGGCCAGTACACCGTTTTCGGTGAAGTGGTGGAGGGATTGGACGTGGTGAGAGACATTGATTTCGTGGCCACCGACCCTGCCGACCGCCCCGTGGAAGATGTGAGAATAGTGAAAGCCACTATCCTACGGTAGGCCATCGGCCTGCGGCCGTTCTGCCATATACGGCGAAAACGAAAATAGCCCCCTGCCAGAATCTGACAGAGGGCTAAATTATGCTATGCATGTAAAGCATGATCATTTCATGAAGGCCATAACCTTCTCCAAGTAACGCTGTGTACGCTTCGCATTGAAATGTATTCCGCCATTCCACGAACGGATGGCCCACTCAACGCTGTTCTTCGGATTGTGCTTCGACTGAAAGACCAAAAACATCTCTTTTGACTTCTTGATGCTCAGTCGATCGGACATTTTGAAGCGCTTTTTGCTTCGGCGTCCTCTCAGGATGTTGTTGCATTCCAACACAAGAAGGGGAGTAATCTGCATGGCTCCGACCGAGTTACCACTCTTTGCATCGGCCTTTCCGCCACTTTCCACCTGGATAATCGCATCCATAACTTGATTCCAGTCATACTGTGAGCTCTCCTTGAGCTTGTCCGGGGCAGTCGCTGCCTGAATAGGACTCGACGCTGTAAGGGCTAAAAGCAGTACCAACGTCTTCAAAAGTTTCTCCATAATTTATTGTTTATGGAACCTGAACGGCAAAAACACCGCCCGCGACCAAGTTTATGAGAAAGAAGTTGAACTATGGTCTCAGTCCCGTTAGATACCTTATCGAATAACGGCACAAAAACAACAAGCGAACGCTATCCTTATTCTTATCGGATGCAAAGTTACTAAAAATATGTGGGTTGAGCAACTATTTGGAACTTTTTAAGATTTATAATAAAGAATCTAAACGTTTGATTGACAATAAAATACATGCTAAATCCACCATTTCCCATCATTGCAAATAGCCCGATTTGCATAGGGCGGGTGGGGCTGAAACAGTAGTAGTCAAAGGGATTTCGGGCCACTGGAGAGTGCGCGTACTGTTAACTTAATTCGGAAAAATAAAAATTGTTCCTACGTCTTCAAAACGTCTCAAATTCTTAATATTGGGTAAAATGAGATTGCTTCTACTCATGAAAAAGGCCTATTTGAGACTGTTTTAGACTTTTTTCATGAGGTAAAGCGTTGCTTTCGCAGTGTAAACAGGTGGTAATGAGATTGCGATAAGGTAGTTTTCGCCTCACGATTACTACCTTATCGTCAAACGAATACTATCTTATCGTCAGACCAAAAATACTTGCTTTTCGTAAGATATTGATGGTCAGATGATTATAAATCTCCTGTCTTTTGCTTTTATTTCGCCCCGAAGGCTTGCTGATGGCGATTTCGGGGCGCTGTGAGGAGGCTATTCAATTCTTTTCAATAATAATTTCTTATCGAGCCGAAGCCACCGGACGGCTCTTTAAGGTGAGCGTTTGGGAGAATTGTTTGCTGCTCACCGTGATCATGATGTCGCCCGGCTGGTTTGTGGTTTTGACGATGGCCAGGGCGCGACCTTCAAAGAGAGTGGGTGTGGTGCTGCGGAAAGAAGCCATGTCGGTGGGGCTGGCCGTTCCGGCTGCCAGCAGTGAGCCTGAGCCCGATACGCTGATGCTCACCTTCTCTGAGCTGTTGCTCGTGATGACTCGACCGCGGGCATCCACCAGTTCGATGGTGACATAGGCAAGGTCGGTGCCGCTGCTCGTATAGTTGTTGCGGTCGGCGGTGAGGCGGATGGCGGCGGGCTTACTGGTCGTGGTGAGCTCGAAGGCATCGGTCTCCCGGCCGTTTTCCACGTTCACCGCACGTAGGAGGCCCGGCGTGTAGCCGCAGGTGAAGGCGGCGCGATAGTTCCGGTCGGGCTTCGTCTCGCCCATCAGCTTGCCGTTGAGATAGAGTCGGACGAGCGATGCGCGCGAGTAGACATGCACGTTCATTGGGCTGCTGTCATTGTATTCGGGCCATGTCCAGTGCTGATGCTCCTGCGGCCATCCCCATCCCGACACGCGTTCGTGGGTGAATGGCTGCTCCACGGCCATGGTGATGGGAGCACGATGCCACAGCACGTCGCGGTAGAAGGACTGCGGTTTCTTCTGCCCGATGAGGTCGATGTCGCCGCACCATCCGTTGAACCACGGCCATTTCTGGAAGAAATCGTTGTTGCCCACAAAGTTGGCATTGCCTATTCCGGCCTCGCCCAGATAGTCCATGGCGGTCCAAGTGAAGTCGCCGATGACATAGGGCTGGCTCTCCACCAGGTCCCAGTTGGGCCCGGCCTCACGCGGATAGCTCTCCGTTCCCACGATGATGCGGTCGGGATAGACCTCGTGGTCGGTCTTGTAGTGACCATATTGATAGTTGTATCCGGCCACGTCCACATAGCTCCAGGCTCGCGCCGACCAGTTGTCCCACCCCTCTACACCGCTCGATTTCATCTCCCAGGAGTTGCTGGCGTTGGTGGTTGCGCGGGCAGATTTGTCGTAATCCTTGACCATCGTCGTGAGCTCGCGCGAGATCTCTATGCCTCGTTCAGAGCCGCGGTCGGGTATTTCATTGCCGATGCTCCACATGATGATGGACGGATGGTTGATGTCGCGGCGCAACATGGTGCTCATGTCTTGGGTGTGATACTGGGGGAAATAGAGATGATAGTCGTCGGCATTCTTGCCTTCAAACCGCTCCCACTGGTCGAAACACTCGTCCATGACGAGCATGCCCATGCTGTCGCAGGCATTCAGGAAATGCTCGCTTGGCAGGTTGTGGCTGCATCGTAGGGCATTGTAGCCTTGGGCTTTGAGTAGCCTGACCTTGCGCTCTTCGGCTTTATCCCACGACGCTGCGCCCAGCAGTCCGTGGTCGTGGTGCACGCATCCGCCACGGAGTAGTACGCTCTTGCCGTTGAGTTGGAATCCGTCTTGGGCCGAGAATCTTAGGGTTCGGATGCCAAAGGGGATTGTGAGCCGGTCTTTCTGCTTGTCCATCACTATCTCTGCCCGGTAGAGATAGGGCGAGTCGAGGTCCCAGAGGTGTGCGTTGGCCACGTTGAGGTCGAGGCTCACTCGACTTTCCCGCTGGGGCGCTATGCGGTAGGGGGCAGTGCCCTGGGCCACGATGTTGTCGTCGTTGTCCATGAGTCGGATGGTCACCTTGCCCTTGGCGCGCTTCGAGGTCTCGTTGTTCACGGTCGTGCTGACGCTCACTTTTCCGGTGGTTCCCTCCACCTGATCGGCCCTCACGGTGGTGCCCCAGTCGTCGAGATGGCAGCGTGGCGTGGTGAGCAGCCACACATGGCGGAATATTCCGCTACCTGCATACCAGCGGGTGTTATTCTTTAGGTTCTGCACCTTCACCAGAAGCGTGTTCTCCTGGCCTGCAGGCTTGAGATAAGGGGTAAGGTCTACCCGATAACTGCTGTAGCCGTAGGGGTTGAAGTTTACCTCTCGGCCATTGATATAGACATGCGACTGGTTGTAGACACCCTCGAAATAGATGCTCACCAACTGCCGTGCCTGGGCCGCTGTCAGCGTGAAGGTTTTCTTATACCAGCCTTCTCCGCCCACGGTGTTGCCCGTTTGGTGCTTGCCCACGCTGCTGGTGCTGAACGGACCCACTACGGTTCCTCCAGCCGTCTGGGCAGCCTCTGTCTCCACACTCCAGTCGTGGGGAAGGTCAAGATGTCGCCATGAGGCTGTCTCTTCAGCGGTGGGCATCGTGGTGCGGGCACCATAGCTGAATTGCCAACCGGCATCTATACACTGTTTTCGGCTCTGGGCATGTCCTGGGATGACCGTGGCGAGAGCCAGAAAAAATAGGAAATACTGTTTCATCATCATATAGAGTGGTATGAAAAAAGCCTGACCGGAAAATTCTGTCAGGCTTTATGTTTGGAATGTTGTTGTCGAATCAAACTCCGCAGAAGAACAGGACTACGATCTGTGCCGTAAGAATCCTGAGGAACATGCTTAGCGGATAAACTGTGGAGTAGCCCACAGCGGGGGCTTCCTTGCTGCAGCTGGCGTTGGCATAGGCCAGTGCTGGTGGGTCGGTATAGGTTCCGGCTATCATACCCATGATGGTGAAGTAGTTGAATTTATACTTCAGTCGGGCAATGGTTCCGACGATGAGGATGGGGATGATAGTAATGAGGAAACCGGTATATACATATTTCAGTCCGTCGCCGGCTACCACTGTCTGCCAGAATCCGGCGCCTGCCTTGATGCCGACACTCGCAAGAAAGAGCACCAAACCTATCTCGCGCAACATCATGTTGGCCGAGGTGGTGGTGTAGGTCACGAGTTTAAAGCGATAGCCGAAGCGTCCGATGAGAATCGCAATGATAAGCGGGCCACCGGCAATACCCAGCTTCAAGGGTACGGGCATGCCTGGAATGGTGAGCGGAATGCTACCGAAGAGGATACCGATGATAATTCCAATGAAGATGGTGGCAATGTTGGGGGCGTTGAGTCGCTTAGCCGAGTTACCCATGATAGCCTCCACGCGGTTCACATTCTCCTCGCGGCCTACCACCATAATCCTATCGCCCACCTGGAAATGGTGGTTGCGAGAGGCAAAGAGGTCGATGTCCTGACGCGAGATGCGGGTAACGTTCACGCCGTAGACACTGGAGAAATGCATCTTGCCGAGGGTCTTGCCGTTCATCTTCGGGTTGGTTACCACGATGCGCTTAGAGATCATCGGCTGCTGGTCCACATATTTATCGTCATTCCACGACACCTCAATCTCCGGACCGATAAAAGCCTTGATGGCTTCGGCATCGGCCTCGGCGCAAACGATGAGCACCTCGTCGCCGATGTTGAAGATAGTGTCTCGCTTCGGCGTAATCAGTTCGCTGTCGTGGTGCAGACGTGTGCAGACAATGTCGCGATTAAGGAATTCGGAGATCTCCATGAGGTTGCGACCGGCAATATAGGCATTGGTCACACGCAGAGTCATGGCATGAGGCTTGGCGTGGGGGTTCTCAGCCTCGTCCTCATTGAGCTGTTCCTCCTCGTCCCGAAGTCTGGTCTTGGTGATATAACGTATGGCAATGGTCGCGCCAATGATACCCAGCACACCCAGAGGATAGGCACAGGCATAGCCGTTGGCTATCTGAGGGGCGTTGCCGTTGGTATAGATGGCATTGAGAGCTTCGTTTGCAGCACCGAGTCCAGGGGTGTTGGTCACGGCACCATAGAGCGTGCCGACCATCATCGGAAGGTTTTGTGGATTGCTGGTGTCGAAGAAAATGTAGTAGCATGCGAACATCACGAGCACATTGAGGAATATTGTTGCCGTGGAGAGCATGTTGAGAGTGACACCGCCTTTGCGGAAACTCTCAAAGAAACCGGGGCCTACCTGTAGACCGATGCAGAACACAAAGAGGATCAATCCGAAGTCCTGCATGAAGGTAAGAATCTCTTTTGGTGCCGTGAAACCGATGTGACCGGCCACGATTCCGGCAAAGAGTACGAAGGTTACACCCAGCGAAATACCGCCGATCTTTACCTTGCCCAATAAGACTCCGATTGAGATCACAAGGCCATAGAGCAGGGCAATGTGTGCCACAGTGTCCTGTGTGGTGAATAGTTTAATTAGCCATTCCATAAGTTATAGTCATGATTCGGTGTGCAAAATTACACAATTTAACGCTGATTCCCAAGTAAACCTACCGATTTATCTTAGGCAAACACGAAATTAAGGATAAATAAGACGGAAAGAACAAGTAGTGTCCAGTTGAGCTCGCGCCATTTGCCGATGCAGAGTTTCAGGATAACGTAGCTCAGAATGCCCAGGCAAATGCCGTCGGCAATGCTGTAACAGAGCACCATGGTAATCATTGTAATGAAGGCAGGAAATGCTTCTGCCACATTGCCCAGGTCTATCTTCTTCACTGAGTCGAGCATGAGCACACCCACAAGAACCAGTGCTCCTGAGGTGGCAGCGGCCGGAATGAGGAGGAAGATGGGGGAGAGGAGGAGCGAGAAAATAAAGAACAGGCCCACGACAAAGCTTGTCACGCCGGTGCGTCCGCCCTCAGCGATACCCGAAGCACTCTCGATATAGGTGGTGATGGTGCTCGAACCCAACATGGCTCCGCACGTGGTGCCGATGGCATCGCTCATCATCGCCTCCTTCACTTGGGGGATGGTGCCGTCCGATTTCATGATGCCAGTCTTCTGGGCAAGGCCCACCAGCGTTCCCACGGTGTCGAAAACGTTGACGATAAGCAGCGAGATGACCACCAGCAAAGTGTTGTAATTGTAGAGCCCTTGGAAGTCGAACTTGCAGAAAATAGGGCTCAGACTCTGGGGCGCCGACACCGGAAGCCAGTGCTCGGGAATCTGTGTCACCCCCATAGGAATACCGATAATAGTGGCGGCAATGATGCCATAGAACAGCGCTCCCTTAATGCGGCGGGCCATAAGGATACCGCTCAGCATGATGGCAATGATGCCGAGGATCGACATGGGGGTAAACTCGCCCAGCCCGACAAACGTTCCTTGCTTCGGGACAATGATTTCGGCGTTCTTCAATCCGATAAAGGCGATGAACATGCCGATACCTGCCGAGATGGCGTAACGTAGGTTCTGGGGAATGGAATCGAGAATCATCTCGCGTACATTAAAGAATGTAATAAGTAGGAAGATGATGCCCTCGATGAGCATAATGGCCAGCGACTGCTGCCAAGTGTAGTGCATGGCCTGGCAGAGCGTATAGGCAAAGAAGGCGTTCAAGCCCATGCTCGGCGCTTGAGCAAATGGTAATCGTGCCATGAAGGCCAGCAGAAGGGTGGCAATGGCCGAGGCTAATGCCGTGGCGGTGAAGAGCGCGCCTTTGTCCATTCCGGTAGTGGCGAGGATGGCAGGATTGACGGCAAGGATGTAGCTCATGGTGAGAAACGTCGTTGCGCCGGCAATCATTTCAGTCTTGAGCGTGGTGAGTGTTGGGTCGAAGCCCAAGGCTTTCTCTAAAAATTTCATAACGTTGAATACAGATATTTGGTGTGGATGAATGTCTGGGGGATAGGTTTAGTCTTGTTCCGACACGATGCCGTGCTCCAGAAGCCATGCGTCGAGGAGCTTGCGGGCTATGGAAAGTTTCTGCGGGATGCGTGGAAGATTGTCGTAGCGGAACCAGTTTCCCTTGCTGAGCTCGGACTTCTGCAGGTGAATATCGCCCGACACATAGTCGGCATTGAAGCCCACCATGAGTCCGCAGGGGTAGGGCCAGGGTTGCGATCCGAAGTATCTGATGTTGGTAATCTCTATTCCAGTCTCCTCGCTCACCTCCCGTCGGACGGCTTCTTCGAGCGTCTCGCCAGTCTCCACAAAACCTGCAACGAGTCCGAAGAAGTCGGTCTTGAAGTTCTTGGCATGCACCAACAGCACCTCGTCGCCCCGTTGGATGAGCACGATGATGGCCGTGGCCAGCTGCGGCCACACCTCCTTGCCACAGGCAGTGCAGCGTTTGGAAATGGTGGTGTGCATCTTCATCGGGGCACCGCACACCCCGCAGAACTGCGTGTTCTGGTCCCAAAAGAGCAGTTCCTGGCATTTGCCGGCCTTGAGATACATGGCCATGGACAGATGATAGAACGACTGGCGCAGTCCGATGAACTCGTAGCCACACTGCCGCAGCTCCTCATTGGTCACGACGATGCTCTGCGGATTGTCCACGTTGAAGGTCTTCACCCCGACGCCTTCGGCTGTCGGAGTGATGGTCATGACATGCGTCCATGGCTTGATCTCGATGGGCGGCTCCTCCGTGCACGGCACGGTATAGGTGCCATCCGGCTGCTTTTGCAGCAGCAGGTCGCTCTTGCTGAAGATGAAATAGTAGGTTTTCAATGCTTCATTTCATTCTGAACCGACGCTGATGGTCGGCTATAGATTCATGTTATCGGTTGCCGAAGAGCAGCTGTCGGTCTCTCTCCGCAGCGGGTTTCACCCATGCGTCGGGCACGAAACGCCAGTTGTGATTGGGCTTCGGGTCCATCACGCCAGCCTTTCTAATCTCTTCCATAAGATAAAATCGCTGGTCTTTGTCCGACCGCCACACCGTACGACTCGCAAGACTATCCTGCGGAATGCCAGCGCCCTTGGTGAGAAGTTCACCTCCTCCGTTGCCGCGATAGCTGTTGAGCGCCACCCTATACCATGCCTTCTCATCGAAAGGCTTGCCGTCGCTCATACGCAGGATGGTCACTTTCTGGCCGTCGGGCTTGGTCACATCCACCTCATAGTCGATGCCTGCGGCCGAGTCGAAGTTGAAAGTGAAATGCTTGAATCCCATGCGCTGGGCGTCGCCGTGGGTGCGGGCATCGAGCAAGAGCAGGTGGTCGTCGGGCGTTTGCATGGTGTTGACCCACTGGTCGTAGCTCATCTCCAGGTATTTGCGAATCTCTTCGCCGGTCAATCGCATGACATAGAGCTGGTTTTCAAACTTATAGAGGTTGAACATGTCGCTCACATGCACCGGTCCGGCCTTGATGCTCTCGTCGAAAGAGAGTGGCGCGTTAAACGAGATGTCGGCTCCGGTAATCCTCAGCTGGAGGTTGAGAATGAGGTCGTTGAAGGCAGAATTGCCGAAATAGCTGTCGCGGGTATAGATGGTTTCCTTGAACTCGCCTATCTGTTGCCCTACATAATCGCTCACTTCCTGAGTGAAACCCTTGAAGTTTTGCACGAAGGCCTCGTCCACAGGCTCCTCTTTCACGCTATGAAGGTTGCCCTCGCTACGTAGTACAGTCCATCGTCCATGCTGCTTGGTGAGGGTAAGGGTAGCCTCTGCCACGGTCATGGCATTGTTGGCGGGGTCGACGCAAACCACCGACTTGCCCTCCACATTGGGCAGCGTCTGGTTGAACCGCGTGTGGTCGTGGCCGAACATCACCACATCGAAGCCCGGCACTTCGCGTGCCACCTGCAGCGACGCATCCTCCATATAGTCGGGCGTGGTGATACCGCCTTCGCGACCCGAATGGAATAGTCCGACAATGACGTCGACCTTCTCCTTTTCCTTCAGCACCTTCACCCATTGGCGGGCAGCGGTTACCATGTTGTCGAAACGGAGTCCGGTCCACAGTTCTTTGGGCAGCCAGTTGGGGATGGCAGGCGTCAGCAATCCGAGGATGCCAATCTTCACGCCGTCGCGCTTGATGATGGTGTAGGGCTTGATATAGGGTTTTCCGGTGGCCATATCGATGATGTTGGCCCCCAGCACGGGACACTTGATCTCGCCAATCCATTTGTCATAGACCTTGTGCCCGGTCTCCACGTCGTGGTTGCCGATGCACTGGGCATCATAGCGCAGGTAGTTCACCACCTCGGCACCGATGTTCTGACTGAGCGTATCGATATAGTTGGAATAGTAGGAAATGGGTTGTCCCTGCAGGATATCGCCGTTTTCGAGCAATATGAGGTTGCGCCCATAGGTGACCCGCTCTCGGTTGATATAGCTGCTCACGCGTGCCAGCGTGCCGGACATGGGTTTCTGATTGACGAAATCGTAAGGGAAAAAGGCTCCGTGAACATCGGATGTCTCTAAGATTTTGATGGTTACGGTCTTTTTTTTGGCCATGCTTCCATTGAAAAAGCAGAGTGCCAGAAGGCACCCTGCAACGATTGCTTTCTTCATTGAGTGATTTGCGTTGGGTGAATGCCGTGGTTGGGGCAATACACATCATCGGGACTCAGCCTGCAAGGCCTGCTTCGAATGGTGAAGCAGAGGGCGTGGCAGGCCAGAAGTCCCTATACATTCGTGGGGCTGCGAGGCAGACTACTGGAAGGTAGTGCGGCTCATGTCGCCGGTCTCGATGCCGAGCTTGAGCCATTTCATGCGCTGCTCGGAGGTGCCGTGGGTAAAGGTTTCGGGCTGCGAATAGCCGCGAGCCTTCTCCTGCAGATAGTTGTCGCCGATGACCTCAGCACACTGGATAGCTTCTTCGAGGTCGCCGTCTTCGAGACTCTGGTATTCCTCGTTGTCATAATGAGCCCACACTCCGGCATAGTAGTCGGCCAGAAGCTCCAGCTTCACGCTCACTTTGTTGGCGTCGGTAGAGTTCATTCGAGCCATCTGCTCGTGGGCCTTGCCGAGCGTGCCCAGCAGATATTCCACGTGATGGCCCACCTCATGGGCAATGACATAGGCGTAGGCGAAGTCGCCGTCAGCACCCAGCTGGCGCTTCATGTTGGAGAAAAAGCTCAGGTCGATATACAGCTTCTGGTCGCCAGAGCAGTAGAACGGTCCCACGGCTGCAGTGGCGCCACCACAGGCACTCTGCACCGAAGAGGTGAAAAGCACGAGCGTAGGCGGGGTGTACTTGCGGCCCATCTTCTCAAATTCCTGGCTCCACACGTCCTCGGTAGCAGCCAATATCTGCTTGGAGAACTTGGCGAGCTGCTGTTCTTCCTCGGTGAAGTGCTGCTCACCCTGTGTCTGTGTCTGCTCATTGCCGCCCGTCAGCGCACCCGACTGGGCCACATTGGTCACCACATCACCGATGTTTCCACCGGAAAGAAAGGTGAACAGCGCAATCATGATGATGCCACCGATGCCACCAATGCCTGCTTTGGCTCCGCTGCTTAGTCCGCGACGGTCTTCCACATTGTCGCTTTCGCGTCTACCTGTCAGTCTCATAATCTATTTTTGCTTAGAATTTTAATGTTTGATGAATTACTTTGCAAAGATAGTGCTTTTTATTTTAATTAATGATTCTTAAGCTATTATTTCATGGGGTTGGTGGTAGATTTTGTGAAATCTCGATGCCGTTTGATGGTGAAAATTGCACTGTGAACGAGACGAAAGTTCTTGGAATGACCCACGGACGGGTGGAATTGGGGAGAGATGCAACGGGGATGATCGGTTGGATAGTGGCTAATATCTATTGTCTATGTGTCGAAATGTTAAGATGAAGTAATCTTTTTCAAATCATTGAATTATAGTGTTTTATCAAGATTTGTATTTTACAGTTCAGCCATTGCGTAGAATCGGCTTTGCCTTCAGGTACTAATCGTCCGACGATTCGGTAGTAATCGCGACGCGAAAAGGTAGTAATCGTGAGAGGATTAGGTAGAGATGGCAATTCATAAAATAGCCTCTCCCCCAACCCCTCCCCCGAAGGGAGGGGAGTAATATGCCCGAAGCACCCTCTACATCCACATGAATGCAGTTGCTCTGTAGGGACATGCCCCGTGCATGTCTGCATCGCCGGAAGGCAAGAACACATGTTGATTTACAACAATAGGATGACTTTGCAGGGTCCTCCTGCCGTTGCGGGCATGCACGGGGCGTGCCCCTACTGGTGGAAGAGGATTTATTATCTTCCTGTTGGGCATCTACGACAAATAAGAAGGAATGAATAAAAGAAACGCAGAGGCGAGGAATTATCGTAGGATTCCTTGCCGCTCAGGGCAGAATCTCGTGGAGAAGCTCCTGCAAATAGGCTCTTTCCCAATCGGAAAGATGGTAGAGGTCGTCGCCAAGTTGCAGGATATCTATGTCGATTTTCACCACATGATTCAGCTTGTCGTCCTTGGTGCGCCCGAGCTGAAGTTCAATGTCCTTGGTGAGTTGGTGCAGTTCGTCGTAGCTGAGTGCGGTCTTGCCATAGCCCAGGCAGTTGAGATAGAGCGGCGACTGGAAGCCCACAGGTTCTGTCCAAATAGTCTTGGTAAAGCGTATGCCGCCCAATGTCTCAGCGAGCAGCCGTTGAGCACTGGTCATATGGCGCTCTTGTTGGGTGTTGGAACCAAGGCAGATAAGGAATTTCTGGGCCATAGGATGTTGGATGGAATAGGGATGGATGGGGGAATGGGGGCTGGCGAAGCCTTAAAAAAGAGGAGAACACTCCAATCGCAGCACCTATTCACTGGGCGCGTAGGCGGTTAGCGTGTTCTCCTGATGGGATAGACCACTTATTTCTCGGGTTCCAAAGGAATCTTGTCGATGCGGCGCTGGTGGCGTCCGCCCTCGAAATCGGTGGTTAGAAATTCGTCCATGATGTGGCGGGCCGTATCATTGTCGATGAATCGGCCAGGCATCACGAGCACGTTGGCATTGTTGTGCTGACGGGCCAGATGCGCAATTTCGGGCATCCAGGATAGTGCCGCGCGAATGCCCTGATGCTTGTTGAGGGTCATATTGATGCCTTCGCCCGAGCCGCATATGCCGATACCCGGGTACACCTCGCCGTCTTCCACGGCCTTGGCCAACTTGTGGGCATAGTCGGGATAGTCGCAGCTGGCATCGGTGTCGGTGCCATAGTCCTTGTAGGCTATGCCTTTCTCGTCGAGATACTGTTTCACAAATTGCTTCAGAGCAAAGCCGGCGTGGTCGCTGGCTAAGCCTACCGTCTTGATATCCATGATTATTATGGTTATGGAGTTGTGGAGTTAAGGAGTTGTGGAGTTGAGACATTAGTCTGCAGTGCGATATGTTGGGATTGCACCAAATTAGCTATTTCACAGACATTTGTCTTAACTCCTCATCTCCTTCACTCCTCATCTTCCTATTTAAGAAACTCTTTTACCTGATTATAAACGTTCTCTCCGGTGTAGCCCAGTTTCTCGTCGAGTACCTTGTAGGGAGCGGAGAAACCGAAGCTCGGCATGCCAAACACCTTGCTGTCGGGGCCGTAGCCTACCAATCCCTCCAGAGTGACGGGCAGTCCGGCAGTCATACCAAACTTCTTCACGCCGTAGGGGAGCACGCTCTCCTGGTATTCGGCACTCTGATTGCGGAACAAGCCCTCGGAAGGAGCACTCACCACGCGCACCTTGATGCCGTCTTTGCGCAGCGCCTCGGTACCGGCCTCTAAGGTAGAAACCTCTGAACCGCTGGCCACAAGAATCACATCGGGATTCTCATCCGAGCCAGCCACGATATAAGCACCCTTGGCGGCCTGCTCATAGTCGTTGCCTTCGGGCAGGTTGGCAATGCCCTGACGAGAGAAGATGAGTGCTGTCGGGGTGTCCACATTGTCCATGGCGAGCTTCCAGCACACGGTGGTCTCCTCGGCATCGGCGGGGCGGAACACGCGAACGCTGTCGCGACCGGCATGGTTCTTCATCTTTTCCATGAGTCGGATCTGGGCTTCCTGCTCCACAGGTTCGTGGGTAGGACCGTCCTCGCCCACGCGGAAGGCATCGTGGGTCCAGATAAACTTCACGGGCACCTGCATGAGAGCTGCCATGCGAACGGCCGGTTTCATATAGTCGGAGAATACGAAGAATGTGCCGCAGGCAGCGATGACGCCGCCGTGAAGCATCATTCCGATGCACATATCAGCCATGGTTAGCTCGCTCACGCCAGCCTGGAAGAAAGCGCCGGAGAAGTCGCCGGGCATCAGACTGGTGGTCTTCTTCAGGAAGCCGTCGGTCTTGTCGGAGTTCGAAAGGTCGGCAGAGGCACATATCATATTGGGTACCTGCTCAGCCAATGCGGTAAGGCAGGCGGCGCTGGCAGCACGTGTAGCTGCTCCGGCTTTCTGCTCCACCTTGCTCCAGTCCACCTTGGGGGCCTTGCCAGAGAACCACTCGTCCATCTGGACAGCCTTCTCAGCGTTGGCCTTGCGCCACTCGGCCTCCTCGGCCTTGCGGGCAGCCACAATCTGCTTGAGCTCCTCGCGACGGGCGTCGTAGAGTGCCTTCACGTCGTCGAACAATACAAACGGATTCTCCAAGTCGCCGCCAAGATTCTTGATGGTGTTCACGTAGGCATCGCCACCGAGCGGTGCGCCATGAGTCTTGATGCTGGCCTCATAGCTCGAACCGTCGGCCTGGAGGGCGCCTTTGCCCATGATGGTCTTACCGATGATGAGGGTAGGACGGGCCGTTTCTTTCTGAGTTGCGTCGAGTGCCTTGCGGATTTCTACCACGTCGTTGCCGTTGATCTCCATCACATTCCATCCCCAGGCTTCATATTTTGCCTTGGTGTTCTCGGTCATCACGACCTTGGTTTCGGTGGAAAGCTGGATATCGTTGGAGTCGTAGAACATGATGAGGTTGTTCAAACCGAGGTTTCCGGCAATACGTCCCACGCCCTGCGAGATCTCTTCCTCTATACCTCCGTCACTGATATACACGTAGATCTTGTGCTGCATCATGGTCTTGCCCAGGCGAGCCTCAAGGAATTTCTCTGCCACGGCAGCTCCGGCGGCCATCGCATGACCCTGACCGAGCGGACCAGAAGAGTTTTCAATGCCGCGCTCCACGTCGAGCTCGGGGTGACCGGGAGTAACCGAACCCCACTGACGGAACTGCTTCAGGTCGTCCATGGTGAAGAAACCGCGCATAGCCAGACCGGAATAGAGCATGGGACTCATGTGGCCTGGGTCGAGGAAGAAACGGTCGCGTCCGGTCCACTTGGGGTCGGAAGGGTCGTAAACGAGATACTCGGCAAACAGTACGTTGATGAAATCAGCGCCGCCCATGGCGCCACCGGGATGACCGGAATTAGCTTTTTCAACCATCGATGCAGCCAGAATACGGATATTGTCGGCTGCGTGGTTCATTACTTTAATGTCATTCATTGTTATAATGTTGAATAGTTGTTGCGTTGTTGGTGTAATGGTTTTCATCGGTTTGCCCATGCCTCACAGGAAGTGGGGCATGGGATTGAGGGGCAAGAGAGGCTGTGTCTATTTCAGATTGAGCACGACAATCGACTTGGCCGGTAGGTTGACCCTCACCGAATTCTTCTTCAACTTCACGTCTTTGAAGTCTGCGGCTTTCACCACGTCGGGGTGGTTGAAGTCATTGTAGTCGTCTATCTTCTTGCTGGTGAGTATGCGTCCGGTAGCCGTCTTGGCCGCAGCGCTGTCGAGCGAGATCTCCACGGTCTGGGCTTTATCCAGACTGGTGTTGGCAAGCGATACCACAATGGCCCCGTCTTGCTTCTTGGCGGCAGAGACAGAGACGGCGGGAATCTTACCGTCGGTCATCTGAAACATGTGTCCTCCCTCCACGCTGATGGAGTCGGTCTTTACTTCCATGGGCAGATAGGTGGCCTCCTGGAAGTCGCGATACATCTGGAAGACATGGTAGGTAGGTGTCAGCACCATGTGTCCGGCTCCCACGGTGTCGGTCAATATCATGCTTTGCAACACGTTAACCACCTGTGCGATGTTGGCCATCTTGACGCGGTCGGTGTGGCGCTGGAACACATTGAGTGAGAGAGCAGCTACCATTGCGTCGCGCATGGTGTTCTGCTGATAGAGGTGTCCGCGTATGGTTCCGGGCTCTTCGTCCCACCATGTGCCCCATTCGTCTACGAGAAGGCCGATGTTTTTCTTCGGGTCTTTCTGATCCATGAGGTCACTGTGCTTCTTGATGACGTCCTCTATCTGGAGACATTTGCCGATGGTCCAGTAGTATTCCTGGTTGTTAAACTTCGTGGCTGATCCTTTATTGTTGCTCCAATCCTTCACGGTGTAATAGTGAAGAGACAGTCCGCTCATGCGGTTGCCCACGTTGTCCATCAGCACTTTGGTCCAGTTGTAGTCGTAGTCGCTGGCTCCCGAGGCAATCTTGTAGAGCTTGTGGTTGTCGTAATTGCGGCAGTAGACCGAGTAACGGCGGTAGAGGTCGGCATAGTATTCAGGCCTCATGTTGCCGCCGCATCCCCAGCTTTCGTTGCCCACGCCGAGGTATTTCACGTTCCACGACTTCTCACGGCCATTCTGCCGACGCAGTTTGGCCATCGGCGTCTCACCGTCGCTGGTCATATATTCCACCCATTTGGCCAGTTCCTCAACTGTTCCGCTGCCCACGTTGCCGCTGATATACGGCTCCGCCCCGAGCATTTCGCAGAGGTTAAGAAACTCGTGTGTGCCAAAGGAATTGTCCTCGATGGTGCCGCCCCAGTTGTTGTTTTGCATCTTGGGACGCTTTTCGCGTGGTCCGATGCCATCCATCCAGTGATACTCGTCGGCAAAGCAGCCGCCGGGCCAACGCAGCACGGGTACCTTCAGGTCCTTGAGAGCCTGAAGCACATCGTTACGATAACCTTGCGTATTGGGTATTTTAGAATTGGGGCCAACCCACAATCCACCATAGATGCACGACCCTAAGTGTTCGGCAAACTGGCCGTAAATCTCCTTAGGGATGCGGTTCACACCCTGGTTTACATGAATGGTTGCGGTGGCATCCTGGCCCATGGCCGGTAGCACAGCTATGGCCGACAGACATAAAGAGGTAATGAAGTTTTTCATATCAGGTTGGGATTAATGAGCGTCTTTGTAGTTTACGGCAGCTTTTTCAATCTCCAAGCCTTTCTTGTAACTCTCGATATAGGTATCAAATCCAGCCACATCCTCGGGCGAAGGCTGCAACTCGGTTCCGGTGTTTCCTGCAAATACTTTCTCGTCGAGGAAGGCAGCGAGGTCTTGTCCGGCCTCCTTATTAATAAGATAGGATGCCAACAGTGCGATGCCCCATGCTCCACCTTCGCCCGCTGTCTCCATAACGGAGATAGGAGAATTGAGTGCAGCAGCGAGGAATCGTTGGCCAACGCCCTTCGTAGTGAAGTATCCGCCATGGCCGGTGATACGGTCTACGTTGACTTTCTCTTCCTTGAAGAGCACGTCGTTGCCTATCTTCAGCACGCCGATAGCGGCATACATCTGGGTTCGCATGAAGTTGGCGAGGCTGAATTTGTCGTTGGCGGCACGTACAAAGAGTGGGCGTCCGTCTTCCAACTCGGTCACAGGCTCACCCGAAACATAGTTGTAGGAGAGCAATCCGCCGCAGTCGGCATCGCCGTCGAGAGCTGTGGTGAAGAGTTTTGTATAGAGTTGGTTCATGTCTACCGTCATTCCCATGAGTTCCTCAAACTGCTTGAAGAGGTTCACCCAGGCGTTAATTTCTGACGTGCAGTTGTTGCAGTGCACCATAGCTACAGGACTTCCGTCGGGCGTGGTGACGATATCGATCATCTTGTAGGGCCTCGAGAGGTTCTTCTCCAGCACAATCATTGAGAACGATGAGGTGCCTGCCGACACGTTTCCGGTGCGTTGCTTCACCGCATTGGTAGCTGCCATGCCTGTTCCAGCATCGCCTTCGGGAGGACAGAGAGGCACTCCGGCCTGCAGACGACCTGATATATCCAGTCTTTTGGCTCCCTCTTCGGTCAGTGTTCCGGCACTCTCTCCGGCCACTAAAACCTTGGGAAGAATGTCTAAAAGAGTCCAATTGTAACCCTTGGGGGCAACAAGTGTGTTGAATTTATCAACCATTGTCGCGTCATAATCTTTGGTTTCGGGATCGATGGGAATCATTCCCGAGGCGTCTCCGATACCCAGCACCTTCTCGCCGGTGAGCTGCCAGTGGATGTATCCAGCCAGCGTGGTGAGGAAATCTATATCCTTCACATGATTGTTTCCGTCGAGAATACACTGATACAGGTGCGATATGCTCCAGCGGAGAGGTACGTTAAAGTTGAAGAGTTCGGAGAGTTCGGCGGCTGCCTTGCCCGTATTGGTGTTGCGCCATGTGCGGAATGGCACGAGAATTTCTTGTTTGTCGTTGAAGGCCATGTAGCCATGCATCATGGCACTGATACCTATGGATGCAAGTTTTTCTATCTCAACACCGTACTGCGACCTGACTTCCTTATTCAGATGCGTATAGCAATCCTGGAGTCCTGCCCAGATATCGTCGATGCTGTAGGTCCAAAGGCCGTCCACAAGTTGGTTTTCCCAAGTATGGCTTCCTTGGGCTATAGGGTTGTTTTTCTGGTCTATGAGCACGGCCTTGATACGGGTCGAGCCAAACTCGATGCCCAGAATTGCCTTGCCGGCTACTATGGTTGATTTTGCGTCCATGTCTATATCTTTATAGTTAAGTAGTGTGTAGAAGTTAGAGAGCGTTTGGGTTTAACAGGGAATGAGTGATGGAGTAGGGACTATACGGACTGGATGGCCGTATGCCGGTCACCTCGTCGTCGTAGTCTAAACTCCATCACGTTCATAGTTTTATGATTCCTATTACTTCAATGCTTTATTCAGCATATAGTACATTTCGTTCCAACGCAGCTCCTTGCAGAACTGGTCGTACTTGGTATCCTTGTTGATGATGCAGGCCTCCATATCGGCAATCTCTGCGAAGTCTTGCCAATACTCGTCGGTCAAGGCCATGCTGAAGCAAGAGTGGTGCGTGCCACCGGCATTCATCCAGCATCCTACGCCCACCTCGAAGCTGGGCTCGGGAATCCACAGGGCTGAAGCCACGGGAAGTTTGGGCAGCGGCTGACTCTTGATGAGGTTCACATCGTTGGCGATCAGGCGGAAACGGTTGCCCATATCCACCACTGTGGCAGCAATACCATGGCCCTGCTTGGCGGTGAACACCAGTCGGGCAGTAGGGGTCTTGCGCACACCGATGCCGAGGAAGTGTACTTCCAGACGCGGCTTCTCCTCTGCGATGTCGGGGTTAATCTCCAACATGTGCGACTCTAAGATAGACGTATTCTCGCCGTCGAAGTTCAAAGTGTAGTCCTCCAAGAACGAGGTGCCACCCTCAAGGCCCTGGCTCATGAACCACGTGGTGCGCAGAAGAGCAGCGTCTTTCCAGTCGCCCTCAGCGCCGAAGCCATATCCCTCGCGCATGAGACGCTGCGAAGCGAGACCCGGAATCTGGTCGAAGCCATGGCCAGTCTCGTCTACATTCACGTCGCCGAGGTCATCAAAGTTGGTGGTGAAACCCTTGGCACCGAAAGCCTTCAGCACGGCACGGAGGGTAATCTCTGCCTTGGCAGCATTCCAAATCTTCTTATAGCCTTCGCTCTTCTCGTCTTTCAATTCGTCGGCTACGACATACTCCTTGAAGTAAACGTCGTGAACGAGAGCGTCTACATCAGCATCTTTCACCTGGTCGAAATACTGGAGCACCGTGGAGAACTGCACATAGTCCACATGATAGCCCAGCACCTGCTCGAAGGCTACCTTGTCGCCATCGGTCACAGCCACATTGTTCATCTGGTCGCCAAAGCGGATGATGAGGCAATCCTGGGCGTCGGCCACACCGGCGCACACGCGCTCCCATACAGCAATGCGCTTCAATGTCTTCTCGTCCTTCCAGTAACCGATGACGGTCTTGCGCGGTTTGCGCAGACGAGTAAGGATGTGAGCAAACTCCCGGTCGCCGTGAGCGCTCTGGTTGAGGTTCATGAAGTCCATATCGATAGTATCGTATGGAATCTTCTCATTGTACTGGGTGTGGAAATGGAGCAGCGGCTTGCGCAGAATCTGCATACCCTTTATCCACATCTTGGCAGGCGAGAAGGTGTGCATCCAGCAGATAACGCCAGCACATTTCTTGTCTACATTGGCACGCGACATCAAGTCGGCCACCTCCTGAGAGCTATTGGCCGTGCCGGCATACACTACTTTTACGGGCAGCAGGCCTGAGTTGTTCATGCCTTCTACCATCTCCTTTGAATGTCCGTCTACCTGTACTACGGCATCGCCTCCATAGAGAAGCTGTGCACCAGTGACAAACCAAATCTCGTAATCCTTAAATGCTTCAATCATAGTTTTTAACGTTTTTAGTTCTTATTTATTGCTTTTTCTTCTGTCCATAATATGCGTTGGGTCCATGTTTGCGTGAGAAATGCTTCTCCACAAGCAGTGGATTCATCGTTGTCTGAGGGTTTACCGAGAAGGATATGAAGGCCATTTTGGCCACCTGCTCGGCCACCACAGCGTGGTATACGGCCTCGTGGGCATCCTTGCCCCAGGTGAACGGGCCGTGGTTCTTGACCAGCACGCCCGGTGTATGCACCGGGTTGATGTGGTCTTGCTTGAATTTATCGACAATCACCACACCGGTGTTGTATTCATATTCGGCCATCTGGTCCTCGGTCATCCTGTCGGTGCAGGGGATGGAGTCGTGGAAATAGTCGGCATGAGTGGTGCCGATATTGGGAATGTCGAGTCCTGCCTGTGCCCACGCGGTGGCGTAGGTGGAGTGGGTATGCACGATGCCGCCCAGCTCAGGAAAGCTGCGATAGAGCACCAGATGGGTGGGGGTGTCTGACGATGGGTTGAGGTCGCCCTCTACCACCTTACCTGTCTCCAGGTCGAGCACCACCATGTCGCTGGCCTTCATCGTGTCGTAGTCCACCCCGGAAGGCTTGATGACCACCAGTCCCTTCTCTCGGTCGATGGCCGACACGTTGCCCCAGGTGAACAGCACGAGGCCGTGCTTCACCAGGTCGAGGTTGGCCTGAAACACCTTTTCCTTTAATTCTTCGAGCATAGTTTTATTGTAGTTTAATGGTTTGTTTACTTATTCCTAACCCCGTCAGAGTTTGAACGAAGGATCTTCGTTGTAGGCTTTGCGGTTGAATCGATAGAGTGCAGCGCCCCGTTTGGAGGTGAGCTTGTCGATAAGGTCAGTCTTTTCGATGATGTCGATCTGCTTGATGCGCTTGCGGAAGTTACGCTTGTCGATCTCATTGTCGAGTACAGCCTCATAGACGTGCTGCAGTTGGGTCAACGTGAAAAGCTCAGGCAGCAGGTTAAAGCTCAGCGGTTCGGTCTTGATGCGGCGGCGCAGCAGCTTCACGGCGTTGGTAACCATGAGGTTGTGGTCGGAGTAGAGCTTCGGAAGCTCCTCGATAGACACCCATTCGAGGTCGTATTTCTCGCGGAGTTTGTCGTCGTAGTCCTTCACGTTGATTAGTGCACAGTAGGCCACAGAGATGACGCGCTCGCCCGGGTCACGGTCGATGGCACCAAAGGCACCTACCTGTTTCATATAAAGTCTCTTCAGTCCGGTCAGCTGGAACAGCACCCTGTTGGCCGCATCCTCAAGGCTTTCGTCAGCCCCTACGAAGCCGCCGTAGAGCGACCACTCCCCACGTCCGGGGTCCATCTGTCGTTTTCCAATGAGCAACTTGAGCTTGTCTTCCTCAAATCCGAAGACGATGCAGTCTACAGAAACCCATACCTTGGAATGTTCACCGTAATAGTTAGTCATTTTTCAAGTTTTTGTGTGAAGTAATTATATTGTGTGTAAGGGCAGGCCGTCGGGTTAACGGTCGACGCCTGCCCGTATAGTCTTACCAGAAGTAAGCGTAGAATGCAGCACAGAGACCGATGACGAGCAGTGTGCCGAGGATGTCCCATACGCCGAAGCTCTCGCGGATGGTCTTCTTGTAGTCGCCTGTGAAGGTGATGGCATCAATCTGCTCGGCAGACGGTGCCTTGGTGAAGAACGACACAACCACCATCAGCAGCACGATGAACACGAGCAGCCAGCACTCGAATACGAGCCAGTTGGTCTGCCAGAACCATGCGGTGTTCTCCCAGAATCCGGTGGGAAGGCCGAGGAAGTCGATGCTCTCCACGGCAGCCTTGCCGGTATCGGTAGCCACATTGGTCACCAGACGGATCATGCCGATGATGAAACCGCCGAAGAGGCCCCATGCACCTGAGGCAGGAGTAATCTTCTTGGAGAACATACCGAGGGTGAACACAGCCACCATGGCCGGAGCCAACAGCGACTGGATGCCCTGCAGATAGCTATAGAGCGAGCCGAGACTCATCATCACCGGCATCCAGATGAGACCGAGAAGCACCACTACTACTGTGGCTGCGCGGCCCACAAACACATAGTGTGCCTCGCTCATATTCTTCTTCATCGGCTTGTAGAAGTCCTCGGTGAAGAGGGTGGCGCAACTGTTGAAGAATGCGGCCAGCGAGGCCACGAGGGCGCAGACGAAACCAATGGTCACGATGCCCTTCACGCCAACAGGCAGAATATTCTTCACCATAAGGGCGAAGGCAGCGTCGGTATCGTTCATCACGAAGCCGTTGCCCTTCTGTGCAAGTGCGGCGGCAATCATGCCGGGGATGAGGAACATGAAGCAGGGGAGAATCTTGAAGAATCCTGCGGCGATGGTGCCGCGGCGGGCACGGGCAATCACCTTGCCTGGATCCTCACCCTTGGTCTGGCCGAGTACACGTTGAACGATGTGCTGGTCGGTACACCAATACCAGAAACCAATGATCGAAGCGCCGAGGAACACCACATAGCCGGGATATTCCTTATACATTGGGTCGCCGGGATTGGTGTGGAACATATGGTTGATTCCATAGCCGTCGTGCATGGCGCGGGCATTGTCCATCATGGCTGTCCAACCGTCTACGATGCTTCCGCCGCCAAGCGTGGCGAGTCCGAGGAAGAGCACGAGGAACGAGCCGATGATGAGGATAGGGGTCTGGATAGACGAAAGCGTCATCACACCCTTCATGCCTCCGAATACAGTGAACACGCAAGTCACGGCAATCAGTCCGATGGCGCCCACCCAGAAGTTCAGTCCGAGCAGGTATTCGAAGAAGATACCACCTGTATAGGCTGTCACACTCACCTTGGTGAGCACGTAGGCCACCAGCGTGATGATACTCAGACCATAGCCTGTGGCATTGTTGTAGCGGAACTTCAGGAAGTCGGGCATGGTGATGATCTTGCCCAGTTTGGTAATGAGCAGCTCATAGAAGGGTACGAAAACCCATCCCAGGATGAGGATCATCCAGCCCTGCATCTCCCAGTGGGCCATGCCCACGCCGTCCTTGGCACCGGTGCCAGCCAGACCTACGAGGTGCTCCGAACCGATGTTTGCGGCGAAGATGGCCATACCAATTACATACCAGGGCTCTCCCTTTCCGAAGAGATAGTCAGACGAATTCTCACCCGCCGAGGCTCTCTTGTCCTTCATGATGGCGTGCCATACGGCCCAGATTACTCCTACGAGACCAATGCCGAGGATGGCCCAGTCTTGCCAGAGAAACTCATTTGATGTCCAATTCATTGTTTTCTAATAGATTTATATTTGTTAGTGTTTGGGTTTTGCAGAGGTAGTTATTTCACGCTGAACTTGTAGGCGAGGTGAGAATAGTATTTCTCTCCGGGCTTCAGATAGGGATTGGAGTGCTCCCAGCCCTTGGTCTTGTTCGCAATCTTGGTGGGACTGTCGGGATATTTCTGGCTCTCGAAGCACACGCTCACGTGCTTGGGATATTTCACGCCGTGCTTGCAGGCGATGCCAGTGCCCTGGAAATTGCCGGTGTATACCTGGATGCCGGGCTCGTTGGTGTACACTTCGAGCAAGATACCAGTCTTCGGAGAATAGAGCGAGGCAGCCACCTGGGTGTCGTCGCCCTTACCATCCTTGAAGGTGTTAAGACACCAGTTGTGGTCGTAGCCGGTGGCATTCTTGATCTGGTCGAATGTTGTGTCGACGATAGTCTCACCGATGGCATGGGCCTTACGGAAGTCCATCGGGGTGCCTGTCACGCTTCTGATTTCGCCGGTAGGTATGTATTTGGCATCGGCGGGGGTGAACTTGTCGGCGTTGATATACATCACCTGGTCCACACCTTCCTTCGACGGGTCGCCGTTGAGGTTGAAATAGGAGTGGTTGGTCATGTTCACCACCGTCTCCTTGTCGGTGGTCGCACCGAAAACTATGTCGAGCGTGTTGTTGCTCTTCACCACATAGGTGGCCGTGGCCTTCACCGTTCCGGGGAAACCATTCTCTCCATCGGGGGCGGTGATGGCGAATGTCACGCTGCTGTCGGTCTTGGCCTGGATGTCATACACCTTGTTGAGCCAGCCTGTGGCACCGCCGCCGTGCAGACAGTTCTCGTTGTCGTTGGCGCGGAGCTTATATTCTTTGCCGGCCACGGTGATGGTGGCGTTCTTGATGCGGTTGGCATAGCGACCCACGCTGGAGCCATAGTCCGACGGCGAGTTGAGCGTATCGGCATACTGCTTGATGTTATCGTAACCCAAAACTACGTCAGTGGGCTTGCCGTCCTTGTCGGGCACGCTGATAGAAACCACGCGACCGCCGTAGTTGGTGAGACACACTTCCATGCCGTTGTTGTTCTTCAGCGTCACGAGTTCCACCTTCTTGCCTTCAAGGGTGGTATCGAATTTGGCGGGATTCAAACCTGAAACGGTTTCGTTGGCAGCCTGATTGCCACCGGCACAAGATGCCAAGGTCAGGACACCAAGTCCTGCGGCATAGAAAATAGTCTTTAAGTTTCTCATACAAGTAGTATTGTTAGTTGATTGGTTCATTAATTGGTGGTAAAGTTACAATATATTTTTCAAACTCAAATCTTATTCTCCTTTTTTTTTCTTAAATATTTGTAATTCAGCACTTGAGGAAGGGGTGGAGGTGCGAGAAACTACCTCTCCACCTGCCCCTCCACTGGAGAGAGGAGAGGAAAAAGACCGAGTAATGGTGACCCGGTAGTGCCATGTTTCTGCCATTGCTATACCATCGTTTTGCGACAAGGTACTAATCGCGTGACGATTCGGTACTAATCTATACGCAAAAAGGTACTAATCGCTGGACGATTAGTACCTTTTCGCAAGGCGGATATAATGGGTTGTATATCAATGTTTTATCGTTTTTGGGAAAGAATGGGCGCAGAGGGCAAAATCTTCTCTATCTTTGAGCCCAAGATGAACGATGTCTCAATACTCAATTTCCCACAAGAACAGTCCGTGGGCGGGCATCGACTGACCGGCATCGGAGCGGGTGCCCTCACGGACTACAGTCTTAAACTCCTCCAACGTAAGGCAATGTCGTCCCACGTCGATGAGCGTGCCTACCACCGCTCGCACCATGTTTCTGAGGAAACGATTGGCCGAAATCTCGAAGTAATAGGTGCTTTCGCCGGTCTTCACCCACTGCGCGGTGGTCACATGGCATAGCGTGGTCTTGTTGTCGGCGTTGGCCTTGCAGAAGGCTTTGAAGTCGTCGACAGTGAGAAGCCATGCCGCCGCCTCGTTCATGAGCTCAAAGTCGAGCGCCCAGTGCATCTCCACCGAGTAGTGGCGGAGAAACGGGTCGCGCTCGGTATGGATGAAATAGCGGTAGGTGCGCTTCGTGGCAGAGAAGCGGGCGTGCTGCTCCGGCGCCACCAGCTCCACACGCTCACAGCTGATGTCGCGCGGAAGGATGCGATTAAGTCGGTAGGCCAGTTGTGTGCAGTCCATCTCCCCGTCGCAGTCGAAATGGGCAACCATCTGTCGGGCATGCACTCCAGCATCTGTCCGCCCGGCTCCCGTCACCTCGATGGGCTGCCTCAACAGGGTAGAAAGACACTGCTGCAACTTTTCCTGTACCGACATGCCGTTGGGCTGTATCTGCCACCCGTGGTATGCCGTACCATCAAAACTAATCCAAACAAAATATCTTTTCATCTTCAATCAATCTTCATTTTACAATTCCTCATTCCCTCATTTTTCATACTTCAGCCCCTCATTCGTCACTCGTCATTCCCCAATTCCCCATTCTTCAGTACTCCATTCGTCATTCCTCACTCGTCATTCGTCATTCTTACATACGCTCTGTCGTCGAACGACAGGTTGCCTTTCATCAGTCCCTTGGTAGCTTTGAAACTGTGGATATTGTAGGGGTCGGTCTCCAACTGGTGCTTCAGGGCTGCCTCACTCTCGGCCAACGTGGGCTTGAGAAAGGGGTATCCATCAGTAGCCAATACGATTTCGCAGGGTGTGGTGGGCAGGGTAATGCACTTTACACCATATTTATATATAGGGTATCCGTCGATCACGGCGTAGGTTTTGTTCTCGCCCTGCATGCTCTTGATGAGCAACGGGAGGATAGCGTCGCGCGCATAGTCGTGCACCAACAGCCCGTCCACCACCATATCCGGATGCTCTCGGCAAGCCTCCTCGAAGAGTGCGGCTCGCTTAGCGGCAATCATCGTCTCTGCGGGCTTGCCGTTTTCATAGAGCATGCCGTCCACCATGCACTGGCAGTCGCCTACCATCCACAGCTCCCGGCGCATCCGACTATAGACCACTGCGCTGGCACACATCCGCTCCTCGGGTGGGAGTACAGGGTATGGACCATCTGTTGCCTGCCGGGCTGGGCCCTGCGGCAACGTGTGATGGGAGAAAAGGGAGAGATATTGTTGGCGGATGAGGTCAGTGGCCTGCTCGCAAAACGATTCCAAAGTGGAGTCAGCAGGCAGGCGTTCCATCATCGAGCAGAGCAGAGCCATGGCCCATTTGCCGTTCTTCATCGTGGGATGCAGCTGGCGTGGGGTCTTGCTCGTGCTGCCGTCGACAACGGCCACGAAGTCCTCGGTGATGACAATGCCGTCCTCACAGGTGTCTTCAGATTGCTTTCCAGCGATAAATTGCTCGATGATTTTCACCAAATCAAAAGAAAAAACGGGGGCGGGGAGAGGCTAACGGCCTCTCTTTCGTCTCGCGCCTGGTTGGAAGTTGGGATTAAACGATTTAGGTTTCCTGCTGCCTGTCTGCGTCTGTGCCCGCCCTTTGTCGGCCCCGCGCCGGTGGTCTTGGCGCCTGCCGCCACGGTCGGCGGTATCGGGATGGCTACCCACAGCCCTGTCGTCGTAGTTCACCCTGCCGCGATAGGGCACCCCGTCGTAGAGCTTCTTGATGAGGTCGGGGCGGCCAATGCGCTTGAGTTCAGCCTCAATATTGCGGCGTTCCTCGGGCTTATACCAGAAGAAGAACTGCCGCTGGGCGAGTTTCTCTCGTGGTGTCTTGGCACAGAATACGGGTTCGAGGGTGTATGGGTCGAAGCCCGAATACCAGGCCTCGGTACTCACCGTCATCGGCGTAGGCGTGAAATCCTGCACCTGTTCGAGGTGGAAGTTCAGGTCTTTGGTGAGCACGGCCAGCTCGGCCATGTCCTCTTCCTGACAGCCGGGGTGGCTGCTGATGAAGTAAGGAATAATCTGTTGGTTGAGTCCCGCCTCCTTGTTGATCTTGTCGAACAGCCGTTTGAACTGGTAGAACTGACCGAACGACGGCTTGCGCATGAGGCCAAGCACACGGTCGGAAGTATGTTCGGGTGCTACTTTAAGTCGACCGCTCACATGGTTGGTTATTAGCTCTTTGGCATATTCCATGGCTGCCTTGTTGGTCTTCTCATCCTTACTCTTATGGAGAATGAGGTCGTAGCGCACGCCACTGCCTATAAAGCTCTTTTTCACACCGGGCAGAGCGTCCACAGCGCGGTAGATGTCGAGCAGCTGCGAGTGGTCGGTGTTGAGGTTGGGACATACGTCGGGGTTGATGCAAGAGGGTCGCTTGCACTTCTCGCAGGCCTTGAGGTTGCGGCCCCGCATGCCATACATGTTGGCCGATGGGCCGCCGAGGTCGGAGATGTAGCCCTTGAAATCGGGCATCTGAGTTACCTTTTTGGCCTCGCGCAGGATGCTCTCCTTCGACCGGCTGGCCACAAACTTGCCCTGGTGGGCCGATATCGTGCAGAACGAGCAGCCGCCGAAGCAGCCCCGGTGCATATTGATCGAGAACTTAATCATCTCGTAGGCCGGGATGGTCTTGCCCTTGTATTTGGGGTGGGGGAGCCTGGTGTAGGGCAAATCGTAGGTGGCATCCACCTCCTCGGTGGTCAGAGGGGGATAGGGTGGGTTGGCCACGGCATACACGTTGTCTACCGCCTGTAGCAGTCTCTGGGCGTGCATCTTGTTGGATTCCTCCTCAATGTGACGGAAATTCTCGGCCTCGGCCTTCCTGTTGTGCAGGCATTCCTCGTGGGAGTGGAGCACAATGTCGTTGTCGGTGATGCCTCCGGGAATCTCCTCCTCCTTGCAGAGATACACGGTCTGAGGGATATCGCGAATGTCTTTGATGTCCTTTCCTGCCTCCAGTTCATGGCAGAGCTCAAGCGTATTCTTCTCGCCCATGCCATAAAGGATAATGTCTGCGCCACTGTCGCATAAGATGCTCTTGTGCAGTTTGTCCTGCCAGTAGTCATAATGCGTCAGTCGTCGCAGCGAAGCCTCTATGCCGCCGAGGGCCACGGGGACGTCGGGGAAAAGCTGTTTGAGGATTTTGGTATAGACAATTGATGGATAGTCGGGCCGCATATCGTGGCGGGCGTCGGGACTATAGGCGTCGTCCGAACGTAGACGGCGGTTGGCCGTGTAGTGGTTTACCATCGAATCCATGTTGCCCGGAGACACGCCGAAGAACAGACGGGGTCGCCCCAACTTCTTGAAGTCGCGGTAGTCGCCATGCCAGTCGGGCTGTGGAACGATGGCGACCTTATAGCCATTCGATTCGAGCATGCGCCCAATGACCGCCGCTCCAAACGAGGGGTGGTCTATATAGGCATCGCCTGAAAAAATGATAACGTCGAGTTGGTCCCACCCTCGCAAGTCGCATTCCTTGCGTGTAGTGGGAAGAAAATCAGTCAGTTGATATTGTTGCATATCAGTCGGTTACTGCTTGAGGATCTACTTCCTCCTCGGGCTCCTGACGATTCTTCCATTCAATGTAGAGAAGAACGAGCTGATGGAGTCCAAAAGCTTTCATATTACTGTTATAAATGACGTCGAGACAGAGATCCAGGAGGCTCTTGTCGTTGCCGCCTTCCGACTCAAGGAGTCCGCGAATGTTGAATTTCAGCTTGTCCAACACTGCCTCGTCGATGATGCCGTTGCTATCGATCAGATTACGCAAGAGTGAGTATTTGTCTATCGTCCGGAGATGATTCTCGCTCACTTCAATACTTCTTGTTCCAGAATGATTGGCTTGTATTTTCATAATCTTTACCGTTTATTTGAGAAGATAATTCATGATTCCTTGCATGATTTGGTGTCGTGCCGACCGGTCGACGATACATTCGAAGGGGAATCCCATGACGAAAGTCTTGTAGTCGCGCCCGTCGTAGGCCGTCGCTGCCGACATGCCGTTGCTGTATTGCATGGCGCAGATGGCCCCGTTCTCGGGCTGGAGCACGTCGGAATGGGTAGCGGCGTAGTGGTCAGGATTAAGTTGACGGTAGAAGTCGAAGGTCATGCCTAATCCGTTGGCGCCGCTGATGGAGTCGGTTTTGAGCGTTGCTCCATAGTTCGTTTTCAGGGTTTGCGAAAGCCATTGGGCGTCGCTCTCCATGGCCATATCGCTTCCAAGATAGGCGCCGCTGGCCAGAAGGCGACCTCCGCCCTGCGTGTAGGCGGTGACTTTGCCTTGAAGAACAGAATTGAATACCTTGTAGAATTTCAAGGCTTCGGGGGTGTAGCGCTCCAATCCGAATATCAGATCGACAGCCGCATAGTCGTTGAGCTTCATCTTTCCAGTCTCAATGGCATCGGAAGAGCAGCTCACCACGTTGTATTTCTTGGCCGAAGCAATGGCTTCGGTGTGCGAGACGGTGTAGTTGAAATCGTTTCCAGCCACAAACTTTCCGGCCATCTCATTGCCGCTGTAACCCAGTCCGGTCTCACCTTCAATGCCCATCCGCGTGCGGTCGAAGTTGAGTTGTTTGCCGCTCCAGCCTGCGGTGAGACCCATGCTGACACCCGGGTCGGCGTCGAGGTCGAAGCCTTGCTGCGTGCTATTGTTGATGACGGCAGGAGCAGAAAGCCTGTCGAAGCAGTTCACAACGAGTATCGTCTTGGTCGCATTGGGCTGGACGTAGGCCGAAGCGGTCTCCGAGGCAAAGCTTTCGCCACCTCGGTTGGCAGCCGTGACCTTGAAGTTATACTGCACTCCGGGCTCAAGGTCGATGGTGGCAGAGGTTCCTGTCACCTTCTGTCCGTTGTCGAAACCGCCCGTTCCGGTAGCGGTGTAGAGCACATAATAGGTAGGATAGGCAGAGGGTTCCTGCTTGTCTGCCTGCATGTTCCATGAGATGCGGGCACGATTGTTGGGCTGCAGTTCCACGCTGAGGTTGGTAGGGGCCAAAGGTTGGATAATGGCGGCATGGCCGTGCATGCCGTTGGTATATCTCACAATGGTCTTGTAGATAGATCGGGCGATAGAAAACTTGAAGTTAGGATCCTGTGCCATCACCATGTCGGGGAAGTTCTGGTGGGACAAAGTCTCCAGAATGGCCGACGGAACTTCGGGCAATCGGGTCTCCGAATAGTTGCGGTCCCAGAGGTATCGGCGTGGCCACCCCTTGTATTCAAAGGTCAGATCGCGGGTGACACCAGTGAGAAGGGCGTCGGCAAACTGCTTGGAGGCCATACGGGAAATACCGGCATCGAGTCGTCCGTCGTTGAAATCGGTGGTGCAAATCGCCAAGGAGCCCACCAGTCCACGTCCGTCTGGGGCAAATCCGGCATCGCTATGGATGGCCAACGACAGCTCCATCGGTACCTTCTTGCCCTCCAGATGGGGCACGTAATCAGAACCTCCGGCCAGCCAGTTGAGCATCCGTGAGCGGGTGTTGATGTCGTCGGCATAGTCGTCTGTGCCCCCTCGGCCACCATAGACGGTATAGGGAGCACCAGCCCATTGGGCGTAATAGCGGGCGCCTTCGATGGCTCGGGGATAGCCACTGATGGTTCCTCCTCGCTCAATGTTGCCCATGCCACCTCCGAAGCGCACCGCATCGGCGGTGACAACACCGCGTTTGTGACTCTGGTTGGTGAGCATCACGCAGTTGTATATGTTGTTTCCCTTGTCGAAATCGAACGTTCCAAGGTAGACCCAAGTGCCGCCGCCCATCTGCTGATTGACCCGAAACTCAGTGGCTTGACCCTTGTGGAAGACTGTGTAATGGGCGTCTTCCACGCTCTTGTCCACCGTCTGATAGCTTACATAGACGGCATATCGTCCCTCTTTCTCGAACGAAGGCTGCCACTTCACGTAGGCTTTGCCGTCTTTCTTTGTAGCTTTCAGCTGTTTGGCTGAACCAGCTTCAAAGGGGTTTTCGTTGTCACGATAGTGCCCTGCATGCGAGGCGAAGCCGGGAATATTAGTCTTAGCCCACGCCTTTCCCTCTGAATACTCAGAGTATCCACCACTTCCCTGGCCGAAATTACCATCATTGTCGATGATATATTCGGCCGGCTGCCAGTCGCGTTCACGCGGTGTGAACACCACGGCACCTGCGTTTTCGAGCATGGGAATGAGGTAAGGCACGACGATGGTCTGCGTAAAGAGGTCTTCGGTGGTGCCGAAGAGGAATGGTCTCTGCCATTTCCAGAAGCCTTTTTGGTTGTCATAGTATCGGCCATGAGAGGCCCAAAGGGTGATGTGGCGGTCGTATAGACCATGCGTAATCTTGGTAGGGCGCGACACATTGCTCACCCACGGCTCACCGTCGTAGTTGATTTTGCCCCAAAGGGCGTGCCCGTCGGAAGCGGCAAGCGTATATCCTGGCACATACTGCTCAATGGGCATGCCATTGGTTACGACCTGAATCTTATATTTGTTATAGGGTTTGGGCAGGGCGTGCTTCACCTGCTTGTAGATCCTGCCTACCTGTTTGTCGGTGAATTCCTGCTGTGCAAAATACTCCGTCGTGGTGACCGTGACGGTCTTTTCCCGGTCGTTGATGGTGAGTTTCTGTAGTTTGGGTTGTAGCACGAACTCGGTATTCTTGGCCGAAAAGCTGAGAAAATAGTCCTGAAGGGCCTTCTCTGCCCTGTATTGCAAGCCAGAGTTCTGGGCCGAAAGAGTGACGGAAGTCATCAGCAGACAGCCTACTATACCTATTTTGTGAACCTTTTTGAGTTTCTCTTTATACCTCACCAATCGTAAATTTCTCGGGATATTTACCCTTGTAATCCTTAAAATACAATTTGACATCACGCATTTCCTTCTCTACATCCCCAGAAGGGATGAAGCTTTTCGTACATTCTATGAGTCGCTTCTCATAGTCGGCGCCATAGAGCAGCACCGGAATCTGAGCCTTCAGGGCTATGAAATAGAATCCTTTCTTCCATTCTGGATTGGGCGAACGGGTACCTTCTGGCGTCACGCAAAGTCGGAAATCGGTAGCCTCCTTGGCGGTCTCGGCCAGATTGTCGGTCATGCTCGTGTGCTTGGAACGATACACAGGTATGCCTCCCATCCGCTTGAAGATAGGTCCCAAAGGCCAGAAAAACCACTCTTTCTTCATCAGAAAGTTGATCTTCATGCCTTGCGAGCGCATGTAGAGCTGCCCAATGAGAAAGTCCCAGTTGCTGGTATGCGGTGCTAAGCAGATGATAAACTTATCTGGATGGGGCACCGTGACATTCTTGGTCCATCCCCAATGTTTGAACAAAAGCCAATTGCAAAACTGTCTCACCATGGCCCTCTTATCCTAAACTGCTAATCTGGTCGATGATGTCAGATACGCGATGGTTGAAGTCGATGATGAGTTGGTTGTAGTATTTGCTGGGTTCCATACCCGGTTCAGGGTGGGAGATGCGTTTCACGAAGTCGTTCTTGGTGATGATAATCGAAGAAAGCAGATTCTCGGCAGCCTCCTCGCTGGTTTGATTTCCATACAGAGAAGCAGCAACTGCTTCGGCAAACAACTCACTACATACGTAGTTGATGGTCTGTTTCAAATCTCTTTTTTTTGCCATGACAATTTAATTTTGTGTGTCCCTAATATTTTCTTCAAAGGTATAAAAAAAAAGAGATACTGCAAGAACTTCATTAAAAAAATAACTCAAAAATGGTTTTCTGGCCTTTTTTCTTTATTTCCTTAAAAAAAAAGAGTAAATTTGCAACAAGAATTTTATTTTAATTTAAAAATCTCGTAGAAATGAAAGCTAGTCTTTTGCAGAAAGCCCGTATGCAGTATCAGCCGAAGCTCCCCAACGGACTCGTAGGAACTGTTAAGGTAAAAGAAGGTGAGCCGACACAGAGTGTTGGCAATCAGGATGAAATCAAGGAATTGTTCCCTAACACGTATGGCATGCCTATCATCGAGTTTGTCCCCGGCGACAAGAAGATTGGCATGGAGAAGAATGTGGGAATCATTCTTTCTGGCGGTCAGGCTCCCGGCGGACACAATGTGATCTGCGGTATCTATGACGCTGTGAAGAATCAGAATCCCAACAACAAGGTATACGGCTTCCTCATGGGCCCGAGCGGACTGATTGAGCACGACTATATCGAGCTGACGTCTGACTATGTAGACAACTACCGCAATACCGGTGGTTTCGATATGATTGGCTCAGGCCGCACCAAGCTGGAAAAGGAAGAACAGTTTGAGAAGGGCCGCGAGATACTCGAAGAACTCAACATCAAGGCACTTGTGATCATTGGTGGCGACGACTCCAACACTAACGCTTGTGTGCTGGCTGAATACTATGCCGCCAAGAAGTATGGCATCCAGGTGATCGGCTGCCCCAAGACTATCGACGGCGATTTGAAGAACAAGCAGATTGAAACCAGCTTTGGTTTCGACACCGCTACTAAGGTTTACTCTGAGCTTATCGGCAATATCGAGCGTGATGCCAACTCTGCTCGCAAGTATTGGCACTTCATCAAGCTGATGGGTCGCTCGGCTTCTCACATTGCCCTGGAGTGCGCGCTGCAGACACAGCCTAACATCTGCCTCATCTCTGAGGAGATTGAGCAGAAGGATATGACCCTCAACCAGATAGTAGAGGATATCGCTACTGCAGTGGTTAACCGCTCTGCCGACGGCAATAACTTCGGCGTGGTGCTGGTTCCCGAGGGACTTATCGAGTTTATTCCGGCCATCGGTCGCCTCATCGACGAGCTCAACGACCTGCTCGCAGCCCATGGTGCAGACTATCGCGACCTTGAGCCCGAGGCTCAGCGTGCTTACATCCTGAGCCATCTCTCTCAGGAGAACGCAGAGACATTTGCTACCCTGCCTCAGAATGTGGCCAGCCAGCTGTCTCTCGACCGTGACCCCCACGGAAACGTACAGGTTTCTCTCATTGAGACCGAGCGTCTGCTCTCTGACATGGTGGCCGACAAGCTCAATAGCTGGAAGGCTGAGGGCAAGTTCAATGGTAACTTTGCCACACTGCATCACTTCTTCGGATATGAGGGTCGTTGTGCTGCTCCTTCTAATTTTGACTCAGACTATTGCTACGCTCTGGGTGTGAGTGCTGCCAACCTCATTGCCAACGACAAGACCGGCTACATGGCTATCGTTCAGAATCTGTCTGCTCCTGCTGCAGAATGGGTTGCCGGAGGTGTGCCAATCACCATGATGATGAACATGGAGCGCCGCAACGGCGAGATGAAGCCCGTTATCCGCAAGGCTCTCGTAGAACTCGACGGTGCACCTTTCAAGAAGTTTGTTGAGAAGCGTGAGGAACTCGCCCGCAAGACCTGCTTCGTTTATCCTGGTCCTATCCAGTACTGGGGTCCGACAGAGGTTTGCGACCGTGAGACCCGCACCTTGGCTTTGGAGAATGCTGCAAAGAAGTAATTCTTTACAGACTTAATATTCAATCAATTCATAAAAGGACGCTCCATCGATGCATGAATGCTATCGTAGGAGTGCTCCTTTTTATTCGTTTTATCCATGAGTAGCAGAAAATCTGTACATCATCACAGGCCAGCATCGACGAGACATCATCGAGCTTATACTCATGGCTACGCCGCATTCAGGTCTACGCTCCTTCATCTCCCGTTCTTTCAGCGTGGCAACCGCAAGGGCTGCCTGCTCGGGGCATTGGGTGTGCTGGTGCTCTATATCTGGGTGTTCTATTATTTCTTTGTGGGCCCCACGGGGTTCCGTTGGCGAGCACTCTATGGCGATGCTAAATATCCGCAGGGCTATGAGATCCATGGCATAGATATCTCGCACTATCAGGGACGCATAGACTGGGACCGACTGAAGTCTAACGCGCTCATCGACGGCAATCCGTTGCGCTTCATCATTGTGAAGGCCACGGAAGGTTCGTCGCGTGTAGACCCCAACTTCAACGACAATTTTGGCTATATCAGGGAGTATGGTTTCATACGAGGAGCCTATCATTTCTGGACCAACAGCTCGTCGGCCCGGTCGCAGGCCTATTATTTCCTTGACAAGGTGCAGCTCGAAGACGGCGACCTCCCGCCGGTGTTGGACATAGAGCATGTGCCGAGCAACACCACGGTAGAGGATTTCCAGACCGACGTGCTTACCTGGTTACACATCGTGGAGGATAGATATCATGTGAAACCTATTATCTATACCTATTATAAATTTAAGGAGAAATACCTCAGTGCGCCCGTCTTCGACGATTATCCTTATTGGATTGCCCATTACTATGTGGATAAAATAGAGTATAAAGGCACGTGGAAGTTCTGGCAACACACAGATACCGGCCAGTTGCCCGGTATCAAAGGCAATGTAGACCTCAATGTCTACAATGGCACATTCTATGATCTTTTGCAGCTCACGATAGGCAAGCAGAAGGACGAGAGCAAGTGATTCTATCCTCCAGTGCGATTGGATTACACTGCTAAGCCCCCTTTTTATTTTAATCCTATGCCTGTACTTGCCCTTCGGCGATGCGGATATGCACGGGGCATGGCCCTACTGAGCTATCGGTATTTCCATGGAAATAAAGAGCGCTACGGGCATATTTCTCCCCTCCCTTCGGGGGAGGGTGGTGGGGAGAGGCTATTTTGGGATTGTAATCTCTACCGAATCGCATCGCGTTTCCTACCTAATCGCCTAACGAAAAGTACCTAATCGCAACGCGATTAGGTACTAATGCTAAGACGAATAATAAGTCTCAGAATATCAAATAGTTACAGGAAGTGTTTGCTACACCGCCTATACCTTTATATATTACTCCAGAATCTTGGTCATGGCCATGGCTGAGATGAGACCGTCGGGGTTGATAGTGGCTTTGATTTGATAGCGCATTTCCTGCGTATTATCGGGTCCACCTTTCTCCACATGCTGGAGAGCAGAGAAGTTGACGGTATATTCGTAGCGCTCGTCGCCCACTTCCTTCTTGTCAATCTTATAGTCGTTGTTCAGGTGCCAGTTCATATTGGTAATGTCTTCCTTATAGATTTTGTTCATAAAGGTAATGACATCGGCACGTGTAGCATCGGTCTTGCCCAGGAAATTGGTGAGCACGGGCGATACGCTCGACTCTAATCCAGCCTCATCTTTCGAGTTGATGCTCTGGAAGAAATGGCGCAGTGTAGACACCACTTGGGTCTTCTCGTCGCTCTGCACCGTCTTCGCCTTCATCTGCTTGATGGCGGTTGTGGCTTCGTCGGCATGCTCGCCAGTGGCATGCTGAGTGAGATAGAGCTCCATAGCCTCTATTGTATTCTCGTTGGTTGCGTCGGCCCAGTCGATGGAATCCACCTTGTGCTTGGCCTCAGTGAGATGCTCCGAGTTGGGATGATTGGCTATATAGTCGAGTATGGCGGTCTTCGAACCGCTCACCACAGCATTGTCCCAGTCGTTGTCCTGCTTCTTGAGCGACTCCAAGCGCATGGAGATGGAACCGCGATGAGCTTCGGGTGCATCCATGTTGTTGTCAAGATAGGTTTGCAATACCAGCGGATCGTCGCTCTTCATCGCAAACTCATAGGCATCCTGTTCCTTGTTTTCCTTGGCGCTATTGTAGAAATAGTAGCAGATTCCACAGATGAACAGGGCCAGCAGCAAGGCCACAATGAAAGCCAGCGGCTTACGCTTGTTTCCATTGTCGGAGGGTCCGTTGGGGCGATTGGGAGTAGTGGGGATGACGGGAGGAACTACCGCAGTCTGTGACTCTCGTGGGGTAGTGGGGCGGCTCTCCTGCACGGGGGCAGTGGGAGTCTCGCAGGTGGTCTGCTTGGTAGCATAGGTGAGGTGATGGCAGTTGGGGCACACCTCCTGATTATTGAAATAAACTTCACCACATTGCGGGCACCTGATGATCTTCCCTGCGATTTCAACTCCACAGTTGGGGCATACCGGTGCCTTGTCGCTAATTTGGCGTCCACATTCAGGACATTTGATGATAGCCATAAGTCTAAATAGAAAAAACTGTTTTTATCGTTTGATATTACTTGTGTCTAAAGCGTATTTCGCGCAGCTTGTGGTTGCCCATCAGCCTACTCTTGTCCACATATCCGTTGATGCCGTTGATGTGACCCTTACCGGTGTACTGCCAGATGATGAAGTCGAGATCGTCTTTCAGCACCGGCTCGCGGGCGGTGTATTGGGCAATCATCACCTTGTAGTCGCTGAGTTGCCCCAGCAGATTAGCGTCATAGAAGTTGGCACCGGTATAGACCAGTGGCTTCTGCTTGTAGGCTTGCTCCATGAGATGTAGGAAGGTGAAGAGTGAATCGCGGAAAGCCTCCACCGACAGGCCACTGCGCGTCTCTACGTCGACCATGGGAATGAGGTCCTGGTCGCCGGGCCGGCATTGTGCCATGAAGTTCTGGAGCTGGGTCTGTTGGTTGATTTTGGGACGATAGAAATGATAGGACCCCACCTTGAGTCCATAGCGATGGGCAATGTCTATGTTCTGCTTATACTTGTCGTCGATGTTGTCGCCGCCCTCGGTGGCCTTGAGATACACGTAGGACACATTGGCCTCTCCGACTGCTTCCCAGAAAACATTGCCCTGATAGTGGCTCAAATCAATGCCATGGATATGGCTGCACGTATCTTCACACTCTACATTCTGGCGCTGGGCCATGGCCGAAGTGAAGGATAATATGCTGATAATGATAGTGAGAATGCGCTTCATACTGCAAAGTTAAAGAAAAGAATCAAGAAAGGAGCAAGCATCTGCAATTATTATTATAATTTAATCACTCCTCTATTTCTTGCAGCGAACGGGCGAAGTTGTTGAAATAATTGCTCACCGTCTCTATCGGTGCATAGGTGATATAGCGCAGGCTACGGCGCAGGTTACGCCGCAGCAGGGTAGAGTTGTTGGTCACAAAGCCCGACCGGCTCTGGCGGAAATGCCATTCCTCAGCGGTGTCGCTGGCCGAATGGAGCACCGAACGGAGCACCAGCTTGTAGGCCGATGGCTCCACCCGCTGGACAAAAGGTATCTCCTCCTGCTCGAAATTAAACACTGTCATGAGCATACTGCCCTGCAACTGGGCCATGCGGCGGATGTGGAGCTTGGACAACCACTCCTCCAATTTCACGAAATCAACCTTGTCGCCCTTGTTGCGCAGGTAGCTGCCCAACTGGATGATGCCGTTGAGCATCATGCCCTTGTTGAGCATGCTCGATACGTTGGCCACGATGAGCTGCAACACTTCGAGCGAGCCGACGTTGGTGTCTATGGCATGGCGCTCTGTCTCAACAATCTTGCGCAGGCGGTAGTTGAGCAGTCGGTTGCTGAGTTGGGGGCTTGCGGGCACTGTCGGCTCTTCGAGATCGTCGTCGATGAGCCGCTTGGGGATATTCATCATCTCGTCGTATTGATGATTTCTCACACCTTTCTGTGCCGACGACTCGACGTGCTGGGCGTGTACCATGCGGTCGAGCCGATCCCATTTGAAGGTCGACATGGGCTCCAAGGGCTCGTATTCGTTGAGCGCTCCAGAGCGAAGCAATCGGAAGAAATTACGGGTGATGATGTCCATAGTTTATGAATATCTTTTGGGGTAACGCAAGAGGATGGCCAGGATAGCCGAGAGACCGATGGCCATGGGGTAGTAGAGGTAGGGAATAATCTGCACCGGATTGATGTGGGCAAGTCCGGCCGCCAGCAGCATCTGCACGCCATAGGGCAGCAATCCCTGCACGCAGCAGGAGAAAGTGTCGAGGATGCTCGCCGCCTTGCGGTTGTCCACGCCATATTGGTCGCCTATGCGCTTGGCAATGTTGCCTACGGTGAGGATGGCCACGGTGTTGTTGGCCGTGCACACATTCACCAGACTCACCAGCGCTCCGATAGACAGTTCGGCGCCGCGCTTGCCGTGTACGTGAGCCGTGAGCTTGTCGATGATATAGTCTATACCTCCGTTTTCACGGATAATCTCCAGCATACCGCCCGCCATCATGGCCACAATGATGAGTTCGCCCATGCCGGTGATGCCTTTTCCCATAGCCGCAAGCCAGGAGAAGAAGTCATAGTTGCCTCCGAAAACGCCGATGGCGCCACAGAGAATGATGCCCAGTGCCAGTACGGCCATGACGTTCATGCCGAATATGGCGGTGACCAGCACCACGATATAGGGTAGCACCTTCAGATAGTCCACCTGCGGAACGTGGGTCGGTGCCTGCATACCGCTACCCATCATCGTATAGACAATGAGGATAATGACTACTGCTGGGGCCACGATCATGGAGTTTACCCTGAACTTATCGCTCATTTTGCAGCCTTGCGTCTGCGTGGCAACGACTGTCGTATCGGATATGAATGAGAGGTTATCGCCAAAGTAGGCTCCTCCTACAATGACCGCCGTCATGAGAGAAATGTTGCCCCCGGTCTGCTGGGCAATGCCGGCTGCAATGGGCACCAGGGCCACCACCGTGCCCACGCTCGTGCCAATGGATATCGAGATGAAGCATGCTGCCACGAAGAGTCCCGAGAAAATCATGTTGGCTGGTAATATGTTCAGCGCCAGATTCACCGTGGCGTCGATAGCCCCCATCTCCTTGGCAGAGGCGGCAAAGGCCCCGGCCAGGACATAGATCCACAGCATGAGCATCAGGTTGTCGGAGCTGGCGCCGCGGGTGAAGATGTCGATGCGCCGCTTCAGCGGGAATCCTCCTGAGGCCGCGATGGCGTAGATGCTCGAAATCATGAATATGACCGTCATCGGAACTTTATAGAAGTCGCCGGCGATGATGCTCAGTCCGAGATATAGCCCCATGAAAACAATCAGCGGTGAAAGGGCTAACAATCCTTTATTCATGATTTATTGTTCCTTAATATTATATGGTTTCAACTCGTCGGCGTGGCTCCCCACCTGTGGAGGAAGTTCGCCCGACGATGTGTTTAGAGTGTCACCCCATTTTTGAAGATGGAGATCTCGCGGTATCCGTTGGCCTCGTTGCGCGTCTTTTCGCCGCTGGCCACAGCGATGATCTTGTCGATAAACCTGCGGTTGAGGTCCTTCATCGAGACGCCGTTGAGCAGCTCGCCTGCATTGAAGTCTATCCAGTTGGGCTTGCGTGCGTAGAGATCGTTGTTGGTCGAAATCTTCATTGTCGGGACAAAGGTGCCGAACGGCGTGCCTCTTCCTGTGGTGAAGAGCACCAACTGGCACCCGGCGGCCGCGAGAGCCGTAGAGGCCACGAGGTCGTTGCCGGGGGCGGAGAGCAGGTTCAAGCCATGCTCGGCGAGCCGGTCGCCATATCCCAGCACACCGCTCACGGGGGCACGGCCACATTTCTGAGTGCATCCCAGGGCCTTGTCTTCGAGCGTTGAGATGCCGCCGGCCTTGTTTCCGGGCGACGGATTCTCGCCTACAGGTTCGCCATGCGACAGGAAATACTCCTTGAAATCGTTGATGAGGCTCACTGTCTGCTCAAAGAGCTGCGGTGTCTTGCATCGGTTCATCAGGATGGTCTCGGCACCAAACATCTCAGGAACCTCGGTCAGGATGCTCGTTCCACCCTGTGCCACGAGGAAGTCGGAGAACTCGCCGACGAGCGGGTTGGCCGTGATCCCACTGAAACCGTCGCTTCCGCCACATTTCAATCCTACGCGCAGTTCGCTCAATGGCACATCCTCACGCTTATCCTGTCGGGCCACCTCGTATATTTCTTGGAGGAGTTTCATGCCCTCTTCCATCTCGTCGCCTTCCACTTTTTGAGTGATCATGAGTTTGATGCGGCTCTTGTCGTAGTTGCCCAGCATCTCCATGAACTTGTCGGGCTGGTTGTTTTCGCATCCCAATGAGAGTACGAGCACGCCGCCTGCATTAGGGTGTTGGCAGATGTCGCGCAGTATCTTGCGGGTGTTTTCGTGGTCGCCGCTGAGCTGCGAACAGCCGTAATTGTGATGCCAGGCATAGACAGCGTCGATGCCTTCGAGGTGGGTTTCGGCGATAAGTTGATTCACCAGTCGGTCGGCTATGCCGTTGACGCAGCCCACTGTGGGCACAATCCATATCTCATTGCGCACGCCCACTTCTCCATTGGCGCGCTTGTAGCCCTTGAATGTGAGCGACTCCTTGGGGATATCCAGTTCTTGATTCACTGGATGATACTCGTAATGGAGGGTTCCGGCGAGGTTGGTCTTGAGGTTTTCCTCATTCACCCACTGGCCCTGCTTCAGGTCCTCGCGGGCGTGACCGATGGGGTAGCCATACTTGATGATGTGAGTTCCCTGGGACGCATCGGCGAGCAGAATCTTGTGTCCGGCCGGAGTGTCCTGCCTGATGGTGATGGTTTTCCCATCTACCTCGATGGTCTCGCCTTGCCTGAAAGGCTGCAGGCATACCACGACATTATCTGCCGGGTTAATCTTGATGAATGTTGTTTCGTTCATAGTCTTTGTCGTTTCGTTTGTTTTTATTAATAGCTGTCTTTTGATTTTGTCTTATTCTTGTAGATTTAGAGCTGCGTTCGCCGGTAGAAGTCCACGTTCTCTCGAGTGAGAAGCTCTATGGGCATGTAGTTCACAGGCTGCACTTTCTTCTTCAGCACGATGGCGCGAAACAGCGCATCAATGCATGAGTAGCCTTGCTGATAGGCATGTTGGGCTATGAGGAACGACACGCTGCCCTGGCGCAGGCACTCCGCATTCTTGCCCACCATGTCGTATCCCATGATCTGGACGTCGCGACGGTTGGTGCGCAAGAGGAAATCGCCCATGACGTGAGCCTTGGAACCCAAGGTGATGCAGTGGTGAATGTTGGGGTTCTTGGCAAAGAACTGTTCTAAAATCTTATCGTATTGCTGGCGTGTGCAGCTGAGTGGCAACTCAAGCTCGGATATCTTCACGCTGGGGAAATGGTCGTGCATATAGTGGCGGAAGCCCACTTCGCGGTTGTCCTGCTGCTTACTGACCACCCTTCCGTGCATGGTGAGCTTGACGATGAGAATCTCGGTCTCCTTGCTTGCAATCAGCATGAGCATGCGGGCTGCAAAATATCCGCTGGAGAAGGAGTCCTGACCATAGAATGCCAGCGGCTTGAGGTCGGGCATATAAGAGTCGAGCATGATGAAGGGGATGGCCTGTTCGTGGAGCTGGTCGGTAAACTTTCGGGTTACTTCCAGGTCGGAAGGCACAATGACCACGCCGTCGGGCTGGGAATCCAGACATGCCTTGGCAACACTAAGAAATGAATCATCATCAAAGCGCTCGTAGTACATGATGTTGGCTTTGATGTTAAAGTCGCGACAAGCTTCCTGTGCCATCTTCACGCCTTCCTCTATTTCTTCCCAATAAGCCACCTGCTCGTGGATGGGAATGAGCACCTGGAAGGTGTAAGATTTGTTGTAAGCCAACGCTGAGGCATACATGTTGGGCTGATAATTCATTTCCTTCAATGCATTCTCAACCTTGATACGCGCCTTAGGCGATACATTTGGACGCTCGTGAAGCACTCTGTCTACCGTGCCCACCGAAACTCCGGCCCTCTGGGCAATGTCTTTGATTCTGATTTTGTCTACCATCTGTTTAGTGCCAAATAACATTGCAAAAATAACAATAAAAGTTGAATAGTTTTTAAAAGAAACTGAATTATTTGATAAAAAAGCATGTTTTTGATGTTTTGTTTCCCATTTTGAAAATTATTGCTTACTTTTGTCCGAGCAAACGTTTGGAATTAATCTATGAACAAATAACATAAGAAATTAAAAACTACAATTACAATGGCAAAGATCGTAACATTAGGGGAGATTATGCTCCGCCTGTCTCCTGAGGGTAATGACCGCTTCATTCAGACCGACCATTTCCGTATCATTCCTGGCGGTGGTGAGGCTAATGTGGCCGTGAGTGTGGCCAATTATGGCCATGAGGCCTATTTCGTTAGTAAGCTTCCGACCCATGAAATTGGACAGATTGCTGTGAATGCACTGCGTCGTTATGGCGTAAATACTCAGTTTATTGCTCGTGGTGGTGACCGCGTAGGACTTTATTATGCAGAGACGGGGGCCTCGATGCGACCCTCTAAGGTGATTTACGACCGTGCCAACAGTGCTATTGCTGAGGCCGATGCCTCCGATTTCGATTTTGATGCCATTATGGAAGGAGCCCAGTGGTTCCATTGGAGCGGCATCACTCCGGCCATCTCTGATAAGGCTGCCGAACTGACCAAACTGGCTTGCGAGGCTGCTAAGCGTCACGGCGTGACCGTATCGGTAGACCTGAACTTTCGTAAGAAGCTTTGGACATCAGAGAAAGCCATCTCGGTGATGCGCCCCTTGATGCAGTATGTGGATGTTTGTATCGGTAATGAAGAGGATGCACAGCTTTGCCTTGGCTTCAAACCTGATGCCGATGTAGAGGGTGGAAAGACCGATGCCAGTGGCTATTACAACATCTTCAAGGGCATGATGAAGGAGTTTGGCTTCAAATATGTGGTGTCTACCCTGCGTGAATCGCTTTCGGCGACCCACAATGGATGGAAGGCTTTGATATACGACGGCAAGGATTTCTACGAGAGCAAGCACTATGACATCAACCCGATTATCGACCGCGTAGGTGGCGGAGACTCTTTCTCCGGTGGTTTGATTCATGGACTGCTCACCAAGCCAACTCAGGGAGAAGCCCTCGAATTTGCCGTGGCAGCATCAGCCTTGAAGCATACCATCCCCGGTGACTTCAACCTGGTAAGTGTTGCTGAGGTAGAGAGTCTGGCCGGCGGCAATGCCAACGGACGTGTACAGCGCTAATCATTAAATATGATATAAATCATAATGGCAAAGTTTAATAAGATTCAGGTCATCGAGGCTATGCGTGCTACAGGTATGGTACCTGTGTTCTTCAACAAGGACCTCGATATTTGCAAGAATGTTATCAAGGCATGCTACGATGGTGGTGTGCGCGTGTTTGAGTTTACCAACCGTGGCGATTTCGCCCATGAGATATTTGGAGAACTGGTGAAATGGGCAGACAAAGAGTGCCCAGAACTGATTCTCGGAGCCGGAACGGTGATAGATGCTCCTACGGCAGCGCTCTACATCCAGTTGGGTTCCAACTTCATTGTGGGCCCCAACTTTGTGCCGGAGATTGCTCCAGTGTGCAACCGTCGTCTCGTTCCTTATTCACCCGGATGCGGTAGCGTGACCGAAATCAGCAATGCGCAGGCCATGGGTTGCGACGTGACGAAAGTCTTTCCTGCAGGAAACGTGGGTGGTCCATCGTTTGTAAAGAATGTCTTGGGCCCGTTGCGTTGGTCAAACATCATGGTGACCGGAGCTGTATCTCCCGATAAGGAGAATCTCACTGAATGGATTAAGAGTGGCGTGCTCTGCGTGGGCATGGGCTCGAAACTGTTCCCGAAGGAAGTGATTGCTGCCGGAAACTGGAAGGCTATTACGGATAAATGCGTAGAGGCGTTCGGCTATATTAAGGCGGCTCGCGCTTAATTTTCAGATAAAATCGATGTCACGGGTTAAAGAATTGGGAATCATCTTTCGCAGTTCTTTGATTCGTGACATTTGTTTAGATACATCATTTATATATCGTTGAGAAGCTATAAGATCTTTTATGCTCTGTTCATGGCGTGCTTTCTGGCCATGATTTCAGCTTGTCAAAACCCTAATGCTGGTAAGGTTGACGAGTTGAACGAGTTGTCTTATGCCGCTCATTATCGTAATTTAGACTCCACTCGCATCTATGCTGAGCAAGCTCTGCGCCTGGCCGACAGCATGGGGCTCGATAGGGCAGAGGCTTTGAATAACCTCGCCTTTGTGAATATTGCCAAGATGCAATACAAGAAGGCGGCCCAACAACTGGACGAAGTAGAGCAACGCACCAACAATCAGGTAGAACTTTTGGTGGCTGATATTCAGCAGATGAGGCTATGTCAGCGTGAATCGAGGAATAAAGATTTCTATGGTTTCCGTGAACGGGCAGTTCGCCGACTACATCGGATTGCCGACGAACCTGACAAACTCTCACCTCACCAATACCGAAGGTTGGTCTATGCAAAGTCGGAATTCAGCATCGTTTCTTCCTCCTATTTCTATTATGTGGGTCTTTCGAAGCAGTCGATAGATGCTTTGGCCGAGATTGACCCATACGGCGACATACAGCGTGACACCGCCCAGTTGCTTTGTTACTGGTATAATATCGGTGCAGGAGGTATCTTGGTGGATGATTCTCCAGAAGAAATTGCCCAGGCAGAGTTTGATTATCTGGTACGCTGTTATTCCTCATCCGTTCAGCATCACTACCTTTTTTGGGAGGCTCAGTCACTCCAAGCACTCAGTGAACACCTCCAAAAGGCGAAGCAGCGCAAGTTTTTGATAGCCAACAACCTATCTGCCATGGATTACATCAATGCCGACCGGATGCCCGACAGCCTCTTGGCCGGAAATCTCGCACAGCGTGCGCTGACGCTGTTTAAGCGCTATGGGGATGTCTATCAGGTGGCGGGTGCCAATCGAACATTAGCAGAATGCTATTGGCATATCAAGGATTACCGCTCGGCTATGGTATGTCTGATGCGGGCGTTGGACACCAACAAGGCCATCAATCAGGCTCCCGACCTTGTCGCTTCCATCTGCGAACAGTTGAGTTTGGTACATTCTGCTGTTGACGATAAGGTGAACAGCGACCACAACCGCAATATTTATCTCGACCTACAGGAGCAGACTCGTCAGGATAGACAGTTGGAGGCGCGTGCCGGTCAGCTTGATCAGTCGTCGCGACAACTCAACATCATGCTGGTGGCTGTTATCATTATGATTCTTGTAGTCATCGCCTTGCTTTATATTTTCGACCGTATGCGTCGCAAGAGCGATGCCCGATTCGACCTCGATACGTTGCTTGAACCGCTGAAGGAGTGGCGTGAGCGCAATGAGGTGGAGACCGAACAGGTGCAGGATAAATACGAGGAAATTCAGGAAGAGTCTAATATTGTGGAGTTGCATTTGCAACAAAATCGTCGCCGAAACATTGAACAAAGGGCTAAGATTCAGCTTGTGAATGGCATTATGCCGTTCATAGACCGTATGGTGAACGAAGTGGGACGACTGCAGAATGGCAAAGAAGACCAGACTGTGAGAAAGCAGCGCTACCAATATATCGCAGAACTGACAGACAGTATCAATGATTATAACAATGTGCTCACCCAGTGGATTCAGATGCGACAAGGGGAGGTGAGTCTGAAAATAGAGAGTTTCCCATTGCAGTCTCTGTTCGATTTGGTAGCCCGTGGCCGCATGAGCTACAAGATAAAGGGCATTCATCTGGTGGTGCAACCAACCTTCTGTGTGGTTAAGGCCGACCAGACGCTAACGCTATTCATGATCAATACGATGGCCGATAATGCGAGGAAGTTCACCCCCGAGGGCGGCGAGGTATCGGTTAGTGCAGCCGAAACGGACGACTATGTGCAGATAGACATCCATGACAACGGCTGTGGAATGTCGCCGGAGCAACTTTCCCATGTTTTTGACCGCACCTATACAGGCGGCCATGGCTTCGGTTTGAAGAACTGTTATGGCATTATAGAGAAGTACAAGAAGATATCCAAGATATTCAATGTATGTAGTATAAGCGCAGAGAGTGAGGTGGGGAAGGGGTCGCACTTCTTCTTCCGACTACCCAAGGGCGTAGTTCGAATGATCATCTGGGCGTTGATTCTGCTGACGCAATCATTGGGAATCTATGCTTTGACATCTCCTATATCGGCTTTGCGAGGTAGGAAGGCGCCCAAACATACGGTGGTGGGAAGTCATGGCAGGCTCACTCGTGACGTCAACAGCAAGGCTTCTCATTTCGCCGATAGTGCCTATTTCTCCAATATCAATGGCACCTATCTCTCTACTCTTCGCTACGCTGACAGTTGTCACAAATACCTTGTTGAAACTGATACAGCCGTTCTTCTTGACATCAGCAATGAGACTGCGGTGGCTGCTTTGGCCTTACATCGATGGGATATATATGAGAAGAACAATCGCATCTATACCAAATTGTTCCGCCAGGTGAGTGCCGACAACTCGTTGCCGGAATATGTTCGCAGGATGCAGAAGAGCGAAACCAACAAGACGGTGGCCGTCATCTTGCTGATTATGCTACTTGCTGTCATCTTCCCGGCTTACTATTTCCTTTATTATCGTTATCGGTTGAATTATCTGTTCTGCATCGATCGCATCAACTCCATGAACAAACTCTTGCTGAGCAACATGTCTAACCAAGAAAAGTTGAGGGGTATAGACCGATTGAGCGACTTTAATAAATACAGTATTTCCTACGAGCAGCAAAAGAATCTGAATGATATTGTTGGTAAGATTCGTGGTGCATTGCAATTGTCTATCGACTTTGCCTCGTCGCAGGAAACCTCCATTGAGTTGGCTGAAGATAATCTGCGGCGACTCCAGATGGACAACTATCAGCTCCATGTGTCTAATAGCGTGCTCGACAATTGCCTGTCGACGCTCAAGCACGAGACCATGTATTATCCCTCACGCATACGTCAGCTCATTGACGGAACTGACGAAAATCTCGAAGGAATCGCTGAGTTGGCTGGATATTACAAGGAACTTTATCAGATTCTCTCCCTTCAGGCGGTGAGGCAGATTGCGCCTTTGCGTCTCGAACCAGATGTGACTCGCTATCTGTTTGAGTTGTTGAAGAAACTCAATGTAGGCGAGAAGCCGGAGGCAAAGCATATTGTCACCAGGGATCATTATACCGAAGTGGAAGTCCAAATGACCAACTATGCTGTTTCGGAAGAAGATTGTCGCCATCTTTTCACGCCCTATACCAAGGACTTGAAATTCATGGTTTGCCGTCAAATCGTGAGAGAGATGGGAGAGTTGACGGGGCTGCGAGGCTGTGGCATGGTTGCCAGTCAGGATGCCCAAGGCCAATTGGTTATCACCATCACGATGCCTGACCGCTGCTGGGCGCAGGTGGAGCAAAAGACATAGGTAAGGAAAAGTCTGGTAAAAATTCATTTAAGCATTAGAAAATCCATAAAACATAGTATATGAAAGACTTCAATATTATCATCGTAGAGGATGTACCCTTGGAGTTGAAGGGCACCATTGGAATCATCCGCAATGACATTCCCGAGGCACATATCATCGGTACGGCCGACACCGAACAAGCTTATTTCAAATTGATGAAGGAGCAATTGCCCGACTTGGTGCTGCTCGATTTGGGCCTCGGCGGCTCTACCACGGTGGGCATTGAGATTTGCCGACACACCAAAGAGGCCCATCCCGCGGTGAAAGTACTCATCTTCACGGGTGAGATTCTCAACGAAAAGCTTTGGGGCGATGCTCTCGATGCTGGCTGCGATGGCATTATTCTCAAGACTGGTGAGCTTCTTACACGCGGCGATGTGTCGAGCGTGATGGAGGGTAAGCGCTTGGTTTTCAATCAACCTATCCTTGAGAAGATTGTTGAGCGGTTCAAACAGAGTGTCAACAAGGACCTTATGCGTCAGGAGGCGCTCATCAATTATGAGATTGATGAGTACGACGAGCGATTCCTCCGCCATTTAGCCTTGGGGTATACCAAGGAGCAAATCACTAATCTTCGCGGTATGCCTTTTGGCGTGAAGAGTTTGGAGAAACGCCAGAATGAACTTGGCCAGAAACTCTTTCCCGACGGAAAGGGTAGCGTGGGCATCAATGCCACACGTCTGGTGGTACGTGCTCTGGAGCTCCGCATACTCGATATAGATAATCTTTACTCTGACGAAGATTAATTGTTCGGCTCTTAGCTGCGTCGAGCCAAATAGATTTATCTGTAGAAATATTATCAATAGCCATCATCATTTCACCATTTATCCGTGGAACAAGAGACCAAAAGAACTCATAGTGCGGGCATCGTTTATCGCAAAATCGTCTATCGGCTTTGCCTGATACTGGCGGTGGCACAGATTGTGCTCATCGTCGGCTCATGGCTTTTGGCGGCTGCCATACCCGACATGCCTATCCGCTCGTTGCTCAGTCCGGGTGGCATTCGATGGTTCTTTGGCGGGTTTTCCATCAATCTGGCTACACCAGTTCTGGTCTATCTCATTGTCGGGGCCATTGCTTGCGGCAGTGTTTCGTCCAGCGGATTGTGGAGTTCCATGTTGAAATACTTCTCTTTGCGTAGACTGGAACTCACTTCTCAACAGCGATTCGCGCTGAAGGCTGTGGCTTTCCTCATCTTGGTGGAAGTGATTGTCGTGGCTTGTCTCACGCTGTTGCCCCATGCGGTGTTGCTGAGTATCACCGGAGAGATTTTCCCCAGTAGCTTTACGATGGGACTTATTCCGCTTTTAGCGTTTATGGGAACTACTTCCGGAGTACTCTATGGCATCCTCGGTGGCCGATTCCATCAGCTCTATGATGTAGGTCGCTGTATGACTTCGGCTGGCGATTGGTTCATGCCTTTGCTCCTGCTCTATATATTGGCCGCCGAATTTGTCTATTCGTTTATCTATGTTTTTCTGGTGTAGAGGGTGAGGGTAGGGCATGCAAGCCATGGCCCGAAGATATGATACCCCTTATAAATGCCCTTTCAATCTCTGTTCATCAGTAAAGGCCACGCTCTTAATGCTATTTGAAGCAAATGAGAGCGTGGCCTTTGTATGTTTTTAAATCGATACTGAAATTTGGCTTTAGATAGCCAGTTCTTTCAGGATTTCAGCCATTTTCTGTTTGGTTTCAATCTGCGATGGCACAAGCGGTAGGCGCAAACGATTCTCGATGAATCCCATATCGTTGAGCAAAGCCTTCACACCGGCAGGGTTGCCATCTACAAACAGCAGGCTGTAGAGCTCGGTGAGCTTGTGGTGAATCTTACGGGCCGGCTCATATTCGCCATTGAATTCCAGTCTGATCATGCGTGAGAACTGCTTGGGCAGAGCGTTTCCAATCACCGAGATGACACCTGCGGCGCCACTGGCCACCATGGAGAAGGTGAGTGCGTCGTCGCCACTAATCACGTCGAAATGTGATGGTTTGTTCTTGATAATCTCGTCTACTTGCTCCAAACTGCCCGAGGCCTCCTTGATAGCAACAATGTTTGGGCAGTCCTTAGCCAGTCGGACAGTGGTGCCCGACTTCATATTGATACCTGTTCTGCCCGGCACATTATAGAGCACGATGGGCAGTGGACTGGCATCTGAGATTGCTTTGAAATGCTGATAGAGACCTTCCTGCGAGGGTTTGTTGTAGTAGGGGCAGATGCTCAGAATACCATCAATGCCACTCCAGTCGGTGTTCTTGATTTCATCCACCACAGCTGCGGTGTTGTTTCCGCCACAATATTTCAGGATAGGAATACGTCCACGAACCAAGTCTTTGATTACCGACGTTATCTTATCTTTCTCTGCTTGGGTCAAGCATGGGGCCTCGGCGGTTGTCGCGAGGATGCAAAGGAAGTCAGCTCCATTCTCAAGCTGATACTCCACAAGCCTCTTCATCGCCTGGTAATCGACCTCTCCCTCGGGTGTAAAGGGGGTAATCAACGCTATGCCTAATCCTTTGAAAATATTGCGTGCCATACCGAATGATATCAATCTGTTATATAAAAGTCCTCGAATTACAAATCTGAGACAAAGTTACTATTTTAGTTTCAATTTGCAAAATAATAGACCAAAAACTATCACTAATTTTATTTACTACCGATATAGAGGAACACCATGCCAAGTAATACGAGGGCGAGGTCAACGGCTTTCGACTTCAGGTTGTGCTCATGGAAGAACAACGCTCCAAAGAGGAAGCTCACAATGACGCTTCCTCGGCGCACCATCGACACGATAGAAATCATTGCTCCGGGCAGACTGAGGGCGTAGAAGTATACAAAGTCGGCCGCACAGAGAAATATGCTGATACCTATGATAGTCCAGTCCCAGTGGAAGGGAGTATGCGATTTGCGTGTGGGCCACCATATTATAAATAGGATAATGAGCATCATGAACATCTGATAGATGTTATACCACGCCTGGACGGCCATGTGGTCAATGCCTATTCCACCGTTCTCGGGAGGTGCCATGAGGTATTTGTCGTACAGACCGCTCACTGCTCCCAGTACGGCTGCCATGACGATGAACCATATCCAGCGGTTGTGCAGGAAGTTGATGCCTTCCTGTTTGCTCGACCTACTGAGCATGAAAAACGACATCACGGCGAGCATCACGCCCGTCCACTGCCAGCCATTGAGTGTCTCGCCATAGACCATCATGGCTCCGACGAGCACCATGACGGGCCGAGTGGCATTGATGGGGCCAACGATTGTTAGGGGCAGATGTTTCATTCCGAAGTAGTTGAATATCCAACTGCCCAGTACGATGAAACTCTTTAGGATGATGTATTTGTGCATTTCCCATCCTCCAGCGCCCACATGGAAGATGCTTCCATCGAGCAACGGCGTGGTGGCCGACAACACAATAAACGGAAGGAAGATGAGGGAGGAAAAGAAAGTGTTAAGCAACAATACCGGGATGACGGCGTTTCCTGAGAGCGACTTCTTCTTGAACGAATCATAAAAACCTAACAGCGTGGCTGAGAGGAAGGCTAAAATTAACCACATAACATACTATTCTTTGACGCTGCAAAGGTACAAAGATAATTTGGATTGGATTCGTTTCGTGCCTGAAAAGACGAAAAATCCAGCATGCCCGCCATCTGATACGGGCATGCTGGAATGGGATAGGGTAGAGACGTGGCAGGCTGTGGCTCCATGCTCTCCCCAAGTTCTTGTGATCAATGCTTCACGGCGTCGAGCAGAATCTCACTCAGCGTGGGGTGAATATGGATGATGTCGGCAAGACGCTGACGCGTGATGCCCATATTCATCAGTGCTGCTACCTCTTGCACCATGGCTGAGGCGTCGGCACCATAGGCATGACAGCCGATGATAACATCGTTGGCATCGAAGAGCAACTTGACCAAACCTTCGGTCTGTTCCATGGCCTGAGCCCTGCCGTTGGCACGGTAGATAGACTTCTGTGTGGTGTATTCCACACTCTGTGCCTTGCAAGCGTCCTCGGTAAGACCCACTGAAGCGGCCTCGGGACGGGTGAAGATGGCCGATGGCATGATATCCAAACGAATGCTGTCGGTCTTGCCCAAGATGTGGTTCACGGCACGATAGCCTTGGAATGTGGCGGCATGGGCCAGCATCTGACGACCGTTGACGTCGCCGATAGCATAGATATGGGGCACGTTGGTCTGCATATTGTCGTTGACCACGATACCTGCTCGACCGGTCTCCACACCCACCTGCTCCAGATTCAGGCCTGCCATTCGGGGCTGTCTTCCTGTAGCCACAAGGATAGCTTCGGCTTCTACCGACTCCTCTTTGTTATTCTTGAGGTTGGAGAAGACAACCGTCTTTTCCTCAATGCGTTGCACAGCGCATCCCAAATGGAACTTGATGCCCTGTTTCTCCATCAATTTCCTCAGTCGGCGAGATATCTCCGAGTCCATCGGGGGGAGACATTCTTTGAGGAATTCCACCACGGTGACCTCGCAACCGAAGGATGCAAACACCGAGGCCATCTCCATTCCGATGACACCTGCACCGATGATGCAGAGGCTTTCGGGTAGAGTGGTGCGGTCGAGCAGTTCCTCAGACGTCACCACGAAGGGGCTCATCTCGCTGCCATTAGCACCCAGTCCGGTAATGGGCGGGAGCTTGGCGGTAGATCCTGTGGCAATCATGATGTTGTCGGCAGTGATTTCCTCATCGCCCACCACCACGGTCTGGGCATCTTTCAACGCCCCATGACCATGAAGGAAAGTGATGTTCGGCTGGCCCATGAGGCCCTCCACACCCTGGCGCAACTGTGCCACGATGGCATTTTTACGCTCAATGGCTGCGGCATAACGTGCCGCACCGTCGGTCTGCCCCACGGCCTGCTCGGCATCGTGTACCAAAGCCTTGGTCGGAATGCAACCACAGTTGAGGCAAGTGCCACCGGCAAACTTCTCCTCGACAACCGTTACTTGCAGCCCATTCTTGGCTGCATAGGCAGCGGTCTCGTAGCCTCCGGGGCCGCTGCCAATGATGATCAGGTCTGTTTTCATACCGTCTCTGCTGGGTTTTCGGGATGAATCAATACCGGCTGACGGGCTGCGAGCACATCGTCCACACGCTTGATAGGTGTGTTGTGGGGCGCACTCTTCACCAGCTCAGGTTGCTCAATGGCCTCCTGAGCTATCTGGCGCATCACGGCAATAAACTTGTCGATGGTCTCCACGCTCTCGTTCTCGGTGGGCTCAATCATCATTGCCTCGTGGAAGAGCAGCGGGAAATAGATGGTCGGGGCATGGAACCCGAAGTCGAGCAGGCGCTTGGCTACGTCCATGGTGGTCACACCGGTCGATTTGTCGGCCAGACCGTTGAACACAAACTCGTGTTTCGACAGTCCGGTGATGGGCAGCTCATACACGTCTTTCAGCTGTTCCTTGATATAGGCAGCATTCAGTGTGGCCAACGGGCCCACCTCCTTGATATTCTCACGACCCAGCGTGAGGATATAGGTCAGGGCGCGAAGCTCCACGAGGAAGTTGCCATGATAGGGATTGACGTGTGGGAAATACTGAGCGAGATTACCTCTCACGCCCACCGGACCACTGCCAGGACCGCCGCCGCCGTGCGGGGTGGAGAAGGTCTTGTGCAGGTTTACGTGCACCACGTCGAAGCCCATGTCGCCCGGACGGCACACGCCGAGCAGCGGATTGAGGTTGGCTCCGTCGTAATACATCAGGCCGCCGCACTTGTGAACCATCTCAACAATCTTCACGATGTCGTGCTCAAAGAGTCCGAGCGTGTTGGGATTGGTCATCATCATGGCTGCCACGGTATCGTCGAGCTTGGTTGCAAGGTCTTCGAGGTCTACCGTACCGTCGGCCATGCTCTTCACCTCGACCACCTCAAGACCACACACTGCGGCCGAAGCGGGGTTGGTGCCGTGGGCCGAGTCGGGCACGATGACCTTCGTGCGCTTGGTATCCTGACGGCTCTCGTGATAGCTGCGGATAATCATCAGACCTGTGAGCTCACCATGTGCACCGGCGCAGGGCTTCAGCGTGAAGTCGTCCATACCGGTGAGGTTGGACAGAATATTGCGGAGCATCGTAGTTACCGTGAGCGAGCCCTGGGTGGTCTCCTCGGGCTGCAGCGGGTGGATGTTCAGGAACTCAGGCTTGGCAGCCATCTCGTCGTTGATCTTCGGGTTGTACTTCATGGTGCAGGAGCCCAGCGGATAGAATCCGTTGTCTACACCGAAGTTGTTGCCGCTGTGGTTGGTATAGTGGCGCACCACGGTCAGTTCATCGCATTCGGGCAGTTCGGCCGCATGGCTTCTGCTCACCGATGAAGGGATGTCGTGATGAGGAAACTCATTCTTAGGCAGACTGCTGCCTATGCGTTCCGGGCGACTTAGCTCAAATATGAGGTTGGAATACAATTGATTGTTCATAGTCGTTCTCCTTTCTTATTTAGCCAAAGCCACTAATTGGTCAATCTCATCTTTACTGCGCTGTTCGGTCACAGCCAGCAAAATCTTGTCGTCGGCCACCTTGATACCGCCGAAGAACCCGTTGTCGAGCCACTTCTTCTGCAAAGCATCCACATCGCCGTCGTACTTCACGCAGAACTCGTTGAGGAACTCACGTCCGGGGAATGCCTCTTGGAAATGACCGGTCTTCACCAGTTCGTCTAAGAGATAGTGTGCACCGTCGCATCCGGTCTGGCACACATTGCGCAGTCCCTGCTTGCCCATGAGCGAAATGTAGATGGTCACCCAGAGGGTGAGGAGGCTCTCGTTTGAACAGATGTTCGACGTGGCCTTCTCACGGCGGATGTGCTGCTCGCGAGCCTGAAGCGTGAGGGCATAGACGCGCTGCCCCTTCTCGTCGAGGGTCTGACCTACGATGCGGCCCGGCATCTTGCGCATGTGCTTCTCCTTGGTGCACATATAGCCGAGATAGGGACCGCCCCAAGCCATCGGCAGACCGAGGCTCTGGGCCTCGCCCACAGCCACATCGGCACCCCATTCGCCCGGCGACTTGAGCAGGGCGAGGTCGGAAGCGATGGCGTTGATGATGAACATGGCTTTCTGACCATGACACATATCGGCTACGCCGGTGAAGTCTTCCACGATGCCGTAGTAGTTGGGCTGCTGCACCATGACACCTGCCACGCCGCCCTGAGCCAGCAGCTCGGGCAGTTTGGAGAAGTCGGTGGCACCATTGCTTTGCGGAATCATCTGGATCTCCACGCCCTGATAGTGGGCGTAGGTCTTCATCACGTCGAGCACCTTCGGGTCGAGGGTCTCAGACACCAACACCTTGTTCGACTTTCTCACCGATGCCACAGCCATCATCATGGCCTCTGTGGTGGCGGTGGAACCGTCGTACATCGATGCGTTGGACACCTCCATACCGGTGAGGCGAGCCATCATGGTCTGATATTCGAAGATGTAGTGGAGTGTACCCTGCGATATTTCGGCCTGATAAGGAGTATAACTTGTGAGAAACTCTGAACGGCTGCAGATCTGCGGCACGGCCGAGGGGATATAATGGTCGTAGGCACCTGCTCCGGCGAAACATATTTTCTGTTTGTTCTCAGCGCCCAGCTTGGCAAAGAGCCGACGTATTTCGAGCTCGCTCTGAGCATCGGGAATGTCGTAGTCGCCCTTCAGGCGCACGTCCTCGGGAATGTCTGCATAGAGTTCCTCTAAAGACTTCATGCCGATCACATCCAGCATGTGGCGGATATCATCGGCAGTGTGTGGGAAGTACTTAAACATAAGTTGTCTAAAGTTCTGTTATTTAACGGATTCCAAATAAGCTTCTTCGCTCATCAATGCCTCTAACTCGGAGGGGTCTGAGAGTTTCAGTTTCACAATCCAGTTGGCATTGGCATCTTGGTTGATGAGCTCGGGATGGTCTTCCAAGGCGTCGTTCACCTCGACCACCGTACCGCTTACAGGCGATGTGAGGTCGCTGGCAGCCTTTACGCTTTCCACGGCTCCGAAGTCGTCGCCGGCCTCAATCTCATCGTCTACGCTGGGCATATCCACATAGACAATGTTGCCCAACTCTTTCTGGGCATAGTCTGTAATGCCGATGTAACCAAACTCACCTTCAACACGAACATACTCGTGGGACTCACTAAAGTAGGTCATAATATTAAATTTTTAGTTATGAATTATTTCTTGTAATGTTTCTCGTAGAACTTCTTTTTGACGATAGTGCCGGGGAAAGTCTTCTTTCTAATCTGCACTTCCACCTTGTCGCCAAGCTGGATGGAGGAGTCTACCAGAGCCACGCAGCAACTCTTCTCTACTGAGATGAGACGGTATCCTGTGGTCACTTCGCCCACTTCCTTGCCGTCCTTGAATACCTTGTAGCCATGACGGGGCACGGCACGGTCTTCGATTTCGATGCCGCGCAACTTGCGGGCCACACCCTCAGCCTTCTGCTTCGCGAGGGCTTCCTTGCCGATAAACTCGGGTTTGTCGAGCTTGCAGAACATTCCCAGTCCGGCCATCACCGGTGAGATGTCTTTAGACAACTCGTCGCCGTAGAGGGGAAGACCCACCTCAAAGCGCAGGGTATCGCGGCAACCCAATCCACAGGGCTTAGCGCGGCCGCTCTCCATGAGCTTGTCCCACTGAGCCTTGATGAATTCCTGTGAACCGTATATCTCGAAGCCGTCCTCGCCGGTATAGCCTGTACGGCTCACGATGACTTGTTCTCCGTTGGTGTTAATGGTCTTGGCGGTGTAGAACACCAGGTCTTTGCAGGCCAAGGCGAGCACCTCTTCCATCACCTGTTCGGCCTCGGGGCCCTGAACAGCCAGCTGGGCATAATATTCAGAACGGTTGTCCACCTTCACGTTGAAGCCCTCAGCCTGTTCGGTCATCCATGCCACGTCCTTGTCTATATTGGCCGCATTGATTACGATAAAGAACTCCTGTTCGCCCATCTTGTAGACCAGCAGGTCGTCCACGGTGCCTCCGTCGGGATAGAGCATCATGCCATAGTAGATTTGATGCAGCGGAGCGTTGGTCACATCGTTAGTGAAAATGTGGTTCACATAGCGCTCGGCATCCTCACCGGTGATGACAACCTCTCCCATGTGGGACACGTCGAACACGCCGCAATGCTGTCTCACGGCATTGTGTTCATCGATAATAGAAGTGTACTGAATGGGCATGTCGAAGCCCCCAAATGGCTGCATGAGTGCGCCCAACTGGACGTGACGCTCATAAAGACAAGTACGTTTATTCATAGACTGATGTAGTAATGTTAAGTTGACTCGGTTATTATAGTTGCAAACTTACGTAATTTTTTTGATATCGTGAATGTTTTATGAAAAAAAATGTTCTCTTCGATAGAAATATTTCTTCAAGTTTTTGCCCAGAATCGGTCGTTTTGAGAATTTTAGTTCTTGTGGATTTGTAAGTCTTTGATTATTAATGGTTTTCAAATTGGGTTAAGATGTCTTTGAAATTAGTACCTAATCGTCGGGCGATTAGTACCTTTTTGTCTTGCGATTAGTACTTTTTCGCGAAACGAGGAGTACCTTCTTTCAAAAGGATAGGATAGAGTGTTCGGAAAGGGTAGTACTCATCGATGGTGGCTTTACATTTTGATAGTTTTTCCATATTAGGTTATCTACCTCCAATAAGCATCATACCATCCCCTCCGAAAGCAGTTTTCAGCGAGGATGGCATGATGGAAAAGTAACGAAATGGGAGGATAAAAATCCACCATTCTGATGGGCTATTGCTTCATCAGGAAGCTCTTGAAAGTCTGGAAATCGTTGGGCAGTTCGATGCTCTGCTTCGTGCCCCGCATGAAATCCTGTAGGCGCTGCGGAATGTCGATGTCGGTACCGAGGATGACGTCTACCTTTTCCTTGAACTTGGCAGGGTGGGCAGTCTCCAAGAATACACCTACCTCATCGGCCGAGAGCTGCTCCTTCAGGGCCTGATAGCCGCAGGCACCATGCGGATCGAGCACATAGCCAGTGGACTCGTGGCACGCCTTCATGGTCTCGCGGATGCGAGGGTCGGGGTAGGTGGCGCCGCTGATGTCGGCCCTGATGGCCTCCCAGTTGCTGTCGTAGAGGGCGAGGATGCGCGCAAAATTGCTCGGATCGCCCACGTCCATGGCGTTGGCGAGCGTCTGCTTGCTGGGCATCGGGTGGTACTCGCCTGTCTGCAGATAGTTGTAGAAGATGTCGTTGGCATTGTTGGCTGCGATGAAATGCTTCACGGGCAGCCCCATACGCGCGGCAAAGAGTCCGGCCGTGATATTGCCGAAATTGCCGCTCGGCACACACACCACCATGTTGCTCTTGCCCTCCGCGTCGTAGCTGAGCTTGCCGTCGCGCTTCAACTGGGCATAGGCGTTGAAGTAATAGAATGCTTGCGGCAGGAAGCGGGCCACATTGATAGAGTTGGCCGAGGTAAGCGTCATATGGGCATTGAGCTCGCTGTCCATGAAGGCGTTCTTCACCAGGGCCTGACAGTCGTCGAACACGCCGTCCACTTCCAGGGCCGTGATGTTGCGACCGAGGGTGGTGAACTGGCTTTCCTGTATGCGGCTCACCTTGCCCTTGGGGTAGAGCACGTATACGTGGATGCCGTCTACGCCGAGGAATCCGTTGGCCACGGCCGACCCGGTGTCGCCCGATGTGGCCACCAGCACGTTGACCTGCTCATTGTCCAGTCCGTCTTTCTTGATGAAATATTGCAGCAGGCGGGCCATGAAGCGGGCGCCCACATCCTTGAATGCCAGCGTGGGACCGTGGAAGAGTTCGAGACTGTAGATGTTGTCGGTCACAGGCACAACCGGTGTCTCGAAGGCCAGTGTGTCGTAGACGATGTGCTTCAGCGAGGCCTCGTCTACGTCGTCGCCAAAGAATGCCTTGGCCACCTCGAAGGCTATCTCCTGAAACGAGAGTTCGTCGATATGTTCGAAGAAGCTGGCGGGCAGTTGCTTGGTCTCTTGGGGCATATACAGCCCGCGGTCGGGAGCCAGTCCGCGCTCTACGGCTTCGCGCAGCGTGGCGTCGTCGGCTTGATGGTTGGTGGAATAATATCTCATGTCTAATCTATTTTCATCAGTGATTCCATGAACTCATTGAGGTGGAGCAGACCGTATGCGCCGGTCACGCACGACACCTCATCGTATTGTTGCACCTCGTCGGGTTCGATGCCGGGATACCAGAAGATGAATGGCACCGGCTCGCTCACGTGGGTGCGAACCTCCACGGGCGTGGGGTGGTCGGGCAGGATGGCAATGCACACCGGCTCGTCCCACTGCTTCACCTCATTATATATAGGTTCCACGATGCGATGGTCCAGATATTCGATGGTGCGGAGTTTCAGGTCCAGGTCGCCGTCGTGGCCGGCCTCGTCACTGGCCTCCAGATGGAGATATACGAAGTCTTGCTCTCGCAGCGCCTCGATGGCAGCCTGTGCCTTACCCTCGTAGTTAGTGTTGGCCAGACCCGTGGCGCCGGGCACTTTGATGATGTCGAGCCCGGCATATCGGCCAATGCCGCGTATGAGGTCTACGGCAGAGATGACCGAGCCGGTCTTCACCTGCGGATAGAGTTGCATCAGCGTCTGCATGTTGGGACGGTAGCCTCCGCCCCAGGGCCATATGCTGTTGGCTGGACGCTCGCCTTGGGCCACCTTCTGCTGGTTGAACGGATGGGCCGCCAACAGCTCCTGCGACTTTAGGATGAGGTCATTGAGCAGGTCGGCAGTCTCCTGTCCGGTCATGCGTTGCTCACCGGTGGGCTGCCCGTCGATGCCTATCACGGGTTCGCGCCGGTCTTCCCAGTCTGGTTCACTCTTCACCAAGAGCGGTTGCCAAGGCTCATTGGGATGGTCGTGGGGTGGGGCACACTCCACGTGTTTGCTTGCCCCGTTGATCACCAAGAGGTGGCGGTATTGTATGCCCGTGATGAATCTCACCCGCTCGTTGCCCAGATGCTCGTCGAGATACTTGATAAGCATGTCGCCGTTCTCGGTGGCGAGGTTGCCGCCGTTGTGGGTCAGGATGTTGCTATCCTGCAGAGTGATAATGTTGCAACGTAGGGCCAGGTCGCCGGGCAGCATATCGTAGCCGATACTTGCGGCCTCCAGCGGACCTCGACCTTCATACACCTTGTTGAGGTCGTAGCCCAGAATCGAGGTGTTGGCCACCTCAGAGCCCGGGTGAAATCCCTCGGGGATGGTCATGAGTCTGCCCGTGCGGCCCTTGCGTGCCAGCAGGTCCATATAGGGGGTATCGGCATATTGCAGCAGCGTCTTACCGTTCAATCTCTCCACAGCATGGTCGGCCATGCCATCGCCTAATATAATAATGTGTTTCATATCATTGTCGTTTTAGTCCCTCTCGGGGAGGGAGTGGATGAGATTTCGTTAGATATTGGCAATACTCATGATGTTGGCAAACACGCCGGCAGCCGTCACGCTGGCTCCTGCACCGTAGCCTTTGATCTGCATGGGATATTCCTTGTAGCGCTCAGTGGTGAGGAGGATGATGTTGTTGCTGCCCTCGAGGTTGTAGAACGGATGGTTGCTGTCCACCGCGCGCAGGGCTACATTGGTCTTTCCGCCGTCCATCGTAGCCACGAAGCGCCATCGCTTGCCCTCGGCTTCCAGTTGTTTGCGCCTATTCTCAAAGTCGGCATCGAGCTCAGGCAGTCGGTTCCAAAAGTCGTCTACGGTGCCCTGGAAATACTCGTCGGGCACGAAGAGAGATTTCTCCACGTCGTCTTGCTCCACCTTGTAGCCTGCCTCGCGGGTCAGAATCACCAGTTTTCGGATGACGTCGATGCCGCTCAGGTCGATGCGTGGGTCGGGTTCAGAGTAGCCTTGCTGCTTGGCTCGGCGCACCGTCTCGGAGAAGGGCACGTCGGCTGCAATCTCGTTGAAGATAAAGTTGAGCGTGCCGCTCAGCACAGCCTCAATCTTGAGGATGCGGTCGCCGGAGTTGCGCAGGTCGTTGATGGTGCCGATGATGGGGAGTCCGGCGCCTACATTGGTCTCGAAGAGGAATTTCACGCCGCGACGGAGAGCCGTGTCTTTGAGTCGCGCATAGTTGTCGTATTTGGAGCTGGCGGCAATCTTGTTGGCAGCCACCACACTGATATTATGGCTGAGCAGCGACTGATAGAGTGCCGCAATATCCTTGGAGGCTGTGCAATCGACAAACACCGAGTTGAAGATATTCATCTCCAGGATTCTGTCGCGCAGCTTCTCGGGCGTGCTCGCCTCCGATGATTTGAGCAGATCGCGGTAGTTGTCGAGGTCCACTCCGTCGCGCGAGAAGATGGCATTCTTGGAACTGGCTATGCCCACCACGTTGAGTTTGAGCTGGGAATGCTCCTTCAGCTCTTCATATTGGGAGCGTATCTGCTCAATGAGTTTGCCGCCCACGGTGCCTATACCGCAGATGAAGAGGTTGAGAACATTATACTCCGAGAGGAAGAACGAGTCGTGGAGCACGTTGAGCGACTTGCGCAAGTACTGCGAATCGATGACAAACGAGATGTTGGTCTCCGAGGCACCCTGGGCACAGGCGATGACCGAGATACCGCTTCGGCCCAGTGTGCCGAAGAGTTTTCCGGCTATACCCGGCGTGTGCTTCATGTTTTCGCCAACGATGGCAATGGTGGCGAGGTTGCTCTCAGCATGCATCGGGAACATAGCTCCGTCTTCTATCTCAGCCCCAAACTCGTGGTTGAGCACGTCGACAGCCTTTGAGGCATCCTCATCGCGCACGCCGATAGATGTGGAATTCTCCGAAGAGGCCTGTGAAACGAGGAAGACGCTGATGCCATGGTTGGCCAGGGCGGTGAAGATGCGGCGGTTCACGCCGATGACACCTACCATGGAGAGACCTGAAACGGTGATCAGCGTGGTGCCCTTGATGCTCGATATACCCTTGATGGCCTTGCGGTCGTTCTCCACCTTGTTCTTGATGATGGTGCCTGGACCGTCGGGGTTGAAGGTGTTCTTGACGCGGATGGGGATATTCTTGATGCAGACAGGGTAGATGGTAGGCGGATAAATGACCTTTGCGCCGAAGTTGCTCAGCTCCATGGCCTCCACATAGCTCAGCTCGTCGATGGTATAGGCGGAGCGGATGACCTTCGGGTCGGCCGTCATGAAGCCGTCGACGTCGGTCCATATTTCCAAGGAGTCGGCATTGAGCGCGGCAGCAATGATGGCCGCGGTGTAGTCGGAGCCTCCCCGTCCGAGGTTGGTGATTTCCTCAGTATCGCGGTCGGTTGAGATGAATCCGGGCACGAGCGACACGCGTGGCAGGTCGCTGAACGCATCTTTCACCAGTTTGTTGGTGAGCTCGCTGTCGAGAGTATTCTTCCCGTTGGTCGACTCCGTTTTGATAAACTGGCGTGAGTCGAACCACTTGGAGCCGCGGATGAGCACCGACACAATGTTGGAACTCAGTCGTTCGCCGTAGCTCACAATGGCGTCCTGCGTCTTCTTGCTCAGGTCGTGGATGAGAAACACGCCGAAATAGATGGAGTGGAGTTGCTCGAAGAGAGCATCTACCGTATTAAATAACTGCTCACGGTCGTTGGGATCGGTGATGATGGTGTCTATCATCTTGTGGTGACGGTCTACCATCTCCTCGTAGGATTTCTTCCAACTCTCGTTGCCTTCGACTGCTAACTGGGATGTAGAGAGCAACTGGTCGGTGATTCCACCAAGCGCACTCACGACAACAACAATGGGTTGGCGACGCGCCTCACTCTCAACAATGCGTTTTAAACTAAGAATACTCTTCACGGAACCTACTGATGTTCCGCCAAACTTTAATACTTTCATTATCTGATGTTTTAATCATGTCGTGCCACCCCTGAGACAAACAGGGCCGTAACGCAACTTGATTGCAAAAATAATAAGATTTCTTTTGATACCCAACGAAATCTCTTATAAATTGATTAATTTTGCAAGGAAATAACTACAAATTGCATTATGATACAAGAATATCAGATACGAGTTATCCCTAAGGTGGCCTCCAGCTCGGAGAACATCATCCAATATATAGCCAAAGAGAAGGGGCTGGATGCCCGAACGATTCATCAAGTGAGGGTGCTGCGCCGGAGCATTGATGCTCGCCAGCGCACTATCTTTTTGAATCTCGCCGTGCGCGCCTATATCAATGAGGTGCCGCAGGACGATGCCTTCGTGCCGACGGTCTATCCCGACGTGAGCGACAAACCACAGGTGATAGTAGTGGGAGAGGGCCCCGGAGGACTCTTTGCTTCTCTGCGACTCATCGAACTGGGTTTGCGCCCCGTCGTGTTGGAGCGCGGCAAGGATGTGAGGGAGCGCAAGATAGACCTGGCCAATATCACCAAGACCCAACAGGTGGACCCCGAGAGTAACTATTGCTTTGGTGAAGGTGGCGCGGGAGCCTACAGTGACGGCAAACTCTACACCCGCAGCAAGAAGCGTGGGAACGTGGACAAGATTCTCAACGTGTTCTGTCAGCATGGCGCTTCGCTCGCTATCCTGGCCGATGCCCACCCACACATCGGCACCGATAAGTTGCCGAGGGTGATAGAGAACATGCGAATGCAGATTCTGAAAAGTGGAGGTGAGGTACATTTCCAGACCAAAATGACATCGCTGCTGATAGATAAGGACGCGGTTATTGGGGTGGAAGCCGTGAACCTTGCCACAGGAGCCGAGGAGACCTATCATGGACCGGTGATTTTGGCCACAGGACATAGCGCGAGGGATATCTACCGATATCTCAATGATGCCCAGATAGAGATTGAACCCAAGGGTATTGCGATGGGTGTGAGATTGGAGCATCCGTCGATGCTCATAGACCAGATACAATATCATAACCGACAAGGACGAGGCGACTATCTGCCTGCGGCAGAATACTCCTATGTGGCTCAGGCCGAAGGTCGAGGTGTCTATTCGTTCTGCATGTGCCCCGGTGGATTCGTCATTCCGGCAGCCACTGGACCCGAACAGATTGTGGTCAATGGTATGTCGCCGGCCAACCGAGGCACCAAATGGTCGAACAGTGGCATGGTGGTAGAGATTCATCCCGAAGATATTGCCCAGATTGAGAAGGACGGGACGCAGGCGATGGACAAGGCCGACGGCCCGTTGGACAATCTCTGTGTGATGCGTCTGCAGGAGAAACTGGAGCGCGACTGCTGGTTGCAAGGTAACCGTCAGCAGACGGCTCCGGCTCAGCGTATGGCTGATTTTGTGAACAACCGGCTGAGTTACGACTTGCCAAAGAGCAGTTATGCACCGGGGCTCATCAGCAGTCCATTGCATTTCTGGATGCCGAAGTTCATTATCACCCGTCTGCAGCAGGGGTTCCGCGAGTTCGGCAAGCGCAGTCATGGGTTTCTCACCAATGAGGCCGTGATGATTGCCACGGAGACTCGCACGTCGAGCCCGGTGAGAATCCTGAGAGACAGGGACACGTTGCAGCACGTCAGACTGCGTGGCCTGTTCCCCTGCGGTGAGGGCGCAGGCTATGCAGGAGGCATCGTTTCGGCCGGAATGGACGGTGAGCGGTGTGCCGAGATGGTCCGGGAATACATGGATGCCCAATAAAAACGGAAAAAAACGATAAGGCCCGCAAACAGACAATCTGTTTGCGGGCCTTATGCTATGGTCTATGGTGAGCGTCAACCCATCAGAGAATGGTCTTCACAGCCTCCAGCATTCCCTTGTCGGCGATAAGGTCGAGGTGTTGCTTCACCAATGATGTCAAGCCAGGAATGGTCTTGTTGAGGTCTTCTTTCCATATATAGTCGAAGGCCAGCACGCCCTCTGCCACCTTCTGTGTGTCGCCAGTAGCCCAGAGTTCGGTGAGCTTGTCTATGATTTTCTGGTCGTCGTTGGGAACAATGGGGGTGCCGTCGGCGCGCTTTCCACCTTTATAATAAGTAATGATGGCAGCCAGACCGAACACCAATCCCTGCGGAAGCTCCCCCTTGCGCTCCAGATAGATCTTCACTCCAGGCAGGTCTCGCGTCTCGTATTTGGGGAAACTGTTGAGCATGATGCTGGTAACCTGATGGTCTACAAACGGATTTTCGAAGCGCTCGAGCACATCGGTCGCGAACTGCTGCAGCTCGTCCATCGGCAGATCGAGGGTTTGCATGAGTTCGTCGAACTGCACCTTGTGGATGTATTTGCCCAGGACGGGATGCTCGCAGGCATCGCGCACAATGTTCACTCCACTGAGGAAGGTCACCGGCGAGAGCACCGTGTGGGGGCCGTTGAGTAGAGTCACCTTGCGGGCATGGTAGGGTTTCTCGTTGTCGGTGATAAGCACATGTAGCCCTGCCTTATCGGCAGGAAACTCCTCCTTCATCTGTTTCACGGTCATATTTTCCGCCTTCTCGATGACCCAGAGATGGAAACTCTCAGCCTTTACCACGAGATTGTCCTTGTAGCACACCTTCTGCTGAATCTCCTGAATGGTGTCACGCGGGAAGCCGGGCACGATTCGGTCTACCAATGTGGCACACACGTAGCAATGGTCTGTGAACCAAGCCTTGAAAGCCTCATAGTCGGCGCCAAGGTCTTGCTTCCAGAGCTCGATGTACTGATAGATACATTCTTTAAGATGATGGCCGTTGAGGAAAATCAGTTCGCAAGGCATGAGAATCATTCCCTTGCTGGGATCGCCATTAAAGAATTTGAAACGATGGTACAGGAGCTGCACCAACTTGCCTGGATAGCTTGATGCTGGGGCATCGGTAAACTTACAGCTATCGTCGAAAGTGATGCCGGCCTCCGTGGTGTTAGAGATGATAAACCTCATCTCCGGCTGCTCGGCCAAAGCCATGAAAGCCTGATTCTGGGTATAAGGATTCAGGGCACGACTGATAACATCGATGCGTGTCAGGGTGTTGACGGCCTGACCGTTCTCCTTGCCTTGCAGGTTTACATGATAGAGACCGTCCTGACCTTTGAGCCAGTCGACCATGCCGCGCTCGATAGGCTGTACTACAACCACAGAGGAATTGAAGTCAGTCTTCTGGTTCATTTTGTAGATGATCCAGTCTACAAAGGCACGGAGGAAATTACCCTCACCAAACTGGATGATTCTTTCGGGCATGACGCTTTTAGGGGCCGTGCGCTTGTTGAGTGCTTGAAGTTCTTTCATGATTTGTTTTAAAATCTTTTAGCTTTAATCAGATTATGTTTTAAATATTCCACAAAGTTAGTAAATTACACGATAGGATAGCATGATAATGTAGATTAAATGAACGTAAACCTTTACGTGAACTATCATTTATGATCTAAAGATGTGTGCCTTCGGTCTTTGTATAGATGAATAGTAGGATGACGACGAGTAGGCCCTGCGATACTTCTTTATGACTTTCATAGTTATACATGCTATAATTTGTAAGATTATCAGAATACTTTTTTATGGCGTGCGGCTATTCCTTTTTTTTTCAGTACATTTGCAAATTGAATCCTCGGGTTAGACCTTCCCGGAGATTCAGGATGGACGAAATAACTTATTCAATCGATATGAAGCATCTATTTAGCAAGAGTTTACTACTCATCGCCTTATTTTGTTTTGACTTGCTGCCGTCTGCGGCCCAAGAGATTTCCATTATTCCTAAGCCGGTGAGTGTGGAAAGACAAAGTGGGGAATTTGAGTTGACGGGAAAAATGAGCATAGGCTATTCGCCCGAACTGAGTGAATTGGCAACCTATCTGCACGATTTGATCAGTGCTCCCACAGACCTGAATCTGCCGGTAAAGCCAGTGGGCAAGAAAACTACTATCAATTTGATTATTGACAAGAACCGTGTTCAGGCGGAAGAAGGCTACAGACTGGAGGTGACTCCGAAGAAAATCACCGTGTATGGGGCTTCGCGCGGAGGCGCATTCTACGGTGTGCAGTCGCTGCTGCAGTTGTTTCCGGCCGAAATCTTTAGCAAAGACCTGCAGCGGGGAGTGAAATGGATGGCTCCTGCAGTGGTGATCAACGATGCCCCCGACCGTCCTTGGCGAGGCATGATGCTCGATGTGGCCCGCTATTTCTATGACAAGGAGTTTGTGATGAAGTTTATCGACATGATGGCCATGTATAAGATGAATAAACTCCAGTTCCATTTGATAGATGATTCCGGCTGGCGTCTGGAAATCAAGAAATACCCCCGCCTCACTGAGGTTGGCGCTTTCTCTGGCCCAAAAGAGAATCGTATGGGCGGATACTATACGCAGGAGGAAATCAAAGAGATATTGGCCTATGCCGCTTTGCGCAACGTGGATGTCATTCCGGAAATAGAATTTCCTGCCCATATCCAGTCTGCCGTGGTGGCATATCCCTGGCTGTCGTGTCGGGGAGAGCAGTTGGAAGTGCCCACGCAGCACTTCATCAGTCGTGACCTTTTGTGTCCGGGCAAGGAAACTTCTATCCAATTTCTGGCAGATGTGCTTGAGGAGACCGTTAAACTCTTCCCCTCACATTATATTAATATAGGTGGCGACGAGGCTGTCTATGACCGTTGGAAGGAATGTCCTTACTGTCAAGCTTTGATGAAGAAGGAGGGCTTAAAGGAGGTTTCAGAGCTTCAGGGCTATCTGGTGAACCGTGTTTCCGATATGATGAAGGCCAAAGACCGCAAGGTTGTGGGCTGGGAGGAAATCATCAGACGCGGTAATGTGAAGAACCCTGTGGTGGCCTTGATTTGGAGAAACGTAGAAGACAGTATTGTGGCAACTCGTACAGGCCATCAAGCCGTGGTGACTCCGGCCAAGGATCTGTATCTCGACTTCCCTGAATATAAGATTCCCGGTGAGGTGCAGGCTGCCACCTGGAGACCTCCCGTGAGCATAGATAAGTGCTATAATCTCCCTTTGAACGATTATTCCAAGTCGTCGACGGTGATTGGTGTGCAGGGATGCTTCTGGACAGACCAGTTTATTCATGGCACCGTTTTGCAGGAACTTCGCCCCTTGGACGAGAATAGGTCTGAGCGATATGCGGAGTATCTGGTGTTTCCAAGACTCTTGGCCGTATCTGAGTTAGGGTGGGGGAAGCCCAGCCAACGCAACTTTGAGGATTTCTCACAGAGGTTGAAGCAGCACTATGTACGCTTAGACAACAAGGAATGCTTCTATCGTCTGCCTCAGCCTACGATTGTAAAGGAAGAGCAAAATGCGCAGGGGAAATATGTATTTACCCTCGAACCATCTGTGCCGGGTGCCAAGATTCTCTACACCACCAATGGAGAATACCCGAATAGTCATTCTCCAGAGTACACGGGTCCGGTGGAGGTTGCGGAGAAAAGCAATTTCCACGCCATAACTTTCAAGAACAGCCGCCGCTATTCCTTACCAATTTATTTCGCCCCCGACTATTCGGCCTATAAGCAGTATGGCACTTTTGTAGGAGAATGGACACCCATGCAAGTGCAACGTGCACAGTTCACTCTGAAGCTGGATGCTACCGGAAAGATTTGGAGTAATGGTAGTTATGAGGTAACTTTGGTAAGAACCAAAGGCACGAATGGACTGAATATTGGTAATCTCACGTTGCTGAAGCGTGATGAAAAGTTAGCTGAGGTTAAGAAAAGTGCCGTGTTGGACGGTAGCAATATTGCCGAGACCTATAGCTTTACCCTGGATTCATTCGAGGCTGGAACTCCATTCTCTCTGAACATACAGGCCAATGGTGTTGGTGGAAACGATGTTTCCGGCTTGGTATTCATCAAGAAGTTGAAATAGAGCAGATAGAAAACTTTTAGACATATACTTGGTATGGTACGATCTGTCGTATTCCATGCAAGTGTTTTATAATGAGCTTAATCATCAGATTGAGCTCATTATTTTGTATATATCAGTGTCAGAGTTCTTACTGTGATATAGGAATCTTCTTGACGTATGGTTACGAACGTAATAAAGAAAGGTTAATAAACGTTATATAAATAGTACTAACATTTAAAAAGAGAGTATTAGCTGCAGATACCTTATGACAGAAAGCAATAAAGAATTATACCGCAAATACCAAGAGAATACTTTGTCGAGCGAAGAGTTCTCTGCGTTTAAGAAAGAGATGAGTCATCTTTCTGATGACGAGTTGTGGAGTTTGATGAGCGATTCTGACTTGTCGTTTGAAGAGGAAGAACTATTGGAAGATTCCATCAAGGAACAGCAGATGGAAGAACTCCAGGAGATTATCGGTAAGCAACGGAGATTCAAGATGCTGCGCTATGCTGCCGCAATCCTCGTCCTGTTTGTGTCAGGCGTGAGCTATTATCTCTATTCCAAGTTTGGAGAAGCGCCTGCCAACTTCACCCAGGTGGTGGTGGAGTCTGGCGACAAAGCCAAGATTCTGCTGCCCGATGGCACTCGCGTGAGTATGAATAGTAATACCATTCTTGCCTATGACGTGAAGAAAGGCGATCATCGCAGGGTATCAATTGTGAAGGGCGAGGCCTATTTTGATGTGACGAAGGATCCTAAATGCCCGTTTCATGTGTCGGTAGGTGATATGAATATTCAGGTGCTCGGCACGACATTTAATGTCAAGGCTGAAGAGAGTAGGGTGGAGACCTCACTCTTTACAGGTTCTGTGAAACTGACAATAAATCATCAAGACCAAGAATATTGGTTGATTCCAGGTCAGAAATCAATCTTTGAGAAAGGTAATCTCCGTGTGCAGATTACCAAGAATGACCCCTCCTATGATGCCGGTTGGAAGGACGGCTATCTCGTATTCCGTTCAGAACCACTGAAAGATGTGCTGAAAAAGATTGAAAATTGGTATGGCGTTAACATTCAATTGGATGCTACCAAGATGCAATCTGATATCCTGACCGGTTCTTTCCATAATGAAACACTACCGAGTGTACTCAAGACATTAAGCCTCCAATATGGGTTTAGATATGAAAATCACGGAAACACTATTATCATTAAAAATAATCATTAACTATCAACGGAACGACTATGAACAATTCAAGTCGAGGTAAAAGAGGATTTCCTCTTATCAGCAGTTTGTTATTATTCCTATTGATGTTCACCCAGTCTACCTTTGCCCAGAACGAAAAGGTGACTCTCAAGATCAAGAACGGGAGTGTGCAGTCTTTCATCAAAGCAGTGGAAAAGCAGACTCCCTACACCTTTGTCTATCGGAACAACATCTTTAGTTCTAATGCCAAAGTATCTATTGAGTGCAAGCAGCAGACATTGTCGTCTACTTTGTCTCGTGTTTTCTCACCCATGAACGTCGGTTATTCATTCAACAATAACACGATTGTGCTGGTCAAGAAGGCGGAGGAAACTCCTTCTCTGGCCAAAAGTCTTCAATCCGGGCAGCCCAAATCTCCTGTCATGCAGAAGGTGAGCGGTGTGGTTGTAGATGAAAAAGGAGAGCCGGTGATTGGCGCAACCATCACCGATCTCAGCAACCCTTCTAACAAAGCCGTAACCGATATTGACGGTAACTTCGTGTTGAATAACGTTTCTAAGGCTGGCGATATCAGCATTAGTTATATCGGTTATAGCGAGAAAGTGGTGAAAGCTACTTCCGAGCACTTGGGCAACATCAATCTTAGTGAGAGTTCTCAGGGCTTGAATGAGGTGGTGGTGATTGGTTATGGTACCGTGAAGAAGGCCGATTTGGCCAGTTCTATTGCCATCGTTGATAACAAGACCTTTAAGGATCAGCCCATCAACAATGTGGCAGATATCTTTCAGGGACGTGCTGCTGGTGTGCAGGTGGAAAACAGTAGTATCCCCGGTGGTGGCGTAAAAATTCGTGTTCGTGGTGCCAACTCCATCAACCGTAGCAACGATCCGTTGTATGTGGTGGATGGAATTGTGCGTGAAAGTGGTCTTACCGGACTCAATCCTGAGGATATTGCCTCCATGCAGATTCTGAAAGACGCTTCTTCTACCGCTATCTATGGTTCGAGGGGTTCCAATGGTGTGGTGCTGATTACCACCAAGATGGGTAAGGCCGACCAGAAAATCATTACCTTCGATGCTCAGCTCACGACCTCTTCGTTGGCCAAGAGATATAAGACTCTCTCTCCTTACGACTACGCCACAGCCTATCGTGAAATCAAGAATGCCAAGGCTTTCACCGAGGAAGAAATGGAAAGCTATAAGAATGGTACTGCCGGTATCGACTGGCAGGATGAACTGTTTCGCACGGCCTTGACCCAGAACTATAAGTTAGCTATCTCGAATGGTAATAAGGATACGCAGTATTATCTGTCTGGCAACTATATGAATCAGGACGGTATTATCATCAATACCTCCAACACCCGCTACCAAGTAAGGGGTAATGTCACTTCGAATATTACCAAATGGTTGCACCTCACGGCCGACATCAATGGCTCAAGAAACCAGCGCAAGGGTATTGGATTTAGTGCTCAGAAGGGAAATCCTATCTGGGTGGCTCTTAACTACTCTCCTACGATGGTTATGCAGGATGAGACTGGCAAGTATAACAAAGATCCCTACAACTCCATTACCTCCAACCCGATTGGTGCATTGAATATGAATGCCTCAGAGAATTTGGAGTATATTGTCAATGGTAAGATTGACCTTCGCTTTACCATTCTCCCTAATCTGACTTTCACCACAACCAATGGTATCGACTATTTCGATTCCAAGGGCTACTATTTCTCCAGTACAAAGGTAAATGATACCAACTCAATGAGTAATGGTAACAACAATCGCGTACTCCTGCAGACTACTAATAACCTGACTTATAGATTGGAATCTGGTAATCATAACCTCACCTTGACGGGTGTATATGAGTATACAACTTCAGAGACAAGGTCTATGGGTATGAGCGGTAACAACCTGCTGACAGAGAGTGTGGGCTGGTGGGATATCAATATGGCTACAAGTTATACGCTCAGCAACGGCTATTCACAGTGGAAGTTGATGTCGGGCGTTGGCCGTGCCATCTACGATTATGCTCATCGCTACATCTTTACCGGTACACTTCGTGCCGACGGTTCATCTAAGTTCAGCAAAAAGAAGTGGGGCTATTTCCCGTCTGTTGCTTTTGCTTGGAATATAGCCAATGAGAAATTCATGGCCAAACAGCATACCATTTCCGACCTGAAACTCCGTGCAAGCTATGGTGTTGTAGGTAACCAAGCTATCAATCCTTACAGCACTTTGGGATTGATGAGCCAGACCATCTATAGCTTTGGCGACACCAATAACTACACAGGCTACTGGTCTAATGCACTTCCTACCCCTGACTTGACATGGGAGAAAACCAACCAGTTCGACCTTGGTGTGGACATCTCACTCTGGGGTGGCAGAATCTCTGCATCATTAGACTACTTCAATAAGAACTCTGTAGACTGTCTGTTGCAGAAGCAGATCCCTGGCTATAATGGCGGCGGCACCTATTGGATCAATGCTGGTAAGATCAATAACAAAGGTCTTGACTTCTCGTTGACAGCCAACATCCTGCAGGGTAAAGATTTGAACTGGAGTTCAACCCTTACGGCAACCTACCTGAAAAATAAGGTGGTTTCGCTGGGTGGCGACGAGTTCTTATACGGAAGTTCACCTGCGCATGGTCTGGTTGATGCCGTGACCATCATCAAGCCCGGCTATCCTGTAGGTTCATTCTTTGGTTATACCTGGCTTGGTATCGACGAAAATGGCGACAACAAGTTCTTGGATTCTAATGAGAATGGCGTGATTGACACGGGCGACCGCGGCATTATCGGTAAGTCTACCCCTGACGTGACGATGGGATGGAATAACTCTGTGGCTTACAAGCGCTGGACTTTGAATGCCTTCTTCACTGGAGCCTTCGGTGCAGACAAACTCAATCTCGTGAGATTCGGTATGGCTTCTATGGCTGGTGACACACAGTTCATCACGCTCTCTGATGCTTATTGGAAGGGCTTCGATAAGATAGGAGCAGGTGCTATCTATCCCTCTCTGTTGAGCAAAACCAATAAAGCTCAGCCTGGTTCAACCCAGTGGCTGGAGTCTGCTGACTATGTTCGACTGGAAAACCTGAGCATCTCTTACAACTTGGGTAAGGATATCACACATTTTGCCGACATCGTTCTCTCGCTGAGTGCCCAGAACCTTTTCACCCTCACCGGTTACAAGGGTTACGACCCGACAAGTTCCGCATTCTCTTCTGATAATGTTGACATTGACGGTGGTATCGATATCGGTGCCTATCCCCATCCCCGTTCATTCACTTTTGGTGTTAAGATGAATTTCTAAATAATAGATTATTATGAAAAGAATATTTTCAAAGACAATATATGGAATAGCGCTGGCATGTGTGGGAATGCTCACAGCCTGTAGCGATGCTCTGACAGAAGATCCCAAGGGCAAGTTGGATCCGGGCTCATATTTCTCGACTAAGCAAGAGCTTGATATGTCGGTCTATGCCCTCTACCAGAAGGTGATGCTCACACAAATCACCACCAATGCCCAGTTGCCTCAGTGGATGGGTGATGATATCACCACCGACCCTGTGAGTAACAAGCAGGCCGCTGTAGAGTTTGACAGCTTTATCCCCTCCGACAACAACAGAGGATTATCCTCTTGCTGGGAGAGTTACTATGTGGTGATTAAGGCAGCCAACTATATTATCCTCAATGCCGACAGGGCACCAGTGAGCGAAGCCGAGAAGAATGTAGCCATTGGTCAGGCCAAATACTGGCGTGCCTATAGCTATTTCACCCTGGTTAAGATTTTCGGTGCTATCCCCATGAATCTGACCAATGAGATAGACTACGAGAAGAGTCCCTCTTCTGTGCAGGAAGTGTATAAGCAGATTGTACAGGATTTGAAGGATGCCGAGTCTATTCTTCCTACCAACTACACTACTGCTCCTGCCAAGTTCAATGGCACCAATACCTATATCACGCAGCAGGCAGCTAAGGCTACTCTGGCTGCAGTATATATGGCGATGGCCGGTTGGCCTCTCAACGAGACGGCTTACTATAAGGAGGCTGCGGCAAAGGCTAAGGAAGTGATCGATGGTGTCAAGGCCGGAAAGTATGAATACAAACTGGAAAGCGAATTCAAGAATGTCTATGCCCCCAGTCACAACTACACCTTGGAGACGGTGGTCGGCATCAATTATCAGGCTGCTTTCCGTTGGGCGCAAGACTCCCAGCTCACCAGCTCATCGCTGTTTGCCTCTGTTGGTGGATGGGGCGACGCCTGGGGCGAGATTCTGTTTTGGAAGAATATGCCGGAAGGCGCGCGCAAGAATGTTATTTATGCACCGAAAATCCGCTTGAAGAACGGCACGCTGGTAGATTGGTGGGCTAAGGATGCCAATGGCAAGAATATTGTTCCGGAGAATCATCCCATGATGACCATCTTCACGGTTGGTACCGGTGAGGTGGACTATGACTACACTCAAGCTCCGAGCACCCGACGCACAGACAGTCATCGCCATCGCTGCATCCGTTATGCTGAGGTGCTGTTGTGGTATGCTGAGGCTCAGGCCAGAGCTGATGGAACTCCCAACGCTATGGCCTACGACTGTGTGAACACCATTCGTAAGCGTGCCGGATTGGCCGATCTGCCCGCCGGTATGAGTGGAAAAGACTTTGCCGAGGCTGCCGCTCAGGAGCACGGATGGGAGATTGCCGGCTACTGGTGTGCTTTGGTTACCCGCCGCGACGACCTGATGCGCCTCAATAAGCTCAAGGATCTCTATGAGCAGCGCAAGAAGAATACGCCGATAGAAGTTGCTCCTGGTGTGCTGGTCAAAGAACCGATTGATATTCAGGACCGTCCATGGAACGACAGTTTTGTGTATGCCCCATACCCCGGCACCGACACTTCGCTCAATGGCAATCTGAAATAATGCCGCCTTTGGCATTGCAAAGAAGTAATAGGGTTGGGCTCATCCGGGCCCGACTCTATTCTTTGACCTAAGAATATCCTAATTTAGATTATAATTATCTCACAAAAATCAAATAATTAGCGTTTTTATTGTGTATATTTGCACGTGAATAACCGAAACGTTTACTATAGCCTTTTTTATTGCCAAAAAACAGTAGTACAAAGGTCTTTCACCCGCATATAGACGTTGAGCGATAGATAATTTTAGCTTCTAATGAAGAAATATATATTATTATTAGTTTTGATGCTGGTCTTGCCAGCGGTTTCCTTTGCTATCAAGATTACCCACGGACCATGGATTTGTGACATGGATTCCACCTCGGTCACCATCATGTGGATAACCAATAAGCCCGGAATGTCATGGGTGGAGCTGGCTCCCGGCGATAGCTTGCACTTTTATTCTCAGGATCATCCCAAGTATTATGATACCTTCAATGGTCGTCGTGTGGTTACCGATACCATCCATCGCGTGAGAATCCAGGGACTCACTCCCAACACCAGGTACAACTATCGCATCTGTACCAAGGAACTGTTGAAGTGGTCTTGGAGCGACTACACCACCTATGGTAATGTTGCTGCCTCCGTGGTCTATCGCAAAGATCCCTATTCTTTCAAGACCGATCCGGTGGGAAAGAAGGACATTACGTTCTTTGTCTTGAACGATATCCACGAGCGGGCTTCCTACATGCGTGAGCTTTGCAAGGAGGTTGACTTCAAGAAGGTAGACTTTGTGCTACTCAACGGCGACATGTCTAACCTCATTGACAGCACGGGCAATATTCTCAAAGGTTACCTCGACAGCTGCGTGAGCCTCTTTGCATCGTCTGTTCCCACCTACATGAATCGTGGAAACCACGAGACCCGCGGCAAGGTGGCCGATCATCTCTATCGGTTCTTCCCCACGCCATCTGGTAAATACTATCAGGTGAAGACCATTGGCGGTGTGGATTACCTCTTCATCGACTCCGGTGAGGACAAGCCCGACGGTGATATAGAGTATTCAGGCATTGCCGATTTCGACAACTACAGGTTGGAACAGGTAGCCTGGCTCAAAGACCTGCAGTCGAGTGGCAGGGTAGGTAAGCGTCCTTTGGTGGTGTTCTGTCATGTTCCGCCTCTGGCCAGCAGCTGGCACGGACCGTTGCATCTCCGCGAAACCATCGTTCCAGAGCTCAACAAGATGAATGTTTCAGTCATGCTTTCGGGTCACACGCACCGCTACGGATTCGACAAGCCCAACAATATCATCAAGTTCCCCAATCTCATCAACAGCAACCTGGCCTATATGCTTTGTCACGTATCCGGTAACAAGATGGAGATAGAGAGTGCTGAAGCGAAGGGAAAGAACAAGAAACATTTCACATTCGACCTGAAATAAATCATGATGTGAGTCATTAACATGACAATTGTGTGAAGATACAGATCCTCTCTTTTCCATCTCAAATTTACTTCATATATTTGCATCAGCAAATCAGTTAGTGAGGATTATCGTGTTAACCACAGCCACATTTTAAAGATGATGACTATCAACGAATCTATATACATATCGGCTTTAAAAGGAGGTTCTTATGAGGCTTTCTCCATGCTTTATAAGAAATATGCGGATATATTGTATAGCTTCGCAATCAGTCAGACCAAAAACAAGGAGTTGTCTCAGGATATTGTCCAGGAAACGTTCCTCCGTTTGTGGAAGAACCGTGCCAATTTGGACAGTGATGGAAATATCCAGGCACTCCTGTTCACGATTGCGCGGCATAGCATCATCGATTCCTTCAGAAAGCAAATCAAGCAAGTTGAATTTGAGGAATATGTAAAGTTCTATGAACATAGACTGGAAACATCTTCCTCGGAAGAGAAGATTTATTACGACGAGTTCATCGAACGGTTCAAGCGTTGCAAGTCGAAGCTGTCTGTTCGTGAATGCGAAATCTTTGAGATGAGTAGGGAGATGAATATGCCCGTTGGCCAGATTGCCGAGGCATTGAAGCTTTCTCCTCAGACGGTCAAGAACTATATCACTTCAAGTTTGAAGGTCTTCCGTCAGAGTCTACTCAAAGAACAGTATTAGTCAAGTGTAAAGAGATAAGTTGAAAGGTGACAGTGCCTGGCTATCCTTGATAGTGAGGCACTTATTTTTCATAAGAAGTTAATCACCCAAACCCATATAACTGATGAAGAAAACATATCTGAATTTTCTGTTACTCCTATGTTTCGTTTCGCCCGTTAAGGCTCAAAAACCTTTATACAAGGATGCCAAACAGCCTGTTGAGGCCCGTGTCAACGACCTCTTAGGTCGCATGACGCTTGAAGAGAAGATTCTTCAGGTGACACAGTTCACCCTTGGCCGTGACCTCAATCCTAACAATGTGGCGCGCAAGATGATGGATACACCACCCGAGATCGGCTCCTTGCTGTTCCAGGTTTCCAATCCTGAGGCCAGCAATGGCTTTCAAAAGAAAGCCATTGAGCAGTCGCGTCTCGGCATCCCCATCCTCTTCGGTGCCGACGTCATCCACGGCATGAGAACACTCTATCCCGTTCCTTTGGCTCAGGCCTGCTCGTGGAATACCGACATGGCCTATAAGGCGAGCAGCATGGCTGCCCGTGAGGCCCGTATGGCCGGTATTGCCTGGACCTTCTCGCCCATGATCGACGTGGCCTACGACCCGCGTTGGGGTAGAGTGGTCGAAGGCTACGGCGAGGACCCCTACACCAACTCTGTGTTCTGTGTGAGTGCCGTGAAGGGTTATCAGGGCGACAATCTGGCCGACCCTACCAAGGTGGCCTCCTGCCTCAAGCACTTTGTGGGCTACAGTCGCAGCGAGGGCGGACGCGACTATCAGTACACTGACGTGCCCGACCAGGCACTGTGGGAAACCTATTATCCTCCCTATGAGGCGGGTGTCAAGGCCGGCGCTCAGACCGTCATGGCATCGTTCAACGATATCAACGGCATTCCGGCCACAGCCAACCACCACACCATGACAGAGATACTGAAGGACAAATGGGGCTTCGATGGCCTCATTGTATCCGACTGGGAAGGTGTTATCCAACTGGTGAGCCAGGGTGTTGCTGCCGATTCCAAGGACGCAGCGCGCTTGGCTATCAATGCAGGCTTGGACATGAACATGATTGATGGCGTGTTCCGTGCCCACTTGGCAGAGCTCATCAAGGAGAACAAGGTGGACATCTCCCGCCTCGACGATGCTGTGAAACGCATCCTACGCGTGAAATTCAGGTTAGGCCTCTTCGAGCGTCCCTACGTGAAGAAGGTGCCCGAGAACAAGCGCCTGATGCTCCCCGAGGACAAACTGCTGGCCGAGAAGTTTGCTGAGGAGACTATGGTCTTGCTGAAAAACAAGAACAACATCCTGCCCATGGCCAATCCCAAGCGCATTGCAGCCATCGGTCCGCTGGTGAACGACAGCGCCAATATCATGGGTACCTGGCTCTCGCAGGCCACATCCAAGGATGCCGAGACCTACTTAGAGGGTCTGAAGAAGGAGTTTGCCAACAGCGAAATACAGTATGTCAAGGGTTGCAATCTGGATGGAAACGCAGAGACCGACTTCTCTGAGGCGGTGAATGCAGCCCGTCAGTCAGACGTGGTCTTCCTGTTCCTGGGCGAGAAAACGCGCTGGAGCGGTGAGAACGGAAGTATGTCTTCCATCGAGCTGATGCCCAATCAGCAGCGACTCCTGAAGGACGTGAAAGAAGCTGGCAAGCCCATCATCCTCATCATCACTGCCGGTCGCCCCATCGGACTCAAGGATGTGGAACCGCTTGTCGATGGTATCGTCATGGCTTGGCAGCCCGGAACCTGTGGTGGTAGCGCTCTGGCAGGAATCCTGTCGGGTCGTGTTAATCCCTCGGCCAAGTTGGCCATCACCTTCCCTCTGACCACCGGACAGATTCCAATCCACTACAACCGTCGCCAGTCGGCACGCCCCACACAGGGCAAATATTGGGATATCCCCTCCGAACCGCTCTATCCTTTTGGTTACGGACTGAGCTACACTACCTACGCTTACGACTCCGTGCAGCTGTCTAAGACACGCATCACCCATGGCGAGAAGCTCAAAGCCACTATTCATGTGTCCAACACGGGCAACCGCGACGGCATGGAGACAGTGCATTGGTATATCAGCGACCCCGTGGCTACCATCTCACGCCCGATGAAGGAACTGAAGTTCTTCGAGAAGAAAGCCATTGCCCATGGTCAGACTCAGACCTACGAGTTTGAGATCGACCCCATGAGAGACCTGAGCTTCCCCAATGCCAAGGGTGAGCGTCTGCTGGAAAGCGGCGACTATTACTTGCTGGTGGGTCAGCAAAAGGTGAAGTTTGAACTTGTAGACTAAGTTTAGCTTTTCTTTGATAGGCAGTTATAGCTTATGCCTTCGAGTGCTCAGTGAGTGCACATAGAGGGCTGAAAATCCATATAAAGCACGTTGCTTCCAACGGGAGCAACGTGTTTTTTGTTTCATTCGGCAGGCTCTTGGAATGACCGTAAAATCATTATGGAGCGGTGTAAAACTGCATATTGTTCAGACATTCGCATTTGCGGGCTATTCATTTTCAAATTTATCCCTATTTACTACCTACTTTCTCATTTTTTAGTTATATCTTTGCAGTAGATAAAAATTCCCAGTATTATGAAACAAACAAAGATTGTTTGCTCCATCAGCGATCGCCGATGTGACGTTGATTTTCTCCGTAAATTGTTTTTTGCGGGTATGAATGTTGTCCGCATGAATACCGCCCATGCCACCCCCGATGGCATTCGAAATATCATCCAGAATGTCAGAACTGTTTCTCCCCACATCGGAATCCTCATCGATACCAAGGGCCCCGAGGTGCGCACCACAGGTGTAGAGGAGCCCATCGAGTATAAGACGGGCGACGTGGTGAAGATTTTTGGTCGCCCGGAAATGGAGACAAGCCACGACATCATCAACCTCTCGTTCCCCGATATCGCCAACGACGTGAAAGTGGGCGATAACATTCTCTTCGACGATGGCGCGCTCGATATGGAGGTAACCGACATTGTGGGGCCCACGGTCTATACCCGTGTGACCAACGATGGTGTGCTCGGGTCTCACAAGAGCGTGAATGTGCCGGGTGAACACATCAATCTTCCTGCCCTCACCGATAAGGACCGGGCCAATATCCTACTGGCCATCGAGGAAGATATCGACTTCATTGCCCATAGCTTCGTGCGCTCGGCCGAGGATGTGAAGGCCGTGCAGGACATTCTCGATGCCCACAACTCCGACATCAAGATTATCTCGAAGATTGAGAATCAGGAGGGTGTGGACAATATCGACGAGATTATCGACGCCAGCTACGGCATTATGATAGCCCGTGGAGACCTCGGTATCGAGGTGCCCATTGAGCAGATTCCCGGTATCCAGCGCATGATTATCCGCAAGTGTGTGCAGAAGAAGAAGCC
>DCJH01000070.1 GCA_002317385.1 Prevotella sp. UBA1705 | reverse complement strand
TGCCGACGACTTGACCGACCCGGCACCTGCCACAACGTTCAGTCACTTGGACGCCACGACGGTGCTCGACCGTAAGATTACCGAGCTCGGTATCTATCCGGCCGTGGATCCTCTGGCCAGTACGTCGCGCATTCTCGACCCGCTGATTGTGGGCAAGGAGCACTATGAGTGCGCCCAGCGCGTGAAGGAGACCCTCCAACACTATAACGAATTGCAGGACATCATCGCCATCCTTGGTATGGATGAACTCTCCGACGACGATAAACTCGTGGTGAACCGCGCACGCCGTGTGCAGCGATTCCTCTCGCAGCCGTTTGCTGTGGCCGAACAGTTCACCGGTGTTCCCGGTGCGATGGTGAGCATCGAAGATACCATCAAGGGCTTCAACGCTATCCTCAACGGTGAGGTAGACGACCTGCCCGAGCAGGCCTTCATGAACGTCGGCACCATCGAGGACGCTATTGCCAAGGGTAAGAAACTGTTGGAAGCAGCCAAGGGATAACCAATTCTTATCACTCATAAAACTCAAAAGTTATGTTGAAGTTAAGAATTGTGTCCCCAGAGAAGGTGGTTTACGACGGTGACGTGGAAAGCGTTGTCGTGCCTGGAACGGTAGGAAGCTTTGAGATTCTGAATAATCACGCACCTATCATTTCTTCGTTAACCGACGGCAAGGTGGTCTATACCAACCGTCAGGGAAGTGTAACGCTCGAAATCCATGGTGGATTTGTCGAGGTGAAGCAGAACGAAGTGAACCTTTGCGTGGAGGTGTGATGGATTTAAAGAAGGTAAAGACTGTCAACAAAATAGGACTATGGGTACTTGCCGGCCTGGTGCTGGCCTTGCTCTTGGTTTTGAATGTCATGCAGAATGTAGCCCATTTGCGTGTGCTTGTCATAGCCGCTTTGGTGGTTACGTTGTGCTGGATGATAGTCTTCGCCATTCTTGAAGCCAAGGCAAGGCACCGGTCTCACGGCTCTGCCAGTCCGACAACTCGGACCCGTCAGACTGGTCAGACCTGTCCGAAAGACTCCACCTCCCCATCTTTACCCTCAACCCAAGCTACGGAATGATGGAACTACTTTCCCCTTGGGCCATTGCGCTCGTAGTCTTCGTCGTAGGGTCCTTGGGTGTAGTGTGGGTCGTAGGAGCGTCTGTGGTGAAGAGACATTCGCCCGAACACCTGCCCCATTTCTACATGATCATAGCGGTGGTACGTATCCTTATCTTGCTCACGATGATAGGCGGATACATCTTTCTCCTATCCGACAGCAAGGAAGAATCCAAGGTTTTCGCCTTGTTCACCATGGCCATGTACGTGCTGATGATGGTGATTACACTGAAAATTAAACATTAAACGTATTCAAATGAAATACATCAAACTGATTGTTTGTACGCTGCTGCTCGCTGTTCTCAGTTTGCCGACCTTTGCATCTGAGGGAGGCAGTGGCAAACTCAATACGTCGGAGCTGGTCGTTGAGCACATCAAAGACTCATACGACTGGCATATTACGACGATTGGTAACAAGCATATCACGATCAATCTGCCTGTGATTGTCAAGAGTTCAACAGGTTGGCATGTGTTCAGCACCGGGAATTTCGCGGAGGAAGCAGATGCGAAGGGCTACCGTCAGGGACCATTCAATCTGGCCATCGCTACCCAGGGCGACAACGCCGGCAAGATTGTTGAGTTGCAGAATGGTGCAGAGGTTCGTCCCTGGGACATCTCGATCACCAAGACCGTAGCTGTGATGATCATCGATGCAGTAATCCTTTTGCTCTGCATCTTGATTCCGGCGCGCTGGTACAGACGCCACAAGGCAAGCGATCCAGCGCCCAGTGGCTTCACCGGATTTATCGAGATGCTGGTGGATTATGTAGAAGACAACATCATTAAACCCGGAGTGGGCGAGGGATATGAGAAGTACACGCCGTACCTCATGACCTGCTTCTTCTTCATTTTCACCTGCAACATCATGGGCGTTGTGCCCTTCCCTCCAGGCGGAGGCAACGTAACGGGTAATATTGCCATTACTTTCTTCCTGGCGCTTTGCACCTTTATCATTACCCAGTTCAGTGGAACCAAGCACTATTGGAAGGAGATTTTCTGGCCAGAGGTGCCGTTGGCGTTGAAGGCTTTCCCCCTCATCCCACTGATAGAATTCGTTGGAATCTTCACCAAACCGTTCGCGTTGATGATCCGTCTCTTTGCCAACATGATGGCAGGACATGCCATTGCGTTGTCGTTGACCTGCATTATCTTCGTGGTTGCGGCTGTTGGTGGAGCCACATTCTATGGTATGAGTGCGCTGAGCGTGGTGATGAGCGTGTTCATGATGTGCCTCGAACTGATGGTTTGCTTTATCCAGGCCATGGTGTTCACGATGCTGAGCTCTATCTTCATTGGCCTTGCAAGGGCACATGGAGAATAAAACGAAATATAAAAATATAACAATAATAATAACATTAAAACAACAGAATTATGATTTCAACATTGTTATTGGCTGCTGCCGCAGACGGCATTGCAAAGTTGGGCGCTGGTCTTGGCGCTGGTCTCGCCACTCTTGGTGCAGGTTTGGGTATTGGTCGCATCGGCGGCCAGGCTATGGATGCCATGGCCCGTCAGCCTGAAGTTATGAACAAGATTTTCATCAACATGATTGTTGCAGCAGCTCTTATCGAGGGTGTTGCACTGTTCGCTGTGGTTGTGGCCTTCCTCTGCATCTAATCAACAAAGCAAAAGCTGCGTATGGATTTATTAATGCCAAGTTTCGGCTTGCTATTCTGGATGACGATAGTCTTCCTGATTGTTCTTGCTGTCCTGTGGAAATGGGGCTTCCCAACCATTACCAATATGGTAAGGGAACGCAAGAACTTCATAGACGATAGTCTCCGCAAGGCTCATGAAGCCAACGAACGGCTGGCCAACATACAACAAGAAGGAGAATCCATTCTGCAGGAAGCTCGTGAGAAGCAGGCCGAGATTTTGAAGGAGGCCACCGCTACTCGTGAAGCTATTGTTGCGAAAGCCCAGAATCAGGCGAAGGAGGAAGGTGCTCGTTTGCTCGATGACGCTAAGGCGGAAATCGACTCACAGAAGCAGCAAGCCATTCGCGAGATTCGTGCTCAGGTAGCTGAACTCTCCGTGAAGATTGCGGAGAAGATCATGCGTGAGCGTCTTTCGACAGATGAAAAGCAGATGGAATTGATTGACAAACTGCTGGCAGATGTTACTGTTGATGGTAATAACGATATTAAATAACGTGATATGGATTTAGGTGTAATATCGGTGAGGTATGCACGTGCGCTCCTGAAGAGTGCCACGAGGCTGAAGCAAGAGTCTGAGGTCTACAAGGAATTGCAGATGCTTCTGCAGAGTTACTTGCAGGTTCCGCAGCTCCGCTTTACCATTGATAACCCTATGTTGTCCAAAGACAAGAAGCTCGCGCTGGTTGAGACAGCAGCCGGAGGCAATCTCTCGGAGCTGACCAAGCGCTTCATGCAACTGGTCTTCAAGGAGGGTAGGGAGAGTACCTTGCAATTGATGGCAGCCTCATATATCACACTTTACCGACAACAGAATAATATTACCCGTGGTAAACTGATCACCGCCGTTGCCGTTTCTCCCGAGACTGAGGAGAAGATGAAGCAGAAGGTGGAGAGTAAGACTCATGGAACTGTAGAGTTTAATACAGAGGTTGACCCCGACATCATTGGTGGATTCATCCTCGAATACGACACCTACAGGATGGATGCAAGTGTGAAATCGAAGCTCAATTCGATTCTCAACACACTGCGGAAATAAGAAAATAGATGATAAACAATGCGGTTCCTCCGCAGCACGGCGCTTTGGAAACCATGTCGCAAGAATCGATTATTGTTTAATCTTTAATGTTTAATCTATAACAATGTCAGATAAAATAAAACCAAGCGAGGTATCTGAAGTGCTGCTCCAGCAGCTCGAGGGTATCAATGCTGATGAAAAGTTTGACGAGGTCGGTACCGTTCTGACGGTCAGCGACGGTGTGGCTCGAATCTACGGACTCCGTAATTCAGAGGCCAACGAGTTGCTGGAGTTTGAGAATGGCACGATGGCTATCGTCATGAACCTGGAGGAAGACAACGTAGGTTGTATTCTTCTCGGTCCTACGGCTGGCATCAAGGAGGGACAGACGGTGAAACGTACCCACCGCATCGCCTCTATCCGAGTGAACGACAACTTCCTCGGTCGTGTGGTAAACCCGCTGGGTGAGCCCATCGACGGCAAGGGAGACATAGACCTGACCACCTCTTTTGAGATGCCCCTGGACCGCAAGGCCCCCGGTGTGATCTATCGTCAGCCGGTGAAAGAGCCTCTGCAGACAGGTTTGAAGGCTGTCGACTCGATGATTCCTATCGGTCGCGGACAGCGTGAGCTCATCATCGGTGACCGCCAGACGGGTAAGACCGCTGTAGCCGTCGACACGATTATCAACCAGAAAGGCAACTACGAGGCAGGCAAACCGGTATATTGTATCTATGTGGCCATCGGCCAG
>DCJH01000046.1 GCA_002317385.1 Prevotella sp. UBA1705 | reverse complement strand
GGGGGAGAGGCTTGGGGATGTGCTGCAAGAGGCTTGTTAAGCTGCAAAAAAGCGACCCATCACACCGACTCTACATTCTTTCGATACTGGGCGGGAGAGACGCCTTCAATCTGGCGGAAGATGCGACTGAAGTAGGATTGGTCGGAGAATCCGCATCGGAGGCTCACCTCGTTGACCGAGAACTCGGGGTTGCGCTTGAGGAGTTGCTTGGCGTAGTCTACACGAATCTTGGAGATATAGTTGGACAACGAGTCGTCGGTGAGCTCGGAAACCTTGCGTCGCAGCGAGCGTGTGCTCATGCAGAGACGCATGGCCAAGGCGTCGATGTCGATATTGGTATCGCGCATCTGGTCGTAGATGGCATTGGTGAACTGTGACACAAACTCCTTGTCCTCGCGCGAGAGCGTGGTCTTCACGTCGCCAAGTTCCTTGGACGAGAGGAGGAATTTCTCCTTCAGCAGGCGACGCTCGGTAAGAATCCAGTCCATCCTGATGCGCAGCTCCGAGCCACTGAACGGCTTGAAGAGGTAGGCATTGGCGCCGGCACGCAATCCGGCTTCGAGGTCTTCCTGGGTGGTCTTGGCCGTGATGATGATCACGGGAATGGTCGATGAGCTGTGACCGGCACGCACCTGACGGCAGAGTTCCAGTCCGTCCATGCCCGGCATCATCAGGTCGGTGATGATGAGGTCGGGCAGAAGGTCGTTCACCTTCTTCAGTCCGTCGATGCCGTTGGTGGCATAGTAGACCCGATAGCCCTTGGGCATCTGTCGCCCGATGTATCGAGCCACGTCGGTATTGTCGTCTACCACCAGCACGCTCACCGCCGACTGCTCTGCCCCACCCTGCTCCGCGAGGACGGGAGTCCCATAGGCTTCGCCCGGCTTCACTTCGTCTATGGCCTTCGCCATGCTGATATCGTCGAACGATGGCCAGTTGCTGTTGCCATGGGTGAGGGGCAGCGTGATAGTGAACACCGTGCCTTTGCCCACCGCACTCGTCACCTTGATGTCGCCCTTCATGGCTACCACCAGTTGGTGGACGAGCGAGAGACCTACGCCCGTGCCGATATTGCCCGTGTCGTTGTCGGCCTGGAAGAACGGTTCGAAGAGGTGGTCCAGGTGCTCGGGCTGGATGCCCACACCGTCGTCGGCCACCATGAGCACCAGAGTGCCATTGCGCGTCTGCGACGTGATGCTCACATTGCCGTTCTCAGGAGTGAACTTCACTGAGTTGGTAATGAGGTTTCTCAGAATCTTTCCGAGGTAGTCGGGCACCACATCCATCTGCACCTCGTTTTCCTTGGGACCGTAGAGCATGGTGATATTCTTATCCTTGGTGAGCTGCTGGCATCCTTCGACCACCATATGAATATAGGGCACCACATTGCCGCGGCGCCATTCGGGCTCGCCTACCTCCGACCTCACCTTGCTGATGTCGAGCAACTGGTTGACCAGCGAGAGGAGCGACCGTCCCTGTCTCACGATCATCTCGCCCGCCGAGCGCTGCTTTTCCATGCTCGGCTGCTTGCCCGCAACCAGCTCTTCGCCCATGCCGAGGATTACGGTGAGGGGCGTTCGGAACTCGTGGGTGATGTTGGTGAAGAACCGGTTGCGTACCCGCATGAAGTTCTTCTGCATGCGATAGGTGCGCAATCGCACCCGTGCTATATACCACAGCAGTCCACTCAGTGCCAGCAGCGCCACCACGCTCGCAATGAGCAGCCACTTCTCCGTGCGCTCCAGCGACAGCTCCCGCTGGGCCACCCTCATGCGGCGCTCGCTCTGTTTGTGGGCTATCTCGCTCTGCAGGCTCTCTATCTCAAACAGATTCTTGGTGCTGAGCAGGCTGTCTTCGGCCGCGTCGGCCAGGATATAGTAGTCGAGCGCCCTCTGATAGTTGCCTTGGTTGCGATAGTAGGTGGAGTAGAGCCTGTAGATTTTACCAAAATATTCCTTGGCCTGGATGCGTTTAGCCGTGCTCAGGGCCATGTCGAGATACTTCTCTGCCTGCGCTTTGTTGTTGGTTGTAACGTTCACTCCTGCTATGGCAAGACAGGGCTGGAGCCACAGCCATAGGTCGCGCTCCTTGGGAACCACGTCCATGGCCAGCTGAAACTCGGTGATGGCCTTGTCGTATTCCTTGGCCTTCTGATACATTCTACCGAAGTTCATGTGGCAATAGGCCATGCCGGTGTTCGACTTGGCGGCCACGCTGTGCTCGTAGGAACGCTTGAAATAGACCCATGCCGAGTCTATCATGCCTCTCCGCTCGAACACCATGCCGAGGTTAGAGTTGTCTACGTTCATGCCGAGATGGCTTCCCAGCTTGGTCTCTATGGCCAGGGCACGGCGCAACATGCTGTCGGCCGACTTGAAATGACCTATGGCGAGATAGACGTTTCCGGCACCGTTGTAGCCTATGGCCTCACATTTCATGAATTTGTGGCGGTCTTTTCCCGTGGCATGCGCGCTCAGGGCGATGGCCTGCGAGTGGTAGTTGAGCCCCTCGTAGTAGAGTCCCATGCGCCGATAGTTCACCGCCAGGTCATTGAGTGCCGAGGCCTTCATGAGGGTATCGCCCAGCTCTTCGGCCAGTTCGGCCTGCTCGCGATGGGCCTTGATGGCCAGCATGTAGCGGCTGGCATCCTGATAGCTATGGCCCACTTCGGCCCATACGCCCATTTCGCGGGCACGCTCTCCCGACTGCCGATACTTCTTGATGAGCGTCTGCAGGGAGTCGATGTTCTGAGTATGGTTATCGGTGGTGTCGAGCATGAGTCGCTGCCGGTCGGAATAATGTTCCTCCGAAGCTGGCCGTTGGCAACCCAGGAATGTCAACAGAGTGAACAAAACGAATAGTATCGACCTGATATGTTGCAGCTTAATCATGGGCAGGTGGTGCATTAGGTTATCTTCTCAAAGATAAGCTATTATTCTGAATAACGGGGAGTTTGGCGCGATTATTTAATCATTTTTAGTTTATAACCCAAGGCGTAACGCCTGTTTATCTACGTTTTGCAAAGCAAAACGCGTGTGCTGTGACCTATTCTTCAAGCCTGCGAGGCCGTCCCTTGCCCGACCATTATTCCCGAAAACACATGGACTAAGCTGGGATGAGGAAGAAAATAACATGAATCATGAGAAAAATATCATCTTTCCGCCCAACTTTCCGACACCTCCAAGTTGAACATAAAAACATCTGTTTATCAACCGTTTACACCAAAACTATGGCCGTATAATCCATAAAACTTTTAAAAACTGGCCACATAATCCAAAACATTGGCGATATAGTCCAAAGGGGTTTGGAGCTAATGTCCTATCTTTGCCATCGAGAAAGAACAATAAAATTTAGCCGGTGAACCATGAAGAAAGAAGACGACCAGAAGAAATACCACTCCTTTGACGAGCTTCAAAACAAGATGGAAAGGCAGGTATATGAGATTAAACAAGATGTCGAAAAGAAGTGCAAAGGCACGCAGGATGCCGGCCATCGGGCATCTCTGTCGCTCGTTAAAGACATGATTTCGGATTGGTTTCACCGGCTTCTCAGAAAAGACACCCCACCGCAGATGTCATGAATCACAGACATTCCGGTTCTCAAAATTAACATCCACATAACGACCATAAGCAATTCTCACCATTAGCCGCCCACCCACGCCACCGTATTCAGGGCAATGAAGGACATGCCAGAAAGGCAACGAACAGATAAGTCGTAAATACCATCGGTGCGTTAGGACGCCTCTTGGTACTTGCTCACAGGGCGCACTTCGTGGACATCGGACAGAAGCCGCAAGGGTTTCTACCGTTGGCAGTAGTTTTCCAAAGGAGCAGTGCACGGGATATCCCTGTGCGCTGTTCCCTTTTTGTTATCCCCCTCTCCCGCCCCTGCCTGGGGCCCGGGTCACTTTCGAGGCATCAAAAAAACAGAGAATTCTTTTGATACCCCGTATTTTTGCTTATCTTTGCAACCATAGTAACCCATCGGATATGAAGAAAACGCTATACCTTCTCCTCATCGTCGCGACGCTGCTGTCGTGTGCCCAGCGTCCGCGCAAGTATGTCATCGGCGTGTCGCAGTGCAGTGTCGACATCTGGAGAGATAAGCTCAACCGCGAGTTGAAGACCAGCGAATACTTCAACGACTCGCTCGTGGTGCGCCTCGCATCGGCCAACGACGATAGCAAGAAGCAGATAGCCCAGATCAACAAGTTTATCGACGACGGCGTAGACCTGCTCATTGTGGCCCCCAACCAGTACACCTCTATCACTGAAGCCGTGATCCGCGCCCACGACAAAGGCATTCCCGTGATTCTCTACGACCGCAAGGTGAACACCGACAAATACACCGCCTTCATCGGAGGTGACAACTACAACATGGGCAAGACCATGGGACAGTTTATCGGGCGGCAGCTCAACGGGCACGGACGTGTGGTGGAGATTCGCGGCCTCGACGGCTCGTCGCCGGCCACCGAGCGCCACCGCGGATTCCTCGACGGCCTCAAAGCCTATCCCGGCGTGCAGCTGGTAGCCTCCGAGCCCGGCAACTGGAAAGAGGAAAGTGCCATTGCGGCCATGAACCGCATCCTGCAGAAGACCCACGATTTCGACTATGTGTTTGGCCATAACGACCGCATGGCATGGGGCGCCTATGTGGCCCTGAAGCAGCACGGACTGGGGCAGAACGTGCACTTCACGGGCATCGATGCCATGGCCACCGAGGGCGGCGGACTCGAACTCGTGCGCGACGGCCTGTTCGAAGCCTCCTATCTCTACCCCACCAAGGGCGAGGAGGTCATCAGCCTGGCCATGAAGATTCTGCGCAAACAACCGTTCAAGCGTGAGACGCCACTCACCACCACCATCGTGACGCGCGACAACGCCGAGCTGTTGCTGATGGAGGCCAAGGATATGGAGCGCCAGAACTCCAACCTCGACATCATGCATAAGAAGGTAGATTCCTATTTCAACCAGTACACCATGCAGCGATGGTTCATCGTGCTGCTGGCCGTGGCGCTGGGAATCATCGTCGTCGCCATCCTCGTGACCTATCGGGCCTATCTCTCCAAAGCCAAACTCAGTATGCAGCTCACCCAGAGCAACGATGAGCTGCAGCGCCTGAACGACGAAGTGAAAGACATGACGCAGGCACAACTCACATTCTTTACCAACGTGAGCCACGAGCTGCGCACTCCCCTCACGCTCATTGCCGACCCCGTGGACCGGCTTCTTGAATCAGGTGAGATGAAGGGCAGCGGACAACAATTGCTCCAAATGGTGCAACGCAATGTGCGTATCCTGATGCAGCTCGTGAACGAGATACTCGACTTCCGCAAGGTGCAGAACGGCAAGATGACGCTCCGCCTCACACGGTTCTCTCTCGGCGAAGCGTTGCAGGAGTGGTCTACAGCCTTCAGTTCGGCAGCCGAGAGCAAGCACATCACGCTCCACACGGAAAACCATGTGGCGGGCGACACCCCGATGATAGCCGACGAGGAGAAACTCAACCACCTCTATCTCAACCTCATGAGCAACGCCCTGAAATACACACCAGCAGGTGGAACCATCACCACCACACTCGACCGCGAGACCGACCGCTATGTGGTGCGCGTGAAAGACACAGGCGTGGGCATCAACAAAGCCGACCTCTCCAACGTCTTCGAGCGCTTCTATCAGGCCCAAGGCTCATCGGGCGGCACGGGCATCGGGCTCGCGCTGGTCAAGGCCTTTGCCGATTTGCACCATGGCGAGGTGAGCGTGGAGAGCGAAGAGGGCGCCGGCACCTGCTTCATCGTGAAGCTCCCCATGCGCCAGGAGGGCGTGGTCGAGGAGAGCGTGGCGCCAGTGCAGGCGGCTGCCGTGGTGGCCGACCCCTATGCCGGGGCAGAGGTCAACGTGGAGCAGCATCTCGACGATGTGGTGTCAGCCGAGGAAAACAACAAAACCGAGATACTCATCATCGACGACAACAATGATGTGCGCACCTACCTGAGGTCTATCCTGAAAGACGAATACCACGTCATCGAGGCCGTAGACGGCAAGACGGGCCTCAGTCTGGCGCGCAAGACCGTACCCGACATGGTGGTTTGCGACGTGATGATGCCTGTGATGGACGGTCTGGAGTTTACCCGACTGCTCAAGTCGGATACCGCCACGAGCCACATTCCGGTGATATTGCTCACAGCCCGGTCGCTCGACGACCAGATGGCCGAGGGTTACGAGACCGGCGCCGACTCCTACATCACCAAGCCGTTCAGCGCCAAGGTGCTGCAGGCCCGCATCGGCAATCTGCTGAAAATCCGTGAGCAGCTGCGCCAGTTGTTTACCCACGGCGAGACATCCGCAGCCGCTACAGGCAAGGATTCCGTGGCTCTGAGTGCCACAACCGGCCCACAGATGGGCGACCGCGACACGATATTCATAGCCCGGTTGCGCGACATCGTGCAGAACAACCTGCAGGATTCCGACCTCAACGTGGAGCGCATCGGCGAGGAGATAGGCCTGAGCCGCGTGCAACTCTACCGCAAGGTGAAGGCCCTCACCGGCCAGTCGCCCGTGGAACTCATCCGCACCGCCCGTCTGCAACGCGGCAAGAAACTCCTCGAAACCACCGACCAGACCATCTCCGAGGTGGCCTATGCTGTGGGATTCACCTCGCCCTCCTACTTCACCAAGTGTTTCAAAGACGAATTCAACATCAGTCCGAGCGAACTTATCGGGTAGAAATACCGTAAAAACAGGGATTTAGCCCATTCTCGCAATTATCGTTCATCTGTTCCCAAAAATGTTACTTGCAACAAAATTTAGGGTCAGTTGAACGATATTTTTATGTTCCTACCCCATCTTTGCCCTAATTTTGCCAGCAGAAAACCAAAGTACTAACATAAACAATTATTCGATGGAAAACCTAAAAAGAATCCTTTTGAGTTTCATACTCATCATGGTTTGTGTGGCCGCAAGCGCTCAGAAGTTTGACGCCAGCGGTACCATTGTCGACGAAACCGGTATGGAAGTTATCGGCGCCACAGTCATGGAAAAGAGCACTGCCCATGGCACGGTGACCGACATGGATGGTCATTTCAAGCTCGATGTGAGCCGGGGAGCTACCCTCGTCATCTCCTACATCGGCTATCAGACCATAGAACTGCCTGCCGCCGAGGGCATGAAGGTGACCCTCAAGGAAAATGCCAACGACCTGAACGAGGTCATCGTGACCGGTTATACCACCCAGCGCAAGGCCGACCTGACCGGCGCCGTGTCGGTGATGGATATGAAGGGCACCATGAGTGAGGCCGACCCCAACATGCTCAGCTCCATGCAGGGCAAGCTCGCCGGTGTGGAAATCGTGACCGACGCAGCCCCGGGCAGCGGCAGCAGCTCCATCCGCGTGCGCGGCATGAGCACCATCAACGGCAACGACCCGCTCTATATTATAGATGGTGTGGCCACGACGGAGAATCTCAACTCCCTCAATCCGGCCGACATCGAGAGCATTCAAGTGCTCAAAGACGCTTCTTCGGCCTCTATCTACGGTAGCCGCGCCGCCAACGGTGTGATCATCATCACCACCAAGAAGGGCAAGGGCAACCGCCTGACAGTGAATGTAAACTACTCGGCTTCGCTGCAGACTGTGGCCAAGACCTACGACATGCTCAACGCGCAGAAGTGGGGCGAAGCCTACTGGACAGCCAACAAGAACGCCGGTATCGCTCCCTCGCATCCGTTCTATGGTTCGGGCGACACGCCGCAACTGGTGTCTACGCTCTCCGACGGCACTCCCGTGGCCGACACCAACTGGCAGGACGAGGTCTACTCCTCAGCCTGGACCCATAACCTCAGCGCCAGCGTGCAGAACTCGTCTGAGCGTGGTTCGATGCTGTTCAGTGGCAATTACATCAATCAGGACGGTCTGATGAATGAGACTTTCTTCCGTCGTTACAGTGTCCGCGTGAACTCCGACTACAACATTTCGAAGTTTGTCAAGGTGGGAGAGAACCTCATGGTGAGCCAGTGGAACAACCGCGGATATGGCACTCAGGACGACAGAGGTATTCCCTATACGGCTATGCGCCAACATCCCGCCATCCCCGTCTATGCAGCCAATGGTACTTTTGCCAACCCCATGACACTCGCCGCGAGCGACATTGCCAACCCTGTTCAGGTGCTCTACAATGGCCGCGACAACGACAATGCCAGCTGGCGCATCTTTGGCAACGGCTATCTGGAGGTCTATCCCGTAAAGGGTCTCACCCTGAAGAGCAACCTCGGCTACGAGCATGTGCAGTTCAACAACAAGACGCTGAACCGCAAGACCCAGCCTTCCGACGTGACAAGCCTCAGCCGTGCCTTCGGCGAGGGCGACACCTGGACATGGACCAACACGGCCAACTATATCCTCGACCTGAACGACAAGCACCACTTCAACTTCCTCTTCGGTACGGAAGCCATCAAGTACAGATACGACAACATATCTGCTTTCCGCAACCAATATGCCTTCGAAGACGTCGATTACATGCAGCTCGATGCCGGTGAGGGCACCCAGACCAATGGTGGCGGTCAGGCCGAATGGGCACTGTTCTCACTCTTTGGAAAGGTGGATTACAACTTCATGGACCGCTATCTGCTCTCCGCCACCCTGCGCAGGGACCAGACATCCCGCCTCTATAAGGACAACAACTTGGGCATATTCCCCGCCTTCAGTGCTGCCTGGCGCATCTCTGAGGAGAAGTTTTTCCCGAAGAACAAGGTGGTAAACGACCTGAAACTGCGTGCAGCATGGGGACAGAACGGCAACTCCGCCATCTCGAACAACTACGCTTCCTACACCACCTATGCCTACGACCAGGGCAACGGAGCCTACGATCTCAACGGCACCAACAATCAGACGATGGCCGGTCTAAAGGCCGCCGCCACAGGAAACAAGGACCTCAAGTGGGAGACTACGACCCAGACCAACATCGGTTTCGATGCCAGTTTCTTCGACCAGGCACTCTCCCTGACATTCGACTACTACTGGAAGAACACCCACGATATGCTCACCGTTCCGCCGACACTGGCCGTAGCAGGAGAGAATGCAGCCATGTGGATGAACACCGGCGACATGGAGAACCACGGATGGGAACTCAACCTCGGTTATCACTCGCCCCAATACGGCGAATTCAGCTGGGACGGCAGCCTCAATGTATCGCAGTATAAGAACAAGGTGAAGAAGCTCAACGACTTCGTGACCACCATCGGCGGCGACTATCGCCTCATCGAAGGTCAGCCCATGGGCGTGTACTATGGCTATGTGTACGACGGAATCTTCCAGACAGAGGAGCAGGTGGCCAACCATGCCACACAGGAAGGCAAGGGCGTAGGCCGCATGATCTTCCGTGACCTCGACGGCAACGGCACCATCAACGAGGCCGACCGCACCATCCTCGGCGACCCCAACCCCGACCTCTCCCTGGGTCTGAACCTCGACCTGAACTACAAGAACTGGACGTTGAGCACGTTCTTCTCGGGTGAATTTGGCTTCGACATCTACAACACCACCAAGCGACAGCTGCTCTTCATGAGCTACGGCGGCACGAGTACCAACCGCAGCGCCGACATCCTCAATGCCTGGAGCACCACCAATACCGGCTCCACCATACCTGCCCTCTCGGTGGTAGACAACAACAATGAAATGCGCATGAGCAACTATTATCTGGAAGATGGCAGCTATCTGAAGATGAAATACATCAAGCTCTCCTACCGTTTCCCAGCCCCTGCACTGAAGGCTCTGCATGCCACGGCACTGAGCATCTATGGCCAGATGGAGAATGTGTTCACCATTACAGGCTACAGTGGGCTCGACCCAGAGGTGCCCCTCGGCGGCTATGGCTCACGAATTGACATAGGTCCCTACCCCCGTTCGAGAACCTTCACCCTGGGCGTGAACCTCACGTTCTAAGCTAAGCCAAGGTCAAGAAACATCAAGCATCAGACAAAAAACTAAAAACAGAAAAGACTATGAAATCAATATTCAACAAGATATTCATGGGTACGGCGATGGTTTGCCTCACCATGGGAACAGTGTCATGCAGCGACATGCTCGACCTGAAGCCCCAAGGGCAGATTACCGGGGAGCAGATTGACACTACAGCCGTAAGTGCACTCATGGCCTCGGCCTACGCCGGACTCGAATGCCACTTCTTCGGAAACAACGAAAGCTTTGCCGGACCTATCACCAACTGGGTGATGGACGTGCGCAGCGACGATGCCTACAAAGGCGGTGGAGGTGTCTCAATGGAGGCCAATATCCATCAGTTGGAAATCAACAACATCAATTCCGACAACGCTACATGCCTTTTCAAGTGGGAGAACAACTACTACGCCATCAGTCGTGTGCACAAGGCGATGAATGCTATAGAGAACTCTAACCTGCAGGACAAGGCCGCTTTGCTCGGCGAACTCAAGACACTGAGGGCATGGTTCTACTTCGACCTGAACCGCGTCTTTAAGAATATTGCCTACTTCGACGAGACCGAAGACCCCAACGGAAAGACTACTTCTGAGTTCACCAAGGCCGAAATCTACGACAAGATTAAGCAAGACCTGAAGGAAGCCTATAGCGCTCTGCCCAAATCGCAGGCGCAGGCCGGCCGATTCAACAAGTATGTGGCTGCCGCATTGATGGCCAAGGTGTGTGCACAGACCGCTGATTGGGCGGGCGTCATCACCTACAGCGATGCCGTAATCAATAGTGGAAAGTATGCCCTCTACGACAACTACGGCGACATGAGCAAGCTCGCCTTCAACAATAAGAAGGAAGCCATCCTCGCCATTCAGTTCTCCACGGCCAACAACAATGCCCACATCAACTACAACAACCTGCTCAATACCACCTACAGCGACGGCAATCTCTTTGGCAACGGCGACGATTTCTTCCTCGGAAGCCAGAACCTTGTCAATGCCTTCAAGACCGACGACAACGGTCTGCCCTACCTCAACGGGGATGCTCCGGCAGAGAATGTGAGCGAGACCTACGAGGGCAACATCGACCCGCGTGTCGACTTCACGGTGGGACGCATCGGTTTTCCGTTCCGCGGACACCTCTACACCAAGGGCTGGTGCCGTGCCTACGACGTGTATGGCGAGTATAGCGGCAAGAAAGGACTCATCGACCCATCGTCGCCTGACATGGTGCAGGGATTCCCTTGGGGTGCCTCTGGCCTGAACTTCAACCTTATTCGCTATGCCGACGTCCTGTTGCTCAAGGCCGAGGCAGAGATTGAACTTAACCAGAATCTGGACGATGCCCGCAGCCTTATCAATCAGGTGCGCCAGAAGGCAGCCCGCAGCGTGGATGCCAAATATGCTCCGGTGGACCTCGATCCCAACAAGGCTTTCTACACCGTAGGCCTCTATCCCGCCACCGGTTGGACCCAAGACTATGCCCGCAAGGCCGTGCGCATGGAGCGCCGACTGGAACTGGCCATGGAGGGCAACCGCTGGTTCGATCTCGTGCGCTGGGGAAATGTGGTATCGACTGTGAACAATTATATGAAGAGCGAGGCCAAGCTCCGCACCTATTACGATGGAGCGTCGCTCGGCGAAAACGAGGTTTACCTCCCTGTTCCCGTGTCTGAAGTAGACAATTCTCACGGACTCTATAAATAATTCACCATTCATCACGCTTAATTCATCATTTGATATGAAAAAGATATTATTAAGTTTCATCAGTATGTTGACTGTCTGTCTGGGGCTCACATCCTGTTCGGATGTTGAGATTCCCGAGGCAGTGACTTCCGACCCAGTATCGGCCCTCACCTCAACAGTCGATGGTCGCAACGTCACGCTCAACTGGACCAACCCCGCCAACGCCTCGGGCGTGCAGATACTGAAGAACAACACCCTCGTGGCCAACTTCGACAGCATCGTCACTTCCTATCTCGACCGCCACGTGGCGGTAAACACCGACCTCTGGTACACGGTGAAGGCGAAGTATGGCGACGGCCGTGTGTCTGAGGGACAATCGCTTAAACAGAACATCCAATACGAGGCCAACGCCAAGCCCGCCATGCTCATCACGGCCGAATCGATAGACGCTATCGAGGACGACGACGAGAAAGCGGCCGCCCAGTGGTTCCACGCCACCTATCCCGACGGGGCCATCCTCACCCCCGGCACACTCTCGACGCTCTATCCCGACGAGTACAACGTGGTGTGGATACAGATCGACCGCGTGGGCATCGACATGGGATGGCAGAAACTGCCGGCCAATATGGTGAGCGACAAGGTCATCGGAATACTCACCCAGTATGTGAAAGACGGCGGCAATCTCCTGCTCACCAAGCACGCCACACAGCTCACCGTGGCCCTCGGACGCATCGACGAGAAGTTTGGTCCCCACATCTTCTCCTCGGGACAAGGCGGACAAGGCACTGACAACTGGACGGTAAACGGCAACATCGGCTGCGACCAGGACAAGCCTTATGACCACCGCAAGCACGACATCTATGCCGGCATGACAACCAACATGGACTTCGGCCACGAGAGTTTCGGACTCGAAGGCCCTGGCTTCCGCGAAGACCACAACTGCATGTGGGACCTCAATTCCTACGGGTTGCGTGACCTGGTGCCGACCGCCCACGACGTGGTAGACGCCTATCAGCAGTACACTAACTGCACCGTGCTGGGCACCTGGGGGCATGTGGCAGACTATTGCTGCGCCGGCATCATCGATTTCAACCCGACAACAGATATTCCTGGACGCATCCTGGCCATCGGCCTGAGTGCTTACGAATGGGATGAGAACGGATCCGTCAATAGCTATCAGAGCAACATGGAGCTGCTCACCAAGAACTGTATCGGCTACCTGAGCAAATAATCGGTAGTCCACCCACACGGGAGTTTGATGAAAAGACCTTTCCCATCCAACGGAAAGATTCCACGGACAAGGAATAACATTTTTCATCAAACTCCCGTTATATCAATTAGATAAGACCATATTTAACAACATACAGATGATGAAACTCAAGATGAAAAACCATATTTTTGCCGCGATACTGCTCCTCGGAGCATCCTCGGCCCACGCTCAGGTCATCAGCCTGGGCCTCGATGGTTCCGACGCCCTGATCTCATACGGCGTGAAAGCCCTGGAGTTTGTCGACGGAGCACAGGGAAAAGCCTTCCGCACCGACGGCTATTCCACCTACGCCACTGCCACAATGGAGCCCACGCAGATAGATTCTACCGCATTCTCTATGTCGCTCTGGTGTGCTCCCGAGACCTATCCCATGATGAATATCAGCGAGGCAGAGACCACGCCAACCTACGCCACCATCGTCGGCAACATCGACGATGGAGCCAAGACTGGCTTCGCTTTCGAACTGAGTTCGCAGGGCGACTATCGATTCCGCTGCTATGCCAGCGGATGGGAAACCGTCTGCACGGCCACTGGCAAGATGCCATGCTATGGCTGGAACCACCTGGTGGCCATGCGCAACGGGCGCCGCCTCTATCTCTACAACAACGGCACGCAGGTGGGGATGGTCAACATGGCCTATCCGTTGTCACGAGGAGGAAAGACGCTCTACATTGGGAAGTCGGCCAATGAACTCAAGGCCTTCGGCGTTTTCGATATCAACACGTTCAATGGTCTTATCGATAACTTCGACATCTACAACAGCATTCTCTCCGGAACTCAGCTTACCGGCACCACCGCAGCCGCTGATTTGTCCATCCCAGCAACCCGGTTTGCCAACGACATCTACCGTCCGCAGCTCCACGGCATGCCTGCATCCAACTGGACAAACGAGAGCCACGGACTCACTTGGTATAACGGACTGTGGCACATCTTCTTCCAAAAGAATGCCAATGGCCCCTATATGGCCCGACTCCACTGGGGACATCTCACCTCGACCGACCTGCTCCACTGGCAGGAAGACCCCATCGCGCTGGCTCCAGGCGAGCCCTACGACCTCAAAGGATGCTGGAGCGGAGCCTTAATGGCGGTGTCGGGGCAGCCCCATATCATCTATACGGGCGTAGACAATGCCCGCGCCCGTATCGTCGAAGCTAAGCCCAACGATAATAACCTCATCTCCTGGACCAAGCAGGGCGTCATTATCGACGGCCGTCCGGCGGGCTTGAGCGACGACTTCCGCGACCCTTACGCGTTTGAGTCGTGCGGCAATCGCTACATCGTGGTGGGCACGTCGAAGAATGGCGTGGGCGCCATGACACTCCACAAATATGTGAACGGCACGTGGACCAACGACGGAAGCATTTTCTTCCAGGGTACCAACGCCACCACCGCGGGCACCTTCTGGGAGATGCCCACCGTGACCCCGGTGGGCAATAAGTGGCTCGTGACTGCCACACCAATAGGTACTGGCAAGGGCACGGTGACGCTCTATTGGGTAGGAACCATAGGTGCCGACGGTACATTCACGCCCGACAATACCACACCGCGGCAGCTCGAACTCGATGGCATGAGTAAGCAGGGCTTCGGATTGCTCTCTCCGAGCATCACGCAGAAGGACGGCAAAACCATCCTCATGGGTATTGTGCCCGATAAACTCGGCGCCACAGACAACTACACCATGGGCTGGGCACACACCTATAGCCTGCCACGCGAGGTGACATTGGCCAGCGACGGCTCGCTCATCCAGAAGCCAGCCGTGACGCTCAACGCCGGTTCCTCCGCCACAACGCTGACCAATCTGCAACTCAACGGGGTACAGAAACTCGACGGCGTGAGCGGAAGACTATGGCAGGTGACGGGCGAATTCACCGTCGGCACATCGGCTTTCGGTCTCAATTTCCTCAAATCGGGCACTCAAATGGCCAAAATCTACTATACGCCAAGCACCAACGAGGTGACCGTAGACCTCTCGGGCATCGACCGTAAGGTGAACGACGGCGGCATATTCGACGGCAAATATGTGAGCACTTTGCCCACAAGGCCCTCCGTTGGCAGTACGCTGAAACTCGATGTGTTCCTCGATCACTCCATCCTCGATGTGTTCATCAACGACACCTACGCCTTCAGCCTGCGCGTGTTCGCCAACGATGCCACGGCCAACGACGTGGAAGTATTTGCCGATGGGCTCACCATCGTGAGCCGACTCACCACTGGTGTAGGCACCACCGGCATCGCCACCGTCAGTGAGGAAGACCCCATCCAAATGGTCAATGTATATAGCCTCGCCGGCAGCGAGGTGAAACATCAGACGCCCTACCACCGCGCGACTCAAGGATTGCCACGCGGCGTCTACACCGTGAAGGGTAGAAAGTTTGTCGTGAAATAGCCTGTACGCCTTCCTCCGCCACCATCCCCCAAAAAAACGAGGCTATAGTCATGGAATAAAGGCAAAAAGATTTATCTTTGCAAAACAAGTATTTGCTCATGCACAGACCTATATCTTTTCTGGTTCTCACCATTGTTTGTCTCTTCTGCTCGTGCAGTAGGCCGAAGAGTTATGTCATCGGCGTGTCGCAATGCAGCAACGACGGATGGCGCCAGAAGGTGAACCGGGAAATCAGGATAGGACAATACCAATATAATAATGTAGACATCGCCATCGCCTCGGCCGACAACAATGGACAGCGGCAGGTGGCACAGATCGACTCCTTCGTCCGTCAGAAGGTCGACCTTTTGGTGGTGGCGCCCAACGATATCGAGACCGTCACCCCCGCTGTAGACCGTGCTTTCAAGAGCGGCATACCCGTGGTGCTCTACGACCGCCGCACCGACTCACCCAATTTCACGGCATATATCGGGTCGGACAATGTGGAAGTGGGGAAAATCATGGGCGAGTTTATCGCCACCAGACTCGAAAACCGCGGCACCGTGCTTGAGGTAACGGGCAAGCGCGGCTCTTCACCGGTCATCGAACGACATCAGGGCTTCATGCAGGCCATGAGCCAACACCCCGATATTGAGGTCATCACCCACGACGGACAATGGGAGCCCAAGGTGGTGGAACGTATCGTCGGCCAACTGCTGGACCAAGGCAAGCACATCGATTGCATATTTGGCCACAACGACGCGCTGGCCATGGGCGCTTATCGAGCAGCCAAGGCCAGAGGGCAGGAACGGGGCATCCTGTTTGTGGGTATCGACGGATTGCCCGGTCCCAACGAGGGTATCGACGATGTGCGCAAGGGTTTCCTCACCGGTTCTTTCATCTATCCCACCCGCGGCGAATCCATTGTCAGTCTGGCTATGAGCATTCTTCTGCACAAGCCCTACCAGCGCATGAACTACCTCAAGTCGTCCGTCGTCACTCGAGAGACAGCCGAACTGGCCGCCTTGCAAAACGAAGAGCTCGCCCGTCAGGCTGAGAACCTCGACCATGTGTATCAGTCGATAGACCATTATGTGGCCATGTCCTATAGCCAGCGCCACCTCATCATCACGTTCTCCGTACTCCTGATACTGCTCATTGCAGCCATCGTGGCCATTTACAGGGCCTACATCATGAAGGTGAAGGCCAACCACAAGATCAGGGAAGTGTCTGACTACCGTCTGAATCTGTTCACCAACATCAGCCACGAGTTCCGCACGCCCCTCACGCTCATCGAGGATCCGCTGGAAACAACCATCCTCGATGGCAACGTCAAGGGCGACGACCTGAAACGATTGCAGGTTGCCGTAGACAATGTGCATATCCTCTCCAAACTTGTCAACGACATCATGGATGTGCGCAAGAGCGAGGAGGGCAAGATGACCCTGCGCCTCTCTGCCTTCAATCTCAAAGATCTCATCGGGTCAATGGTAGACGCATACCAGTCGACAGCCAAGATAAAGCAGATCGATATCAGCCTACAGACCGACGAAGGAATAGATTTAGATATCGTGGCCGACCAGGAAAAAGTGATGCGTATCGCCTCTAACCTGCTGAGCAATGCCATCAAATATACCCCCGAAGGCAAGAGCATCATCACCTCGCTGAGTTGTCCCGACGCCGACCATTTATGCCTCAAAGTGGCCGACACCGGCGTGGGCATGGACAAAGAAGATGTACCCCGTGTGTTCGAGCAGTTCTTCCAGGCCAAGGATGCCGTAGGCGGAACAGGCATCGGACTGGCTCTGGTCAAGTCGTTCACCGAGTTGCACCATGGTCATGTGACGGTAGAGAGCGAGAAGGGACAGGGCACCACTTTCACCATCCTGCTGCCCCGTCAACAGGAATGCGCTGCCGACACACCCCTATCCCCAGTCCCCATCTCTGCCCCCGAAGTGGAATCGCTGGTGCTGCAGTATGTCAATAGCAACGACCGACAGGAGAACGCAAAAGCTAAACTGGTGGATTCCGACGGCGATGGCAGCAAGTCCATCATCCTTGTCGTAGACGACAACCATGAGATGAGGAGCTATCTACACTCTGTTCTCGCCGCCTCGTTCCAGGTCTTGGAGGCTTCCGACGGCCGAAGCGGGCTCTCCCTCGCCATGGATACCGTGCCCGACCTCGTCATCAGCGACGTGATGATGCCTGAGATGGATGGTCTGGAGTTCTGTAACCGACTGAAAGCCGCCCCTTCCACCTGCCACATTCCTGTAATCTTGCTCACCGCCCGCACCCTGGAATCGCAGGAAATCGAAGGCTATGAGCACGGTGCCGACGCCTATATCACCAAGCCTTTCAACAGTCGTCTGCTGTTGGCACGCATCGATAACCTGCTCAAGGGCCGCCAGCTGCTGCGCAACATTTTTGCCAGCGCGCCTACCGAGAAGTCCGAAGAGCAGCCGCAGCTCAGCAGCCACGACCAAGTGCTCATCGAAACCATACGCCAGGCCATCCAGGAAAACATGTCGAACCCTCATCTCAAGATGGACGACCTCGGCGAAAAGATAGGCCTGGGCCGCGTCCAGCTCTACCGCAAGGTGAAGGCCCTCACCGGTTCCACCCCCGTGGAGCTGCTCCGTCTGGCCCGCCTGGAGCGTGGCCGGCAGTTGCTCAAGACCACCAACATGACCATTTCGCAGATTGCCTACGAGGTGGGCTTTGCCACCCCGTCTTATTTCACCACCTGCTTCAAACAGCAGTATGGCATGTATCCCAACGACGTCAGGAACTGATTTTCCAGACGTCTGCCTCCGCTGAGTTCCATACTCAACATTTTCTATCATTTCCTCAACTATTGTTGCAAGAAACATTTGTTGTAGCCCATGAACGTTATTTATGGGCTACGTTTTTTGATATGTCCTATCTTTGCCACAGTTAAAAACCGACAATACTAACAACTAACAACATTATTAGATGGAAAACCTAAGAAGACTCATTATGAGTTTTACGCTCATCTGTGTCTGCGCGATAGCTAACGCGCAGAAGGTGGACATCAGCGGTACCATCCTCGACACGAACGGCGAGTCTGTCATCGGCGCTACGGTCCAGGAAAGCGGCACAGACAACCGCACGGTTACCGACTTGGATGGTCAGTTCAAACTATCTGTCAAACGCGGTGCAACGATTGCCATATCCTACATTGGATACAAATCTGTGAGCCTCCCCGCCCAGTCCGACATGAAGATTACGCTGGAGGAAGACAATTCCACCCTCGACGAAATTGTGGTGACAGGCTACACCACCGAGCGTAAGGCCGACCTCACCGGTGCCGTATCGGTGGTAAGCGTCAGCGAGATTGCCAAACAAAACGAGAACAACCCCATCAAGGCCCTGCAGGGGCGTGTGCCGGGAATGAACATCTCGGCCGATGGTAATCCCTCGGGACAGTCCACCGTCCGCATCCGCGGTATTGGAACCCTCAACAACAACGACCCACTCTACATCATCGATGGCGTGCCCACCAAGGCTGGCATGCATGAACTCAATGGCAACGACATCGAGAGCATCCAGATTCTGAAGGATGCCGCCTCGGCCTCTATCTATGGTAGCCGTGCCGCCAACGGCGTAATCATCATCACCACCAAGAAGGGCAAGGCCGGAAAGATTAATGTCAACGTCGACGCCTCGGTGTCGGCATCGCTCTATGCCCACAAGATGGATGTGCTCAATGCCAAGGAATACGGACAGGTGATGTGGCAGGCCTACGTGAACGACAACATGGACCCCAACACCAATGGCCTGGGTTATCGTTACAATTGGGGGTACAACGCTCAGGGCTACCCCGTGCTCAACAGCATTTCCATGGCTAAGTATCTCGACGCAGCGGGTACTACTCCTGCGGCCGACACCGACTGGTTCGACCAGACCACCCGTACCGGTCTCGTGCAGCAGTACAACGTGGCCGTGAGCAACGGCTCGGAGAAGGGCACTTCCTTCTTCTCGCTGGGCTATTACAAGAATCTCGGCATCATCAAGACCACCGACTTCAACCGTTTCTCGGCCCGCATGAACTCCGAGTACAATCTGGTGAAGAACATTCTCACCATCGGCGAGCACTTCACGCTCAACCGCACCTCCGAAGTGCAGTCGCCTGGCGGCTTCCTGCAGAATGCTTTGCAGTTCAACCCCTCGCTCCCCGTCTATACCACAACAGGCGAGTATGCCGGTCCTGTGGGCGGCTATCCCGACCGCGAGAACCCCGTGGCCCGTCTCAACCGCAATAGCGACAACCGCTACACCTACTGGCGCGCGTTCGGCGATGCCTACGTGAACCTGAGCCCGTTCAAGGGCTTCAACCTCCGTTCCACCTTCGGTCTCGACTACGCCCAGAAGATGCAGCGCATCTTTACCTACCCTGTCACCGAGGGCAACGTAGCCAACAGCAAGAACGCCGTGGAGCCCAAGCAGGAGCATTGGACCAAGTGGATGTGGAACGCCGTGGCCACCTACAACTTCTCGGCTGGGCAGAATCACTTCGACACCATGCTCGGTATGGAGGTGAACCGCGAGGACGACGCCTGGTTTTCGGCCTATAAGGAAGACTATATCATCCTTTCGCCCGACTATATGTGGCCCGATGCCGGTACCGGCACGGCCCAGAGCTACGGCAGCGGCTCCGGCTACTCGCTCATTTCCTACTTTGGAAAGCTCAACTATAACTACGCCGACAAGTATCTTGCCTCGTTCACCATCCGTCATGACGGCTCTTCCCGCTTCGGCAAGAACAACCGCTATGCCACCTTCCCCGCCGTTACGCTCGGCTGGCGCATCAATCAGGAGAACTTCCTGAAGAAGGCTTCCTGGATCGACGACCTCAAGCTGCGCGCCTCATGGGGACAGACCGGTAACCAGGAGATATCCAATATCGCCCGCTACACCATCTACGTGAGCAACTATGGAGCTATCGAGAATGGTGGCCAGAGCTACGGCACGTCCTACGACATCGCAGGAACCAACGGCGGCCAGACCCTTCAGTCGGGCTTCAAGCGCAACCAGATTGGCAACGACAACATCAAGTGGGAGACCACCACTCAGACCAACCTCGGTCTCGACTATGCCTTCTTCAACAACACGCTCTACGGCACCTTCGACTGGTATTATAAGAAGACCAAGGACATCCTCGTCCAGATGGCCGGCATTGCGGCCATGGGCGAAGGCAGCACCCAGTGGATCAACGCCGGAGAGATGGAGAACCGCGGTGTGGAATTCAACATTGGCTACCGCAACAAGACCAGCTACGGCCTGAAATACGACTTCACCGGCAACATCGGCACCTATCGCAACAAGATCACCAAGTTGCCCGCCACGGTGGCTGCCAACGGCACTTTCGGCGGCAATGGCGTGAAGAGCGTCATCGGTCACCCCATGGGCGCCCAGGTGGGCTATATCGCCGACGGCATCTTCAAGAGCCAGGAGGATATTGACAACCATGCCGTGCAGGAGGGTGCAGGCCTCGGTCGCATACGCTATCGTGACCTCAACGACGACAATGTCATCACCGAGGCCGACCAAGACTGGATCTACAACCCCGTGCCTGACTTCTCCTACGGTTTCAATATCTACCTGGAGTATAAGAATTTCGACCTCACCATGTTCTGGCAGGGCGTGCAGGGCGTAGACATCATCTCCGACCTGAAGAAGGAGACCGACATCTGGGCAGGCCTCAACATCGGATTCCTCAACAAGGGAAGCCGCCTGCTCGACGCCTGGAGTCTCACCAACCAAGGAAGCGATATCCCCGCGCTCACCCTGTCGGACAACAACAACGAGAAGCGTGTGTCTTCCTACTGGGTGGAGAACGGCTCGTTCCTTAAGCTCCGCACCATCCAGCTGGGCTACAACTTTCCCAAGAAGGTGGCCGAGAAGCTCCTCATGCAGCGCCTGCGCATGTATTTCAGCGCACAGAACCTGCTCACCATCAAGAGCAAGAGCTTCACCGGACTCGACCCGGAGAACCCCAACTACGGATATCCCATCCCTCTTAACTTAACGTTTGGTATTAACGTCACATTCTAAAAACAAGGAAACACAATGAAAAAGATTATATATGCCCTGCTACTGACGCTGCTGTTTGGTAGTTGCTCCGACTTTCTGGACAACCAGAGACCACAAGGCACCCTGAGTGACGAGGAGGTGAAGGACCCTGAGTACGTCGACAATCTCGTGATTTCTGCCTATGCCGTGTGGATCTCTGCCGAGGATATCAACTCCTCTTTCTCCATGTGGAACTTCGATGTACGCAGCGACGACGCCTATAAGGGCGGCAACGGCACCAGCGACGGCGACGTGTTCCACCAGCTGGAAATATCCCAAGGCATCCTGACCACCAACTGGAACATCAGCGACATGTGGCAGCGCCTCTACAATTGCATATCGCGTGTGAACACCGCCATTGCCCTGCTCGACCAGACCGACGAGGCCACCTATCCGCTCAAGGCCCAGCGTCTGGCAGAGATGAAGTATCTGCGCGCCTACGGCCACTTCCTGCTGAAGCGCCTCTACAAGAACATTCCCTTCGTGACCAATGAGAATCTCACCACCGAGGAATACAACAACCTCGACAACCGAGAGTTCAGCAATGATGAGGGTTGGCAGAAAATCATAGACGATCTCACCGAGGCCTACAACAACCTACCTGTGAAGCAGGCCGACAAGGGACGCCCCTCGAAGGCCGCCGCGGCCGCGTTCCTCACCAAGGTGTATCTCTACAAGGCCTACCATCAGGACGACGCCACGACCAATGCCGTGACAAGCATCAACAAGAGCGACCTGGAGAAGGTGGTGGAATATAGCGACCCGGCCATCTACAACGCCGGCGGATTCGGCCTCGAGACCGATTTCCACAACAACTTCCGCCCCGAACCGCAGTATGAGAACGGCGTGGAAAGCATCTGGGCCATGCAGTATTCGCAGAACGACGGCACCACCTACGGCAACCTCAACTGGAGCTACGGCCTCATCGTGCCCAACATTCCGGGTGTGACCGACGGCGGTTGCGACTTCTACAAACCGAGTCAGAACCTCGTGAATGCCTATCGTACCGATGCCAACGGACTTCCCTACATCGACACATTCAACCAGAACGACTACAGCACATCGAAGGACTACGCCGACCCGCGTCTCTTCCTCACGGTGGGCATGCCGGGCTTCCCCTACGAGTTCAACAAGACCTACATGATGGACGAAAGTGCCACGTGGAGCCGTTCCAACGGTCTCTATGGCTACTACGTCACCCTGAAGCAGAACGTAGACCCAGCCAGCGGATACCTTATCAAGGGCTCCTGGTGGGGCAACTCGATGAACCGCATCGTGTTCCGCTATGCCGACGTGCTGCTGGAGCGTGCCGAGGCCCTCGTGCAGCTCAACGACGGACGCATCAACGAGGCCATCGGCCTGGTGAACCAGCTGCGCAAGCGCGCCAAGCAGAGCACCTCGATAATTTCCAACTACGAGCGCGACTACGGCGCACGCTTCAACATTAGCACCTACGATGGCACCTACGACCAGGCCCAGGCCCTCAAGATCGTGAAGATGGAACGCCGCTTAGAGATGGGCATGGAGTGCGAACGCTTCTTCGACCTCGTGAGATGGGGCGAAGCCGACAGCGTGCTCAACAAGTATTATGCCGACGAGGCCAACGACTGCTCTATCTACAGCGTGGCCCATTTCACCAAGAACAAGAACGAATATCTGCCCATTCCTTACGCTCAGATAGCCGCTTCTAACGGACACTACACACAAAACATTGGAGGATGGTAATCATGAAGAAGAAAATCTCAAGCCTTATACTGTTTGTTTTCGCCGTGCTCGCCCTGGCGTCATGTAGCGAAAGTCAGGTCTCCGACCTGATGCTCAGCGGCGACTGCTCCGTCACCTCGCTGACCCTCGACAACTACGACGGAACCGTAGACCTCGCCACGCGCACCATCACGGTGCGGGTGCCCGAGACCTATGCCGCCGACAACATGGCGGTGACCGCCATCACGCTCAGCGAAGGCGCACAGTGCGACCTGAAAACCGGCGACCGTCTCAACCTCACCAGCCCGCAGGTGGTGCATGTAACCAATGGTGACGTGTATCTCAACTGGACCATCGTGGTGAAGCACGACGAGGCCAAGATTAAGTCGTTCATCATTAACGGCACCTATACCGGCGTCATCAACGAGACCAACCACACCATCTCAGTCTTTGTCCCCGAGGATGTAGACGTGACCAAGCTCACCCCGACCATCGCCATCAGCGACAATGCCACGGTGAGTCCCAATAGCGGCGTGCCCACCGACTTCACCCATCCGGTGACCTTCACCGTCACCAACAACACGGCAAAGACCGATTATGTGGTGACCGTCACTAAGATAGGCAAGCCCACCGCCGTATATGTAGGCCTGGCTGCCGGCATGGATCAGCTCAACATCGAGGAGCAGACCGCCTGCAAATGGATGCTGGCCAATATCCCCAACTCCATCTATGCCTCGTTTGCCGACATCAAGAACGGCACCGTAGACCTCAGCGAGTGCAGGGTCATCTGGTGGCACTACCACAAGGATGGCGGCGTCGACGGCAAGGCAGCCTTCGAGAACAGCGCTCCCGAAGCCCTCAGCGCGTCTGTCCAGCTCAGGAACTACTACAACAATGGCGGTGCATTCCTCTTCACCCGCTTTGCCACCAACATGCCCGCCGAGATAGGCGCCGTGAAGAACGATGCCGTGCCCAACAACTGCTGGGGCCAGGCAGAGGCCAGCGCCGAGACCGTGAACTCTCCGTGGAGCTTCTTCATCCAGGGCCACACCACGCACCCATTGTTCCAGAACCTCGTGATGAAGAGCGACGAGCCCAATGCGGTATACACCGTCGACAAGGGCTACCGCATTACCAACTCCACGGCGCAGTGGCACATAGGAAGCGACTGGGGCGGCTACGCCGACTACGCCACATGGCGCAATGAGACCGGCGGCCAAGACCTGGCCTACGGCGGCGATGGGGCCATCGTGGCCTGGGAGTTCCCCGCAACGGCCACCCGCGGAGGCATTCTCTGCATCGGTTCGGGCTGCTACGACTGGTACAGCATCGACGACGTGACCGAGAACTATCACAAGAATATAGCGTCTCTGACCCTCAACGCATTCAACTATCTGATGGACAACTCACCGAAAAAGTAACAACAAGATGAAAACAATGATCAATACGATAGCTTTGGCCGCCCTCATGGCGCTCCCCCTGTGCAGCTGCGGCAGCGACGAGGCCGTGGTGGAACAGAAAGATTGGGACAACACCACCTACTTCGCCTCCTCCGACGAGCAGATACAGGCCACGTTCTACAAGCCCTACAGCGGCTACGTGGGCGACCCGATGCCCTTCTTCGACCCCGTGGCCAAGGATTTCAAGGTGCTCTATCTGCAGGACTACCGGCCCAACCCGGCCGGCACCTACCACCCCATCTGGGGTGTGAGCACCACCGACGGCGTGAACTATACCTCGCTGGGAGAGCTCATTCCCTGCGGCGGACTAAAGGAGCAGGATGCTGCCCTCGGCACCGGCTCTACCATCTACAATGAGGCCGACCACCTCTACTACACCTTCTACACGGGTGGCAAGTATCAGCCCACGGCGACAGATGCCGCCCAGGCCGTGATGATGGCCACATCGGCCGACTTCAAGACCTGGACCAAAGACCGCACGTTCATCCTCCGCGGCGGCGACTATGGCTACAGCAACAACGATTTCCGTGACCCCTTCGTGTTCAAGGGCGACGACGGACTCTACCACATGCTCATCGCCACCACGCGCAACGGCAAGGGCACCATTGCCGACTTCACCTCGCCCGACCTGAAGAGCTGGACCGATGCAGGCACGTTCATGACCATGATGTGGGACCGCTTCTACGAGTGCCCCGACGTGTTCAAGATGGGCGACTGGTGGTATCTGGTCTACAGCGAGAAGCATGCGGCCATCCGTCGGGTGCAGTATTTCAAGGGTAAGACCCTCGACGAGCTCAAGGCCTGCACCGCCAACGACGCCGGCCGCTGGCCCGACAGCCACGAGGGATTCCTCGACAGCCGTGGACTCTATGCCGGCAAGACGGCCAGCGACGGCACCAACCGCTACCTCTGGGGCTGGTGTCCCACCCGCGCCGGTGAGGACAACACGGCCGTGGGCGCCTATCCCGACGAGCCACAGTGGGCCGGAAACCTCGTGGCCTACAAGCTCGTGCAGCACGAAGACGGTACGCTCACCCTCGGACAGCCCGACGCGCTTGCCGGCAAGTACGGCCAGCAACAGGACGTGAAGCTCATGGGCCAGAGCGAGAGCGGCGTCTCCGCCCAAAGCGGCACCTACGCCCTCACGGGCGATGCCTACGCGCTGTTCAACCGTCTGGGTAGCCACAACCGCATCTCCTTCACCGTGACCACCGCCGGCAACACCGATAAATTTGGCATCTCGCTGGTGCGCGGCTCCGACTCGGAGAAGTATTACACCATGGTTGTGAACCCCGAGAACGACAATACACGTAAAGTGAACTTCGAGGAAGAGGGCTCTGCAGGCAAGGGTTTCATTGCCGGCATCGACGGATATAACTTCAGCCGACCCGCCGACAACACCTACCACGTGACCATCTACACCGACAACAGCGTGTGCGTGATGTATATCAACGACGTGTGCAGCTACACCAACCGCATCTACGGCATCGCCCGCAACTGCTGGAGCATCAACAACTACGGTGGCTCCATCACCGTGAGCGATGTGCAGGTGAGCCAATACTAATCATCTTGGGGCCCGGCTCTCACCTCGGGCCCCAGTATTGACACACCTCACACCAACAAATACACACCGACCTGATATTCAACGAATTACAGACTACATACAGATTGTTTTGCGAAAAGGTACTAATCGCACCGCGAAAAGGTACTAATCGCAGCGCGAAAAGGTACTAAAGGCGACACGAAAAGGTACTAATCGTGAAACGACCTCATAGCACCCCATCAGCCCACCCTGAGACATCGCCTAATCTGTCCCACCTTCGACCGCCACAACTCCATTGCGTATGAAAAAGAATATACTACTCATAGCTCTCCTCTCGTTAGCCCTCCCCACCCTCGCCCAGACCACTCTCTGGGACGGCGAAGACCAGACGCTCGGCTCTCGCGGAGGATGCTGGGACGACGGCACGCCCACCGTGGTGGCCAATCCGGAGCGCGGCGGCATCAATCCGTCGGCCCAATGCCTCATGTTGACCATGACCAACGGCAGCAAGGTGGAGAAGGTGCCCTTCCGCGACTGGCTGAAACCCTCGATGAACGGTAGCCGACGGGTGTCGCTCATGGTGCGCAAGCCCACCAATACCAATATCAAGATAGAGCTCTCCGACCCCACCGACGGCTCGGCCGGCTACTGGGAGAAGGTGGCGAGCTGGTATGGCGGCAGCGGCAGCTGGCAGAAGGTGGTGTTCGATTTCTCGACCAACCTCGCGCTCAACGACCATCCCGGCCTCATGACCATCACCGCCTCGACGGGCGACGTGGCCTCGGCCGAAGCCGTATATATAGACAACATCGTGATCGAAGACCTGCCCCAGGTGAACGGTCAGGCCCTGTCGGCCATCGCCGACGGCTCACTCAGCGGACAACTGCGCCTCACCGGCTCATGGATGAAGGGCGACTGCCAGAATGCCGACGGCGCCTGGCAGAAGGTGGTGTATAACGATTTTGAGACCCTCGCGGCCAAGCTCACCGCCCAAGCCACCTCGATAGACCTGCGCGGATGTGCCACGAAGGATGCCTACAACGCCTTCGGTCAGGTGAACCCCAACCTGCTCATCTATGCCGACGAGCCTTTCGGCGAGTTCAATGTGGTGGCCGGTGGGTCCACCAACCAGTTGGTGCTCAACGAGAACTATCCCTTTGCCGCGCCCGAAGGCTTCCATGCCGACGCCGTGACGCTGAGCCGCAGCCTGACCGACGGCCAGAATGCCCTCTGCCTGCCCTTTACCGTGACCGCCACGGAACTGAATGCCACCTCGGTGGCCGTCTACAGCGGCTACACGGTGAGCAGCGGAACGGCCGACGTGGCGTTCAGACAGGTGGGCTCGGTGCCCGCCAACACCCCGTTTATCGCCAATGGCGCCACAGCCGCCGACCAGATTACGCTGGCCGGCAAGCAGGTGGAGGCCACCCCGGAGAGCCTCGGCACGGTATTCGTGGGCGAGTACACCCCGCAGCCCGGAGAGGGCACGTGGGGCCTCAACGAGAGCCGTTGGGATGCCACCTCGTTCATCGCGTCGACCGATGCCGACGCGCAAGACACCTACTACAAGCCCGAGGGTGCCTTCGTGGGCGACCCCATGCCCTTCTTCGACCCCGTGGCCAACGATTTCAAGGTGCTCTATCTCTACGACCTGCGGCCCAATCCCACGGGCACCTACCACCCCATCTGGGGCGTGAGCACCACCGATGCCGCCCACTACACCTCCATGGGGCTGCAGATTCCCTGCGGCGCCATAGACAGTCAGGATGCCGCGCTGGGCACCGGCTCCATTGTCTACTCGGAGGCCGACCACCTCTACTATGCGTTCTACACCGGCAACCGCTATCAGCCCACAGCCTCGCAGGCACCGCAGGCCGTGGTGATGGCCACCTCGCCCGACTTCAAGACCTGGACCAAGAACACCTCGTTTGTGCTCAAGCCCGAGGACTACGGCTACGGACGCTATGATTTCCGCGACCCCTGTGTGTTCAAGGGCGACGATGGCCTCTACCACATGCTGGTCACCTCGCGCTTCGGCAGCAAGGGCTTCCTGGCCGAGTTTACCTCGCCCGACCTGCAAAACTGGACCAGCCGAGGCCGGTTCATGGACATGATGTGGGACCGCTCGTATGAGTGCCCCGACGTGTTCAAGATGGGCAACTGGTGGTATCTGGTCTACAGCGAGCAGCTGGCCTCGGTGCGCCGCGTGCAATATTTCAAGGCGCAGACCCTCGACGGCCTGAAGGCCTGCACCGCGGGCGACGCCGGCCTCTGGCCCGACGACCACGAAGGCTACCTCGACAGCCGGGCGCTCTATGCCGCCAAGACGGCCAGCGACGGCACCAACCGATACATCTGGGGCTGGTGTCCCACCCGCGCCAACAACGACAACACCGCCGTGAGCGCCACGGAGACACCCGAATGGGGCGGCAACCTGGTGGCATCGCGCATCGTCCAGCATGCCGACGGCACGCTGACGCTCGGCGAGGTGGACGCCATCGCCCGGAAATACGGCCTCACGGCCGAGGTGAAAGCCGAAGCACAGAGTGAGAGCGGCGTGTCGGCGCAGCAGGACGGCTACACGCTGACAGGAGATAGCTATGTGCTCTTTGCCCGACTGGGTAGCCACAACCGCATCTCCTTCACCGTGACCACCGCCGGCAACACCGATAAGTTTGGCATTTCGCTGGTGCGCGGCTCCGACTCGGAGAAGTATTACTCGCTCGTGGTGAACCCCGAGAGCGACAGCCGACGCAAGATCAACCTGGAGGAAGAGGGCCCGGCGGGCAAGGGATTCATAGCCGGTGCCGACAGCTACATGTTCAATCGCCCAGCCGACAACACCTACCGGGTGACCCTCTACACCGACAACAGCGTGTGCGTGGTATATATCAACGACACCGTGGCCTATACGAGCCGCCTCTACGGCATAGACCAGAACTGCTGGAGCATGAACAACTATGGTGGCACGACGACCATAGCCAACATAAAAATCAATCAATATTAAAACTTAGCTTTATGAAAAAACAACTTTTACTCTCATGTCTGATGTTGTCGTCTATGGCAACTTTCGCCCAGACAGTGCTCTGGGACGGTGAAACCTACGACCTTGGCAGCCGCGGTGGATGCTGGGACGACGGTGCCCCCACGGTGGTGACCAACCCCGACCAGAGTGGCATCAATACCTCGGCCAAATGTCTCTCCTTCACGATGACCAGCGGCAGCAAGGTGGTGAAGGTGCCCTTCCGCGACTGGATTCAGCCCAATCTCGCCGGCAACCGCCGCATCTCGCTGATGATCAAGCGCGCAGGCAACAGCAATGTGAATATTGAAATATCCGACCCTACCGACGGTTCGGCCGGCTATTGGGAGAAGGCGGCAGCATGGTATGGCGGCAGCGGCAGCTGGCAGAAGGTGGTGTTGGACTTCTCTACCAACACGGCAATGAACGATTTTCCTGGTGTAATGACCATCACGGCATCGACCGACGACGTGACAGCCGATGAAATGGTCTATATAGACAATATTGTAGTGGAGCCTCTGCCCACGGTGAACGGCACTCCCTTGAAGGACATCACCGACGGATCGCTCACGGGCGACCTCACCCTCACCGGCTCATGGATGAAAGGCGACTGCCAGAACACCGACGGAGGATGGGTCCCAGTGACATACAACGACTTCGAAACGCTGGCTGCCAAGATATCGCCCAACGTAACATCTGTGGATTTCCGCGGCACCATCCTGAAGGATGTCTACAATGCTCTGGGTGGCGTGAACCCCAATATCCTGACCTATGCCGACCAGACTTTCGACGGATCGAACGTCATTGCCAACGGAGCCACTGCACAGCTGGACCTCAACGAGGGCTTCGCCTTCAAGGCTAAGGAAGGCTTCACCGCAGAGAAGGTGACCATGACACGTGCCATGGCCGACGGCAACAATACCATCTGCCTGCCCTTTGCCACCACAGCTGCTGAGCTGGGCGCTACCAACATTGCCACCTACGGCTCCTCATCAACAGCCAACGGCATCACGACCGTGAACTTCAACATAGCTTCGAGCGTGGCTGCCAACACTCCGATGATCACCGACGGCGCCACAGCCTCGGCCACACAGGAGTTTGCCGGCAAGACCATCGTGGCCACTCCGGCATCGCTGGGCACCACTTTCGTGGGCGTATATGCACCGCAGAGTGCCACCAATCTTTGGGGCATCGACAGCAATGAGTTCAAGTTGGGCGGCACAGATGCCACCATCAATGCCTTCCATGCCTATCTGACACCGGCCGCCGGAGCCAAGTCGATGGTATTCTCTATCGGCGATCCCACGGGCATCAGCAGCCTGAGCCAAGCTGCCAACACCTTGGTAGACGTATATACCGTGACCGGAGCACAGGTGAGAAGCCAGGTATCGGCCGGCAATGCCACCAACGGACTGGCCAAAGGAATCTATGTAATCAACAATAAGAAGGTGATTGTGAGATGAAAAAGAACACGTATGTAATGCCCAACTGCCGGTTCCGGCAGTTGGACCTTGAACAGTTGATGGCCGCATCGGGTACGGTGACGGTCAACATGAACGAGACCGACACCTACAACGGCAGCTTCAGCGCCAAGGAATATACTCCGCGGAGCGTCTGGGATGACGAGTCAGGAGACGACGGTTTCGAGTAGGTAAAAGACCGATAGCACTTTTCACCCATCGTTGAAAATATCGTTGCGGTGCAACAAAAATAGTAGACGATGGGTGATTTTTTATACCTCTGACCCGATTTTCATTGTAAATTTGCAACAACACCAACCCAAACAACACCGACAGATGACAAGCCTCAAGACCCTTATCCCCCGTGGGACTATCGTGACCATGCACCTGGGCCAACGCGCCCTGGGTGGCATGATGCTCGCGGCAGCCTGCCTCGGCACCACGAATGCCATGGCATCGGGCACAGGGAGCGATGCCAACTTCCTGCTCGGAAGTAGCATCGCCACGAAGAAAGCGTTTCATGCCTATCTCCAACTGCCCGCCTCAGACGGCATTAAGACCGTGAAATTTCATATCGAGACCTCCACGGGCATCAGCGAGACCAGGCTCGAGGAACCGAGAAAGGTGAACGTCTACACGCTCTCGGGGGCCGAAGTGAGGCATCAGGTAGCCGTGGAGAAGGCCGCGCAAGGACTTCCCAAAGGCATCTATATCATCAACAAGAAAAAGATAATCGTCAAGTAAACCCATAATAAACAATCTATGATAAGTCGATCCAACCCTTTCTCTTTGAAGTGTATCGCAACGGCGATGAGCACGTTCCGCAGGAAGCTCATGGTGTGTTGCGCCATCATGTCGTTCGCCGCCGTACCATCCGTGCAGGCAGACAACCTGAATCCGCAGGATTTCCACTACCTGAGCGACAACCACTGCATGTTCAGGCTGAAGACCAACGCCCGTTTCCTGCTCCTCCCCATCGAGGAACGCGAGGATATGGCCCACGTGAAAGTCATCAAAAACGGCCAGGTGGTGAAGGAACTCAACTGCCGTCTCACGGCCGACAAGACCGACTACATGGTGCCGCTGTCGCTGAAGGAGTTTGGCAATGACCTGCTGATAGACGTGTCTTTCAACAATACGGCCGACCGACGGACCAAGAGTCCGATGAAGGATTTTGCCTGCTGGAACCAGCTCAAGACCTCAGACAGCTTCGATATGGCCAACCGCGAGAAGTTTCGCCCGGCCTATCATCACACGCCGGCCTACGGATGGATGAACGACCCGAACGGTATGTTCTATAAAGATGGTGTGTGGCACCTCTATTTCCAGCATAACCCCTACGGCTCGCAGTGGGAGAACATGACCTGGGGCCACTCCACTTCGCGCGACTTGGTGAACTGGACATTTGAGGGCGAGGCCGTGGAGCCCGACGCCATCGGTACGGTGTTCAGCGGCTCGGCGGTGGTAGACAAGAACAACACGGCCGGATTTGGCGCCAATGCCATCGTGGCGATGTACACATCGGCTGGTCAGAACCAGACGCAGAGTCTGGCCTACAGCACCGACGGCGGCAAGACGTTTACCAAATATGCCAACAATCCGGTGATCACCTCGAACGTACCCGACTTCCGCGACCCCCACATGTTCTGGAACGAAGATATTCAGAAGTGGAACCTTATACTCGCAGCGGGTCAGAAAATGAACATCTACACGTCGTCGAACCTCAAGGATTGGACCTTCGAGAGCAGCTTCGGCGAGGGCTATGGCAATCACGAAGGCGTGTGGGAATGTCCCGACCTGCTGAGGATGGACAACAAATGGATCCTCATCTGCAACATCAACCCCGGCGGACCTTATGGTGGTTCGGCCACCCAATACTTCGTAGGGACATTCGACGGACACCAGTTTACCTGCGAATCGAAGCCCGAAGAGACCAAATGGATGGACTGGGGCAAGGACCACTACGCCACCGTGACCTTCGACAATGCTCCTGAAGGCCGTCACGTGGCCGTGGCATGGATGAGCAACTGGCAGTATGCCAACATCGTTCCGACCAAGCAATACCGCGCCGCCAACACCATTGCCCGCGACCTGGGCCTCTTTAGCTATCAGGGCAAGAGCTACTGCAGCGTGAAGGCCAGCAAGGAATCGATGGCCGCCTTCAGCACGAAGGCCGGCACGAAGCTCCTTCCCGCCTGCCGCGTAGACGTGCAACTGAAGAACAATGCTACCATCGTGCTCTCGAACAGCAAGGGCGAACAGGTGACGATGACCTACGACGCGGCGAGCGAGAGCTTCTCGATGGACCGCACCAAGAGTGGTGACACCAGCTTCAGCGATGCCTTCGCCGCAGTGACCAAGGCCCCGACCTACGGAAAAATACGCACGCTTCAAATCTTCATAGACCACAGCAGCATTGAGACTTTAGACGCCGACGGCAAGATGTCGATGACTAACATCGTGTTCCCCACCGAGCCTTATAACAAGATTACGGTGAAGGGCGGCAAGTATAAAGTATATGCTCTGAAAAAGTAAAAGTAATGACGGCCCCGTCGCAAAAAACGTTCGCCAGGCAGAATATTTGTTTCATGGAACAAAATTCACAAGCCAATGAACGTTTTCTGCGCTTCCGGGCCACGCAAAATCCATAATTTTGCCACAGAAATCAAATCATCCTCAAAAACCAATTCACTATTATGAGCAAGACTAACAAACTCGCCTTGATTCCCGTGATGCTCTGCTTCTTTGCCATGGGATTCGTCGATCTGGTGGGCATTGCATCCAACTATGTCAAGGAAGACCTCTCGCTAAGCGATTCCGTAGCCAATATTCTCCCGTCGCTGGTATTCTTCTGGTTCCTCATCTTCTCC
>DCJH01000057.1:349-6180 GCA_002317385.1 Prevotella sp. UBA1705 | reverse complement strand
CCCGTGCCTATCCGCACCGCCGGATGGCCAGCGCCGTTTCTCCTCCCTCCACTCTCCGCCCCTTGCTCACATTTCTGCCCCACCTATCTGCCCCCGTCGGAATAACTACCTAATCCCGTTGCCTTTACTACCTCATCGCGATGCGAAAAGGTACTAAAGGCGAGACGATTAGGTACTAAAGGCAAAAGGGAAAGTATGAAATCGTTAATAAAACTCGTATGTGTTTGATAACGAGTGGATTATGAAGAAGAATTCGAAAAGCAGAAATCCGATGCCCATTCGCAGGGGAAGGGGTATCGGATAGGGATGGGGCGCGGGAGGATGGCACCTCGGGCGGGGATGGATAAGATGGGATAGAGGGTGCTGCGAGGAGTAGAGGATTACTCCAGCACAGGCCAATCGTCGACCCAGCGGATGGGCTTCTGGATGAGCACCGACTGCCCGCCCAGGGCGATGGCATAGCCGTGGCAGATGAAGAGGTCGCCATCGGCAAAATGATAGGCGGCGCAATGGCCGGCGGCCTCGTACTGCTGTTTGTCGCCTTCGATGATCAGGGTGCCGCCGCCCTCACTCATCGGCTTGCCCTCACGGTCGAGATAGGGGCCGCTGATGCTACGGCTGCGCCCCACCACAGTACGATAGGTGCTCTTCATGCCCTGGCAGCAATAGTCCCAACTCACGAAGAGATAATAGTATTCGCCATGGCGGAAGATGAATGGCGCCTCGATGGCGTTGAGGCCTGCGTGCTTCGAGGTGGGGTTTTGGAAGCCCTGCGGAGTGTTCTTGTAGTAGCGGCGGGCAATGGTGCGGGGCTTGTCGGCCAGTCGAAGGGTCTTCCGTCCGTCTGGGGTGTGGGCCACGGCGAGCGGCGATTGCTGTATGCCGTCCCAGAAAGAGCCCCAGGTGAGCCAGAGATTGCCCTGCCCGTCTTCGCAGAAATTGGGGTCTATGGCGTTCCAGTTGTCGCGCCCTTCGCGGCTGGCCACGAGGCATCCCATGTCTTGCCAGTCGGCTTTCTCCAGGGACGTGCAGCTCAGCAGACCGATGGCCGAGGTGTTCTTGCCGAAGGTGGAGCAGCTGTAGGCCATCCACCATCGGCCGTGCCATCGGATGATGTCGGGCGCCCAGATGTGCGATTTGAATTTGGCCACGCTGTCGCGAGTCCACTTCGGGATGGCCGTGAGCAGTCCGTCGCGGTGCACGGTCCACGTCTTGCGGTCGGCAGATGTGGCGAAGCCAATGTTACGGCCGGTGTAGAAGGCGTAGTAGGTGCCGTTTTCGTGGGCCATCACAGGGTCGTGGACAAAGGCCGTGTCGGTCTGGAATATCACAGGCATCATGCGCTTGGCCCGTCGTTGGCCCGATGAGGTCACAGACAGGAGCATGGCGAGGAGGAAGAATAGGGTAGATTTGTTCATTGTATGAGTAAGTTTAGAGTAGTTGATCAAGTGTTGTTCGTTTTGTCGCCGGATGGCTAATGACTACGCCTGAACAGGGCGTGGTTGGGCCTGCGCAGGTGCATCTTGGTGATGATGAGCACCATTACGGCCACGATGATGAAGAGAAATCCGAGGATGATGGGCGGGGTGAGGTGGTCGCCGAATACCAGCAGACTCACCACCATGGCCGTGAGCGGTTCGAAGGCGCCGAGAATGGCGGTGAGAGTGGCGCCTATCTGCTCCACAGCGGGGATGAGCATCACGTTGCTCAGGGCCGTGCACACGAGGCCGAGCATCATGAGATTGAACAGCATGCTGCCGTTGCTGATGGGCTCTATGCCCCCCGTGAAGAGGGTGGCAAAGGCTGCAAACATGATCAGTCCGAAGAGAAAGACGTAGAAAGTGAGCTTCAGGCTGCCCATGCGGCGCACCCTCATGTGAGACATGGCCACCATATAGAACGAGTAGCAGAGTCCGGCCATGAGCTCAATCACCACACCCGTGAGGTGGGTGTGGCCTTCGCTGCCCAGACCCGACATGCAGGCCACGCCGGCAAAGGCCAGCGACATGGCGAGGATGGTGGCCCAGGAGAAGCGCTCGTGGAAGAAGACGAGCATGAGAATCTCGGTCCAGATGGGGTAGGAGAAGACCAGCGTGGTGGCCGGTCCGCTGGGCATGTATTGATAGCCGAGTATCATGAGCAGCGCCTCCACATCGTAGAACAGCGCCAGCACGGCTATCTCCATCATCTCGGTGCGGTCGAGTCGGAGGTCGGTGCGCTTCCAGAGGAGCACCGCCAGGATGCCCAAGCAGCCGAAGGTGAACCGATAAAAAAGGATGGAAGGGGTTTGCATGGACACCGCCCCAGTCATCACCGGGATGGAAAAAAGGGGAATGAGGCCGAAGGAAGTGGCCGATACCCATCGGTTGCAGAAGCCTTTGACGGTGTTGTCCATCAGTTAGTAGAGTAAGACGAGGCCGGCGAACGCGGCGTAACAGATCATGCGGATAGGGTTGATCTTAAGCCACATCGTGCCCACGAAGGTCGCGATGAAGAGCGCAATGCTGATATAGAATTGCCAAGGATTAGTGATTGGCGACGAGAAGTTCTCGCCGTTGCAGAGCAGGAGCGTGGCGGCGGCCAGCAAACCCACTACGGCTGGGCGCAGTCCGACGAAGACACTCTGCACCGCTGGGGTGTTCATGTACTTCATAAACATCTTGCTAATGAGGATCATCAGGATGAACGAGGGGAGCACCAAGGCAAAGGTGGCGGTGGCCGAACCGAGTATCGACATCAGCATGCCGGAGCCGGTGTTGTGCACGGCGGTATAGCCGCAGTAGGTGGCAGAGTTGATTCCGATGGGGCCCGGGGTCATCTGCGAGATGGCCACGATATTGGTAAACTCGGCCGACGATAGCCAGTGGTGGTGCACCACGGTCTCTGTCTGTATCAACGACAGCATGCCGTAGCCGCCGCCAAAACCGAATAGTCCTATTTCGAAGAATGTAATGAAGAGATAAATGAATATCATAATGGATTCCTCCCCATGGCCCTCCGAGGGAGGGAGTGTGAGTTGCCTCGACCGTTGGGAGTGTAGCGTGATTAAATCGTTATTGTTTTAATGTTCGATACTTATTCTTTAATGCTTATTTTTCCTCGGTTTCACTAATTAAACAATAGGTATTGAATGTTTATTGCATATTGTTTAATCTTTATTTTCCTCCGAGCTTATCCTTCAAATGAAGTGCATTCAAAGTTTATTCTTTATTGTTTAATCTTTATTTTCTTCCGAGCTTATCCTTCAAATGAAGTGCATTCAAAGTTTATTCTTTATTGTTTAATCTTTATTCCAAAGCCTTCTTGCAGTCGTCCCGCATGGCTCACCCCCTCCTTCGGAGGGGCTTGGGGAGGCTACTTCAGCACCCTTCCATACACATATCCGCCCACTCCGGCTGCAATAATGATCCAGATGGGATTCACGTGGAGGCCCCAGATGAGCAGCGCCGATACGATGGGAATCCAGCAATTGGCCAGATTGATATGGGCACTCTTAGCCAGGTTGAATGTCGGCACGGCGATGAGTGCCACTACGGCGGGGCGGGTGCCGCGGAACATCGCTGCTACCCAGCCCACGTTCATGAACTGGTGGAAGAACATCGCGATAACGAGGATGATGAGAAACGAGGGTAGGGCGGCGCCGAGCGTGGTGCACACGGCTCCCCATCGGCCACGAATCTTATAGCCGATAAAGGTCGAAATGTTGACCGCGAAGACGCCGGGACAGCTCTGCGAGATAGCGATGAGGTCGAGAAACTCGTCCTTTTCTATCCATTTGTTCTTGTCCACGACCTCGCTTTCGATAATGGGAATCATAGCGTATCCACCGCCAAGGGTGAATGCGCCTATCTTGAAGAAGGTTGTAAAAAGCTCTTTATACATATTGGTAAGGGGGAGTTGAAGGGTGATGGAGTTGGGGAGGTAAGACTATCACCTGCCGTTGGCCTCAACGCAACGTCCGGTTGATGGCACGAAAAGGCTCAGACATTTGTCTTAACTCCTCAACTCCTCATCTTCTTCAACTCCATTAGAGGGTCTTTTTCAATATCCATTCCCTCGCGTTCACGAAGGCTTCCATCCACGGCGTCACCTCATCGGCACGACGGTTAGACGGATACCAGGCGTTCTGCCAGGGGAAAATGGCACGCTCGGGGTGCGGCATCATGGCCAGATGACGGCCGTCGGCCGAGCAGATACCGGCCACATTGTAGTCCGATCCGTTGGGATTGCCGGGATATTCAGCATAGTTATATTTGGCCACGACATTGTAGTGGTCCTCGGGTTCGGGCAGATAGAATCGGCCTTCGCCGTGTGCCACCCAGATGCCGAGCTTGCTTCCGCTGAGGCTTCCGAGCATGATGCTCTCGTTCTGGGGTATACTCAGGCCGAGGAACTGGCTCTCAAACTTCTGACTTATGTTGTGCGTCAGGTGCGAACGATGCTTGTGTTCGGGGTTGATGAGGTTGAGTTCCACCATCAACTGGCATCCGTTACAGATGCCAAGACTAAGTGTATCTTCCCTCGAATAGAACTTTTCGAGCGCCTCTTTGGCCTTGGGGTTGTAGAGGAATGCGCCTGCCCAGCCCTTGGCGGAGCCGAGAACGTCGGAGTTGGAGAAGCCTCCACAGAACACAATCATGTTGATTTCCTCCAGCGTTTCGCGCCCCGTGATGAGGTCGGTCATCATTACATCCTTCACGTCGAAGCCCGCAAGCCACAGCGTGTAGGCCATCTCGCGCTCACCGTTGGTACCTTTTTCGCGGATGATAGCGGCCTTGGGTCTTTGAACTTTGAGGTTTGAACTTTGAACTTTATGATTACCAGGGCAGAACCAGAGCCCATGGAAGGCTAATCAAGTTCGGAGTTCAAAGCGAAAGCCTCACAGTTCAATGCGCATATCTTAAAGTTCAAAGTTCAATGTTCAAAGTTCAANNTTGAGGTTTGAACTTTGAACTTTAGGACTTGCGCTATCGGTGGATGCAGCGTTTTCCTCGGTCTCTTGCCACCTGTTGGGGTTGAGATGGAGGGATTCGAAGGAGCCCTTGAAGGTGTCGTTGAACTTCAGTTCCAGCGGTTGCTTCTTGTAGTTGAGGAAGCGTTTGCGGGCCATGTCGTTCTTGCTCTGGTGTGTGTCCAGCAGGTAGGAGGTGCGATACCATGTGTCGCGCAGGGCGTCGATGTCGAAATCATGATGCCATTCGTCCTTCATGACGCTGATCTTACGCTCTCCAGGGGTGGGATAAGCTATCTTGGCGTAGCCAATTCCGTTGGTTTCGAAGTACTCACGAAGCTCTTTTTTATGGGTGTCCGATACCTGAATCACCACACCGGGGTTCTCTGCAAAGAGCATCTTTACTACGTCGTTGTCCTCCGGTCTCAGGTCGTGCAGGTTCACGTGCATACCGCCTTCCACATTGGCAAAGGTCATTTCGAGCAGCGTAGTGATGAGACCGCCGGCCGAAATGTCATGCCCGGCCATGATCCAACCCTTCTTGATGAGGTCCTGTATGGCGTTGAAGCAGTCGGCAAAATACTCGGCATTCTTCACCGTCGGCACGTCGCTGCCAATCTTTCCCAGGGTCTGGGCAAAGGCCGAACCGCCCAATCGCAGTTCGTCGAAGCTGAAATCGATATAATAGAGCGACGAGTTCTTGTCGTTAACCATGACCGGACTCACTGTTTTCTTCACGTCTGACACCTCAGCTCCGCTGGTCACGATGACAGTTCCAGGCGCAATGATCTTGCGACCGTCGGGATATTGCTGGGTCAGCGAGAGCGAATCCTTGCCCGTCGGCACGTTGAGGCCCAGCTCACAACAGAAGTCTGACAGT
>DCJH01000057.1:0-231 GCA_002317385.1 Prevotella sp. UBA1705 | reverse complement strand
ATGTTGGTAAGACTTTCGGCCACGCTGAGCACGCTACCGGCTGCTGGGTCGGCCATTCCCGCCTGGGGAGCATGGCCTAAAGCGGTGGCGATGCCCTTCTCGCCGCGGTAGTCCAAGGCCACTACGCCACAGTCGCTGAGTGGTAACTGCACCTGTCCCTGGGTCTGCTGGCGGGCAATTTTGCCCGTTACCGAGCGGTCAACCTTATTGGTGAGCCAGTCTTTGCAGGCC
>DCJH01000066.1 GCA_002317385.1 Prevotella sp. UBA1705 | reverse complement strand
GTGGTGAACTTCGCCAATGGTGATATGGTGGGTCATACGGGTGTCTACAACGCCATTGCCAAGGCCGTTTGGGCTGTGGACAACTGCGTGAAAGACGTGATCGAGGCTGCCAAGGCCAACGACTACGAGGCTATCATCATCGCCGACCACGGCAATGCCGATAACGCTATCAACGCCGATGGCACGCCCAACACTGCCCACTCGCTCAATCCCGTGCCGTTTGTATATGTCACCAACAACAACTCGGCAACGGTGAAGGACGGCCGTCTGGCCGACGTGGCTCCCTCCATCCTGCATATCATGGGTCTGGAGCAGCCCGCCGACATGACCGGCGAGTGCCTGATAGAGGATTAACGTAGCAAGTCTGCCTCCCCCCAACAGCCTCTCCAAGCCCTCCGAAGGAGGGAATGTGCCATCCGGCACGTGAGGGTAGGAGCCTATCTGAGGCATTCCGTTGAGCGGGGTAGGGGGCTGAGGTGCAACCTCTTTAACCATACTGGGCCATATGCACAATGAAAATGGAGCGTATGGCCACAGTTGTTTAACACTGTAATAGAACATTCCCTCCTTCAGAGGGAATGGGGAGGCTTTTTATGGTCAACATCAATCCATCATGGCATGAGCATCTTTCGGCTGAGTTTGCGAAGCCTTACTTCACTCAGCTCACTGAGGCGGTACGCGAAGAGTATCGTCGCGGCCCCTGCTACCCGCCGGGAAAACTCATCTTCAACGCCTTCGACCTCTGTCCGTTCGACCGGGTAAAGGTGGTGATCATCGGACAAGACCCGTATCATGAGCCTGGTCAGGCCATGGGGCTGAGTTTCTCTGTGCCCGAGGGAACGATGATGCCGCCCTCGCTCGTCAATATCTTCAAGGAGATAGCCAGTGATTTGGGCAAGGAGATGCCGACCAGTGGCGACCTCACCCGCTGGGCCAATCAGGGTGTGCTGCTGCTCAATGCCACGCTCACCGTGCGTGCCCACGAGGCCAACAGCCATCAAAAACTCGGCTGGGACACCTTTACTGATGCGACCATCCATGCGCTCAGCACCCATCGCCAGCACCTGGTGTATATGCTCTGGGGCGGATATGCGCGCAGCAAGCGCTACCTCATCAATCAGCAACAAAACCTTGTGCTGGAGTCGGTGCACCCCTCTCCGCTCTCCGCCAACCGCGGCGGATGGTTCGGTCAGCACCAGTTCTCCCGCTGCAACGAGTATCTGAGGCAGCATGGGGAGGGGGAGATTGAATGGTAAATGGATGAGGAGTTACGGAGTTAAGAAGTTAAGGAGTCAAGACATTACCTTTGCAGAGACAGGGAAGTAGTGGAGAAGTAGGTTGGGGATGATTGTTTTATGCCTTGTTTACTTGGCGCAAGAACGATCTTTTCGTCTCCTAATCTTCTCTCTTTTACTCATCAGTATTGTCTTCATTCCTTCAGTTCATAACTCCCCATCTCCCTCATTTCACGGCATCTTTGTCGCTATTGTCTCAACCCTTTCGCTTCCTGACTCCATACCCCCTGAATATTCGTACCCCCAAGTCATTGATGGCTTAACGCCTTAACTTCTTAACTCCTTAACTCCTCATCCCCAAGTGCAACTTCACATCCTTCAAATCGGAGACGTATTGGTTTCTCCTGACATTTTCACTGAGCATTTTTGCTGCGACCTTGACGCGTGCAAGGGCCAATGCTGCATCGAGGGCGATGCGGGAGCACCCGTGACGCTCGATGAGATAGGGGCCATCGAAGACTGCCTCGACGAGGTGTGGACGGACCTCTCGGCTACAGCACAGAGTGTCATCGACAAGCAGGGCGTGGCCTATAGCGACGCTGAGGGCGACCTGGTGACAAGCATTGTGGGAGGCAAAGACTGTGTGTTCACCTGCTACGAGGACCTCACCGACCGGTCAGATGGGCATACCATTTCCCACTGCTGCCTCTGCGCGCTGGAGCGGGCCTACCGGCAGGAGAAGACCAGCTGGTGCAAACCCATCTCCTGCGCGCTCTATCCGCTTCGCGAGAAGCGCTTCCCTGGTGGACTCATCGGGCTCAACTATCATCGTTGGGACATCTGCAGGGGTGGGGTGAAGAAGGGCAAGGAGCTCCGGCTGCCGCTCTACCGATTCCTCAGAGAGCCGCTCACGAGGCGTTTCGGCGAGGCTTGGTATCAGGAATTGTGCGATGTGGCCGAGCAACTTAGGCAGCAGGGACTCATCGAATAGCGGGTGTTGGGCAGTTGCCAGAGTTATCCGCTCATTGTGGGAAATATCTGATGAAATAACTTGAACATCGCTCTTGAAACTCGTCTCAAGGTGCATCGGCCGGCCATCGGCTCGAAAATCCTCAAAAATGAGCGGTTTTTCAAGAGCTTGAAAACCAGTGATTTGCAAAATATAGATATTTGGCGGTTTTACGATTCGATAGTTATCGCCAGCTGATTACTACCGAATCGCCATACCAAGAAGGCCTAAACGCAATGCGTTTAGGCCTTCTTGGTTGATGGAAAAAAGTCTTTTAAGAGTGGGAAAAGGGCCTTTTCGTGTCTAAGATGCGCATAATAGTGGAGCTGGATGCCTACCTGGGAGCTTGGTCAGAGCCGCAGTCTGCCTGAACCACAACATTTATTTTGCTGAATAATAAGGACACGCTGGCCTGCTGTAGTGGTGCTTTTGGGAGCCCGGTAGGGCTCTTCCGACTGGCCTGACTCCTCTGACCAGTCAGACCGGTCAGACCAGTCAGAGAATAGCCCACTGCCTATTTCTTCCGATACTCCGAGGGACTCATGCCCACATGCTCCTTGAAATATTTGCCCAGGAAACTCTGGTTGGGGAAGTGCATGTGGTCGGCGATGTCCTTGATGCTCTTAGTGGTGTTCTTCAGCAGCACGCGGAGCTCCAGCACCACGTAGTCGTCGATCCAGTCGTTGGGCGTGCGCCGGCTCACCTGCTTGGTGGTCTCGGCCAGATATTTGGGCGTGATTTTCAGCTTCTGCGCATACCACGCCACGCGCCTCTCGCGCCTGAAGTTGCGCTCCACCAGCAGCATGAACTCCACATAGATAGACTCTGCCCTCGTCTTCTTGATGCCGGGCGAGTTCTGGATGCGCGCTATGGTCTCGCCGGTGTCGTAGATGAGCGCTTGGATGAGCGAGCGCACGGTGTCGCGGCGGAACCGGTGGGCGGCGTTTCCCATCTTGTTTTTGATGATGTGGATGTAGCTCAGCGTATTCTCCATCTCCTCTTCGGTGAGGTGGAACACAGGATGTGTGCGCGAGAATGTGAAGAGGTAGCTCAGGTCGTGGACGCCAGAGATGATTTCATAGAAGAACGGATCCGACACCACGAGCGCCGCGCCGAGGCAGTCGGCCGACTGTACGAAGTCGTCGATGACCTGTCCGCTGTTGATGATGATGATGTCGCCCGGCATCACTTTGTGCCGGATGGTGTCGAGACTATATTCCGCATTTCCTTGTGTGCAAAGGGCGAGGATGAGACATTTCATGCGGCGGGGACCGTCGGGAAATGTCAACTTGGTGATATCGTCTACCAAAGCCAAGTCGTTGTCGAGAAAACTTCCGCCGCTTTTGCGCTCACGGGCACTCTCCACGGTGATGTTTAATAAATCTGTATAACTCATTGTCTTACTCTTTTATCTATGTGTTGTTTCTGGTGTTGCTGGGGTCATGGGGGCTACGGGCAGTGGGTCGACAGGCCGGTTTCTATGGCCTCAATGTCGGTAATCTGGTCTCTGCGAAACCGACCATCGCCCGAAACCGTCACGCGGCGGTGGTTTTCGATGGCAAACTGAGGGCATGCCTGCTCGTCGAGCTCACCGTTGCAGATGTAGTCGGTGTTGTCGAGACTGATGCGTTCGCCCCTTGTGGCATTGCGAATGGTGAGTCTCACCATGCCGACGAAGCCTTTCTTAAACTCATATTCGGTGCCGCTATCGGTGTTGTCAAAGTAGTTGTACGACCGCCTGTGCACCACATCTGGGGCCCACAGACAGGGGCTGCTGGCTGGTGAGACGCTGGTTGGGTGGCCAGTGGACTCTTCAACGCCCACCCATAGCGCCGGGTCGTATTCAGTAGCTCGCCATGAGGTGGTGTGCGCGCGGCCATCGATATATTCTCCGCCACCGGTTTTCATCCTCGAATTGGCCTGCCGGCACAGCCAGTTGCGGTCGGAATAGTGGCAGAACGGCTGGCCGTTGGCCTCGCGACCATAGAACGATACGGCTATCTGTCGGCGGTTGGCTTGCGGAAATGCGGGCGAGTAGATGAGCGCTACGACATTGGTGTTGGCGCGTAGAAAGGGCGTCACGTCGAACGTCGCGGTCATCGGCTCGTCGGTCTGACCGTCGCGATAGGGATAGAACAGCGCCGTGCCGACGATACATTCGTTGACGTAGAGCTTGAAATATCCGGTGGTCGTCACGCTGATGTGGGCCTCCTCGGCCCGGTTTCCGGGCAAGTAGGTCTGGCGAAACCACATGTGGGCGGTGCTGTCGGGCGTGGGAGCGGCTATCCAGTGGGTGTCGAACTCCTGGGCAAGGGCGCTGAGGACAGAGAGCAGAAGGCCGCAGAAGAGGGTCAATGACTTCATAGAATCTTGGTCACCTTGCCTTTCTTGAGTTTCAGTTCCTTGGTCTCGCCGTTCAGACGCACCTTGACTTTGCTTTTTTTCACGGCTTTGATCTGGGCCTGGGTCACCTTCCCGTCGGTCCAGCTGAGGCTTAGTTCATAGCCGCCGCGTGCCTTCAGTCCGCTGATCTGGCCCGTAGCCCATTGGGCGGGAAGGGCTGGCAGCAGTTCGATGAGGCCGTTGTGGCTCTGCATGAGCATCTCGCACACGCCTGCCGTGCCGCCGAAATTGCCGTCTATCTGGAACGGCGGATGGGCGTCGAAGAGGTTGGGATAGGTGCCGCCATGCTGCGAGCGCGTGTGGTCGGGGTCTACATAGCTCAGCAGTTTCTGATAGATGTGGTAGGCCTGTGGGGCATTGCGAAGCCTTGCCCAGAGGTTCATGCGCCATCCAGTGCTCCATCCCGTGGTCTCGTCGCCCTTGATGTCGAGGCTTCGGGCAGCGGCCTGGGCCAGCGACGGGGTAGCCGAGAGGCTGATTTGGTGGCCTGGATAGAGTCCGATGAGGTGGCTCTGGTGACGGTGATGGAAGTCTTCGTCGTCCCAATCGTAGTACCATTCGTTGATGTCGCCCATGTGGCCCACGGTGTATGGGTGCAGTAGGGCGATGGTGTGGCGCAGGGTATCTTGGTATTTCTTGTCCTCCTTGAGCGTCTGGGCCGCCTCGAGGGTGTTGGTGAGCAGCTCGCGGATGATGGCCAGGTCGGCTGTGCCTCCGTAGAGCGTGGCGCCCTTGTAGCCCTTGCCGGTCTTGTAGAACGCCTCGGGCGAGGTGCTGGGAGCAGTGATGAGCTCACTGGGGTTTTGGGGGTTGGGCACGAGCCAGTCGAGCACGAAGTCGCTGGCGCCCTTCATGAGCGGGTAGGCGGTGTTGCGCAGATAGCTCAGGTCTTGGGTGTAGAGATAGTGGTCGTAGACGTTTTGCATGAGCCAGGCGCCGCCCATATTCCAGTTGCTCCACGTGGGCGACTCGTTTTTCTCGCCCACCGGATTGGTCATCGCCCAGATGTCAGAGTTGTGTCCGCAGCTCCATCCGCGCTTCGCACCATAGTAGTTGCGGGCATTCTGTTGGCCCGTTTGTGCGAGATTCCAGCAGAACGAGGCCAGCGGACTGAACATTTCGGGCATGTTGGCCACGTCGCAGGGCCAGTAGTTCTCTTCCAGATTGATGTTGATGGTGTAGTTTCCGCGCCATGGTGCCTGCTTCTTCTCGTTCCAAAGACCCTGCAGGTTGGCCGGTACGCCCTCGGTTCGAGAGCTGGAAATGAGCATGTAGCGGCCAAACTGGAAGTACAAAGTCTCCAGATATTTGTCCTCTCCGCCACCTTTCCCATAATGCTTGAGCATCGAGTCGGTGGGCTGCGTGGCATTGAACTTCGCGCCTGCAAGATTGAATCTCACCCGGTTAAAAATGCTCTGATAGTCTTTTACATGACGTTCCAACAGGCTCTTGTAGGTGTAGTTCATCAGGTGCCAGGCATCGTCCATGGCGGTTTCAATATAGGGTGCGCCTTCCTTCACGGGGTGCTTGTCGTAGCCATTGAAGCTCGTCTCGTTGACCATGTATATAGAAGCCTCGGTGGCATGGTTGAGCACGAGCGACGAGTCGGTCTGCTCCACGGTGCCTCCGGCATTCTTCACCTTGAGCACAGTGCAGAAATGGATGGTCTCGGCGGGGTCTCCGGCAGCGTTCCCGGTCATGGTCAGCTGGCGGTCGGACACCTTTACGCCGTGGTTCACCTGTGAGGTGAGCATCAGGCTGCAGTTCAATGCCCCTGGCTGTGAGGCCTTGAGGTGTATGGCTATGACCTTGTCGGGATGGGAGACGAAGTATTCACGCATGATGGTCACGCCGTTGCGGGTGTATCGGTCGCGACAGATGGCGCTGTCGAGACTGAGTTCCCGATAGTAGTTGGTGGCCAGCCCGGTGTTCCGGTCGGTGATGATGAGTGTGCCGAGGGGCTGATAGTATTGAGAGTTGTGGCCTTGCACGAAATGCTGCAAGGAGTCGGCGGTGCGATAGTCTTCACGGAATAGCGCCTCGCGGATGGCTGGAATCCAACGGTGTGCGTCCTTGTCGAGCGTGAGATCTACGGGTTTTCCGCTCCAGAAAGTGATGTCGTTCAGGTGTATAATTTCCCTGTCGGGCTGGCCGTAGACCAGTGCTCCAAGTTTCCCGTTGCCGATGGCGAGCGACTGTTCGAACTGGTTGGCCGGCCGGTCATACCATAGTTTCATGGGCAACTGTTGCGCCCGGAGGTGGAAGGACAGGCTGCAGAGAGATAGAATCAGAATTAATCTTTTCATTGGTCGAATGAAATTAGAGGTTGAACGAAGGTCTGACGCACCACCTGGAGTGCCATAAACAAGAAAGTCTTCCTAAAGGGCGAGGTATTAACAAGTGAAATAACCCGACTCCTTAGGAAGACTTGCTTCATAGTTTGTTATGCATCGATATTGGCGTAAGCCGCATTGGTCTCGATGAACTCGCGGCGAGGCTCCACGTCATCGCCCATCAGCATGGAGAAAATCTCATCGGCATCTGCCGCGTTCTCGATGGTCACCTGCTTCAATAGGCGGTTGTTGGGGTCCATAGTAGTTTCCCAAAGTTGCTCGGGATTCATCTCGCCCAGACCTTTGTAGCGCTGGGTGTGGATGCTCTTGGCCTCTTCATCGCCGTCGGCATACTTGGCAAAGAAGGTTTGGCGCTGTGCTTCGTTGTAGCAATACTCGCTCACCTTTCCCTTGTAAGTGCACTTGTAGAGTGGCGGTGTGGCAATGTAGAGATGTCCTTCCTCGATGATTTTGGGCATGAAACGATAGAAGAGCGTCATGATCAGGGTGTCGATGTGAGAACCATCGACGTCGGCATCGGTCATGATGATGATCTTGTCGTAGCGCAGTTTGTCGATATTCGCCTCGCGGTCGGCCTCTCCGTCTACACCGAAACGCACGCCGATGCTCTGGATAATGTTCATCACCGACTCTGCCTCGAATACGCGATGCCACTGCACTTTCTCCACATTCAGGATCTTTCCACGTAGCGGAAGGATGGCCTGCGTGTAGCGGTCGCGGCCCTGTTTGGCCGAGCCGCCGGCCGAATCACCCTCGACCAGGAATATCTCGCACTGCTTGGGATCCTTGTTGGAGCAGTCGGCCAGTTTGCCGGGCAGGCCGCCTCCAGTCATCACGCTCTTGCGCTGTACGCTCTCGCGAGCCTTTCGGGCAGCTACACGGGCTGTTGCAGCGAGGATCACCTTCTCGCAAATCTGCTTGGCTTCGGCAGGATGCTCCTCCAGATAATAGGTGAGCGCCTCGCCCACGGCCTGGTTAACGGCACCTGTTACCTCGCTGTTTCCGAGCTTGGTCTTGGTCTGTCCCTCGAACTGTGGCTCGGCAACCTTGATGGAAACCACTGCTGTGAGACCCTCGCGGAAGTCCTCGCCGGCAATCTCTATCTTGGCTTTCTCAATCTGTTTGGATATCTGAGGGTCGTTGTCGGCATAGCTCTTCAGCACACGGGTCAGTGCCTGACGGAAGCCGGTGACATGGGTTCCACCCTCGATGGTGTTGATATTGTTGACGTAGGAGTGGAGATTCTCAGAATAATCCGTATTATACATGATGGCCACCTCGATGGGCAGGCCCTGCTTCTCGGTCTTCAGATAGATCACATCATCAAAGAGATGTGTGCGGTGGCGGTCTACATAGCGCACGAATTCCTTAAGTCCATCTTTGGCGTGGAACACCTCCTGGCGGGTCTTGCCCTCGTCGTTGGGATGGAGATCGGTAAGGATAATGCGGATGCCGGCATTGAGATAGGCCAGCTCGCGCATACGGCGGGCAACAATGTCCCACTGGAAGACGGTGGTGGTGAATACCGTGGGGTCGGGCCAGAACTGCTGGCGGGTTCCGCGCTTGTCGGTTGGTCCAATTTCCTTTACAGGGTAGAGGGGCTTGCCCTGCTCGTATTCCTGCTGGTAAGCCTTACCGTCGCGGAACACCTGTGACATCATATGAGAGGACAATGCGTTAACGCAACTCACACCCACGCCATGCAGACCGCCGCTCACCTTGTAGGAGCCCTTGTCGAATTTACCACCGGCATGGAGCACGGTCATCACGACTTCGAGTGCACTCTTGTGCAGTTTCTTATGTTCGTCTACAGGAATACCACGGCCGTCGTCCTCGACAGTCACTGAGTTATCCTCGTTGATAGTCACCTCGATGTTGTGGCAATAGCCTGCCATGGCCTCGTCGATAGAGTTGTCCACGGTCTCGTTGATGAGGTGGTGGAGTCCCTTCTCGCTGATGTCGCCAATGTACATGGCCGGGCGTTTGCGCACGGCTTCCAAACCCTCCAGCACTTGGATGTTGGAGGCTGAATAATTATCTTCCTGTTTGAGATTCTCTGCCATTTGATTAATATAATTGTTTTGATGCAAAGATACTAAAAAAACGGGATATACGGAAAACTTTATTGCTTAAAAATCGCCATTTGATGAGGTCTAAATAATGATAAATTCGTATCTTTGCAAATGCTCATGAATATTAGACGAATACTCATATTATCAGCCCTTGCAGCGGCGCAGACGTGGTCGTCGGCAGCCGGTTTTTTCAGCACCAGCGGGTTTCGGCTCGTGGAACGCAGGGGCGGGGCATCCTTTTCGGCCGAAGTTGATTTTCCCGTTGAGGGGAATGCGCAAGCGATGAAAGGGGTGAAGAGTTGGATTTGCGATATTCTGGAGGTCGACGAGCCGCGCCGATTGGAGGAGAGTGACTTCCAATCGCTGCTCCGACAGAGTCTGGAAAACTTCATGGGGCAGGGGTTGAACACCTCGCGGAAAGTGGAGATTATCCGCAGTTACGAGGATGAAAACCTCGTGACCTTTGAGTCTGTGGTGACCGATAAGGATTCACTCACCTGGGTAGACGAGGATTGCGCCTCGTTCAGCAAGAAGGATGGGCACCGGATTCAGGCCTCGGAGATCTTCAATTGTTCTGAGCAAAAGATTAAGGACTTGATGTGGAAGTTCCGCGATGGACTACCCGTGGGTGTGACGTCGGCCAGGAGTCTGGTGGTGGGCAATGCCGGATTTCTCGACGGATGGATTGTGGTCATCGGGCCGGCTGAGGGTTATACGGGTGCCAGCTACCGCATCAGGTATCAGGAGGCGGAGCCTTTCCTCCGCGGAAAGCGCAGCGGCGGCTATTACGACTCGGCCGGACAGCATTAAATTATCTCCCTTATTCGAATCAACGCAGGGGTTTATCCATGAAGATAAACCCAAACAATTTAAGGCCGTGCGTCCTGAGACGTACGACCTTATATGCTTTCTTTAAACAAGACGGGGTATTAGCCGAGCTTGTTAACGTGGAGAGCCAGACTTGATTTCAGGTTGGCAGCCTTGTTGGCGTGGATGATGTTGGTCTTAGCCAACTTGTCCAGCATCTTCTGTACAATGGGGTACAGTTTCACAGCCTCTTCCTTATCTGTGGTAGCGCGGAGCTTGCGCACAGCGTTACGCATAGTCTTTGCATAATACTTGTTGTGCAAAGTCTTTACCTTCGTCTGACGAATTCTCTTTACTGATGATTTGTGATTTGCCATCTTTAAATTCTGCTTTTTATTTTGTTTTGTAGTCCCTAGGAGAGTCGAACTCCTCTTTAGAGAATGAAAATCTCTCGTCCTAACCGATAGACGAAGGGACCATCGCCTCGTTTAGCGGGTGCAAAGTTACCGCATTTTATTTGTTCCTCCAAATTTTTCAGTATATATTTTCTCTAATCTCCTGATTTTTCGTATTTTTGCCAAGACATGGAAGTGAAAACAAGAGCGATGGTTCTCCGCTCGGTGAAATACGGTGAGTCGCAGATGATTATAGACATGCTGACCCGCGAACAGGGTCGTGTATCGTTCATCTGCCACTTGCCCAAGACGGCCAAAGGCAAGGTGAAGAAGCAGTTCTTCCAGCCTCTGACCCTGCTCGATATGGTCTATAGTCACCGCCCGAACCAGAAGCTCCAGCGATTCGGTGACATCCGTCTGGCTCAGCCCTACAGTTCCATTCCCTTCGACGCCTACAAGCTCAGTATCACACTATTTATTTCGGAGTTTCTCAATTATGCCACGCGCGACGAACAACGCAATGATCCGTTGTTCGACTATGTCGAGAGCAGCATGCTCTGGCTCGACAACGTGCAGCAATCTTTCTCCAATTTCCACCTTGTTTTTATGATGCACCTCTCACGTTTCATCGGATTTTTCCCCAATCTGACCGATGATGTGCGTGGGGCATGGTTCGATTTGCGCAACGGCACGTTCACCCTTCTGCGGCCCGCTCACCCCGACTATCTGAAGCCGGAGGAGGCATCGGTCATTGGATTACTCATGCGCATGAACTATGAGAATATGCGTCTCTTTCGCATATCGCAGGCGGAGCGCAACCGTTGCATCGAGCTGATACTCTATTATTATAGGCTCCATGTGCCCAATTTCCCGGAACTGCGCTCACTCGAAGTGCTGAAGACGCTGTTTTAGGGGAGGGTAGACGGAGGTTCTCGGACTGGTCGGACTTCTCAGACTGGCCTGACTTGTCTGAAATAATGCGAGGCCTATATATAATAAGGTGGAAAATCGAGTTGTTAAAGTTTCTTTTTATTCCGTATTATTTGTGTATAATCATTAAGAATAATGCGGATTTTATTAGAATAACATATTTCTTGTATATTCATTTGGACACAAACTATTATTTCTTTGTTTGTGATTTTGCGGCACAAAAAGTAATAATAAACAATAAAACAACAACTAAATGTTATTGTTTTCAAGTCAAATTATAAAATAATTGCCTAAAAATTTGCATAAAAACTAAACTCTTTTTAACTTTGCGACCTAATCCATTGCGAGCCGAGTTTTTAGGATTTATTCTCCGGTTGGATGGTAACGCCGCAATGATGCCATGACCAAGACATGTATTAGACTAAGAGAATTCTACTTGGAAACAAGTTTAGAAGAGAGATATTATTAGTAGTTAGTATTATTGTATTATTTAAAGAGAGAATTAAGATGAAGAGACTTTCAATGATGTTAGTCGGAGCCCTGATGTATTCAGGTGCCGCCTTAGCTCAGACTCAGGTGCACGGAACCGTTGTCTCTGCCGATGATGGGGAGCCCATTGTGGGCGCATCCATCCTGGTGGTGGGCACCAAGACGGGAACAGTATCTGACACTGATGGTAATTTTTCGCTCACGGTTCCTGCCGATGGCAAGTTGCAGATTTCGTATTTGGGTATGCAGTCGCAGCAGGTGACGGCCAAGGGAAATCTCAAAGTGGTGTTGAGCCCGGAAAACAACACGCTCAACGACGTGGTGGTGACCGCCTTGGGCGTGTCGCGCGAGAAGAAAGCGCTGGGTTATGCCGTAAGCGAAGTGCAGGGTGCCGACCTGCTCAAGTCGCGCGGAGGCGTAAACAACCCAGTGAACGCCCTCGAAGGTAAGGTGGCTGGACTGCAGATCTCGTCGGGCGCCGGCAGCATGGGCGGTTCTTCCAAGATACTTATCCGCGGTGTCAACTCGCTCTCGGGCAACAACCAGCCGCTGTTTGTGGTAGACGGAGTGCCCATCGAAGGCACCGACTACAACTCTACCAACACAGCCCGAGGAGGTGGTGGTTACGACTATGGTAACCTCATTCAGGACATCAATCCCGATGATATCGACAATATTTCGGTGCTGAAAGGTGCCGCTGCCACGGCTCTCTACGGTAGCCGTGCGTCTAACGGCGTGATCATGATTACCACCAAGCGGGCCAAGGGTGCCACCGGACTCAACGTGGAATTCTCCACTTCGCTGGGTATAGAAAAGGTGACCAAGCTGCCCAAACTGCAGACCCAGTATGGCGGTGGCTACGGCTATGCTGGCGAATATGCCTATGGCGACGAGGGCGACGACTTCACCACGACCACCATCAACGGAGTGGAATATACCGTGCCTGACTATGGTATGGACGAGAGCTGGGGTCCGAAGCTCGACGGCCGACAGGTGCTCTCATGGTACGACCTGGCCAAATGGGAGGCCAACGGTAAGGTGGGCAACCCCACAACCTCTGCCTGGAGCCCGGCATCGTCGGATTACCGCAGTTTCTTCGAGACCGGCGTGTCGACGACCAACAATGTAGCCGTGTCGCAGGCCTACGACAACAGTGCCTTCCGCATCTCCTATACCAACACTGCCCTCAAGGGATACCTGCCCAACAGCAGCCAGTATAAGAATACCTTCAGCGTGACCGGAAACATCATGAGCAAGGACAAGAAACTCAACGTGTTTACTGCTGTCAACTTCTTTAACAACCGCACCAAGGGTCGTCAGGACACAGGTTACGGAGATAACAATGTGATGGTGAAGTTCACCCAGTGGGGACAGCGCCAGCTCAACATGGACGAGCAAAAGGCTCTGTACGAATATCCCGACGGCACACAGGCCTCATGGAACCGCGCCGGCGTGGACGACCCGAAGCCCGAATACCACAACAATGTGTACTGGAGCCGCTACAAGAACTATGAGAACGACTCGCGCAACCGCATCTACGGCAATGTGGGCGTGAGCTACCAGATACTTCCCGAGCTCAAAGCCCAGTACAAGGTGAATCTCGACTTCTATGTCGACAAGCAGTATGAGCGCAATGCAGTGGGCTCTCAGGAGGAGTCGCGCTACGAGGAGATATCACGCCAGCAGTATGAGATAAACCATGAGTTCATGCTCATGTACAGCAAGTCGTTCGGCGACTACAGTCTCTCGGCCAACGTCGGTGCCAACATTATGAAGCGCCACTATGAATATATCTATGGTGAGACCCAGGGCGGACTGGCCATACCGATGTATTACAACCTGGCCAACTCCATTACCACCGCTGCTGCCTACAACTACAAGCGCGAGAAAGGCATCAACTCGCTCTTCGGCGACGTGACAGTGGGCTGGAAAAACCAGTTGTACCTCGAGGCTACGCTGCGCGGCGACAAGTCGTCTACGCTGCCCGCAGGCAACAATACCTATGTATATCCGTCTATATCGGCCAGCTGGGTGTTCTCAGAACTGCTCAAGAATCAGTCTCACTGGCTCACCTATGGTAAGCTGCGTGCCGGCTACTCGCGCGTGGGCAACGACACCGACCCCTATCAGATCATGTCTACCTTCTCGCAGTACACCAACATAGACAGCTCTGCCCCCGGCTATGTGCTGCCCAACACGCTCAACAACGCCGACCTCAAGCCGGAGTCTACCCGCTCGTGGGAGCTGGGTCTCGAAGCCGCATTCTTCAACAATCGACTGGGCTTCGACCTGACCTACTACACCACGACCACCCGTGACGAGATTCTGCCGCTGTCGGTATCGGGCACCACGGGCTACACCTATAAGATGATCAACTCCGGCGAGATTCGCAACCGGGGTGTGGAGTTTGCCCTCCATGCCACCCCAGTGAAGAGCCGCGACTTCGAGTGGACCACCAATCTGACCCTGGCTCACAACAAGAACGTGGTGAAGAGCCTCACCCAGGGCGTAGACTACTATCGTATTGCCACCGCCCCGTTCAGCGCCGAGATCGGTGCCGTGGTGGGCGAGGAGTATGGCGTGATTCGCACCACCAACTATCTCTACGACTCTGAGGGCCACAAGCTGGTAGACCCCAACACGGGTCTCTACCTCGCCACCGACGCCTATGAGAATGTGGCCAACATCTATCCCGACCTCACCGGTGGATGGGTCAACACCTTCCGCTACAAGAATTTCGACGCCAGCATCCAGTTCGACTTCTCGCATGGCGGTCACTATTTCTCCACCACCCAGCTGTGGGGTATGTATTGCGGTATGTTCGAGGAGACCGCTGCCAACGGAGTTCGTGAGAACGGCATCGTGAGTCAGGGCTACGTGGCCGCCCTCGACGCCAACGGAAACCTCATTCAGAACGCCGACGGTACCTATCAGAGCGCTGGCGAGAACACCACCAAGGTGTCGGCACGCGACTATTATGAGAACTATTATAGCGGTCCGGGCGCCCAGAATGTGCTCAGCTCCGACTATATCAAGCTGCGCGAAATCAATGTGGGCTATACCTTTAGCCTCAGCCCGCAGAGCTTCATCAAGAGCCTGCGCCTCTCGGCCTACGGTCGTAACCTCGGCGTATGGGGTCCCGACGTGAAGCATTTCGACCCCGAAATGATTGTCACCAGCTCGGGCAACATACAGGGTATCGAGGGTGGAGCCACCCCGATGGTAGCCAACTACGGTTTAACAGTCAATCTCAAATTCTAATTTACAGGAGGAAATTACATGATGAACAAGTTTCTGAAATATATACTGATGGGCGCCGTGGTGCTCTCCACCGCCTCGTGCGAGAACCTGGAGGACATGAACACCGACCCCAACCGCGCCTCTGAAGTGCCTTCCAACATGCTTATGGAGGGCGCAGAGAAGTGGACCATGGACAATATCTACGACGTTTGGTTCGGTGCACGCCAGTGTCTGGCCTACTCACAGCAGTGGAGCCAGCGCAACTACACCGAGGAAGACCGCTACCAGATTCGTGAGTCGGTGAACAACAACTACTTCAACTACCTCTATCAGGGCATGGCCAACTTCGACAAGGTGATCAAGGTAAACCAGAATGCGGCCACCGCCGCTACCAATTCGGCCTATGGCGCCAATAAGAATCAGATAGCCGCTGCCATGATCATGAAGGTGTGGCTCATGGATGTCATTACCGACACATGGGGCAATGTGCCCTATTCAGACATTGCGCAGCTCGAAGACAGCGCTGTGCTCTATTGCAAATATGATGACCAGAAGACCATCTACACTGGCATGATCAGCGACCTCACCAAGGCCGTGAACATGATAGATGTCAATGAGACCGCCTTCATCTCGGGCGATGTCATCTACGGCGGCGACGCCTCGAAGTGGAAGAAGTTTGGCAATTCGCTCAAGTGCCGCCTCGCCATCCACCTCTCCAAGGTAGACCCCAACTGGAAATCGTATATCAAAGAGGCCCTGGCCAGTGGCGTGATGACGAGCAACGACGATGCGGCGAAGTTCACCTATGTGGCTTCGGGCACCGATTATGCCAAGTTCTACGAGGGCTACTTCGTCGACAAGCGCAACGATTTCAGCATCAACAAGACCCTCTGCGACCTGATGAAGGGCCAGCGCGACACGCTCAACAACAAGGCCCACCCGTGGGAGGGCGTGATGGATCCGCGCCTGCAGATCTACACCACCACCAACGACGGCACCTACAACGGTATGTGCGTGGCCACGAGCACCGGTGTGCAGGCCAAGATCTATAAGCAGGACGACGTGCCCAACTGGTACTATAACCCGCCCCTCTGCCTGTCGAAGACCTATGCCGTGCCCCTCATGACCTATGCCGAGCAGAAGTTCATCGAGTGCGAGTACAGGGGTTACGATGCCGCCGACTATGAGGCTGGCGTGCGTGCCTCGCTCAACTACTGGTATGGGCTGGCTGGCCTGTCGCTCACTCAGAGCGATGCCGACGCCTACGTGGCTGCCGTGTCTAAGAGCGTCAACGCCGAGACCTGTGCCATCCAGAAGTACATCGACCTCTTCACCAACGGCACCGAGGCCTGGACCGAGATACGCCGCACGGGCTATCCCAACCAGATTGTGCGTCCGGGCGAGTACAGCGGTGTGCTGGGCACCACCAAGTATGCCTTCTCTCCGCTGAGCGATACCAAGGACGACATCATCGAACGGGTGAAGTATCCCACCAACGAGAGCACCCTCAACGGCACCAACTGGGCCGACGCCGTAGCCCGGCTCACCGATGGTACCAACAACTATTACAGCAAGATGTACTGGGACGCCCGCACGTCGACCTACGACCATCCGTCCAACAAGTAATTCTCTTTTAACACAATAGTCCCACCACATTGCGGTGAGACGTTGAGGCGACGGCCCTTCGGCCCCCGCCTACCAACTACCATAGCTACACTGGCGCTTGTGCGTCGGTGTAGCTTGCTTTTGTATCGGTGGGTGTATGATTCCCATGCTCAGCCTCGCCGTTTGGCCAGCCCTATCTCGCCGTCTTGAGATCAGTACCGAATCGCACGACGATTCGGTACTAAAGGCGCGATGAATAGGTACTAAACGCAAGACGATTAGCACCTTATCGCAAAGCGACTTGGTGATAATCGTCAAATGATTGATAATCAGTGTGATAAGCCTGAGGCCTGAAGTGGTCGGGGTTAATAGTCCTCGGCCATGCTGATGACGGCATCCATGTCCTCCGGATTGATTTCGCCGGTGATGTAAATGCCCACGCAGTCGTTCTCGTCGCTGGCCAACAGCACAATCTCTTCGATGTATTGCGCGCCCTTGCGAGCCAGCACCAGCACATTGTCCTTATTGTCTTTCACACGGGTAAACTCCTCGTAGCCCTTGGAGGGCAGCGCCGTGATCTTCTTCACAAAGCCCTTGCGCGTGCTCTTGCGGCAGTCGCTGAGGGTGAGAACCTTCATCGACTTCACCTCTTTCATCACTGCCTGCATGTTGTTGTCCTTCATCTTGTTGGCCGCAATAGACATCAACACGCGGGGAACACTCACAAACTGGGCATGCTTCTCATCCTTATAATCGTCGAAAATGGTACGTGCTGTCTGGGCGAAGGCAAGCTGACAGGTCAGCATGAGCACGAGGGTGAACAATAATTTCTTCATAATCTATCTGGGTTTTAAAATTCCACGTAGGGCTTCAATCGCTCAATGGCCTGCGGCGTAAAGTCTTTGAGCAGCCTCAGCTCGTCGAGACTGTGGAGTGATCCGCGCAGCCTGCGGTAGTCGGTGAGACTTTTGGCCATATAATAATTGAAGTAAGGATGGCGCTTGAGCTCACTGAGCTTTAATTGATTGACGTTGATTTTGTGGATATTGTTACTCAAAACGAAGAAAGAAATGGCCCCTTCGGGAAAATCTTCTATCTCCCGCAGCTGTGCCGCGCTGTAGTAACCGCCCAGCCGCTCGCGGTAGGCCACAATGCGCCGGGCATAGTAGCTGCCTATGCCGGGCACGCGCTGGAGCGCCGAAGTGTCGGCAGTGTTGAGGTCGATGCGCTCCGTGGGCCGCAGTTTGGTGGGAAACCGGCGCACGGTGTCACGCGGCGCGTGCTCCTCGGGGGTGTAGAGGGCGGCGGCAGGAGCATAGTCTTGGCTGATGCAGATGTAGGGCTGGAGCTCTCGAAACTGCTTCTGGGTGAGTCCGTAGAGGCGCGCGAAGTCGGCCGCACGGCGGTAGACGCCGCCTGCCGCGCGGTATCTGTAGATGTTGCGCACCTGCCACGGCTGCAGTCCGAGGCGCAGCAGCTGGGTGCTGTCGGCCGTGTTGGGGTCGAAGGCAAAGCGTTCGGCCTTGCGGCTCTCGCCCTGGAAATAAGGTTCGGCGGGATGTTCGTCTCTTGCAAGAGCCTCTGCGTTCTTCGCGCCAAGGCTGTCGGCCACGGGCATGGTCGTGTTTTCCTCCCCGCCGCCTACATAGAAAATGAGGGCGGTGGCAACCACGGCGACCAACAGGAAGAGCAGGATGACGCCCCGGTCTGAGCGGTTGAAATAGAAGAATTCTTTGAGATTCATGGGCGATGGAAAGTGATCTGACTATGAATCAGGCCTGCGTAGCGCGCCAATCAGATCAAGTTGAACTGATGGAGAAATATGGCGAGTATGGCTATGGGGCAGATAAATCGCACCAAGAACAGGAACACGCCGAAGAAACGGGCACTGAGCGTGCCCCAGTTGGTGAACTCGTCTTTCACGATTTTCGCCGGTACAAACCAGCCGAGGAACAGGCAGGTGAGGAATCCGCCTATGGGTAGGAAGATCTGTCCGGTCACAAAGTCGAACACGTCGAACAGTGTTTTGCCGTCAATCTGCATGAATCGCCAGTTGCCCAGCGACAGCGAGCAGATAGCGCCGATGGTGAATGTGGTGGCCGTGACGACGATGGCGCCCCGGTGTCTGGACAGATGGAACTCCTCGTGAAAGAAAGATGTGCTCACCTCGTGGAGCGAGATGAGGGAGGTGAGGGCCGCCAGCGACAGCAGAACATAGAACAGCAGCGACACCACCCAGCCCACGACGGGCATGCCCGAGAACGCCTGACTGAACACGTTGGGCAGGGTGATGAAGATGAGCGAGGGCCCACTGTCGGGGTTTACGCCCACCGAGAAGGCGGCGGGAAATATCATCAGGCCGGCGAGGATGGCCACCATGGTGTCGACCACGGACACCTGGATGGCCGAATGAAGTAGGTTGGTGTGGCGTGTGTAGTAGGAAGCATAGGTGCAGATGCAGCCCATGGCAATGCTCAGGGAGTAGAACGACTGGCCCAGTGCGCTGAGAAACACGCCCTTGTCTACCTTGGCGAAGTCGGGCTTGAAGAGGAATTCTATGCCTTTTCCGGCTCCGGGCAACAGGCAGGAGGCCACCACAATGACTAATAGGAGGATGAAAAGGGTGGGCATCATCAGCTTGGAGGCCTTCTCTATGCCGCCTCGCACGCCGTGGATGATGACGTAATGGGCTATCAAAAGGATGATGGCGAGCCAGAATATGGGTCGCACCGGACTGCCCGAGAAGCTCTGGAAATAGCTCGTCACATACTCCGGATTGCCATGAAGTTCGCCCATCACCGAGGCGTAGACATACTGCAGACACCAGCCCGACACCACGCCGTAGTAGCCGGTAATGAGAAATCCGGTGAGCACGCCGAGCAAGCCCACATACTTCCAGGCCGTGCCGCGACTCATTTTGGAATATGCCCGATAGGTGTTGGAGGCTCCGTGCCGCCCGATGATGAACTCAGAGACCATGCAGGGAATGCCCAACAGCAACACGCAACCGATGTAAATGAGGATGAACGCGGCACCGCCGTTGGACCCGGTCATATAGGGAAACCGCCAGACATTGCCCAAACCCACAGCACCTCCGGCCGTGGCCAAGATCATTCCAAGCTTGCTTCCAAAACTCGCTCTTTCTTCAGACATATCACAATAAATCTTATTTTCATTGCAAAAGTATAAAAAAATATCTACTTTTGCATTCAAATGAAAGTAAAAATGAACTTGATTACATATTTCCTCAAGACTTATCCATTCTCCTGTCTGTGCATTCTGTGCATCTGGATACTATGTCTTATACCCATCCCCGATACCCCATTGAACAACATTTCGATGGTCGACAAGTGGACACACTTTGTGATGTATGGGGGCCTCTGCATGCTGTTGTGGGCCGAATATGGATTCCGCCATCGGCGCATAGACAAGGGAAAGACGTTTTTCTACGCCTTCGTCATGCCGCTATTGCTGGGCGGACTCATCGAGATTGTGCAGGCCACGTGCACCGGCGGCAACCGGAGCGGCGACATCATGGACTTCTGGGCCGATGCCATAGGGGTGTTCCTGGGTATGATTATCGGTATTCCTCTGGCACTAATTCTTTCCAGGAGGAATAAGGATTCATAAGCAAGTTGGAATTATAGAAGTGTGGATCACCGGTCACCTCGGGCCCGATGAAGTCGGGAGTGGCATAACTCTCGCTCTCATGAGATAGTTCCACCTCGGCCATCACGAGTCCATCGTTGTCGCCGTGAAACTCATCGACCTCGAAAACATGGTCTCCGCTCTTCACCAGATAGCGGTGCTTGTCGATCACGCCGCCCTTGCAGAGCTGCAGGAGATGATGTGCTTCGTCGAGCGTTATCTCCTTCTCAAACTCATATCGGGTCATGCCGCCATTGACGCTGCGGGCCTTGATGGTGAGGAATGCCTGCTCGTCGCGCACCCTGATGCGCACCGTGGCACCGTCGGCCGGTATGTATCCCTGCTGGATGTGGCTCGAGGCATAGGCGGCGCGCCTATACGCGCCACCTCGCCTGACGAGGAATTTCCGTTCTATCTCCAGCCCGCTCATGCCACAACAGTTACTGTCCAGATCATGTAGAGGATGGCCAGCACCAGCAGAGCGATAAAGATCCATTTCACCACTCTATCGCCTTGGCTTTTCTGCTTCACCTCATGGTTGGCCTTCTTCACCTCCTTGGCGGTCTGTCTAACCTCGTGCACGGGTACGTGCTTGCTGTCGTTCTTATTGCTCATAACATTTCAAATTAGTAGGTTGTACTTTAGGTTGTATCTCGTTAGATGTTCTCTTCGTCGTTAACAGGGAATTCCATGAGGTAGGCCTTGATGAATTCGTCGAGCTTTCCATCCATCACGCCATCGACATCCGACGTCTGATAGCCCGTGCGATGGTCTTTCACGCGGCGGTCATCGAACACATAGCTGCGTATCTGGCTACCCCATTCTATCTTCTTCTTGCCCGCCTCGATCTTGGCCTGAGCCTCCATGCGCTTCTTCATGGCACGGTCATAGAGTTGGCTCTTGAGCAGAAGCATGGCCTTTTCCTTGTTCTTGGGCTGGTCTCGGGTCTCTGTATTCTCAATGAGAATTTCCTCTTTCTCGCCCGTGTCGGGGTCTTCGTACTGATAGCGGAGACGCACTCCCGACTCCACCTTGTTCACATTCTGACCGCCTGCGCCACTGGAGCGGAACGTGTCCCAGCTCACTTTGGCTGGGTCTACATACACTTCGATGGTGTCGTCGACCAAGGGCGATACGAAAACACTGGCGAAACTCGTCATACGCTTGCCCTGAGCGTTGTAGGGCGACACACGCACCAGACGGTGAACGCCATTCTCGCTCTTGAGGAATCCGTAGGCAAACTCGCCGCCTTCGATGGTCATCGTGACGCTCTTGATACCGGCTTCGTCGCCCGTCTGTATGTCGGATATGGTCACTTTGTAGCCATGGGCCTCGCACCAACGCATATACATGCGCATCAACATGTTGGCCCAGTCCTGGCTTTCGGTGCCGCCGGCTCCTGAATTAATCTTCATCACGGCCTCCATCGGGTCTTCCTGCTGGCGAAGCATGTTCTTCAACTCCAGGTCCTCGATGGCTTTGATGGCCTTGGCATAGTCGGCATCGACCTCCTCTTCGGTCACCAACTCCTCCTTATAATAGTCGAAGGCGAGCTGCAGCTCATCGGCATACTGGCTCACTTCCTTATATCCGATGAGCCATTTCTCTATGCCTTTCACCTTCTTCATCTGCTCCTCGGCACGCTTCCGGTCCTCCCAGAAGTCGGGAGCCTGTGTGCGAAGCTGTTCTTCCTCGAACTCAATCTTCTTTTGGTCGATATTAAGATAGTGGTGGAGTTTCTCTGTTCGCTCCAACACATCCTTCAATTGATCTGATGTTATCATTCTTTCTTTAGCTTTGGAGTTGAGGAGTTGAGGAGTTAAGGAGTTGAGACAATAGCCTGTCGGCAGATTCATTCATCTGTAATCTACACCCAGACATTTGTCTTAACTCCCCAATTCCTTAACTCCTCATCTCCTATTCTTCATACATCTTATCGATGATTTCCTTATAATTCTTATAGATAACGGGTCGGCGCATCTTCAAAGTATTGGTCAATTCGCCCGATTCCATCGAGAAATGATGGGCCAGCAGCGAGATGCGCTTAATCTGCTCGTAGTGGGCCAAGCCCTGCTGGAGCATCGACACACGCTCCATCATCATGGCCTGCACCTTCTCGTTGGCGCAGAGATCCTCACGACTCTCAAACGCAATGCCATTGTCGCGGGCCCACTCCTCGACCAACCGGAACTCTGGCACCACCAGAGCTGACACGAATTTACGCTGGTCGGCCACCACGGCCACCTGGTCGATGAACTTGTCTACAAGCACCATCGACTCTACCATCTGTGGCGCGATATATTTGCCGTTGCTGGTCTTGAAGAGGTCTTTGATGCGCTCTTTGAGATAGAGCTCGCCATCCTTCATGTAGCCCGAGTCGCCGGTGTGGAAAAAACCATCCTTGTCAAACGCGGCCTCGTTGAGCGCTTCGCGCTTGTAGTAGCCCTTGGTGATGGTCGGACCTTTGAGCAATATCTCGTCGTTCTCGCCGAACTTGATTTCGATTCCGTTGATGAGCCTACCCACAGAACCTATGGTATATCTGTTGCCATAGTGGTCGCACGACACCGTGGCCAGGCTCTCGGTCAGGCCATAGCCCACCAGCATCACTATGCCGATGGAATGGACGAACTCTTCCACCTCGGTGGAGACGTAGGCACCTGCCGTCGGGAAGAAATGCGGATGGTCGAGACCCAGCTGCTTGCGCACCAGTCCGAGCACCGAAGCATTCATCAACCGGTATTCCAAAGCGAGAGCGAGAGGCGGGCGCTTGCCGTTGGCCAGATATTCTATATTGTATCGGCGACCCACGTTCAGCGCATGCTTGAACAGCTTCTGCTGCATGGCGCTGGCACGATCTATCTTGTCGTTCACGGCCTGATACACTTTCTCCCAGAACCGAGGCACGCTCGACATACACGTGGGATGGGTCTCACGCATCGACTCCTGTATCTCGTGGGGATAGGTGTTGATAATGAGCTGGGCACCCTTGCTCAGCGAAAGGTAGGCCCACGCACGCTCGAAGATATGGGTGAACGGCAGGAAGTTGATCACACGGTCCTTTTCTCCCACCGGCACGCACTCGTCGTTGGCCTTCATCGCGGCATTATACTGTCCGTAGGTGAGCATCACACCCTTACTGTCGCCTGTGGTGCCGCTCGTATAGAGGATGTTGCAGAGATCGTCGTCGTTGGCTTCGGCCCATCGCTTCTCCAGCTCAGTCTGGCGCGGAAGGTCCTCGCCGAGCTTCAGGAAATCGTCGAAGAACAGGGCGTTGGGGTCATGCGAACTGATGCGCACGCTATCGTCGAACACGATGATGCGCTCCAGCGACGGACAGAGGGCAAAGATGCGGTGAGCCTTGTCGTACTGCTCCTGCTCACCCACAAACAGGAATCTCACCTGCGCATCGTTGACCATGAACTGTATCTGCTGCTCGGAGCTTGTGGCATAGAAGGGTATGGAGCAAGCCCTGACGCCGTAAGCGCCGAAGTCGGTATATAGATATTGTATGCAGTTTTGGGCAAATACCGCAATGTTTTCCTGTGACTTGATGCCGAGATTGAGCATGGCATTGCTCACCTGCTTCACACGCAGAGAGAATTGGTTCCATGAAACCGTTTTCCACTTCAGACTGCCAAAGCTACGAAAGGTCAGCACAGGGCGTGAACCATACTTCTTGGCCTGCTCATGAATAAGTACTGAAAAGTGACTTCTATTCTGCATATTCTTAGGGTTTTATGATGTGCAAAGATAACGCTTATTAACAAAGAAAGCAAGAATATCCTCTTTTTTTTTAATCATCTTGTAGAGGAAAAGGTGGAAAAAGGAAGCCTCTCCCCTTACCCCTCCCCCGCAGGGAGGGGAGTAAAATGCCTGGCAGGTGGGGCTCTCGCGGTTGAAGAGCGAAGGCATTGTAGGGACATGCCCCGTGCATGTCCGCCACGGGCTGTACCCACTCTGTCCTTCTCTTTGCTCCCTATACATTCCTATCCATTCCAATCTCTCCTTTGCCATTCGGCGGTGCGGACATGCACGGGGCATGTCCCTACTTGGCTCACCTTCATTTCCCACAGAAAAATCTCCCTTTTTCCCCATCTCCCCCTCTCCACTTCCTATCGAAAATTCAACCTCCAAGCATATCACTCCCCTCCCTTCGGGGGAGGGGCAAGGGGGAGAGGCCGTTTTTCCCCTCCTGAAACCAGGTACTAATCGCCTCGCCTTCTCTACCTAATCGTCACGCCATCTCTACCTAATCGCAACGCGATTACTACCTTATCGCAAACGCCCCAAATAATCATTGTTACGCCGTTGTATATTTGCTTCATAATTATCTATCTGTCAGCAGATTATCTCCCGTTATCCATCTATTTCGCTCCTCGTGGGAATCTTATACCCGCAAAAGCGCCACGGTATCTGAAAAATTGCTTATTTTTGCAGCATGGAACAGCACAATCACTACACCCAAGACGCCATTGAGCTGCTGTGCAGGCTCATTGCCACCCCGTCTACCAGTCGAAACGAGACCGAAGCGGCCGACCTCATGGAGCAAACCCTGCAGGGCTACGGCTTCGCCACACAGCGCGAGGCCAACAACGTGTGGGCCGTCGACACGGCATTCGACCCTGCCCGCGAGACCATCTTGCTCAATGCTCATATCGATACGGTGAAACCGGTGAAAACTTGGACTCGAGATCCTTTCATCCCCACTATAGAAGATGGCAAACTCTATGGTCTCGGCAGCAACGATTGCGGCGGCGGACTGGTAACATTGCTGCAGGTGTTCCGCTATTTCTGCATAGACCACGCCGAGCTTGCGCGCCCGTTTAATCTCGTCTACCTGGCCTCGTCGGAGGAGGAAGTGTCAGGGCAGGAGGGCATCGTCAAGGCCTTGCCACTGCTGCCCAAGATAGACGTGGCCATCGTGGGAGAGCCCACCGGCATGCAGCCGGCCATCGCCGAGAAGGGACTCATGGTGCTCGACATCATTGCTCACGGCAGGAGCGGACATGCCGCGCGCAACGAGGGAGTGAACGCCATCTATGAGGCGCTCGACGATATGGTATGGATTCGCGACTATAAGTTTCCCAAGGTGAGCCCCCTGCTTGGCCCGGTGAAGATGACACTCACCGTGGTCAATGCCGGTACGCAGCACAATGTGGTGCCCGACACCTGCACCATGCTTGTCGACATCCGTTCCAACGAGCACTATACCAACGAGGAAATCTTCGACATCGTGCGCCAGAATCTCCGTAGCGAGGTGCGGGCTCACTCCTTCCGCCTGCACTCCTCCCACATCGACCCCGACCATCCGCTCGTGCGCCGCTGCCTTCAACTGGGCCTCACGCCCTATGGTTCGCCCACTCTCAGCGACCAGGCCCTCATGCCGTTCCCCTCTTTCAAGCTTGGTCCCGGCGAGTCTTCCCGCTCGCATAGTGCCGATGAATTCGTTAAAATCAGCGAAATCGAGGCTGCCTTCGACACATACATTGCCCTGCTGTCGTAGTCAGGGCTACGAATAAAACATTGTATCAAATATGTTTTTATGTCTTTCTGTCTTCTCCTTTCAACCCTTATCGGTCTAAAAACCCTCCATTTCATCGAAAACAATTGGGCCATTCGCACTGCCGAGTCTACCTCTTTGCAGTCCGAATGGCCCAATTTTGAATTATGAATTTTTAATTTTGAATTGCTAATGTCTTAGCCACGCCTCCGGGTTGAGCTTCGCACGCTCCTTGCGCAACTGGAACTGCAGGATGTTGTCAGCCCCCACAGCACCGAGCACCTGGCCTGTGCCCACCTTCTGTCCGCGACCCACGCTCACCGAACGGAGGTTGCAATAGACAGAGATGTAGGCGCCGTGGCGCACCATCACCACCATGCTTCCGGCATAACCCAGTATGGCACTCACCTCGCCGTCGTAGACCGAGCGGGCCTGACAGCCACTGCCACCCATGATGTTGATGCCCTTGTTGTCGAGCGTCACGCCCTTGAGACCCTCCACATTATACTGTCCGAAGTGGCTCACAATCTTGTAATTGCCGGTGATGGGCATAGGCAGACGGCCGCGGTTGGCCTCAAATCCATTGTTCATCATGCGGTCTACGGTAGAGAATTTCTGTGCCTCTTCGGCATCCTCCTTGGCGTCGGCAATCTCCTTTTTGGCCCTTGCCGCGTCGGCTATTTCCTTTCGTTCGGCAGCCAGTCGCTGCGATTCGGCCTCGCGTGCGGCCTGGTCGGCAGCAGCCTTACGGGCCTCAGCAGCCCGGGCAGCATCGTCGGCAGCCTTTGCCTTGGCAGCCAGGTCACGGGCCGCAGCCTGTTGAGCCGCACGCTCGTTGGCCGCAGCCTGCTCGGCTGCCTTCTTTCTGGCAGCGGCGGCAGCCTCCTCACGGGCCTGTCGGGCAGCGGCTTCGGCAGCCGCAGCCTTGCGCGCCTCCTCCTTAAGTTTCTCTTCTCGTGCCTTCGCCTCGGCTATGCGGCGAGCATTTTCGCGGGCGGCGGCCTCGGCTTCAGCCTTCTTGCGGGCCAGGTCGGCAGCCCTGCGCTTGGCAGCTTCGGCAGCCGCGGCCTTGCGCTGAGCCTCGGCGGCAGCACGCGCACGGGCCTTCTGAATCTCAATTTCCACCAAACGGTCTATCTGAGCATTGAGTGCAGCGTCCTTCTTCTGCTGGTCGGCAATGATCGACTGGATGGTCTTCTGCTGCTTCTGCAGGCCTTCCACCATCTGCTGTTGCTCGTTCTTGTTGCCCTCGAGCTTAGTCTTCTCCTGCTGACCTTTATATAATAGGTTGTTCTTCTGTCCCTTCACGTGCTGCAGCTGGCGGTGCTTGTTGTTCACCTCGCCCTGCTTTGCTCTCACGGCCTCGCCCTGTGCCCGCTGGTATTGCGCATATTCGCGCACGAAACGGAGGCGGCGATACATCTGATAGAGGTTCTTGGCAGAGAAGATAAACATCAGCTTGTCTTGCACGGTGCGGTGCTTTGCCATGTAGCGCATGGACTTCACATACTTGGCCTGACGGTCTTTCAGCTGCTGCTCAAGGGTCTTGAGCTGGGTGTTGAGGATAGAGATGTTGCCCTCGATATGGTGGATATCCGACTGGATTCCATCGATATTTTTCTGTCGTTGGTCTATCTCGCCATTGAGCACAAGCAGATTTTTGAGCCTCTGCTCCACGTCGGCCTTGTTGGCTTTGAGCGCTTGCTCCTGCTCTTTGATCTTCTTTTGTATGGCCGCACGCTGACTTTGCAATCCCCTGATGGAGGAATTGCTATAGGCGGCGGTCTTAGCGGCAGGTTTCTTGGGCGTTGTCTTCTTGGTGGCTGTTGTCGTTCGGGTTCGCTTCTTCGGCGTTGCCTTCCGGGTCTGAGCCTGCAACGTCGATACGAAAATGCACGATAAAAGGATGATTAATAGTTTTCTCATTACATATTGAGTAATTTACCAAAGATGTCTTTGGCGTCCATCTGCTTATAACGGCTGGATACAGTGGTGGTGGTCTCCCAGTCTTCAGAAGTGGAGAGGTCGTTCATTTCCAGTCTGACAGTGGTCTTCTGGATCTTCTTGGTGGCTGTGGTGGAGAACGAGAACTCCTGTGTGGCGGGGAAAAGCTTAGACCCTAACGGCTTGAAGTCGGCATATTTCCACACCAAATCCGACTTGCCCTGCGTGGCGCTGCTATAGCTCACATTGGCCTCGCCAATCTTTCCGTTCGATTTGTCGGCCTTCCACACATAAGTCATGTTTCCGTTTTTCAGGCTTACGGGCAGATTATTGCCGGTTTCATCGAGCTTCACGTCAAACTTTTGAAGGTCAGATTCGCTCACCTTCGTGGCTCCCGGCAACAACAATTGGTTCCAGAAGAGCGACTGTAGGGAATAGAAATTCAGGCCGTTGTTCTTGAGAAAGTCGAGCTGATTGTAGTCGCCTTTCACATATTGCTTGTGCATCCGGTCGATGACCAGCACATAGTCGGGGGTGAATTCCAGCCTTCCAATCTCGCTTCCGAGTATTGGAATGAACAGCTGCAAACGTATCACCTCGTCGCGACGCATGTGTAACGAGCCTGGAACGGTGACGTTTTTCTCGCCCATTGTCGCCGTAAACGACATGTCGGCTACTATGTTTTTGGCATACACTTTCTGGTCGCTCACCTTCTGAACAAAGGCCAGTTTGCGTGCGGCCACGGTGTTGGCGGCGGTGGTTTGGGCCACAACGGGGGCCGTAGTATCCTTGACCAGCACCTTCTTGGCACCGCAAGAGGCCAGCACCAACGGCACGCACATCAGGACGATGGAGTGTTTTATCTTCATTTCTGCTTATTGTAGAGTTTTATTTTCCTATTCAATGCTGCTGCGTCGCCACCCGCCTTGAGGGCTTTCTGCCAGTAGCCTATGGCCCCGGCAGCATCTCCTGTCTTGAGATAAATGTCGCCGGCATGCTCCAAAACGTCCGGATTCATCGTGGTGGCGGTATCGTTTTTCAGTGCCTGGTCTATGTAGATCTTGGCCTCCGCATACCTTTCCTCTTTGTAGAGAATCCATGCGTAGGTGTCGAGATAGGTGGAATTCTTCGGTTCTGCCTTAACAGCCTTGGCGCTCATCTCCTCTGCTCGCTTCAGGTCCTTGCCGTCGACAGAGAGGAAGTAAGCGTAGTTGTTCAGCGTCATATAGTTGTCTGGCTTCCACTGCAGGCAGCTGTCGTAGGCCGCGTAGGCCTTGGCGTTGTTGCCCTGGCTATGGTAAATCTCACCCATGATGGCGTAGAAGTCGCTCACTATCTTAGGATCGCTCTTTGAATTGATTTCTGCTGTGCCCCGCTGCAAGGCGTCGAGGGCACCTTTATCGTCCTTCTGATAGTAGCGGGCGAGGCCTGTGAAGTAATAAAAGGCCATTTCATCGGGGTTGTAGAGCATGCCCGGCTCACTGAGTTCGGCCACGGCCTTCCAGTCTTCCTTGCCCCATTTGTTCTGAATTAACTGGAAGCGGGCACCGCCGTTGTCGGGTGCAAGTTCCAGCAACTGCACGAGTGCTTGGTTGATTTCCTCCTCGGACATCTTCTTCATCGTATAGTATGCCACCTTCATCTCAGCCACCGAGGCATCCTTGGGCAGTGTCTGCTGCATGCGGTTGATAAGCGAAATGATCTGCGTGGAGTCTCCATCCTTGCCCTCATTCTCCTGAATGGCCTGGCGAAGAAACTGTATGCGGTTGTCCGAAGGCGTGTTCTTGCCCATCAGGATGCGCTCCATCATCTGTCGGGCAAGCGTGTCTTGTCCGGCCGAGCGGTAGTAGTCGTACATCGAACTTTGCGCATAGGCATTGTCGGGCTCGGCTTTCAGCGCATGGGAAAATATCTTGAAGGCGTCCTTCTGCTTCTTATTCTGCATGAGCCAATTACCCAACATGATGGTGTAAGTGAGGTCGTTGGGGTGCGTGTCGGCCAGCGTCTTCAATGTGCGATAGGCATTTTTGGAGTCGCCCTTGAGCTCATAGACGCTCATTCGGGCCAAGGCAAACTGTTCATCTTCACCTTCTATGCCCGCCAGTCGGTCGATGGCGTCGAGCATCCGGTCGTATTCCTTCTGCTGTTTGTATAGCTGAATGAGGATGTTGAGCACGTCGCCGCGGTCGCGATGGATACTCGCCAGTCGCTCATAGACCTCGGAAGCCTTGGCGTAGTTGCCCGTCCCGATGTAGGTTCGGGCCAGCCTCTCCTGATAGGTATCATTGTCTGGTCGCAGCAGGGCAGCCTTTTCCAGACTCTGCAAGGCCAGAGTATCCTTGTGAAGCTGTGCCCAATAGGCCGACTGCATGAAGTAGGCCTCGGCCGCATTGGGGTCTATCATGAGGCAACGCCCCAGCAGATCGAAGGCCGCGGCATAGTGCCCGGCGTTCTGTTGGCGCACGGCCTCCAGGAAAATATAGTTATAACGCTGACGGTCGGCATAGCTCAGCGGGTCGGGCTGGGTAACCTTGGTCTCCACCTTCCGCTTTTCTTTGGCCGAGACCACGGTCTGCCCGCCCATGCCTGACAGCATGAGGAGGGTGAGCGCGAGAGTCAACGTATGTAGTCTTGAGTGCTTCATGCGCAACGATTTACTTCACTCCGGTGTGCCCATAGCCGCCCGAGCCACGCTCGGTCTCATCCAATGCCTCGACCATTTGCAGGTCGGCCTGCTCGTATCGGGCCACAATGAGCTGGGCAATGCGCTCGCCGTCGTTGATGATAAAGTCTTCCTGTGAGAAGTTGATGAGCAGCACCATCACCTCTCCACGGTAGTCTGCGTCGACCGTTCCGGGTGTATTGAGCACCGTGATGCCGTGCTTCAGGGCCAGTCCACTTCTCGGACGCACCTGCGCCTCATAGCCTTCGGGTAGCGCAATGTGCAGGCCGGTGGGCACCAGACGGCGCTCCATGGGATGCAAAACGATGGATTCGTCCAGATTGGCACGCAAATCGAGCCCGGCACTCTGCGGAGTAGCATAGGCCGGAAGGGGCTGATGGCCCGTGTTTACAACTTTAATATTTACCATATAAAATGCAAAAGTAAACAATTCCAAGCACAAAACTTCATTTTAAATATTAAAAAGAAAGAAAAATCGGAGAAATAAACGTAACTTTGTCGCATCACAAAAGCATATCCCATGAATTGGCAACAACTCATCTCCAACAAGCGATTGGGGCAGGAAGACCGCCATCCCCTGCGCCATGACGACCGTTCTGAATTCCGTCGCGATGGCGATCGGCTCATCTATTCGGCCCCATTCCGCCGGCTTCAGAATAAGACTCAGGTATTCCCCTTGCCCGGAAGTGTCTTCGTGCACAACCGTCTGACTCACTCGTTGGAGGTCTCTTCGCTTGGCAAGTCATTGGGCGACGACGTGGCCCGCCGCCTTATCGAGAAGCATCCTGAACTTCAAGGCACGCTCTTCGAGGAGATAGGCACCATCGTGCAGACTGCGGGCTTGGCCCACGACATGGGCAATCCGCCCTTCGGACACTCTGGCGAAAAGGCCATCCAGACCTATTTCACCGAGGACAAAGGAGCTTTTCTCCGCGATAAGGTGAGTCCTGAGTTCTGGAATGACATCACTCACTTCGAAGGAAACGCCAATGCCTTCCGACTGTTGACCCATCAGTTTGCCGGGAGAAGGGCGGGCGGATTCGTAATGACCTATGCCTCGCTGGCGGCAATCGTTAAATATCCGTTTGCGAGTGGGGCCGCAGGCAGTCACGGCAAGTTCGGATTCTTCTCCACGGAGATGTCCACTTATCGAAAAATTGCCGATGAATTGGGCATAATTCGCACCTCTGAGCCGGGAGAACCGCTGCGATATGTGCGTCATCCGCTGGTGTATCTCATGGAGGCGGCGGACGATATCTGCTACGAAATCATGGACATTGAGGACTCCCACAAGCTCAAAATCCTGACCTATGACGAGACGGCCGACCTGCTGTTGAGCTTCTTCGACCAGCAGACGCAGACCTCCATCCGCCAGCGTTTCGACGACGAGGGGGTGACCGACCGTAACGAACAGGTGGTCTACATGCGCGCCTGTGCCGTGGGTATGCTGGAGAGCGAGTGTGTCAAGACCTTTGTTGAGCACGAGGAAGAGATTCTGAATGGTACCTTCAAGGGCAGTCTCATCGACAATATCGCCTATCCTCAGCGCATGGCCTACAAGCGATGCACGGAGGTTTCCTACAAGCGCATCTACCGCAGCAAGCCTGTTCTCGATGTGGAACTGAGCGGTTACAAGATCATCGACACCCTGATGGAGACCTTTATCGGTGCTGCCATCCATCCGGAGAAGTTCCATAGCAAGCAGCTCATCAGCCGCGTGAGCAGTCAATATGATATTCAGAGCGACGACCTTGAGACGCGCATTATGGCCGTGCTCGACTATATCAGTGGCATGACAGACGTCTATGCCCTCGACATCTACCAGAAAATCAACGGAATATCGCTGCCGATTGTGTAGCCTCCCCAAGCCTCCTCCGAGGGAGGGGATGTCTCTGCCCACCCTATGCGGCGTGGGTAAAGTAACGTCTTGCCTAGGCCGACAGGAATGGATAGGGCCTGATTCATTGGAATAACAAGGTCTTGATTTGTCTTCGATAACACTAAAAACGCCAGTGCCCACTTCATGAACTGCATGAAGTGGGCACTTGTTTTATATCTGTTCAGATACAGATGCTAAAGGGCGGGCTGGGCACCTCTCCTTCGGAGGGGCAGGGAGAGGCACCTGTTGGGGCAGGGGAGGCTTTTAAAGCATCACTGTATTGGGGTGCCCGGGTATCTTGAGGGCTTCGGGATGCTCCTCCACGAAGCTATTGATGTGGCGGATGCGCTTCTCCTCGAATATCTCGTCAACGGCGATGAGGATGCCGCTCTCCTCCACTTCACCAAACTCATAGTTGATGGCAGTGCCGAAAAACTTCATCGTCGGGCTCAGATTCATATAGGCATTGACCAGCGGCGGGATGTTGAAACCCAGTTTGCGTATCTCGTGATTGAGTATGCGGTAGTCGCTTCGGAAGTCGTCTTCGCAGAAAATCTGAGCCAGTTCCTCGTCGGGAACCTCTGTTTTCAGCGGATTCATCGGTACTACGAGCTGGTCGTGGTCGCCGAAATGCTTGCGCAGGAAATAGAGAATCATGTCGCGGCCCCTACTCGCGAAGGAGGGGTACATGGTCATCTTGCCGAAGAAATACTTGCATTTGGGATTGAGCACAATGAGCGCACCGAGTCCGTCCCAGAGGTTGTCGAGCGCAAAAATCGACTTGGTGTTCTTCCTGACGTTCTGATATTCGAGCGAAACAAACGAGCGCCCAAGCTCCACGGTGTAGGGAGCGTACTCCTTCATAAACTTCTCCGAGAACTGGAACATATGGCTCATGGCCAGGTTGGGCTGTCCCTCGGCGTTGAGTTGCCACTTGTCTCCGAAGAGGTAACGGTATCCGCCGATGATCTCCTCGGCCTCGGGGTTCCACACCACCAGCTGATTACAGCCTTCGTCCATGGTGTCGAACTCGTCGATATCCATCGATTTTCCGGTTCCGCCACCTGCTGTCCGGAAGGCCACTTCGCGTAGTCGGCCTATCTCCCGCATCACGTTGGGCGAGTTTTGCGCCGTGACGACATAGATGTCGTTATGGCTTTTGTTGGTTGTTCGGAGCATTCGCTCAGAGGTGAGCTCGCTCTTCAGCAACGCTTTGTCAACCGGTTGGATTATATCTTCTTCCATATTCAATATTGGTTAAGGTCACTCTGCCCTCAGACCGGCAGGACCCGCTTGTTCGTAAACCTTGTCTTCGACGAATTTTGCCCATTCCATCGGTGTTTTGCTCTTGTCGAAAGTCTGCCAGGGGATGGGCTTGCCGATGACCACCCGGAAGTTTTTGTGCACGTTCCGATACATTTCATCGACCAGGAAGAGCATGGCGAAGTTGATCTTGGAGTGGAACAACTTGCAGAGTTTGGCGATGAAATAGAACCGCTTGGAGTTGCGCCCGCTGAAATAGATGGGCACCACGTCGCGCTGATATTCCACACTCTTGCTCACAAAAGTCTTCTTCCAGGGCAGGTCGTGAATCATGCCGTTGATCATTCGCGAGTTTAATCCGGCGGGGAACATGAGCATGTGGTTGTCGCTCTGGAACCCCGACTCCACCATACGGGGGAAGTCTCGTCCCTGGCGTCCGGTCTTGTTGATGCCGATGCTCACTGGCTTGAGACCGGGAAGAAACATCAGGAGGTCGTTGACCAGATAGCGGAACCTGCCGTCGTAGTGCCTGCCGATGATAGCTCCGAGGCACACACCGTCTTGTCCGCCCAGTGGATGGTTGGACACAAACGTATAGAGCTTGCCGTCGTTCTTGTCGGGCAGGTTCTCCTTGCCCTCCACAGTGACGTGCATATCGAGATACTTCACGCACTCTTCGAGCCACTCTGTGCCTTGCTTGTCGCGGCTCCTCCAGAGAAATTCGTTCACCTCGTCTTCGTGAACCAGCTGTTTGAGCCAGCTCACCACGAAGCGCGGCACAAGTCGGGCCTTATCGCCCATCTTGCTCTGCAGCACTTTTTCAATGTCGATAGTCTTCTCTATGCTTTCGCTCATCGTTTGCTTCATACTAAGTACATGCAAAAATAGTATTTCTTTTTCTAATTTCTCCTCTTTCATAAGAAAAAGTTTGTGAATTGTTTGAATTGCAGATGGGGCCGACAAGTCGGACTGGTCGGACTGGTCGGGAGAAAAGAGCGAGAAATCAGAAGGGTGCAGCAGAATCGAAACCGCTACCTAAGGAGAGTGATGTTGAGGGGTTGTGGGGGTAAGGGGAGGGTAAGGTGAAGGGGGAGGAAAAGGTGCGGTGGAACTGTAATGTGTATTTCTCTGCAATGCCAATAGATATTAAGGTTCCAGGCAATGGCATATAGGGGCTTTGAGAAAAGGTAGTAATCGCGAGATGATTAGGTAGTAATCGCATGAGGATTAGGTAGTAATCGCAAGACGATTAGGTAGAGATTATGAGGGGGGAGTGTAGATAGAAAACAGCCTCTCCCCCTTACCCCTCCCCCGAAGGAGGGGAGTGATATGCTTGGAGGTTGGTTTTACGATGGGAATGGAAGGTTTCTATTATGGGAAATAGGGGCATGTCCCTACTGTGCCTACGCTTTTCAGCCGCGATAGCCTCGCCTGCCTTGCATTTTACTCCCCTCCCTTCGGGGGAGGGGCAAGGGGGAGAGGCTCTCCTTTCTTTCTCTATCGTGAGTAGGGGGCAAGGGAGAGAGGCAGTGTTTTCTTGCTTTTTCACCCCTTCTCCGGCCGTTGTCGGAGGGCGAATTGTGTTAAAATGGAAAAATAGTGGGGCAAAGTGGTGGAAAGTGGGGAATTTTGTGTAACTTTGAAGACGAATCCGTTTATAAGATGTACGCATGCGTTTTTTAGGCAATATAGAAGCAAAAATCGACTCGAAAGGCAGGGCGTTCCTGCCCGCCCAGTTTCGCAAGGCCCTCATGGCGCCCGGCGAGAGCGAGGTGGTGCTGCGCCAAGACATTTTCGAGAACACGCTGGTCATCTATCCCGAGGCCGTATGGAACGCGCTGATCGATGAAATGCGTTGCAGGTTGTCGCGCTGGGACCGTGAGCAGCAGATGGTCTACCGCACGTTTGTGAGTGGTGTAACCAGTCTCAGCATCGACGCAAGCGGCCGCATACTCATCCCGAAGAACTTCCTTCAGGCGGCGGGCATCACCCAGTCGCTGCGCTTCGTGGGCATGGGCGATACCATTGAGATATGGGCCAACGAGCCCGGGGGCGACCTGCCACTGATGGATAAGGACGACTTTGGCAGTGCCATCGAGAAACTGATGAGGACCGAAGCCTCGTCGTCCAAAACCGAGGAATAGACCGGAAACAGCAATAATCAAGATAACTATCATGGCCCATAGGGCTTAGGAAAGGCGAGTTTGTAAGAGCATAACGACGAACATGATTACCAAAGCAGAAACATATCACGTACCTGTGCTATTGAAAGAGAGTGTCGACGGACTTCAGATCAAGCCCGACGGCATCTATGTCGACGTCACCTTTGGTGGCGGCGGCCACTCGCGCGAAATCCTTTCCCGGCTCAACGATCGCGGACACCTCTACAGCTTCGACCAGGATGCCGATGCAGAGGGGAATATAGGTGATAGGTGTGAGATGGTAGGTGTTAATGGGAACACTGATGAAAAGAGTGCAAGCGTGCCTAATGGTGACGCGGACAAGCCATTAACACCTAACACCTCCCACCTAACACCTCAAAACTTCACCTTCGTTCGCTCTAACTTCCGCTATTTGAAGAACTGGATGAGATACTACGGAGTGGAGCATATCGACGGACTGTTGGGCGATCTCGGCGTGTCGAGCCATCACTTCGACGATGAGACGCGAGGGTTCTCGTTCCGCTTCGATGCCCCGCTCGACATGCGCATGAACAAGCGTGCGGGCCAGACGGCAGCCGATGTGGTGAACAATTATGAGGAGAGCCAGCTGGCCGACATCTTCTATCTCTATGGTGAGCTGAAGACCTCACGGCGCATCGCCTCCACCTTGGTCAATGCCCGCAAGCAGAAACCCATCCTCACCACGCAGGATTTTGTGACTGCCGTGGAGCCCCTCTTCCGGCGCGAGCGCGAGAAGAAAGACATGGCCAAACTGTTTCAGGCCCTGCGCATCGAGGTGAATCAGGAGATGGCAGCCCTCAAGGAGATGCTCGCCGCAGCCCAGGAACTGCTCGCCCCGGGTGGCAGACTGAGCATCATCACCTATCATTCGCTCGAAGACCGCATCGTGAAGAATATGATGAAGGCCGGCAATGCCGAGGGAAAAGTGAGCCAAGACTTCTTCGGACGCATAGAAAGTCCTTATACGCTCATCAACAACAAGGTCATCGTGCCCACCGAGGAGGAGCAGACCTTGAATCCCAGAAGCCGGAGTGCCAAACTAAGAATTGCAGAAAAGAAATGACAACAGAGCCCAACAACATAGCCAACGATGCCCAGTCGTCGAAGCCCGAGGCCGACGACCTGGCCCGCAAGACACTGAAAGAAATTGCCGCCAAGGCCAGCACGTCCACCGAGGAGCCGGTCGAGGAGGAGAAGGAGGGTGAGCCTGAGGGTCTCTCGCTCAAGGAGGTGATCCAGGAGCAGGCCATCGAGGGTGAGGTGCCACTGGCCCGCAAAATGTCGCTGCGCAAGATTCTCGGTGGTGATATCCTCAATACTGCTATCATCCGACGCCAGATCTGGCTCTTCGTGCTCATCGCTTTCTTTCTGGTGCTCTATATCTCCAACCGGTATAGTTGCCAGCAAGACATCATCGAGATAGACCGACTGCAGAACCAACTGCAGGATGCCAAATACAAAGCCCTGTCGAGCAACAGTCAGCTCACCGAGAAAAGTCGAGAGAGCAATGTGCTCAACATGCTGAAGAACAATAAAGACAGTGCCCTGAAGATGGCCAGTCAGCCTCCCTATATCATCACCGTGCCCGAGGAAAAATAGATATGAGCAAATTCGATTACAACAAAATCATGCCCCGATACAGTGCCATCTCGGCACTGATGATGCTCATTGCCGTGGCCGTGGTGGTCAAGGCCGGATATATCATGACGGCCAAACGCGACTACTGGATGAAGGTGGCCGACCGCGTGAAGAAAGACAGTGTGGAGGTAATCCCCACCCGAGGCAACATCCTGAGCTGCGACGGTCAGCTGTTGGCGTCGTCGTTGCCCGAGTTTAAGATATACATGGACTTCCAGCAACTCTACAATGCCAAGAGCGACACGCTGTGGCACGAGAAGCTGGACAGCATCTGCAAGGGCTTGCACGACATCTTCCCCGAACAGAGCGCGGCCGCCTTCAAGGCCAATCTGGAGCAGGGGCGCCGTGAGAAGAAGCGCCACTGGCCAGTGTGGCCCAAGCGCATCAACTATAACACCTATTCGCAGGTGAAACAGCTGCCCATCTTCCGACTCTCGAAGTTCAAGAGTGGATTCCACTGGGACGAGCTCAACTCGCGCGAACGGCCCTACGGTACGCTTGCCGGGCGCACCGTGGGCGACATGTATGCTGCCATGAACGACGGACGCACGCCGCGTTGCGGACTCGAACTCTCCTACGACTCGCTGCTCCGGGGCACCACCGGCATCAAGCATCGACGCAAGGTGCTCAACAAGTTCTTGGACATTATGGATACCCCCGCCATAGCTGGTGCCGACATCCTGACTACCATCGATGTGAGCATGCAGGACCTGGCGGAGCGCGCCGTCATCGACGAACTGAAGGAAATCAACGGTAACGTGGGTGTGGCCATCGTGATGGAGGTGCAGACCGGCGACATCAAGGCCATAGTAAATATGGAGAAATGTGTAGATGGCGAGTATCGCGAGATCAAGAACCACGCCGTGAGCGACCTGTTGGAACCCGGTTCGGTGTTCAAGCCTATATCCATGATGACCGTTCTTGAAGACGGTATGTGCGACACAACCAAGATTGTAGACACCGGCGGCGGTATCTGGCCAATGTATGGCCGCGAGATGAAAGACCACAACTGGCGGCGCGGAGGCTATGGCGTGATGAACATGCCCAAGGCCCTGAAGGTGAGCTCCAACATCGGAGTGAGCCGCATCGTGGACGAATACTACCACAAAGACCCGGAGAAATTCGTGCGTGGCGTCTACCGCTCGGGTATCACTGCCGACCTACACATCCCCATCGTGGGAGCCACTTCGGGCAAGGTGCGCATGCCGGTGAAGAACAAACGCGGCGAGTGGCTCAACTGGAGCAACACCGCCCTGCCCTGGATGAGCATTGGATATGAGACCCAGATACCGCCCATCTCAACCCTCGCCTTCTACAATGCCATTGCCAATAATGGCAAGATGATGCAGCCGCGATTTGTGAAGGCGGCCTACAAGAACGGCGAGATGGTGGAGGAGTTTCCGCCCGAGGTGGTGAAAGGCCATGAGCAGATAGCCTCGCCCAAGACCATCAAGCTCATGCAGGAGATGCTTCGCAAGGTGGTGAGCGAGGGCTTGGGCAAGAAAGCCGGGTCGGAATCGTTCCCCGTGAGCGGCAAGACCGGTACGGCCCAGATTTCGCAGGGTGCCTCGGGCTACAAGTCAGGCGGTACCAACTACCTGCTGTCGTTTGCCGGCTACTTCCCCTCCAACGCCCCAAGATACAGCTGCATCGTGTGTATCCAGAAGTCGGGACTGCCTGCTTCGGGTGGCGGCATGAGCGGAGTGGTGTTCCATCACATTGCTGAGGGTATCATGGCGCAGGATATCCGCCTGAGCGTGACCGATGCACGCGACTCCTCGTCGGTGCTCGTGCCCGACGTGAAAGAGGGCAACGTGTTGTCGGCCGACTACGTGCTGTCGCAACTCGGCATCAAGACCCACACCAATTTCACACCCAACATGGCTACGCAGAAAGCCATCTGGGGCGTAGCTAAGAAGCAGACCAACCGCGTGGCACTGATGAAACAGAGCACGCTGGGCAACCAATACATCCCCAATGTCATCGGCATGGGTGCGCGAGACGCCGTATATCTCGTGGAGAAGCGAGGCGTGAGGTGCATCGTCTATGGCCGTGGCAAGGTGGTGAGCCAGAGCCTTCCCGCCGGCCACTTTATCAAGAAGGGCGAGAAGTGCGTGCTGCGATTAGAGTAACCACAACTTGAGACAACTATAAAAACAATAGATATGAAATTACAAGAGCTGCTGAAAAATATTAAGCCGCTTGCCATCGTCGGCAACACCGATGTTGACATCACAGGCGTGAACATCGATTCGCGCAGAATTGAAGATGGACACCTCTTTGTGGCCATGAAGGGAACACAGGTGGATGGCCATAAGTTCATTGGCAAAGCCATAGAGATGGGCGCCAAGGCTGTGCTGCTCGAAGACATGCCCGAGGAGAAAGCTGAGGGCGTGAGCTATGTGCAGGTGGAGTCGACAGAGGAAGCTGCCGGGCCGGTGGCCACGCTGTTCTACGGCGACCCGTCGAGAAAGCTCAAGCTCGTGGGGGTAACTGGTACCAACGGCAAGACCACCATCGCCACCTTATTATATAATATGTTCCGCAAGATGGGTCACAAGTGCGGACTGCTCTCCACCGTGTGCAATTATATCGAGGATGAGGCTATTGCGGCCGACCATACCACTCCCGACCCTATCGAGCTCAATATGCTGCTGAGCCGTATGGTAGATGCCGGCTGTGAATATGCTTTCATGGAGTGTTCGAGCCATGCCATCGCCCAGAAGCGTATCGGTGGCCTCCAGTTTGCCGGTGGCCTCTTCACCAATCTCACCCGCGACCATCTGGACTATCACAAGACTTTTGAGAACTATCGCAACGCCAAGAAGGCTTTCTTTGATATGCTTCCCAAGACCGCCTTTGCCATAACCAATGCTGACGACAAGAACGGCATGTATATGATACAGAACACCAAGGCCACGGTGAAGACCTATTCCACCCTGCAGATGGCCGACTACCGTGCTCGAATCATCGAGATGCACTTTGCTGGGATGTATCTGAGCATCGACGGCCAAGAGGTAGGCGTGCAGTTCATCGGTAAGTTCAATGTGAGCAACTTGCTGGCCGTCTATGGCGCTGCCCGCATGCTCGGCAAGCAGGCAGAGGAGATTCTCGTAGCCATGAGCACCCTCCACAGTGTGAGCGGACGCCTGGAGCCCATCCAGTCGAAGACCGGAAGTACCGCCATCGTAGACTATGCCCATACCCCCGATGCCCTGGAGAATGTGCTCAATGCCATCCACGAGGTGCTCGAGGGCAAGGGCAAGGTGATCACCGTGTGCGGTGCCGGCGGAAATCGCGACAAGGGCAAGCGCCCCTTGATGGCCCAGGAGGCCGTGAAGCAGAGCGACCGCGTGATTATTACCAGCGATAATCCCCGCTTTGAGGAGCCGCAGGCCATCATCGACGACATGCTCGCCGGACTCAATGCCCAGCAGATGAAGAAGGTCATCAGCATTGCCGACCGTAGGGAAGCCATCAAGGCCGCCTGCATGATGGCCGAGAAAGGCGATGTGATTCTCATTGCCGGCAAGGGCCATGAGGACTATCAGGAGATCAAAGGTGTGAAGCATCACTTTGACGATTGCGAGGTGGTGCGTGAGATTTTCGGCGTGGAGAAATAGTTCCACCCATCTTTCCATTAGCAACAACCAAACAGAAATAGCATGCTGTACTATCTTTTTAGATTCCTGGAGCAGTTTGGCATCTCAGGCGCCCGTATCTGGGGCTACATCTCTTTCCGTGCCCTGCTGGCTCTGATACTGTCGCTCGTCATCTCCGCATGGTTTGGAGAGCGATTCATCAAGTATCTCAAGAGAAAGCAGATTACGGAGACCCAGCGCGACACCAAGATCGACCCGTTCGGTGTGAAGAAGATTGGCGTGCCCTCGATGGGCGGCATCATCATCATCGTGTCAATCATTATTCCTGTGCTTCTGCTCGGCCGACTGAGAAATATCTATCTCATTCTGATGATTATCACCACCCTGTGGCTGGGATTCCTCGGCGGAATGGACGACTATATCAAGATTTTCCACCGCAACAAGGAGGGCCTGAAGGGCAAATACAAGATTGTGGGACAGATTGGCATCGGCCTCATCGTGGGACTGGTGCTGTGGTCGTCGCCCGACGTGAAGTCTAACGAGAACCTCGTCATTCAGCGACAAGGGCAGGAGATGGTGGTGAAACACCGGGCCGACGCCCGGAAGACGCTCAAGACAACGATACCGTTTGTCAAGGGCCACAACCTCGATTACTCCAACCTCATGTCGTTTTGCGGCAAGTATAAGACGGCTGCCGGCTGGATTCTCTTTGTGATTATGACCATCCTTGTGGTGACGGCTGTGAGCAATGGAGCCAACCTCAACGACGGCATGGATGGAATGTGTGCGGGCAACTCAGCCATCATCGGTGTGGCCTTGGGCATACTCGCCTATGTGAGTTCGCACCTCGAGTTTGCCGCCTACCTCAATATCATGTATATTCCCGGTTCCCAGGAGCTGGTGGTCTTTATGTGTGCCTTCATCGGTGCGCTCATCGGTTTCCTGTGGTACAATGCCTATCCAGCCCAGGTCTTCATGGGCGACACAGGCTCCCTGGCACTGGGCGGCGCCGTGGCGTCCATGGCGCTGCTGACGCATACGGAACTGCTGCTGGTCATTGTAGGCGGCGTCTACGTGTGCGAAGCGTTGTCGGTCATCATCCAGGTGACCTACTTCCGCCATACGGGCGGGAAACGGATTTTCCGCATGACGCCGGTTCATCACCATTTCGAACTGGGCGGCTGGAAAGAGACGAAAGTCGTGGCCGTGTTCACGCTGGCCAGCGTCGTGTTCTGCGCGCTGGGCATGTTGTTATTCTTACAATGGGGGCTGTAAGCTATGTTATTCGGTAAAAACAGGGAAGGGGATACGGCGGCCCGCAAGGCCGCTTCCGTCATGGTATTCGGGGCCGGCATCAGCGGCCGCGGCGTGGCGGGCGAACTGGCGAAGGCAGGCCGGCAGGTCTTTTTGTACGACGATGCGCCCCGCGGACCGGAGCCGGCCCTGGCGGCCATGCTGGCCAGAAACGGCGGCGGTTTCGTGTCGGGCCATCCGGAAGAACTGCTGCCCCGGGTGCAGCAGATCGTCCTGTCGCCGGCCGTCCCCCTGAATCTGCCGATCCTGCAGAAGGCACAGTCCCAGGGCATCGAAGTCATCGGCGAAGTGGAACTGGCCTGGCGGAATTATCCCGGGCACATGATCGCCATCACGGGCACGAACGGTAAAACGACGACGACGATCCTGGTGGGGGAAATGCTCAAGACCCTGCCCGTGCGGTCCGCCATCGGCGGCAACATCGGTCTGGCCCTGAGCGTCCAGGTCGCGGGGCTGGACAAGGACAGCTGGGTGGCGGCGGAACTGTCGAGTTTCCAGCTCGAATCCGTCAAGGACTTCCATCCCGCCATCGCGGCGGTCCTGAACCTGACGCCGGACCATATGGAACGGCACGGCACCATGGAGGAGTATGCCCGCTGCAAACGGAACATCTTCCGCAAACAGACGGCTTCGGAAATCACGATTCTGAATTACGACGACGAGGAAGTGCGCACGTGGGGACGCTATGCCAAGTCCCGCCTGTGCTATTTCAGCCGGGCCGTCGTGCTCCCCGAAGGGGCCTTCATGCAGGACGGAAGCTTCTTTATGAAGTGGGACGGCAAAACGCATGAAATCTGCCATAAAAAGGAACTGAAGATCTTCGGCGCCCACAACGAGGAAAATGTGCTGGCAGCCATCTGCTGCGCCTTTTTTGCGGGCGTGAAGCCCGAGGACATCCGCCGCGTGCTGTTGTCCTTCCAAGGGGTGGAACACCGCATCGAATATGTGGCGACCATCGACGGCGTGCCTTACTACAACGATTCCAAGGCCACCAACACCGATTCGACCATCAAGGCTTTGGAAGCCTTCCCCAAAGGGCACATCATCCTTCTGGCCGGCGGGCATGACAAAATGACACCGCTGGGGCCCATGATGGAGCTCGTGGCGAAAAAGACGGATGCCCTGATCCTGCTGGGGGCGGCACGGGACCGCTTTTACGAAGCGGCCGTGCAGGCAGGCGTGCAGAACATCATCCGCGCGGACAGTTTCAAGGAGGCCGTGGAAAAGGCCCACGCCATCGCGCAGCCCTTCCAAGTGGTGCTGCTGTCCCCGGCGTGCTCTTCCTTCGACATGTTCCATGACATGGGCGAACGGGGCCGCTATTTCAAGCAGCTGGTCCGTTCCTTCGAAACGGAAGACCGGCACTGAGCTGCACGGCAGCAGGGAGGAAACACAAGCATGCGAATCATCTTATCCGGCGGCGGTACGGGCGGCCATATCTATCCGGCCCTGACCATAGCCGATACGATACGGGAACTGGAGCCCGCTGCGGAAATCCTCTTCGTCGGAACGCAGCACGGGCTGGAAAAGGACCTGGTGCCGCGGGCCGGGTATTCCATCAACTTCATCAATGTCCAGGGATTCAAACGGAGCCTGAGCCTTGACACGGTCCGTTCCTTCTATAAATTGTTCACAGGGCTGAACGGGGCGCGGAAACTGCTGGACGACTACAAGCCGAACCTCGTCATCGGCACGGGCGGGTACGTTTGCGGACCTGTCTGCTTCCTGGCGGCGCTGAAGGGGATTCCCGTCTGCGTCCAGGAACAGAACGCCCTGCCCGGCGTGACGAACAAGATCCTATCCCACTTCGTGAAGCGCATCTTCCTGGGCTACAGCGAAGCGGACAAATATTTTCAGGGCAAGGCCCGCAAAGTCTTTACGGGCAACCCCGTCCGCGCGGAAATCCTGCAACATACCCGGGGAGAGGGCCTCAAGGCCTTCGGCCTGGATCCGGACAAGATGACCGTGCTCATCGCCGGCGGCAGCCTGGGCGCGGCGTCCATGAACAAGGCGGCGCTCCCGGTGGAGCGGAGCCTTTCCGGCCGCGGCGATGTACAGATCCTGCACGCCACGGGCAAGAACAACTACGGTGCCTACATGGCGGCAGCGGAAAAAACAGGCGGGTTCGGGGACAACATCCACGTGACACCGTACCTGTACGACATGCCGCTGGCCCTGGCAGCGGCGGACCTGGCCGTGTTCCGCGCCGGTGCCATCGGACTGGCGGAACTGACCGCCAGGGGGATTCCGTCCATCCTGATTCCATATCCGTACGCGACGGCCAACCACCAGGAATTCAATGCCCGCGCCCTCGAAGGCGCCGGGGCCGCCGAAGTGATCCTTGACAAGGAATTGACCGGGGAGGCACTGCAGGAAAAGATCGAAGACCTGCTCCTGCACAAGGACCGGCTCCTTGCCATGAAGATGGCGGCCCGCAAAGCCGGCCGTCCCGGCGCGGCGCAGGAAATCGCCAAACAGGCCCTGACGCTGGCGCATATGGCGCCGCGGCAACATTGAGGCGCGGCTGCACGCGCCGGCAGGACCGTCAAAACCAATAGCTTAGACAGGCAGGGGGATTTTCAGATGTTGGAACAGTATAAGCACATCCACTTTATAGGTATCGGTGGTGCCGGCATGAGTGCTCTGGCTTATGTCCTGGTGAAGCGCGGGTTCGAGGTGACCGGTTCGGACCTCCACGCAGGCCATATGGCGGCCCAGCTCGCAGCAGCGGGGGCCATGGTCTTCATGGGGCACGACGCGTCGCAGGTCGACTGCGCCGACGCCGTCGTCATTTCCAGCGCCATCCATGCGGACAATCCGGAACTGGAGGCCGCACGGGCCAAAGGCATTCCGGTCCTGCACCGCAGCGATGTCCTGGCGGAACTGCTGAACGATGACAAGGCGAAGGGTGTGGCCGTCGCCGGCGCACACGGCAAAACGACGACGAGCGCCATGATTTCCGTCATCGCGACGGAAGCCGGGCTGGACCCGACCGTCGTCATCGGCGGCGACGTGCGTTCCCTGGGCGGCAACGCGCGGGATGGCGCCAGCCCCTGGGTCGTGGCGGAGTCCGACGAAAGCGACGGCTCCTTCCTGAAGTTCCGTCCCTGCATTCCCGTCATCACGAACATCGAAGATGACCATCTGGACCATTACGGCACAGAGGAGAACATCTACCAGGCCTTCAAGCAGTTCCTGTCCGACATGAAGGAAGGCGGTACGGGCGTGCTCTGCCTGGACAATCCCAAGGTGCGCCGCCTGGCACGGGAAACGGACCGCCGCTTCATTACGTACGGGCTGACGGAGGACTGCGACTACTATGCGAAGGACATCCGCCATACGGCGGACGGCAACTTCTACGACCTGTACCACAAAGGGGAGAAGCTGGGTCCCGTCAAGCTGATCATCCCCGGCCGCCACAACGTGCTCGATTCCCTGGGCGCCATCAGCGCGGCCCGGCTCATGGGCGTGCCCCTGGAGTCCATCCAGGCCTCCCTGGCGGACTTCGCCGGGGCGCGGCGCCGCTTCGAGACGAAAGGCCGCATCGACGGCATCTGGGTGGTCGACGATTACGCCCACCATCCGACCGAAATCAACGCGACCCTGAAGGCTGCGCGGGAAACAGGGGCGAAGGAAGTCGTCTGCGTGTTCCAGCCGCACCGCTATACGCGTACGAAGCTGCTGCACGACGAGTTTTGCGAGTGCTTCCGCTCCTGCGACAAACTCATCCTGACCCATATCTATGCTGCCGGCGAAGCGCCCATCGAAGGCGTTTCCAGCCAGGCCCTGGCCAGCGACATCGAAAAGGCCACGGGGCAGAAAGTCCTCTACATCGACGGGTTCGACGAAGTGGAAAACTATCTGTTCAAAACGGCCGCTGCCGGCGACCTGATCATCACCATGGGAGCCGGCGACGTGTTCCGCATCGGCGAAACCCTGTTAAAGGAATTGCGAGAGGTAGAGAAATGATGTTGAAGAAATCCGGTACCGTAGCCGTCGTCATGGGCGGCCCGTCGTCCGAAGCGGAAATTTCCCTGTCGACAGGCAAAGGCATTGCCGGCGCACTGCGCGAAAAGGGGTACGAAGTGGCGGAAATCCGCCTCAATCCCCGTGATTTTTCGGAACAGCTGAAGGCCAGCGGTGCCGAAGCGGTATTCGTGGCCGTCCACGGCCTGTACGGCGAAGACGGGCGGCTGCAGAGCGCCCTGGAGATGATGGGGGTGCCCTACACGGGGTCCGGCGTCCTGTCCAGTGCCCTGTGCATGAACAAGATCGCCACGAAGCGCGTCTTCCTGGGCAGCGGCATCCCGACGCCCGAAGCTGATTTCTATTACGATAAAGACAAGGACGATCCGGACCTGGCGGAAAAGGTCGTCAAAAAATATGCCCTGCCCGTGGTCATCAAACCGGCCTCGCAGGGTTCGAGCATCGGTGTCACCATCGCCAAAACGGAAGCCGAAGTGAAGAAGGCTTTGCAGACGGCCTTCTCCTTCGACAAGGAGGTCCGNNGGTGGAACGCTATATCGCAGGCCGCGAGACGTCGGTCTGCATGATGCGTGAACAGGACGGGTCCGTCACGGTGTGGCCCGTCGTCCTCATCAAACCGCGTGCGGAATTCTACGATTTCACGTCCAAATATTCCGTCGGCGGCGTCGTCCACGTCGTCCCGGCCCCGCTGCCGCAGGAAACGCTGCAGAAGCTGGCCGGGATCTCCGTCCACGCGTTCGATGTGCTGGGCTGCGAAGGGGTGGCCCGCACGGACTGCATGGTCGCCGGAGACGGCAGCTGCTACGTGCTGGAAATGAACACGGTTCCCGGCATGACGCCCACGAGCCTCGTACCCGATGCCGCCAGGGCGGCAGGCATCGGCTACGCCGACCTGTGCGAAAAGATCCTGGCGACGGCCCACCTGTAAGGCGGGCGGAAGGCAGCGGAGCAACGACGGAAAGACAGGGCATGGATAAGGAGTCCCATCATGGTCACTATGGAAGAACGCCTCAGGGAACACCGGCGGCACAAACGCGCCCGCCGGCTGCGCCGGCTCGTTTTCCTGCTGGTGGTCCTCCTTGCCGTTGCGGGGGCTTATCACTATGTCCATCGCCCCGGGTTCGCCTTCGGCTCGCTGCGGATCCACGGCACGGACCTGTTCACCCAGGAACAGGTTCTGCACATGGGCGGCGCCGAACCGCCGGTCAACCTGTTCCGCCTGTCGAAGACCCGCATCCTGAGTGCCCTGCGCGGCGACGTGCGCGTGGCCAGGGCCGAAGCGTACTACAATGCCGGCTTCCCGCCGGTCCTCAACATTTATGTGGATGAGCGGGTGCCCGTGCTGTACGTGCAGACCGGATACGGCGACTACGCCAAGCTGGACGCGTCCGGCCTGGTGCTGGACATTACGGACGGCATCAAAGATGCTTCCGTACCGCGCCTGACGGGTGTGCGGCTGCCGAACATCTTCATCGGCGACACGATGGAGACGGACGATGTGAAAGAAGTCATGAAGTTCCTGCTGAAGCTTTCGCCGGAGGCGCGGCAGCAGGTGGCGGAACTGACCATTGACGGAAACCACAAGCTGGTGCTCCGCATGGACTACGGCTTCCCCGTCATGCTGGGGCCGGTGAACGAGCTGGCCGGCAAGGCGGACCTGTTCATGACGGTCTACAACGAAATGAAGGGAAAGAACATCCAGGCGCTGTACATGGACCTGGAATACAGCAAGCCTTACGTGCGGCTGAAATCCGACGCCGTCGAGCAGCAGAAGATAGAGGCGCAGCAGAAGCAGCAGCAGGAGCAGCGGATACAGCAGGAGAAACGGAGACAGCAGGCTGTGCAGCAACAGGAACAGGAAACGAAGAAACAGTGACAGGGAAAGAAGAAGGAAATGGTTAAAATCAAGAAGCACTACACCAAGGTGCTGATTTTTGTAGTGTGCATCATCCTGGGTTTCATGATCTCGATGCAGCTGAAATCGACGCGGCGGTCCCAGACGGTTTCCGTGCAGCGCGCGGAAGAACTGTCGGTCCGCCTGCAGCAGGTGGAGAACGACCGTGACAACCTGGCCCGGGAGCTGGAAGAATACCGGACCGGCAGGGTCTCGTCCACGCTGAAGCAGGAAATGGACAACCTGAACGCCTATGCAGGCCGGACGGCACTGCAGGGCAAGGGCATCATCCTGACCATCGACGACAGCCAGCAGACCATCAAGGCCGGGGAGAACAAGAACCTCTACATCATCCACGACGAAGACCTGCTCCGCGTGGTCAATGAACTCCGGGCCGCCGGCGCGGAAGCCATCGCCATCAACGACCAGCGCGTGACGGGCACCAGTGAAATCCGCTGCGTCGGGCCGACGGTGCTGGTCAACGAAATACGGCTGGCCGCCCCCTTCGTCATCAAGGCCATCGGCAATCCGCAGACGCTGGAGTCGTCCCTCAAGCTGCGCGGCGGCGTGCTGGACAACTTCAAGTTCTGGGGCATCAAGGCGGAACTGGCCAAGTCGGATACGGTGAAGGTACCGCCCGCGGCGCTGCGGCAGTCCTTCGAATATGCGAAAATCGTCCCGTGGGATGCCAAGAAAGAGACGGAAGGTACCACAGAGACAGCCGGGAAGGGAGGCGCCGCGAAATGATCTATGCGGTTTTAGGCCTGACCATCGGCGCCCTGCTGGGCTTCCTTGCGCCCGGCTATATCCCGAAGATGTACGCGTCGTACTTTTCCGTGGCCCTCATGTCCGGCCTGGACACGGTCTTCGGCGGATTGCGTGCCGCCATGGAGAACAAGTATGATAACACGGTCTTCCTGTCGGGCTTCTTCATCAACATGCTGGTCGCCGTGTTCTTCTGTTACGCCGGCAACCTGCTGAACATCGACTTCTACCTCATCGTCATCCTGGTTCTGGGCATGCGCGTCTTCAACAACCTGGCCATCATCCGCCGCCTCTATCTCGACGAAAAGGAAAAAGAGGCGCAGGAGAAGGAAAAGGGAAAGGGCGCAAAGGCCGACTGACGGCCCCTGGGATGGCAATTTGCAAAATTATTGTGAAATGCACAACTTTTTTGCATAAGGCAGAAAAAAATGGTAAAATAGTATTACAATCATACTGTAAACACAATATACAGGACATGAACATCCCATATACCTGCAAACCACGGGTTTCAGGCAAAGAAATACGATCAGGGGGAAACTAACATGGAGGATATCACGAACAACGTGAACTTCGGTATTGAACAGGCCAACTTAGCGAAAATCAAGGTCGTCGGTGTCGGTGGCGGCGGCGGAAACGCCGTCAACCG
>DCJH01000054.1 GCA_002317385.1 Prevotella sp. UBA1705 | reverse complement strand
AATACTGTGGATAAAGTCTGCAAAGTCGGAGCAGTGCCGCTCCCATGCCTTGCGGTCGATGAAGATAAGTCTCATTGCATTCATTTTGTTTTGATTACGTTGTTGTTACTCGGCAAACGAATAGTTACGCTATCCGTTGCCGTACTTCTCGGGTGCAAAAGTAAGTGTTCAAGGGTACCGCTGCAAGAAAAGAGGAAAAGCAGGGAAATGTCAGGAAAACAAGAGAAAAAGCAAAGGAAAACTGTCTGCATTATTGCGGTAATGAGATGAGGCGCCGGTTCGTTCCTTTTATCATATATTTGTCGTTCTATCGGTCGTTTAATCGTTCGATAGTTCGATAGTTCGACACATCGCAACGTCTAACTATCGATAGATGGTTTTGACGATAGATTATTTTGACGATGGATAGTCATGACAACAGATAGTTGTGACAACAAATTGTACAAACAACAGATTGTCTGTATCATCAGTCCTATCTGTTGTTGGTTGTTACGTCTTGCGTCCAAAGAGCCTGAGTATGCCGTATTCGTTCGGGCATTTTCTTTTGGCGGTTAGCCTACTTTTGCAAGGTTGGAGCGAAAAATACGACCGCACAAAGGATTGGACTTGAATGAAAACAATCTCGACAGCCAAAAAAGAAAATCCCTGCGGTGGAGATTTTTCGCTCCATCCGCAGGGCTCGACCTTGCAAGAAAGTAAAGGCAACCGCCATACCTTTGCCCGACCGATGACGGCTTCAGGGACTTTGCATAAGACGGTTTGAAGAGTGTAAGCGTTGGTTTATCCGTCCGTCTGACCGATAATCGGCAGCTTATTGCTCTCGATGAGCAGCACTATCGTGCCTGTGAGTTCGGTGTAAAGACGGTCGTATTGCTCGCTTGCGACAAATGTGTCCGTCAAACCGAACTTGTCGAATGTGGCTTGAACAGCCTTATTCGACAACAACAAAAGTGAGAGTCTCTCTGGAAGCGGTGCAGGGAGTTCCCTCTCAAACTCATTCTCCAAGACAGATACAAGCGTATCATACTTGGAAAAGTGCAAGCCCTGATACAACACCTCGCTTGCCATGCTCTCCGCTTCGGGGTGCGTAAAGCCTTGTGCCACGGCATCGCAGTAGGTAGTGAGAGCCATGTCGGCTTGTGCGGTGATAAACTCTGTGTCTTGCAATCTTTCGGGGTAATGCTCACTCATATAACTTCTTAATTTCAACCGAAAGTAAGACAGTTCCTGTTTGGTATTCTGTTTCATAATCGTTTGGTTTTCAATCGTGAATAACATATGTTTTGTAATTACTTCTTCTTTATGCTTGTTGCAGTGGCATCTTCTGTCGTGCAATCGACTCACAATAACCTTCAAAGGCAGAATGCTCCCTGTCTGTGAGTGCAGTCATATCCTCCTGTATCTTGTGGTCGGTTATCTTTCCATAGATTTGAGTCGTGCCAATATTGCTGTGTCCGAGCATCTTGCTGAGCGTTTCCATTGATATGCCGTTGGAAAGGCAAATCGTGGTCGAGAAAGTGTGGCGTGCCATGTGGAAGGTCAAGCCTTTCTCTATCCGGCATATCTGACCGATGTTCACACAAGCTAAAGATGCTTTCCTAATTGTGAGATTGGGGAATATCAAATCGTCCGCTTTCTTATCCTTGGTATAAAGCGAAAGGATTTGCCCCGCAATAGGCAGGAGTGGAATGATGGCCTCCACGTCCGTTTTCTGTCTTTTGATGCGGATTTCCTCCGTGCCGTCTGCATTGCGGATAATATGCTTCGGTTTGAGCCGTTGCATATCCACGCGAGCCAAACCTGTAAAGGCACAGAAAAGGAATAGTTGTCTTGCTCGCTCAAACTGCTTATCAATAATGGGTGTTTGCAATACCCGCTGCAGTTCCTCCGTGGTGAGATACCTGCGTGTGCGGTGTGGCAGTTCAGCCTTGTAATCTACAAAGGGGTCGATGCGGATGTATTTCTTCTGCTGACCGATGCCGATGAGTTTCCTCAGGAAGATGACCACAATCTGAATGGTGGCAAGGGAAAGGTTGCGCTCTGATTTGAGATAGAAGTCCATCCCCTCGATAAAGCCATAGTCCAATTGGGAGTAGCAAATATCCTCCAGCCCCAAGCGTTCACGCAGATAAGCCTCTATGAGCTGTGTGGCATAGATATAATTGGCAAAGGTCGGCTTGGCAACCGTTATTCCAACGCAAGGACGCTTTTCTTCAATAAATAGTCGTGCTTCCTCCAAAAGAACCCCTTTGGACTTGTCCTCTTCCATGAGTTCACGTTTCAGCAGCTCGGCAGTGATGTAGCCACGCTGCCAGACTAATTCTTGGTACTTCGCTTTGGCTTGTTCCTCTTTGGCTTGGAGATAGCGGTTGATTTCTTTTGTTTCTTCGTCCGCTCCCTTACATCTTCCCTTGCGACTGTCCCAAAGTTCTGGGGAGATTTCCTTGCCTGTGCTGTACTGCACCTGCTCAGCGTCTATGGTGATGCGTCCCATAATCGGGCATTTGCCGTTCTTCTTCTCTTTGGAACGATTGATGTAGAATAGGGTCTTGAATGTACTTCGTGCCATGATGTCAAAGTTTTAAGGTGAATGTATCTTGTATTCGCTGCTGTATCGCCTGCATATCCCGATGGATTCTCTCGGAGGAAACCGCCGCATATACTTGTGTTGTTCTCAGGTTGGTGTGTCCGAGCATACGGCTCACCGTTTCTATAGGTACACCCGCCGAGAGCGTGATGAGCGATGCAAAGGTATGGCGAGCCATGTGAAAAGTCAGCGGAGTTTCCATGCCGATGTTTCTCTGTATGTGGTGCATGCCATTGAGGATAATGTCGGTGGTCGGCACGTCAAAGACAAAACCTGCACGCTTTCCCCTGTACCGCTCCATAATCGCCAAGGCAGGAGGAAGTACCTGTACACGGTACGGGGTCTTGGTTTTCATGCGTCTGCCCTTGATGCAGAGTTCGCCCTCTTCCAAGACAATGTTTTCCTCTCTGAGATTGCGCACGTCAGAGATTGCCAGTCCTGAAAAGCAGGAGAAGACGAACAAATCACGAACAATGCGGTAGTTTTCCCATTCTATCTCCAAGTCGATGATGCTTTGCAGCTTGTCTTGTGTGATGCTTCTCGGCTCTCCTTTAAGACGTTCATAGCTGTAGCCCAAGAACGGATAAAAGTCCAGCACGCCTTTCTTCACCGCCATGCGGACAATGGTCTGCAAGGTGGACAGGGCACTTGAAATGCTACTGCGTTTCAGTCTGCGGTCGATGGTGAGATAATACTCGAAGCCCTCGATGAAGGCTTTGTCCAACTGTGAAAGAGGAATATCGCTTACTCTGTGTTTCTTCTGTACATACTCACGGAGCAGGGTGAGTTGGTAGGTGCGGAGCTTGAATGTCTTCAAGGCTCGGTCGATGCCGATACGCTCTTTTGTCTGTCTGAGATACTCCCCGAAACTCTCCAAGAGCAGGGCTTGGCGGTGGATTTGTCCCTGATAGGCATCCCTCACATCTGTGGCGGTAAAGGATTCTTCTCTTTCACCGAGTTCATGGAAGCGTGCGTGGATGAGTGCGGTGCATTCACCGAGTTTCTGATTGACGGACACCGCCATGCTACTCTTGCCGATGAGCCTCTGCTTACGGCTGTCCCAGAGTGTAAGAGGAGTCTTGCATTTGGTGGAGAATCCCGAAAGGGTTCTGCCCAGAGAGATGCGCCCTATGACAGGCACAAGTCCTTTCTTGTCGGTTCGTCTTGCCTGAACGAAGAACGATACTTTCAGTTTGTTTTCTTTCATTTTTCTGTCGCTTTTTCTAAATTTCCTTTGCTTGCAAAGGTACAGTGAAACAAGTGTTCCCGAGCGATGCAGAAAAATGAAAGATGATGAATAAAAACCTATGGCCCAGTTGTTTACATTCAATTTGTAACCCCTTTTTGCTTTTTCACTGATGGGTTACGATTTGGTAACGGAACTCCTGCCGTTTGATGCTCGTTTTCGCTTACCCTTATTATGGCAGAAAAATGCTAAATGATACTATTTCAAATAGTTACGTTCCTTGCAATTCCCTCTGTTTCCCTTAAATCTTAGCTACCGATTACGCCTACACGATAACCTTGATTTTGTGATAGTTGGCCCTATATTCTGAGGGCGAGCAGCCGCGTTTCCGCTTGAAAATGCGGTTAAAGTTGCTGATATTGTTATATCCGCATTGGAAACTTATCTCCGAAACGCTCTGTGTGGTGTCTATCAACATGCGTGTGGCAAAGCCCAGTCGTATGTCGATGATATAGTCGCTGAGGGTACGCCCCGTGTGAATCTTGAAGAAACGAGAGAATGCACACTCGCTCATGTTGGCGATAGTGGCCAGGTCGCGCAGCTTGATGTCGTACATATAGTTCTCGTTGATATAGTTCTTTACTTTGAGTATGCGACGGCTATCGTCCTCAATGTTTACCTTGGCATAGCTTGTTGTGGCCAGAGTGCGCGAGCCTTCGCAATGGGCGAGGGTGTTGAGGATGCTCAGAAACTGCATAAGCGACTCGAAACTGTCGGTCACTTTGCTGAGTGTGTTGAGTTTATCGTAGACCTTCATGATAGCCGACATGTTGAAGCATAGGCCCTTGCGTGCCTGCCTGATCATCTCACGGATATGCTCAAAGGGCTTCTTTTCGAAGAAGTCGTCGCTGCCACCGTCGCCGAAATTAAACTGGACGGTGATCTCACGAATATCCTCACTCGTGCAGTTGGCCTGCTCCCAGACGTGCTCCAAGTTGCAGCTCGTGATGAGCACAAGGTCGTATTCGCCCACCACCTCGGCGTTGTCGCCCACGATGCGGCGTGCACCGGCAGCGTGTTCTACGAAGTTCAGCTCAAACACCTCGTGGTTGTGGATGGGGTAGGTGAACTCCTTCTTGTGGCGGTCTGCGATATATAGCGCGTCCTTGTCCATGAGAGGGGTGATCTCATGCAGTACATAGCCTTCTGTCATTTCCATCTGTTCTGGTTGCTTTGCAAACTTACTAATAATCGAGACTTGTAGCAAATAATCTGTGTTAAAGTGCGCAGACTTCTGCCATTTCGGGTGGGAGTAGACTCGTTTTGCGCCTCTTGAGGGTTATGAGAGGGCTCTCTCCATCAGTTCCAAGCACATGCGGCTGTTGTGATAGGGGCACTTCCAGAATCCCGCCTTGTCGTTGTTGCGGTCTATGTCGCCGTCTTCGAGTCGGCCCCAATACCATTCTCCCTGCTCGTGGTCTATGAGATGATGCTTGGTATAGTCCCAGCAACGCAGGGCTTTCTGCAGGGCTTCCGGGTCGTGGAAGTGCTGGTAGAGGTCTATATGCCCGATGATGCACTCGCACATCACCCACCATTGGCGCTGCTTGTCGGTCTCGCCGCTGTCAGTCCAGCGCTCGTAGATGAGCGAACCGTCGGGTTGTAGTCCTTCGTCGGCAGCCTGGGCTATCTGCGGCAGCATGTCTTCCACGCGTTGGAGCAGTGCCGCATCGCCCAGGACGAGGGCTGCCTCGTGGAGGAGCCACACCGCCTCGATGTCGTGACCGAAACTCTGGACGTTGCGTTTGCCGTGCCATTGGTCGTCGAAGAAGAGGTCCAGGTGATAGGTCTCTCGGTTCAATATCTTGTCGAGGAAGATGCCGACGAGGTTGGCTATCTGCCTTTTCAGTCCCTCATCGGGCCATATCCGGTAGAGGTTGGTATAGGGTTCGAGCACGTGCAGGTGGGTATTCATGGTGCGCGAACCGTTTTCATCCTTATCGCTCAGGCGCATGTCGGCTATGGGTTGCCAGTTGCGCGTGAGGGCTTCTATATATCCGTTGTTCACTTTGTCATAGGCGTGGGTCTCAATGTCTCGGTAGAGGCTCGTGGCTGCCGATAGCGCCACAGGGTCGCCGGTGGCCCGCGCATACTCGCTCAGGCCATAGATGGCAAAGCCGATGGCATAGGTTTGCTTCTTGTTGTCGGTGGGCTGGCCCTGATAGTCGAGGCTCCAGAACACCCCGCCATAGAGGTGATCCACAAAGTTGTCGAGCAAATAGTGCATCGCTCTCGTAGCCGCGCGGAGATAATCTTCATTCCGCGTCACCCTGTAGGCAGCCGAGAAGGCCCAGAGTATGCGGGCATTCAGGATGGCTCCCTTGTCGGCTTGCGCATGGATAGCGTCGTGGCCGTCGGCCTGTCCGTAGTAGCCGCCATGGGCTTCGTCGGTCATCCGCTCCATCCAGTAGGGGAGAATGTTGCGCTCCAACGTCTCGCGCATCTCGGCTTTGAGTTGTTCTATGGTGGTTGTCATCATCGAGTGAGGATTAAAGAGGGGTTATTTGTCTTGGCGCCGGGCATTCAGTTCGGCGGTGATTTCCTTCATCCGGTTCTCCGAAAGCGGGTAGAAGAAGATGAAGAGGCAACTCAGCAGCGTACCCACGGCAGGCAGCAGACTGAGAAACATCTTGATGCCGTTGATGGTTTCAGCATTCTGTATGCCGTTGGCCTCGAAGCCAAAGGCGGCCAACATCCAGCCGGTGATGGCGGTTCCGATGGCCCATCCAAACTTCTGACTCATGGAAGAAGAGGAGAAGATGAGGCCTGTGGCACGGTTGCCCGTGCGCAGTTCACTATAGTCGGCACAGTCGGCATACATGCTCCACAGCAGCGGGAAGATGCTTCCGGCACATACCGAGATCATGGCTTGGAACACAAAGATGAGCGTCAACTGGTTTTTGGTGAAGAAATAGAATATCACGCTGAGTACCGTGGCCATGAGCATGGCCCCCATAAAGGTGCGGCGCTTGCCCAGACGGTTGCTCACCGGTGCGGCCAATATCACGCCCACAATGTTGAATGCCTGTCCCACGGCCAGGTAAAGTCCGCTCAGCACAAACGGGATCCCCAAGAACTTGATGCTGCCGAAGGCCGATTCGTCTACGAAATACTTAAAGTAATAGACTGTCGCGCCGTCGCGAATGGAGTTGAAGATGAGCGATGCCACGCCTGCTCCGAGCAGTATCCACCATGGGCGGTTGTGGAGAAGGTCGCGTAGGTCGGTCTTCAGCGGGGTCGATTCCGCCTTGACAGCCTTCACTCTCTCCCGTGTCAGAGCGAAGCATCCGAAGAACAAGAGCGCGCAAAGGGCGGCTATCACCACCACGGCCATCATCCAGCCAAACTGCGGGGCGGTCATCCAGCCATAGAGTTTCCCACTCTTGTCCTCGCCACCGAAAGCGTTGACAAGGGGCATGAACAGCAGCAGGGCTATGAAAGACCCCAGGTAGGCGAAGGTCATACGGTAGGTGGCGAGCGTGTTTCGGTCGTGCAGGTCGGGAGTCATCACACCCAGCAGCGAGGCGTAGGGCACGTTGATGGCACTGTAGACCATCATCATCAGGGTGTAGGTAACAAACGCATAGACCACCTTTCCGGTCTCACTCACCTGCGGGGTGGTAAAGGTCAGGATGCCGATGAGGGCGAACGGTAGGGCCAGAAAGAGCAGATAGGGCCTGAATTTGCCCCACCGGGTGCTCGTTCTGTCGGCCACTACACCGACGATGGGGTCGAACAGGGAGTCCCAGATGCGCGTAATGGCAAACATGGTACCCACGATGGCGGCCGAGATACCGAACACATCGGTGTAGAATATCATGAGATAGGCGCCGAAAAGCTTCCAGAACATCGACGAAGACATATCGCCGAGCCCGTAGCCTATCTTCTCCTTGAGTTTGATCATAGGGCTTTGTTCTTAGCGATGAGACGTTTGATGTTCTCCACGCTGGCCGCAGTGGTGAGGCCGTCGGCCGGAGTATTCAGGCAGTAGTCTATGAGTTGGTCGATGGTCGACGTCGCCACGTGCATGCGAGTGTCCGACGAAGCATAATAGATAAATACTTTTCCGTCTTCGTCGGCTATCCATCCGTTGGCAAAAACCACGTTCATCACGTCGCCGATATACTCTTCTCCTTCAGGCACGAGGAAGTAGCCGCCGGGCTGCGCGATAACGCGGGTGGGATCATCGAGTGCCGTCATGTAGAGATAGAGCACGTAGCGCAGTCCGCTGGCGCATGCCCTCACGCCGTGGGCCAGATGCAGCCAGCCTCGGTCGGTCTTGATAGGATGAGGTCCTTCGCCGTTCTTCACCTCCATGATGGTGTGGTAATGACGGGCGTTGATGATCTTTTCCTCCGTCACTTCGGCGTGGGTCATATCGTCTACCAGTGCCCATCCGATGCCGCCGCCGGAGCCCGTCTCGATGAATCCGTCCTGCGGGCGGGTGTAAAGGGCATATTTTCCATCGACGAACTCGGGGTGGAGCACCACGTTGCGCTGCTGGCTCTTGGTCTTCAGGTCGGGCAAACGCTCCCAGTTCACCAGGTCTTTGGTGCGGGCAATGCCTGCCGTGGCCGTGGCGGCCGACAGGTCTCCCGGGTGGGTGTCGTCGTGACGCTCGGCACAGAAGATGCCATAAATGTAGCCATCTTCATGGGCTGTGAGACGCATGTCATAGATGTTGGTGGCCGGAACGATGTCGTCGGGCATGGTAATCGGTTCATCCCAGAAGCGGAAATGGTCGATGCCATTCGGGCTTTCGGCAATGGCGAAGAAACTCTTCCTGTCGGCTCCCTCCACGCGCACCACCAGCAGATACTTGTCCTTCCACTTGATGGCTCCCGAATTGAGGGTGGCATTCATCATGATGCGCTGTTCGAAGTATGGGTTATCCTGCTCCGAGAAGTCATAGCGCCACTCTAATGGGGTGTGCTCGGCGGTGACAACGGGGTACTTATACTTGGTGTAGATGCCGTTTCCATGTTCCATCGGCTCATTCTTTCGGGTGATGAGCTCCTCAAAATGCTTCTTCACAGCATTTACCTTAGCTTGAAATTCAGACATAGTTTGATATGTTGAGAATGTGATTTTTGGGCTGATTCTAAATCTTTCTGTTCTCTAATCCGCTCGGGCCACATCCTATCTCATGTCCTTCAAGAACAGGAGAGTGGGGTCGGCATGCAGTTGGCGGAAGTCGTCGGCACACGATTTCTCGGGCGCCGGACCGAAGTTCTCCTCCTTGATATCCCACGCATTGCGCCAGAGGAGCACGTAGCAGGGCGTGAATCCACGGAAGGAGGCGCGCAGCACTGTGGTGAACCAGTGGGCGTCGGGGGTGTTGCGATAGCCCGCCTCGGTCACGGCGTAGAGCTTGTGGTGGCGCGAAGCATAGTCGTCCATGATCTTCAGCTCGCGCTGGCAGGTGGCGATGAACTCCTGACTGGTGCCGTATTGGTAGCAGTCGAAGCCGAGCAGGTCTACGTATTTGTCGCCGGGATAGAACGAGAAGAATCGTTCGGGCGTGTCGTTGGCGTCGGCGCCGGGCGAATAGCTCCACACCACGTTGGTCACTTGGGCCCGTCTGAACCGTTTCACCACCATGTGGTAGAGCTGCTTGAACTCCTTGGTGGTGCAATGCTTCGCCCCCCACCAGAACCATCCGCCGCTCATCTCGTGCCACGGTCGATAGATGACGGGAATGAGTTGGCCGTCGGCAGTCTTCAGTGTCTTGATGTAGTCGATGGTGCGGTCTATCCATTGCATCATCTTGTCATGGTTCTTTCCGCCGGGCAGCACAGAGGCCACGGCTGGCACCTGCACGTTCCACGCATTGCTGTCGTTGGCCGGATTGTCCACGTGCCAGCTCAGGGTGATGATGCCTCCCTGCTTAGCGAAGTCGACCATCTGCTCTCTCATCTTGTCGAAGGGCACGCCGTCGATGTTGTCGGGCCTGTTTCTCTCGATGCCGCTCAGGTCGCATCCCAGCACTGCAGGGTGGTCGCCGCACACGTCCTTCATGTCGCTGCGCCCGTATTCCCACTTCCATGTGGTGCCGTAGAACAGCGCGTCCTGCTGTCCCATCATCGTGCCGCGGGTGCGCAACTGGGCCAGACGGTTTATCAGTTGCTGGGCGGGGGTGAGTTTCTTGGCCGAGGCTGATAGGCCTAAGAGCAGGCAGACGGCGAGGATATAGGTATGCTTCATTTGTCTTGAGGTTTAAGAAAGATGGTTTCGAATATCGTTTTGTTGGAAAAAGAAACAGCAACGGTCAGCGCATCTTGCGCAGGGCCTTGTTGGCTTGTTTCACAATCCTGAGCGTAGAGGCATCGGAGGCGAACACCGAGTTGAGCCCCTGCTGCTCCTGGGCGGGGTCGCCGGTATAGTCATCGCCGGGCATCCACTGCTCGTGGCGGGGCTGAGCCAGTCCGCCCCACCCCCAGAAGTTACACCCGGCAAAGTTTCCACGCTGGCGGGCGTTGGCCTCGATGAGCGAGAAGATGTATTTGTAATAGGTGTCGCGTGCGCGGGTCGGCGACTGCTTGGAGAACGAGAAGCCGTCGCGCGGATAGCCAAACTCCTCCATCACAAGCGGTTTACCCAGTCGGCGCGATACCTCTAAGCTCTGCTCGATATACTCCTTCGAGTTGCGGCAGGCCCGACTCACGTTGTCGATGAGCGAGTCGCTCTTGGCCCATCCCCAGTTGTAGGGCCACACATGCACATTGGTATAGTCGATGTTGGGGTCGGCACACACGTCCTCATAGCTGCTCAGCTCGCCCTCGCAGCCCCACGGACCCTCGGTGCCGAGGGAGATGAGATGGTTGCGGTCGAGGCTGCGGATGAGGGCCGAAGCCTCGCGGAGCCATGCCTTGAAGGCGGGCAGGGCCTGCTTGCTGAACGCCCGCGGCTCATTGCCAATCTGCCACGACATGATGGTGGGGTCGTCTACATAGCGCCGTCCGGTGTAGCGGTTGGTGCGGCCGAGGATGAACCTCACATAGTCGTAGAACAGATGGTGGGCCTTCTGGTTCGTGGCATACTGCTCCACAAAGTTCATGTAGGCCGGATATCCGTCTTCGTTGGGGCGTGGGGCGCGACCCATGCCGGCGTGTTCGAGATAGAAACTGTAGCCGCCGCTCCACTCCCAAGAGTTGTTCAGGTAGAGCACGGCCACCATCTTGCGGCGCTGCATCTGCTGGAGCAGATAGTCGAGCCCGGCCAGGATGGTGTCGTTGTAGACGCCCGGAGCGCGTTGCAGCGTGGGCTCCACCTTGGTTCTCACGCCCTCGGGGCCGTCGCTGCCCACGAGAATGCGCAGGTTGTCGATGCCGAGGCGCTTCATCTGGTCGAGCTCGCGACACAGGCGCTTGCGGTCGCCGCCCCGTCCCTCGGAACCGAGGATGGCGCCATACCAGAAATTGGTGCCCACATAGTAGTAGGGGCGACCGTCGCGCCACAGTTGGGCCTGACGGGTATGGATGAACGAACTCTGTGCGTGGGCCTGCCCCATAGACAGGGCCAGCAGGGCTGTGAGCAGCCAGCGATAGATCTGTTTCATGGTCGGAGATTCATTTGTCGTAGCAACCAGTTTTCCCATTCGTCCCATTGCTCCTGATACCAGAAGTGTCCGGTCTGCGGATAGAGGCTCAGCTCCTTGGGGGCCGTCACCACGTTGTAGGTGCCGTAGGCGCTGTTGGGAGGCACCACCTCGTCGTTGTAGCCGAAGGAATACCACCCCTTGCAGGTGACGCGGCGGGCGAAGTTCACGCCGTCGAAATAGCCGCTCACCTTCACTTTCTTAGGGTCGGGGTTCTTCACGCCATAGAAATAGTGGGGCCAGCCGCAGGCCACGCCGTGGAGCGAGGCCGTGTGGTCGCAGAGCGCATCGTGTACCACGCCGATGAACGTCACGCGATTGTCGAGCGCGGCGCACACCAGCGAGAGCATGCCGCCCTGACTGGAGCCTGCCACGCCGAGCTGCTCGCCGTTCCACTCGGGCAGCGTGGCAATATAGTCTATGGCGCGCACGGCACCCATGAATATGCGTTTGTAGGGCATGCGGTCGCGGTCGTCGAGATTGTCGAGGGCATAGGCCTTGAGGGCGCCGCTGCCCAGATTGTCGTAGACGCTCTGCGGCAGGGTCACTGGAATGCCGTGGACGCCTATCTCCAGCGTGATGCAACCCTGCTCGGCCGTCCAGATGTCGCCGGCATAGGGACGAACACCCGCTCCGGGCACGCGCAGCAGAGCCGGATAGCGACCCGGCTTGGTGGGCACGCAGAGTATGCCAAACGTGCGACTTCCCCAACTCACGTTATGGAAGCTCACCTCATAGACGTTCACCTTCTCGGTGCAACGCTCGGGCAGCAGGCGGCGCGTGGGCTCCAAGGCGGTGTAGCGGGCCTCCTTGAGGGCATTCTGCCAGAAACCGTCGAAGTCGTCGGGACAGTTGGGCGTGGGCTGGATGCGCTCGGGCGAGAAGCCCACGGTGCAGAGTCCCTCGTAGTCCTTGCCGTCTACATGGGCCCTGAGTTTCAGTCGGTAGAAGCCCGGCTGCTTCATGGTGGCCTTCCAGGAGAACTGGCCGTGGGGCAGGGTGACGTTGTCTTTCCTCACGTCGGGATACATCACCGGGCCGGCCTCATAGTCCACCTGCACCCCTTCCATGGGGCATCCCGACTTCAATACGGTGGCGGTGAGACGGGCGGTCTCGCCGACTTTGTAGGTCCAGTCGGCACGGTCGGGCGATACCTGCACCACAATGTTGTTGCCACGAATCTGCGCCTTGACGGTCACGGCAAGGCAAAGCATCATAAAAAACAATATCCTTTTCATCCTATTCAAACGTTGATGATGGCTTTTTTAGCGTTTAGGTTTATTTTCGCTTGCAAAGATAGGGTTATCTTGGGAGAATAGTTTGTATTTTTTTGCTGAAAACCGATACTATTTTTATCCTATCAAAAAAGTATCATCGCCGGGCGGCTATATTTCAACGGCAGTGAAAATCCAATCTGCCCATGATATCATCCCGTTAGATTCTTTTCACCATTCCCATGCCTTGAAAAAGGCATCTCTACGGGGCCGAAATGAGGGGACATGGCAGAGGCTTGGCGAAAAGGTAGTAATCGCGTCGCCTTTAGTACCTTTTCGCGACGCGATTACTACCTTATTCCGTCGCGATTAGTACCTCAAGGCAAAGCGCCCAGATACGGGCGTTTCTGCCTATATATAATATGGTATAGACGGAGGCTGCCGGATGGGATTGTCGGCTCGGTTCTGCGGCAGGGGCATGACATGGATCGGGTGGAGGGATGGAGTGGGGGCAAAAAGGGGAAAAATAAGGGTTTTGCAAACACTTGTGAACGAAAATAAAAACGTGTTTAACAAAATAGTATGATGAAATGACAAAAAAGTATCATTGTTTTGGGAAAATAAAATCTAAATTTGCAACGAGATTGAATAACCAACATCATCTTGGGTTCTTGAGAGGACCAACCGACCGATACCTATCCTGCGTGTCAAGATAGTGTCTACCTATATTAAACAGTGAAACAGATTCTATCAAAGAGCTGAAAACTAAACTCTATATTTATATGGAACTAACAAACAAAAAGCATGCGTTATTGCTCACAGGAACTTTATCCTTGGCATTGCTCAGCTACTCGCCGTGCGTCTACGCGAGTGGTGAACCCATTCTTTCTGCTGCGGTCCAACAGGACAGGCAGGTAAGAGGTACCGTTTCCAACTCTCAGGGGCCCATCATCGGGGCCACGGTGAAGGTGAAGGGTACATCGATTGCTACCGTTACGGACATGGATGGCAACTTCGTGCTCAATGCTCCGAGAGGTGCTGTGCTCGAAGTGTCGTATGTGGGCTACACCACCCAGACCATCCGCACCGACGGACGGGCTACCTATACCATCAACTTGGCCGAGGACCAGCACTCCATCGACGAGGTGGTGGTTGTGGGCTATGGTACGATGAAGAAGAGCGACCTGGCCGGAGCGTCGGCCTCGATGGATGAGAAGACGCTGAAGTCGGCCCCCATCACCAATGTGGACCAGGCGCTGCAGGGCCGCATCTCGGGTATCACCTCCATGCAGACGTCGGGTGCTCCTGGTTCGGCTGTGTCGATCAACATCCGCGGTCTGGCCACTATCAATGCCGGTTCCGACCCGCTCTATGTGGTCGACGGCGTTCCCGTGGGCGAAGGAAACTACGCCATCGCTTACCTCTCTCCCAACGAAATCGAGTCGATGCAGGTGCTGAAGGACGCCTCGTCGGCCGCCATCTACGGTTCGCGCGCCGCCAACGGCGTGGTGCTCATCACCACCAAGCAGGGCAGCCGGAAACGGGGCCCCGAGATTTCGTTCTCGACCTTCGTCGGCATTTCGAAGGTGACCAAGAGCTACGACGTGCTCAATGCCCGGCAGTACCGCGACCTGATGGAGGAGAACGGCGCCGTGTCGGGGCTTCCGGCCGATCTGACCGACCGGACCGACTGGTTCGACGAAACCTACTCGACGGGCGTCAACCAGAACTACCAGTTCTCGGTCTCCAACGGCGATGAAAACTCGTCCTATTACCTCGGCGGCGGCTACACCAACGAAAAGGGCATCATCAACACCACCTCTTCGGACCGTTACAACGTGAAGGCCAGCTTCGACAAGAAGATTTTCAAATGGGTTTCGGCCAACGCCTCGACGACTTTCTCGCACTACACCACCAAGGGCACGATCATCTCGGGTCAGGGCGCCAACCGCGCCGGCGTGGTGGTGTCGGCCATCACGACCCCGACCTACGCGCCGATCTGGGACCCCGAGAATCCCCAGCAGTTCTACAATAATTTTTACGGCGCCAACCTCACCTCGCCGCGTGAGAACATGGCCCGCACGGATTACAACCAGGATGTTACCGACCGCCTGCTGCTCTCCGGCGGCCTGACGTTCTACCTGGCCAAGGATCTGACCTTCAAGTCGACGGTTTCGATGGACCGCCGCTGGGTCCACTCGTCGTCGTTCCTCGACCCGATCCGCACCTCCTACGGACGGACGCAGCATGGAACCGCCTCGGACACCCGTTCCGACGATATGCGCATGGTCTATGACAACATCCTGACCTGGAACAAGTCGTTCGACCGCCACAGCCTCGAAGTGATGGCCGGCACGTCGGCCACGACCTCCGTGTGGGAGCAGTTGAGCGGCTCGCGCTCCTATTTCTCCTCGACCAACAACAACGCCATTCCCAACCTGAACGGCGGTAACAACGGCGGCGTCCGCGGCCAGAGCTACGGCAAATCGGAGTGGTCGATCATGTCCTATCTGGCGCGCGTGTCGTACAACTACGACAGCAAGTACCTCGTGACGGCCAATTTCCGCGCCGACGGTTCCTCGAAGCTGGCTCCCGGCCACCGCTGGGGTTACTTCCCCTCGTTCTCGGCCGCGTGGCGCATCTCGGGCGAGAAGTTCCTGCGCGACGTGTCGTGGATCAACGACCTGAAACTGCGCGCCGGCTGGGGACAGACCGGTAACCAGGCGGGTCTGGCGGAGTACGGCTGGATGCAGCAGTACAGCACCAACTACTACGACTGGACGCTGACCGAGAATGCGCAGGCCGTGCCGACGGTCGGCGGTCGCAGCAACATCAAGAACGAGGACCTTACGTGGGAGACCTCCTCGCAGACCAACGTCGGACTCGATTTCGCGCTGCTGAACAACCGTTTGAGCCTCTCGCTCGACTATTACTACAAGTACACCAAGGACATGCTGATGAGCGTGCCTCTGCCCTCGCCCTATCCCAACATCACGCGCAACGACGGCGAGATGTCGAACCAGGGCTTCGAGATCACCCTTTCGTCGGTCAACATCGCCCGGAAGGATTTCAACTGGTCGACCGACCTGAACGTTTCGCTCAACCGCAACAAGGTCGAAAAACTCAACCTGAAGCAGGTCTACTACTACGCCACGACCTCCGACGCGACCAACGACAACGTCGTGCGCATGACCCCGGGCCACCCGCTTTCGATGTTCTGGGGCTATGTCTCCAAGGGGGTCGATCCCGAGACGGGCGACCTGGTTTACGAGGACCGCAACGGCGACGGCGAGATCACGCCGCTGGACAAGACCTGGATCGGCAACGCCAATCCCAAGTTCACCTTCGGCATGACCAACAACTTCTCGTGGAAGGGGCTTAACCTGAACATTCTGATCACGGGCTCCTATGGCAACGACATTTTCAACGCCTCGCGCATCGAGACCGAGGGCATGGCCTCGGCCAACAACCAGACCACCACGGTCCTGCGGCGCTGGCGCATTCCGGGCCAGCAGACCGACGTGTTCCGCTCGGACAACCCCGCCTGGAACGTGAAGAATTCGTCCTACTGGGTCGAGGACGGCTCCTACCTCAAGGTGAAGAACATCACCCTGTCGTACGACATCACCTCGCCGAAGCTCAAGCGCATCAACATCACGCGCATCCAGCCGTACGTCTCGCTCCAGAACTTCATCACCTGGACCGGCTATTCGGGTTACGATCCGGAGGTGAGCCAGTCGGAGAGCGCTACGCAGATGGGCATCGACTGGGGAACCTATCCCAACGTCCGTACGGTGGTCGTGGGCCTGAACCTTACTTTCTAATTCCGGAAAACAAGAAGCNNGAAAAAAGAACCGATTATGAAAAAGATATTTTTAATTGCCGCGGGTCTCTCGCTGGGGGTTGCCACCACGTCGTGCAGCCTTGAGAAATTCCCCGAGACGATGTATGCCGAGAACAACACCTCCGGCACGGGCGACAGCGAGACGGCCATCAACACCCGCGAACTGCTCGAAGGCCAGCTTACGGCCATGTACAACTACATGAAGGGCGACCTCCAGACCTACTGGTATCAGCTGACCACGCTCGCCGAGGCGCGCGCCGACAATGCCTACGGCGGCAACATGGCCGAGACGAAGGTCGTCAGCGTCGAGTCGAACCACATCGACAGCGACAACGAATTCGCCTCGAACCTGTGGAACTACTCGATGAACGCCGTGGACTATGCCAACCAGGTCATCTGCAACATTGATCTGGTGAAGGAGAACGATCCGTCGCTTACCGACAAGGAGTACCAGGAGTGGCTCTCCGAAGCGCTCTGCTGGCGCGCCTATATCTGGATGAACATGATGCAGCTTTTCGGAGAAATCCCGATGCTGACCGAAATCCCGCCCGCCATCAACGCCGGGAACGTCGAGGAGGTCTATCCGCTCTATTTCCCGTCCCGCGTGTCGAAGCAGACCGTCGGCGAGCAGATCGTCAAGGACATCGAGGAGTATGCTTGCAAATACGCCCCCGACATGGACGCTTCGAACAAATTCCGCATCACCAAGGGCTTCGCCTACGGCCTGATGGCCCGTTTCTACTCCATGCGCGAGTTCCGCGACTGGTCGAAGGTCGTCTCGGCCTGCGAAGCGGTCGAAGGGATGGGGTACAGCCTTTGCGACAAGTACGGCGACCTGTGGGCCTACACCACCGGCGATACGGGCATGGCTGCGATGAACACCCGCGAGTCGATTTTCGAGGTGCAGTGGACCAGCCAGACCTCGGGTTCGTGGATGTGGATGATGTTCCACCGCAACGCCTATGTCCCGGGCGACAGTTTCTCGTGGGCCAAGTGGTGCACGCCGTCGCGTAACCTGACGAAGGCTTACGACGCCGAGGGCGACACCGAGCGCAAGAATGCGTCGGTCGTCTACGACGAATGCGGCTGGTCGTACCACTATCCGAGCGACGAATACGCTTTCATGCACAAGTTCCCGACCAACGTGACCCCGGTTTACCTGATGCGTCTGGCCGAGATCCGGCTCCTGCATGCCGAAGCGCTGGCCAATACGGACGATCCGGGAGGCGCCGCCGACATCGTGGACGAGATCCGCGGCCGCGCCGGCATTGGCAAGCTGACTGCGGCGCAGCGCGCGTCGGCCGACCTGATGCGCGAAGCCGTGCTCCACGAACGCCGTCTGGAACTGGCCATGGAGGGCTTCCGCTGGTTCGACCTGATGCGTTACGGCGACGACTATTCGAAACTGTTCGAAATCTGCGACGGCGTCAACATCAAAGGCTCGGCGTCCTACGACTCCTACTTCCAGACCCGCCGCGCGATGAACGACAACCGCGTGCTGATGCCGGTGCCGACTTCAGTGCTGGAGGATAACACCAACATCGAACAAAACCTGGGCTATTAACCTTAAAATTGCGATTCTGCCATGAAATTCACGATCAATAACAACCTGCGCCTGCTGACCTGCCCGTTGCTGCTCGCCGGAGCCGTATGCTGTTCCAGCGGGAACGACGGCGACACGCCGGCTCCCGGTCCTGGCCCCGATCCCTCGCCCGTGACGGGCGATGTTCTCGCCTATGTCACCTCGGCCGACGGCAACCGCCTGTTCACGGAGGAGGGACTCGACTACTCGAAGGTCTCGATGTCGCCCTACCGGGTCACGATCGACCCCTCGACGACCTACCAGACCGTCGACGGTTTCGGCCCGGCCATCACCGGCGCCACGTGCTACAACCTGCTGCAAATGTCGCAGGCCGACCGCACGGCGATCCTCCGGAAGTGCTTCGACCCCGAGACCGGAGCCGGTTTCAGCTTTATCCGCGTGCATATCGGCGGTTCGGACTTCTCGATGGACGAATACACCTGCTGCGACC
>DCJH01000058.1 GCA_002317385.1 Prevotella sp. UBA1705 | reverse complement strand
TATTTTATCTCGAATTAGAGAATTGAAGCAAAGGAAGCGAGCGGGAAGGAATTCTCTAATTCTGAAATTCGAGATAATAAAAAAAGGGTTCACGAATGGGTGAAGGGGAAGTGGAGAGGCGGGGAAAATGGATTAGCATTTATTAATGCGAGGATTTTTCGAGGAAAGAAATATTTTTTGTATTTTTGTCCGGCTCCTTGAGAAGAAGGAGAGGTAACAGAAATAAGACTAAATAACCTACTTAGAAAAGAAATTATTATGCGATTTAACACAGTAGTAGAAAAGAACTATGACTCGCTGAAGATGCTCATTGACGAGGCTACAGCCTTTGACCAGGAACACGTGCTCAACGGACTTGAGGCACGCCACTACAATGTTGACGAGATAGAGATGCTGGAAGCACACGTGCGGGAGCACCGGGGCATGCTCGAAAAGGAGATTGCATCGCTCAAGAAATTCGCCGTAGACTTTAACCGGCAGTATGCCACCAACAACAACCAGTGCTTCGACACGGCGCGCCAGCTGTTCTACCGCATTCGCAGCGGAGTGGCCGAGACGAAGAAGCTCTACAAGCGGTTCTGCAGCATCAGGCGCGGCAGAGGTCCGCTGAGGGAGGGCGTGGAGCAGCGACCCTCGGTGTTCAGACACTCCATGCTGGCCACGTCGCTGCAGTCGCCGCGGATTTTCGGCTTGGAGGGCTACGACGAGAGCGTGGGCAGGCTGTGCCAGGAGATGGAGCAGTTTTTCACGCGGTTGCTGTGCGGACTGATGCTCTGCCGCGACGTGCTTCAGCGTGAGGCAATCATCAGGCACGACTTCACGCTGGCCAAAGACATCTACGACACGTGCTGCCAAAAGGAGGTGAGCCACTCGCGCGGCATGATGGCGATACTGGCGCAGGTGAAGCCCGACAACGACGACCTGACGCTGCGCAAGATCCGGGCCAGGTCGATACAAGACTTTGTGTGCCAAGGGTTTCACACGGTGGATCGCGACTGCTTTCAGCGTCATGCGCTGATACAGGTCATCAACGAGGGGCAGCGCAACGGGCTCACCGAGATGGAGTCGCTGCTGTGGAACAACAACCAGCCGTTTGTGATGAAGGTGCGGGCGGCCATGGCCCATTTCGACGCCCTCTCGCCCAAGGGATATAAAGACGGCAGCACGGGCAGGCACAAGCTCTCGGCCAAATATGTGGCGATGTTCATGCAGTGGTGCAACATCACAGGGTCGGGCAAGGAGAAGCAGTTTGTGGAAGACTATTTCAACAAGGAGTATCGCGGAAAATACCAGTGCATCAGTTCTACGAGCGTGAACACGGCCAAGACGAAATACACCAAGATGGAGTATCAGCACTTCTGCTCCCATCTGGCAGAAGCCATCGGCGAGACGACGAACGAGGAGCAGAGGCAAGCCATGTAGACGAAGGGCAAACATTTGGAATAATTGCCTTGATAGGCGAGAGAATAAGGATTGGTCGGAAAGGGCCAATCCTTTTTTTGTGTCCGAAAGCAGGGGGTGCCATTCCGGATGTTTTGACACGGCGAGGCAGTAGTCCGAAGGCCGCAGGCACGCGGCTGGGACGAGCGTCGATGGCCGTAAGGGAGGGGAGGATTCGTTACGGATGTGATGCACTTTCGTAATCACAGGGGGCGGTCGTTACGAAGATGGGGAAACATTGGGAACGGGGGTTGTCGGGCGTTACGAATGTGGGGCAGATGTGGAACGAGAGACGGTCTCTGGACGCCTGGAGAGCCGGGGATGGCTTTCCAAAAATTCTTTTTGCAGGATGGGGCACAGTGCCTACTTTTGCACTCGGACATCGGCCAGCAGGCTGGTGCTCCGGGTGCTTCTTTTTTGAGGTGCAGGCAACCCTCGCGAGGTGCTGGCACGGCGGGAGGCACTCCAGTGTGTGAATGAACCGAATGAATCTGAGCCAGAGACGTGCAGGGGGAATCTCCCGGGTAGAGCATGCAACGATACTCCCAACGCTTCTCTCCTCGCTAAAACTTTGACTACAGATGGACAACCATGTAACCCATGAGGCACTTGCAGGCCTCGGCAAACTGCTGCAAGGCATGAACGAGAATCAACAGAGTCTGGCAGCAGCCATCGGCGTGGCACTGCCCCACCCCATTGGCAAGAAAGAGATAGGCTACTGGCTGGGGCTCGACCGCGTGACGCTGCCGCCCCTGCTGCAGGAGGCGATGCTCAACAGCCGGGCCTTCGAGGAGGCCGTGAGCCTGGGCTACATACGCCCCACGACCGACGGACGACTGGTGTGGACGCTGGGCAGCAAGACGCTGCTGGCCTACTTCCTGGGGCGGCTCTTCTGCGGCGACCACGGGCGATACAGCGAGCGTAAACGCTGCATGATGTGGCAGCTGGGCAGCGGGACATTTCCGGCCAAGGCGCTGCATGCGCTGTTTGGACTCAACACGCTGTTTGACCTGCGGCGCAACCGGGCGGAGTTTTCCCTGCCGGAGCACTTCCAGATGGTGGACAGGCTGTTTGGCGAATAATCCTCCCCCATCGGCCAGAAAACGATGGTGTCTCCCACGGGATGTCTTATGAGACAAACGACGGCATGGGGCGCATATCGTATGTTGACCGTAGACCATTTGGCAGGGGGTGAGGTATAATACCAGTGGAGACCAACGAAAACAAACCGATAACAACAAATAGATTAGGAAAGATGAGTATGATTTTGAAAGTGGTGCAGCAGGGACAGCCCTACACGGTGCCCAGCACCAAGAGTGAGAACGGACAGACGCAGAAGTGCAACATGGTGTTGCAGCGGCTGGGCGGCCCCTTCGAAGACCAGTTTCTGGTGACACTGTGGGGCAACGACGCCCTGGTGAGGTATGACAAGGACGATCTGGTGGTGGCTGTGCTGCGATTTTCCACCCACGAGTACAACAGCGGACAGGGCATGCAGACCTTCCAAGACATCACGGTGAAGGAGATACACAAGTGGAACGGGGTGTTCTGAGCATGAAGCCCTGACGAGAGAAACATTATGTTGGAAGAATTATTTTAAACGAATAAAAACAATGAAGACAATGACAACCATCCATACCCCTCAAGAGCGCCAGCAGCTCACGCCAGACCAGCAGAGACAGGTGGAAAAGCACCTCGGCCTGGCTTCGAGGATGTGTAAGCGATTCAAGGCCTTGGGCCGCTCGCGAGGCGTGAGCCCGGAAGACCTGCGCCAGGAAGCCTACCTGGGGCTCTGCGTGGCCGCCCTGAGATTTGACCCCACACGCCAGGTGTCGTTCCAGACCTACGCTTTCAACTGGGTGCGCAAATATGTGGAAAAGGCCATCCAGCAGTCTGACGCCACACCCGTGCTCGAAGATGCCGACGCCCTGCCCGACGAGGACGGGAAGGACTTCGCAGAGGGCACGGACGAGGACGGGCCATCCACCGACCTGCTCCACCGACTGCTGGGGCAGCTCGACGAGCGTGAGCGACAGGTGGTGGACATGGCCTGCGGACTGAGCGACAAGTCGTACTCGTTTCAGGCCATCGCCATCGAGATGCGCCTGTCGAGCCGTCGAGTGAGAATCATCTACCAGAAAGCCATGGGTAAGATGGAAAAGGTAAAAAAGTAAAAGGGTAAAAGAGTAAAAGGGTAAAAGGGTAAAAAAAAGTAAAAGAGTAAAAGGGTAAAAGAGTAAAAGGGTAAAAGGGTAAAATAAAAGGTTTCACATTAATACATTATATCATATGCAGACAATTCAGATTGAGGGACTTGCCACCATCAGCAACCACGGTTTCCACTTCGACAGCGGACTGCCCAGTAACGAACCTATCGTCGACGAGGCGAGGAAGATGCACGGCACGATGAAGATCAGCACCAACGCCTGTGCCGACTTCGAGGCCAGCGACCGCGTGATTCTCCCGCCTCAGATTCACCAGGTGAGTCAGGGCGAAGGCTATAATATCAAGCGCACCTCGCGCCACTATCTCCTCCAGATCAAGGTGCCTGTGCTGGAGTCGCGCCTCGACACCAACCTTCGCATCAAGCGCATCATCCCCTGTGCCTTGGGAGATATCACGCTCGACCGTCAAGAGGTCATAGCCCCCTAAGTTAGGGGGTTGGGGGTCTGAACATCCCCACTTGATGCTCCATCAGCCTCAAGATAAGTTTCTACTTCATGAAGATAACCTCTGTCCATCCCTCCCCTGATTTTTGAGGAGGGAGGCTCGAAAAAATAATTCTCAAATTCTTAAATTCGAGATAATAAAAAACTTTCTCGAATTGGAGAATTAGAGAATTAAAGCAAACGGGTAAGCCCCCCGAAAGGAATTCTCAAATTCTAAAATTCGAGATAATAAAAGGTCTCGAATTAGAGAATTAGAGAATTAATGCAAACGAGCAAGACGCCGGAAGGAGTTCTCAAATTCTGAAATTCGAGATAATAAACCTTCTCGAATTAGTGAATTAGAGAATTAAAACAAACGGGTAAGACGACCGGACGGAATTCTAAAACGAGATAATCCGAATTAAGGAATGAGAGAATTTTTGATATCTACTGAGTCCCTATGATTCCAGTCATTAGGATACCACTTGTATTGCAGACTTGAAGTGCCGAAATTGAGTAACAGTCCCAACTTATGATTACTGACATGAAGATAATTGATAACCTGAGCCTCAAATTCGCCGGTTATCTCAGAGACCGCTTTTACCTCTATACCAATCTTATCATCTATCAGGAAATCATAGTAGAACTCATGTTCCAACCTGACACCATGAAAGACCAGGGCAATGTGCTTCTCTCTTTCAAAGTGCACATGATTCTCCTTGAGAAGCACTTCGAAAGCGTCTTGATAAAGTTTTTCCTTGAAACCACAGCCCATTTCGCGATGAAGCTGCATAGCAAGGCCAAGTATCTTGCAACTCTCTTCGGGATAAAGTAAACTCATAGTTATAAATTCAACGTCGTGGCAAAGATAAATGAAAATATCTAACTCTCAAATATTTTGACAAAAAAAATGACGGAAAGAATAAAAATAATGAATTCGAAATAATAAAACTTTCTCGAATTAGAGAATTAGAGAATTAAAGCAAACAAGTAAGACGCCCGAATGGAATTCTTAAATTCTGAAATTCGAGATAATAAAGGGTCCCGAATTAGAGAATTAGAGAATTAATGCAAACGAGCAAGACGCCTGAACGGAATTCTCAAATTCTGAAATTCGAGATAATAAAAACTTTCTCGAATTGGAGAATTAGAGAATTAACGCAAACAAAGGAGGCCGAAAGGAATTCTCAAATTCTGAAATTCGAGATAAAAAATAAAGTTCTAATATAATATGTATAGATTCAGTTTTACCGAAAGCGTGGCTGGACGGGCACAAGAGGTGAGCCGACAGCTGTTTCACGAGATTCTGGCTCGTGAGGACATCAAGAATACGTGCATGCTGATTGCACGCCAGACAGACAACAACGAGATAGGGCGACTGAAACGCTCGCTGCCAGCCTTCTGCTGGCATGCCTGGTTTGACGAGGGCAAGCGCAAGAACTATGCGGCACACGCCAGCGGGATGATCATGATAGACATAGACCATGTGGACCATCCGCGCGAGCTCTACGGGACAATGGCTACGAAAGCGCAGGCACTGCACCTGCTGGTGGCCCACATCACCCCTTCGACCCACGGGCTGCGCCTGGTGTTCCCTGTGCCGAAGGGCATGGATCTGGTGCAGGCACAGACCCACTATGCCCGCGAGCTCCACGTGCAGGTGGACGGCTGCACGAAGGACATGGCCCGGCTCTCGTTCTGCGTGCCCCAAGACTATATGCTCTACGTAGACGAGGAGGCACTCTTCGGAGACAACCCTTCGGGAGTAGCCGCCGAACACCCGAACACCGACGTGCCGCCTACGGGCTTGCCCACGACAGACCAAGAGGAGGCTCTGCCCCCAAAAGCCGATGAGGAGCAATATGGAAGAGAGGGCGTCTATCCGGACAACTACGACGGCATAGACTACCGGCTCATCGTGGACTGTCTGGTGGAGCAGCTGGGAGGGCGCCCGGCCCACGGCTCGCGCAACAACTTCATCTTCACCATGGCCGCCTATCTGCGCTATGTGTGCAATGACGACCCGGAGTGGATTGCCTCTATCCTGCCCACCTTCGGCGAGATGCGGGAGAAATGGCTACGCACCATCAGCAGTGCCTGTCAGCGGGCGCAACACAGTATGATGCCCCAGATCATGACCAGAGCCATAGACCAGGCCCGACAACGACAGACAGCCCGAGAGTCGGGCGAGGAGGAGCAGCAACTGCCGCCAGCCATGCCCCAGAAGTTGCCCCGCCTCATGAGACATCTGCTGAAAAACGTGCCCGAGGTGTGCCGTCCAGCCGTTGCCCACGCTGTGTTTCCGGCCTTGGCGGCCCATCTGCACGGCGTGAAGTTCTGGCTCATCGACGGCACAGAGAAGGAGGCCACGTTCATGTGTGTGACCATGGCCCGGCAGTCGAGCGGCAAGTCGGCCGTGAACAAGCCCATAGAATATATTACGGCCGACATCGTGAAGCGCGACGCCATCAGCCGACAACGAGAGCAGGAGTGGAAAGACGCATCGTCGAACAGGAGTGCCAACATGGAGAAGCCCAAGCGCCCCGACGACCTCTGCGTGCAGGTGCTGGTGAGCGACATGACCAACGCAGCCTTTGTGCAGCGCATGAAAGATGCGGGCGACCGCTATCTCTACACCAACCTCGAGGAACTCGAACTGCTGCGGCAGCTGCAGACCAACGGCACGAAGGATGTGGGCAAGATTATCTGCCTCTGTTTCGACAACGGACAGTATGGGCAGGAGCGCGTGGGCACGCAGTCGGTCACAGCCCGGGTGGACCTCCGCTGGAACTGGAATGCCGCCTCGACCATCCAGAAGGGACTGAACTTCTTCAAGGGGCGGCTGGTGGACGGCACGCTCTCGCGCATCAACTTCTGCACCATTATCCCCGACAAGAGCAAGCCCTTTGTCTATGGCGCATACAACCAGAAATACGCCGAGGAGCTGAAGCCGTTTATCGACAACCTGAACAACGCCACGGGCCACATCAGGTGCAAGCAGGCGCTGGAACTGGCTCACCAGATGCAGCGGCAGTGTGAGGACGACGCCGCACTCTCCGACGACGCGACCCTGGAAGAGCTCACCTATCGGGCTGTGACCATCGCCTATCTGAAGGCCATGGTGCTCTATATTGCCAACGGCATGGTCTGGAGCAAGGACATCGCAGAGTTTGCCATGTGGAGCCTGGAATACGACCTGTGGTGCAAGATGCACTTCTTTGGCCAGCAAATCGTGGAGGAGGAGCAACACGAAAAACAGGTGAAGCACCGCGGACGACAGAACCTGCTCGACCTGCTGCCCAATCTCTTCACGCTGGACAATGCACGAGAGGTGAGACGCGCGCAGGGCATGTCTGACGAGGGATGCAGGCAAATGATCAACGCCTGGACATGCCGGGGATATATAGAGCCCGATACGACCATAGGCGTGTATCTCAAGACCAAGGACTATCTGGAACGAAGCAGGAGGCTATGACAACAATGACAATAATGACAATAAAAAGAGACACATGTACGGGGCACGGCAGCCCCTGTGAAACCATGACGACGACCTGGAACAACCGGAGACAGAGCCTCGGATGGGCGCTCCTCCTGGCGGGCTGCGTACTTACGGGCTGCAGGTCTATGCGCGAGCTGCCGCCGGTGATGGTGGCCCACGGGATGACCCGCGACACCACCGTGATGCACACCGTGAGCTACGACAGCATCTATGTGTGGAACGACCGATGGGTGGACCGCAGCCGCGACACGCTCACCATTAGGGAGCACGAGGTGGAGCACCGGTTCAAACTGTTGCACGACACGGTGTATCGTGCACGGGCAGACACCATTCCGGTGGTGAAGACCGTGGAGAGGGTGAAGCCTCAGCCCTATGTGCCCTGGTATATGAAATGTCTGTCGGCAGTGGGCATCCTGTCGGTGGTGCTGCTGTTGATGCGTCTCATCATCTCACTCTGTTGACCGATGCACGACCTTATCCTTTCGCCACATTTCAGGCTGTCGGAGTTTACACGCTCCGCCACAGCCTCGGCCCGCCACATCAACAACTGTCCCGATGCGGCCCAGACCGACAATCTGCGGGCACTCTGCCAGCACGTGCTGGAGCCCCTGCGCCAACACGTAGGACAGCCGGTGGTCATCGCCTCGGGCTATCGCTGCCCCGCCCTCAACGCTGCCGTGGGCGGGGCCCCGGGCAGTCAGCATCTCAGGGGCGAAGCTGCCGACATCCGCATTCCCGACCTTGCCACAGGTCGAGCCTGGATGCGCTGGATGGCCCGTCTGCCCATAGACCAGCTCATCTTGGAGCGAGCCACGCCCTCCTCGCCCACCTGCTGGATTCACGTGAGTTTCAGTCGCACACACAACCGGCATCAGGTAATCGGGCAACTGGTGAAGCAGAAGAAGCCACGGGCCATACCAAAAAAATAATTCCCCGCGCAGAATGAATGGGGAATTATGGATGGTGGGAAAAATAATATGATTAACTTTGCGGCGAGTAAATATAGATATAGAATGACAGCTGAAAGAGAGAACCATATTACTGTGCGGGTGGCACGTGCCGACGATGCCGAAAGACTCTTGGAAATCTACCGGCCCTACGTGAACGACACGGCCATCACCTTTGAATATGATGTGCCGGGAGTGGACGAGTTTCGCCGACGCATAGAGACCACGCTACTGCGCTACCCCTATCTCGTGGCCGAGATGCCCGACGGCACGATCGTGGGCTATGCCTACGCCTCGGCCTTCAAGGAGCGGGCGGCCTACAACTGGGCGGTGGAGCTGTCGGTGTATGTAGACCAGACGCGTCACCACGGCCACATCGGCCAGACGCTCTATGAGGCGCTGGAATATTGCCTGAAGCAACAGCACGTGACCAACCTCAACGCGTGCATCACGTTCACGGAGCAGGAGGATGGGCATCTGGACAACGGCAGCGTGGCTTTCCACGAGAAGATGGGGTTTGAGCGCGTGGCCCACTTTCACGAGTGTGGCTACAAGTTCAACCACTGGTGGGACATGATCTGGATGGAGAAGATCATTGCGCCTCACGACACGCTTCACGCCGACTTTCTGCCATTCGACGGCATGAGATAGGTGCAGCCCATGGCCTCCTACCTGACCCATGGAGAGCACTGGAAACCCTGAGACGGCACGATACATTATCCATATTCTTCCCGTGAGACATGGGCAGGAAATGGATTTCTGCACGAGAAGACCCCGCCGACATGTCAACAATTGACCTGCATCAAGCCGAGGGGTGACACAATTTGATGCAAGTCAAATATCGTTCGAAAATCATCAAAATGTAGTGTTGTTTTAAAGGAATTGTCAATCTTAGGCCTTAACTTTGCACCGTAGAAAGAAATGAATCAAGGTAAATAGATTGTGGATAACATTCAGGAAGACACACGAGTTCCTGATTAAAAAAAAGACAAATTATGGTAACATTAATGATTGTAGCAGCTGTCATGGCGTATATCGTCACACAGACATTCAATGGCAATGACCATCTTAGTGTTGGTCAGTAGTTTGCCCAGAAAGTAGTTAATAGTAATGAACCACTAAATTGAAGGAGATTGAGTTATGAAAAAATGGATAGACAACATGAAGAGTGCATTCAACAAGTTTGTGAACTATTACATGGAATGTATGAGACTATACGGAGACGCTCTGCTGAGAGGAGGCTCCTACGGATGCGCTTAATGAGCATTTTCAATAGGTTTTAATATATAATTAGAAGGCCGCATATCTGAGCAAGCAACTCGATATGCGGCCTTTGTCTTGGTTTGTGGCCCGTGCGGGCGGAGGAGCTTAGAGTTGCTCCAGCGCCTGGCGCAGGTCGTCGATGATATCTTCTGAGGCCTCGATGCCCACAGAGAGGCGGATGAGGTCGGGGGCAATGCCGGCCTCGCGCAGCTGCTCGTCGGTGAGCTGGCGGTGGGTGTGACTGGCCGGATGGAGCACGCAGGTGCGTGCGTCGGCCACGTGGGTCACGATGTTGATGAGTTTCAGCGAGTCCATGAACCTGACGGCGGTGGCGCGGTCGCCTTTCAGACCGAAGGCCATGACACCACACGAGCCGTTGGGCAGGTATTTCCGGGCCAGCGCATGGTTCTCGTCGTCTGCGAGTCCACAGTATTTCACCCAGGCCACCCGCTCGTCCTGATGCAGGAATTCGGCCACGGCCTGCGCGTTGCGGCAGTGCTGGGCCATGCGCAGATGGAGCGTCTCCAGACCGAGATTGAGCAGGAAAGAGTTTTGCGGGGCAGGGATAGAGCCGAGGTCGCGCATGAGCTGGGCCACGAGCTTGGTGAGGTAGGCCATGCGGCCGAAGCCCTTGGTGTAGGTGAGTCCGTGGTAGGAGTCGTCGGGCGTGCACAGTCCGGGGAACTTGTCGGCATGAGCCTCCCAGTCGAAGTTGCCGCTATCCACGATGGCACCTCCCACCTGCGTGGCATGTCCGTCCATGTATTTGGT
>DCJH01000047.1 GCA_002317385.1 Prevotella sp. UBA1705 | reverse complement strand
GTCGAGGGCCGACGTGGCCTCGTCGAAGAGCATGATGCTACGGTTGCGCAGCAGGGCGCGCGCTATGGCAATGCGCTGCGCCTGACCTTCCGACAGTCCGCCGCCCGACTCTGCACACATCGTGTCGAGGCCTTCGGGCAGCTCCAAAACGAACTCTGCGCAACTCTGTCTGAGCGCCTCGCGCATCTCTTCGTCGGTAGCGTCGAGCTTGCCGAGTCGCAGGTTTTCGCGGATGGTTCCGCTCATGAGCGTGTTGCCCTGGGGCACATAGACGAAGTTGCAGCGCAGTCGGGGCGTGAGTACACGGCACACCCGGTCATTGTAAATCTCCACCTTGCCGCTCTGCGGAGCCAGCAGCGCCAGTATCATTCGCACCAGCGTGGTCTTGCCTGCGCCCGTCTCGCCAAGCACCGCGGTACACGAACCTGGTAGGAAATCGAAGTTGAGCTGCCGGATAACGTCGCCATCTACCTCGTCGTAACGATAGCTTACATCCGTAAGCCGCACGCCGCAAGGGGCGTCGAGACTAATAGGCTCGCCCTGTTCTTCCAGCGGATCCTCCTCCAACTCCATGAGTCGTTCGGCCGCCGTGAGCACGGAGACAAAAGCCGGAACCAGTTTGGTGAGGTCGCGGGCAGGGCTTTGAATCTTGTTGACCAGCTGCAGGAAGGCGGTCATGCCACCAAACGTCAGCGTGTGCTCGGACATACGTACGGCCGCCCAGAGGAAGGCCACGAGATAACCCATGGCGAATCCGAAGTTGAGAATGAGGTTGCTGAACACCGAGAAGATGGTGCGGCGCACCACCTTATGGCGCAGTTCGCCCTGCGTGTGCTCCAATCGGCCCACCATGGGACGCTCGCTCTCCAGCGTCTTGATAAGCATTCGGTTCTGGATGGTCTCCTGAAGCACACTCTGCACCTTGGAGTCGGAGGCACGAACTTCACGGTTCAACCGCCGCATGTGGCCCACATAGACCTTGCTTAGCAGCACAAACACGGGGATGATAGCCACTGTGATGAAGGCCAGTGTGGCGTCCATGAGGAAGAGATAGGTGAAGGCGCCGATGAAAAGCGCCAGCACCGAGAGCGTGCTCGGCACCACTTCGGTGAGGAAATTGACCACGGCGTTGACGTCGATCTCCAGTCGATTGAGCACGTCTCCGGAGTGATGGCTGTCCTTGCCGTGCCACTCCGAGCGCAGAATGCGGTCGAGCATGCGCTGCTGCATGCGGTTTTGGGCGCGAATGCCCAGCAGATTGCGCACCCAGATGCTGCTGATGTTGAGCGCGAAGTCGCAGATGATGAGTGCTCCCATGAGCCCCACGGCCCAATAGATGGAGCCTCGCACCACGCCCGACGCCACGTCGATGGCATGCTGCACGGCCCACACCTGAGCCAGCGAGACACCTACCGACAGCAGCCCTATCAGCGCATTGATAGACGCCTGCAGCCGATTGCCCCTCCAGGCTCCCCACAGCCAGCGCACGATGCGGGCGATGGAATATTTGGAAGAGCGGTCGAAGAGCCTGCCCAGGCCCCACTTTCCGTGGGACTTGGGCGGGGACTGTGGCCCGCCAGGGGCCTCAGCCGCAGTGGCTTGGCTATGCAATGGTTCTTGGTTGCTCATTGATGGATGGGATAGTTATTATTGGATTTGGCAGGAGGCGATAGGAGACGACGGGGAACTTGGGAGGATGAAAGGGAACTCTTATAATCCCTTTTGTGACGCATTTCTTGCCAGCAACCTCGCACCGCCTTCCTCGGAGGGGCTTGGAGAGAGCTCGGCGCAGCCGTATCCTCACCTCGAATCGGCTCCCCACATGAGCTTGTCGCGCAGCGTGGAGAAGTAGTGGGTGGAGCGTTGCTTCACTATTTTAATCTGATAGGGCGCCTTGGTGATGCGGATTTTCGACCCTTGGCGCAGCTTCTCCGACCGTCCGTCTATGGCGGCCAGATAGTTGTGGTTTCTGCTCTCCACCTCCAGGTCTATCACACTATCGTCGTTGATCACGATGGGACGGATGTTCAGGCTGTGGGGCGCCACCGCACTCAGACAGAGAATATTGGCCGAGGGCACCATGATGGGGCCGCCGTTGGAGAGGTTGTAGGCTGTGGAGCCCGTCGGTGTGGAGATAATCAGACCGTCGGCCTGGTAGGTTACAAGAAACTTTCCGTTGATGCTGCACCTCACCGTAATCATCGAGGCATTGTCGCGCTTGAGCAATGCGATGTCGTTCAAGGCGTAGGGACTGCCCTCCAGCGTACCGCCGTCTACCTCAAGCTTAATCACCGAGTGGCTCTCTAAGCGGTAATCGCCGGCATAGATCTCATCGAAGGCCGACTCTATCTCCGAGGGGAGCACGTCGGCAAGGAATCCAAGCCGTCCCATATTGACGCCGAGGATGGGAATGCCGCGACTTCCCACCCGCTCGGCAGCCTTCAGAAACGTACCGTCGCCACCGAGCGAGACGACGAAATCGGCCTCAAACTGCCCATCGTCGAACACGTCTGTGCAGGCGATGTCGAGCCCTTGGTCGTGTGTGAGGAACTCATGGTAGGTGCGATCTATCAGCACTTCGGCGTCGCGAGCCCTGAGATAATCGAGAATGTGGGTGATGGCCACCGACTTTCGGGTCTGATATTCATTGCCGATGAGGGCAAAGCGGAGCTTCTGATGGGGCTTACACTCGGAACTATCCATAAATCTTTCTGTCTGTAGGCCATCGTTCAGCCACCAACGGCGGGCTTCTGGGCCACGGTCGAGGAGCTGTGATGGCAGTGGGTATAAATGCTTGTCGTTTTTGCAAATTTACACAGAATTGTTAACAAAATGCTGAGATTGACATGAGAAATCGATGAAATTTCCCTAAATTAACATCGCCAACGACTATTTTTTGGATAATAAGCCACGAATAAGGCCTATCGGCTTGCCATCTGAAAAGATTTTCGTACATTTGCTATCCACATCAACTTGCACAATCGCTATGGACAATATCATCATCGACAGCACTCTGCGACTCGTGGCAGCCATGCTTCTCGGCGGCGTGGTGGGGCTCGAAAGGGAATACCGTTCCAAGGATGCGGGCTTCCGCACTCACTTCTTAGTGGCCCTCGGCGCGGCCCTGTTCACCCTCATTTCACAATATGGTTTCACCGACGGCGTGAAGGATACGTCGCGCGTGGCGGCCCAGGTGGTATCGGGCATCGGCTTTCTCGGCGCCGGCCTCATCGTGTTTCAGAAGAACACCGTGCGCGGACTCACCACGGCGGCAGGCCTATGGGTCACTGCGGCTATAGGCATGGCGTGCGGCGTGGGCATGTATGCCGTGGGACTCATCGTGACCGTTCTCATCATGATTGGCCTGGAGGTAATCAACCTTTTCATTCCGCAACTGTCTACCACGATGCTCCAAGTGACCTTCACCGCACCCTCGCGCGAGAGTGCCAAGCGCGTGGTAGACCTCATCCAGAGCGCCAGTCTGGAGATTCGCTCCTATGAACTGCGCGACCGGCGCACCTCGAAGGGCGATATTTTCGAGGTGAAAATGGAGGTGAAGACACTCAGCGCCGCGCACAACAAACTCATCATGAGCCACATCAACGAGCTCGACGATGTGACGATGGTGAGCATAGAATGATGGCACGGCAGTCTTGCGACACCCGCACGGCAACGATTTCCAATCCCTGTCTCTGGCCAATGCCATGGGGCAGGGATTGTGTTTTGTTTCTAAATTATTGTGAACAACCAGGGCGAATGTAGAAAAAAATGAGTAAGTTTGGGAGGTGTTTCCCCGCAAAACACAAACCATCAACACTCAAAACCAACTGAATCATGGCAAAAGTATATGAATTTCTGGCCAATGGCTTCGAGGAAATCGAGGCTCTGGCCCCTGTAGACATTCTGCGCCGCGGCGGTGTGGAGGTGAAGACCGTGAGCATAACGGGCTCCGAATGGGTAGAGTCGTCGCACGGCGTGACGGTGAAAGCCGACCAAGTGTTTACCCATCCGCAGGATTATGCCGACGCCGACCTGCTGCTGTTACCTGGCGGCATGCCTGGCGCCACCAACCTCAACGACCACGAGGGCGTGCGTCAGGCACTGGCCGAACAGAACGCTCGCGGTGGCCGCATAGGCGCCATCTGTGCCGCCCCGATGGTGCTCGGCTCGCTCGGACTGCTCCAGGACCGTCGCGCCACATGCTCGCCCGGCTTCCAGAAATACCTCACCGGCGCGACCTACACGGCCAACCTCTTTGAGGAAGACGGCAACATCACCACCGGCGAGGGTCCCGCCGCCACCCTGCCCTATGCTTATCATCTGCTGGGCTACTTCCTGAGCAAGGACGCCGTGGCCGACCTGCAGCGCAAGATGCAGTATGCCCACCTCATGGGGTGGCAGTAAGCTTAGTGAGCTTTTAGTTTCTATATTTGAGGAAAAACTATGGAATATCTTCCTGCAATGCATCATGAGAAATCTCAAATGCATCCTGTAGGATGAATTCCAGTACGCTATTTCTAAAGAATCAAAAATATATATCACGATATCTAACTATAATCCGCAGCACCTGTCATGGAGCGCATTTTATTGGAAAGAGTAAAGCAAGGTGACATCAGAGCTTTCGAATCTGTGTATCATGAGTTTTATGAGATACTTTGCCGGTTTGCATTACAACTGCTTCACTCTCCGACAATGGCCGAAGAGGTGGCCGACGACGTTTTATTCTATCTTTGGGACCATCGTGAAGACTTGCAGATTCGGTCGCTTCAGTCTTATTTGCTACGTGCCGTGCGCAATCAAAGTCTCAACCGACTGGCTTCTTCCACTCATAGGCAGTCTCAGGCTACTACCAATCTCGTCTCGGCTGAACGCGTGGAATATCTCGAATCGCTCTTCGACAATGAGCACCCTCTTGAGCAATTACTCTATAAAGAAATGGAAGAACGAGTCAAAGAAACCCTTAACAGCCTCTCCAGCGAATGTCGCAATGTATTTGTCAAATGCCGTATTGAAGGTAAAAAATATGCGGAGGCTGCGGCTGAATTGGGTATTTCCGTAAATACCGTGAAATATCACCTCCGGAATGCCACTGTCATTCTATCGGAATCCATCAAAGGCATCTTACTTCTCTATCTCTTTGTCAGGTGAAATTTCGATTTCTCCTGATTTTTTTGTTATTCCACTACCCATTCTTCTATTTATCTTGCCATAACTATGAACACCTACACAACAATGACCTCTAAACCAGATATTGACCTCCTGATTTCGGCAATTGTAGACGGAACAATAAGCCGTACAGACTTCCAGATCCTCAAGGATTGGGAAGATGCCTCGTATGCCCACTCTGAATATGTTCGTAAACAGATACAATGGCTGGTAGCCATCAGGACTAAGACCTGCGATACTTCATTTGACTCCAATCAGGCTATACTGAGATTCTACAAGCATCTCGAGTCTCAGTCAGCCTGTAGCCTGCCTGTTAATGACACTCAAGTGTCTCCACGTGTTTCACATCATATACCTCTATGGATACGTTGGGTTGCGGCTGCGGCCGTCGTACTACTGATATTGCTCCCGTGGCTGGCTTATCATGCAGGGAGCAATGCCGTAAAAAATCATTTTGCCGATATCATCATGGAGGCTCCTCAAGGCTCGCAGCTCCATCTCATGCTCCCCGATGGTACCTCCGTAAAACTTAATTCTGGATCGAAATTGAGCTATTCCCAGGGGTTTGGCATCACAAACCGTAGAGTAAACATGGAAGGTGAAGGCTACTTTGAGGTGAAACACGACGATAATTTACCATTCAGCGTCCATACCCGAGAGCTCACACTTAATGACTTAGGTACCGAATTCAACTTCCGAAACTATCATGAAGATAGTGAAGCCAGCATCGAGCTCTATGGCGGTCAGGTTAATTTGGACAACAAAGTGAGCCATACCAACGGATTTAAACTTCAACCTGGCGAGCGCGTTGTGATGGACAAGCATACTGGGAAAATGGTCAAATCGTCCGTCACGGCAACCATCATTGAGGCCCGAGAACTGTCTAAGCTTCACTTTGAAAATATGACCATCCTCCAGATTGCCAAGGAACTAAGCCGCAGCTATGGTACAGAGATCAAGGTTGAGAATAGCATAGCACATCTCAGATTCTATGGAATATTCAATCGCAAGACTGAGACCCTGGATGAAATACTCAACACCTTATCGAGCACAAAGCAGATTCACTTTCAGCATCAAGGTAATAAATACCTAATATATT
>DCJH01000050.1 GCA_002317385.1 Prevotella sp. UBA1705 | reverse complement strand
TTCCTACTGAGCGCGAGCAAAGGTGTACGGCCTATTAGAAAAAAAGAGTTTTGTCGAAGACAATTATGTTTGAATTTATGAATTATGCATTGCTCATCGGCAGCATCTCCACGATGCGGGCCATCTGGTTGGGGATGCGGATTTGCTGGGGACACCTGGGCAGACAGGTCTCACAATCGACGCACTGGTCGGCACGGGCCGACTGGGGGAGGGCTTTCTCGTAGCGGGCCTGGAAGGCCTTGAGCTTCTGTTCGTAGTCGGGGGCCGTCTTGTCGGAGGGCAGCGACTTGTCGTTCACGCACTCGTTGTAGATGGCGAAGTTGTCGGGGATGGCCACGCCGTAGGGGCAGGGCATGCAATAGTGGCAACTGGTGCAGGGAATGACGGGGATGCCCGCCATCTCGTCGGCAATCTTTGCGATGAAATCGTTCTCCACCGACGTGCAGGGGTCGAGGGGCGAGAAGGTCTTGATGTTCTCTTGCAGCACGTCCATGGTGGTCATGCCGCTGAGCGCCACGAGGATGTTGGGGTGGGTGCCCACCCATCGGAACGCCCACGAGGCGGGCGAGGCGTCGGGACGGCGCTCGGCCAGTTGCTGCCTCACGTCGTCGGGCACCTTGGCCAGTCGGCCTCCTAGCAGGGGCTCCATCACTACGCATTGCAGGCCTGCCTTCTCGCACTTGTTGTAGAGGTATTCGGCGTCGGCATCTTTCTTGTTGCCTTGCTTGGCGTGACGCCAGTCGATATAGTTCATCTCTATCTGTACGAAGGTGAACCCGTATTGCTCGGCGTGGTCCACGAGCCAGTCGAACACCTTCACGTCGCCATGGTAGGAGAATCCGAGGTTGCGGATGCGGCCGGCGTCGCGCTCCTTGACAAGGAAGTCGAGCACGCCGTTATCGATGAATCGCTTGTTGAAGAGCCCCATGCCGTCGCCTCCGCCCACGGAGTGGAGGAGGTAGTAATCGAAGTAGTCGGTATGGAGGAGCTGTCGGGAGCGCTCGTACATGGTTTTGGAGGCTTCGAGGCTGGTATCCTGGAAGTTGGACATCTTGGTGGCCAGGTAGTAGGACTTGCGCGGATAGCGGCTCAGTGCCTTTCCCGTGGCTTCCTCGGAGTCGCCATAGACGGGTGCGGTGTCGAAATAGTTTACGCCGTGGGCCAGCGCGTAGTCCACCTCCTGATTCACCATCTCCTGGTCTATCTTCCCGTCTTTTTTGGGGAGTCGCATCATGCCATAGCCCAGCAGCGACACCTTGTCTTGCGTACTCCGGTTGATGCGATAGGTCATGCCCACCACGTCGTCGTCGAAATGGTTGAGCCTGGCGCCAGGCTGTGGATAACCCATTCGGCGTGCCATACTCGATAGCGGGTCCATGCTCATCAAGCCTATGGAACCGATTCCGATGCCCAGTTTTCTCAGGAATTCACGGCGGGATAAAGTTTCTTTGTTGGTGCTCATTGTGAATAGAAGGATTAAATAAGTTGTAGGTTCGTGGTAGATATCTTTGCAAATATAGGTTATTTGCTTGAGATTGAGTCGGAAATGGCGTTATTTTTTATGCTTAAGCTTGTTTTTTTCCTTAGGGAAGGACATGGGGTTCTTGGCTTCGTTCACCTGTAAAAATATGCTTTTATGACGCAATGCACAATAAGCGATTTGGTCTCACCTACATACACTGCCTGTAAAAATATGCTTTTATGACGCAATGCACAATATAATCAAGGCAGGTAAATATACGCTCGAACCTGTAAAAATATGCTTTTATGACGCAATGCACAACGGGTGCCACGTTTATATAATTATGTCGGATTGTTATAAGATTATGGATTTACTAAAAAAAATGGTCAGTTTTGTTGTGAAATCCATCCCGATGCTTTAATTTTGTAACCATAGATGAAGAAAAGTTTGACTATCCTGCTGATGTTCGTCTTCCTGATGGGTTCCATCGGACTGGACGTAAAGGCTCACTACTGCGGCGGTGAGCTGCTGCAGTTGTCGGTCAACGGTCTGCCCATCAACACCTCTGCCGGTCACGAGATGCCCGGTTGTATGGATGGTGACGGATGCCATTCGTGCAAGAATGTGTACAAGAACTACAAGGTCAGTGCACAGTTCAGCATGGGGCAGGTGGTTCTCATCCAGCCCGCTATGGACTTGGGTGACTGGTTCCATGGAGGCATGCCATCGCTGGCGCTCATTCATTTTACATCGTGGCTTCCCGTAGGGATTGACCAAGAGAAAACAACCTTTATATATTTAGCTCGCAACCATCCCACTTTTACCCTTCCGCAAGGCGGGCTGAGAGCACCTCCGGTGGCCTGAAAATAGTGTTTTAATTTTCAGGTTTCCCACTTATTATACATTTTATTCATGATCAACAAGATTATTGAATACTTCCTGCGCAACCGCATCATATCTGCGTTTGTGCTGATAGCAGTAATCCTTGGAGGTCTGGCCACAGCACCATTCGATTGGGACGGGGGCATCCTGCCCCGTGACCCGGTGGCCGTGGATGCTATCCCCGATATCGGCGACAACCAGCAGATCATCGCCACCGACTGGATGGGCCACTCTCCGAAGGATATTCAGGAGCAGGTTACCTACCCGCTCACCACGGCCTTGCTCGGCGTGCCGGGCGTGAAGACCATCCGCTCGACCTCCATGTTTGGCATGTCGTTTATCTATATCATCTTCAACGATGACGTGGAGTTCTATTGGAGTCGCTCGCGAATCCTTGAGAAGCTCAACTCGTTGCCTCCCGGACTGTTGCCCGATGGCGTGAAACCCGCGCTCGGCCCTGATGCCACGGCGTTGGGACAAATCTACTGGTACACCCTCGAAGGCCGCAATCCGAAGACCGGCAAGCCCGCCGGAGGATGGGACCCGCAGGAGCTGCGCACCATTCAGGACTATTACGTGCGCTATTCGCTGAGCTCTGCTGAGGGCGTGGCCGAGGTGGCATCGGTAGGCGGATTCGTCAAGGAATACCAGATAGACCTCGACCCCGAGGCCATGCGCTCCTATGGACTGAACCTCATCCAGGTGATGAAGGCTGTTAAGAATTCGAACATCGACGTGGGCGCGGGCACCATGGAGGTGAATCAGGCCGAGTATCTCATCCGTGGATTGGGCTACGTGAAAAGCCTAAAGGACCTCGAGGAGGCTACCATCACCTCGCGCGACGGGGTGCCCGTGAGGGTGAAAGATGTGGCCAAGGTGAACTTTGGACCGGGAGAACGTCGTGGTGGACTCGACAAAGAGGGTCAGGAAGCCGTGGGTGGCGTTGTTGTGGCGCGTAACGGAAGCAATCCGATGGCTGTGATCAACCATGTGAAGGAGAAAATAGTCGAGATGTCGGGCGGACTCCCTGAGAAGACGTTGAAAGACGGAACGGTGTCGAAGGTGACCGTGGTGCCCTTCTACGACCGTACCCAACTCATCAAGGAGACCATCGGCACACTGGAGAGTTCGCTCACCGACGAGGTGCTCATCTGTATCATTGTGGTGCTGATTCTGGTGCTCAATTTCCGTGCCTCCGTCGTCATCGCCACCATGTTGCCGCTGGCTGTGCTGGCCACCTTTGTGGTGATGAAGCTCGTGGGCATAGAGGCCAACATCGTAGCCCTGTCGGGTATAGCCATCGCCATCGGTGTGATGGTCGATGTGGGCGTGGTGTTCATGGAGAATGTGGTGAGGAAGTTGGAAGCCTTTACTGGCTCACCTTCAAGGGAGGAAGACCGCAAGCACGAGCAGGCGAGTGCCCAATTCACAGGTGCTCAGGCTGAAGTATCCCTCCCGCAGGAGGGACCGAGAGGCAGAGCCTTGGAAGACATCATCCTCTCTGCCGTGAGCGAGGTGTCGTCGGCCATCCTGACCGGTATGGGCACCACCGTCATCAGTTTCTTGCCCGTATTTGCCATGCAGGCCCAGGAGGGCAAGATGTTCCATCCACTGGCCTTCACCAAGACCTTTGCCCTCATGTCTGCCCTGGTATTAGGACTCGTGGTGCTGCCCACTTTAGCCTATTGGGTGTTCTCCATCCGTCTTCCTCGCCGATGGGCCATGTCTATGTTCCGCCATCGCGAGCCTCGCAAGGTTCACCTGTGGAAATGGGATGTGCGCCTGAACCATATATTCCTGGCCATCGTGGTGCTCATCGCCGTGTATATCCTCACGGCCAAATGGCTGCCCCTCGGGCCGGAAAACGGCATCGTTATCAACATGCTCTTCGTGATGGGAGTTGTGGGTATCGTGCTTGCCATGCTGTGGAGCATCGTGGTCTACTACGAGCGCATCCTGCGATGGTGTCTCGACAACAGGTGGAAATTCATGATGATTCCCCTTGCTACTCTGGTGGCCGGCGTGCTCATCTGGAAGAAGACGGGTAGCGAGTTTATGCCTACGCTCGACGAAGGCACGTTTATGCTCATGCCCACCTCGATGCCTCATAGTGGCGTGGAGGCCAACTTGCGCTACATCAAACAACTCGACCAACGCGTCAAATCGATTCCCGAAGTTGAATCGGCTGTGGGCAAGTGGGGAAGAGTGGAGAGCGCTCTCGACCCCGCACCTATCCAAATGTATGAGACCACCGTCAACTATAAACCCGAATACATGCTTAATGACGACGGTCAGCGGGCGAGGTTCAAGACCGATTTTCATGGTCGGTTCCTGTTGAAGGGTGGCAAGACCTACGACCCTTCCAAGGAGTTCCGTGTCATTCCGCGCGACAGTCTCATCCCGAGCAGCCGTGGTGACTACTTCCGTCAGTGGCGCAAGAACATTCGTACAGAGGATGATATATGGGCCGAGATTACCGCGGTGACCAATCTTCCGGGCCTCACCGGTAGTCCGAAGCTGCAGCCCATAGCCACCCGTCAGGTGATGTTGTCTACCGGAATGAAGGCCCCCATGGGCCTGAAAGTATATGGTCCCGACCTCGCCTCGATAGAGAAGGCCGGCCTACAGATGGAGAAGGCGCTGAAAGATGTGAAGGAAATCAACACCATGTCGGTCTACTACGACCGTTCCACCGGTGCTCCCTACATTGAAATAACCCCCGACCGCGAGAAGCTCGGGCGCTATGGTATTCAGATTGGCGATGTGCAGAGCGTCATCGAGACAGCCATCGGCGGCATGTCGGAGGGCAATACCGTGGAGGGTCGCGAGCGATTCCCCATCCGCGTGAGGTATGCCCGTGAGCTCAGAGACGACCCCGACGTGCTGCAAAACATCCTCGTGCCTGCCGCCGACGGTACTCAGATTCCGCTCGGACAGCTGGCCACGTTCAACTTTGTCAAGGGAGCGACGATGATCAACTCGGAGAATACCTTCCTCGTGGGCTATATCACGTTCGACAAGATGATGAGCAACTCGGCCGAAGTAGACGTGGTAAATACGGCCAAGAAGCACATTGACGACCTCGTGGCACAGCATGAGATCGTGCTTCCCAAAGGCGTGACCTATCAATTCACGGGTACTTACGAGCAACAGATCCACGCGGCGAAGCGACTGATGATCGTCATTCCGGTGGCCCTGATGTTGATATTGCTCATTCTCTACTTCCAGTTCAAGAGCATCACGGCCTCGCTCATCCATTTCTCGGGTGTGTTTGTGGCTTTCGCGGGAGGCTTTATCCTGATGTGGCTCTATGGTCAAGACTGGTTCCTCAACTTTGATATTGCCGGCATGAACATGCGCACGCTCTTTGGCATGGGCAACATCAATCTGAGTGTGGCCGTTTGGGTGGGCTTCATCGCCCTCTTTGGCGTGGCCACCGACGATGGTGTGCTCATGGGAACCTATATCCACCAGACTTTCATGAAGGAGCAGCCCAACACCCATGAGGCCATCAAGGAGGCTGTGGTGAAGGCCGGATTGAAACGTGTGAGGCCCGCCTGTATGACCACGGCCACCACGCTCATAGCCCTCCTGCCCGTGCTCTCGTCTACCGGTAAGGGTTCCGACATCATGGTACCCATGAGCATCCCGACATTCGGAGGTATGCTTATCCAGACCATGACCATGTTTGTAGTGCCGGTGCTGCAATGCTGGTGGCGTGAGAGCAAACTCAAGCCCGAGTCGGCTCAGGCTCATGGCGTAGAAAATAATACACCAACGATTGAACAGAACGATGAAAAAGATATATAATCAGATATTTATGCTATTGATGTTTGTGGCTGGAATCTTACTGTTTCCGCAGCAATCCCACGCCCAGAGCACCGATAGTCTCGTGACTTATATCGCTGCAGCCATCCGCAATAATCCCGCGGTGATAGGCCAATACAGGGCCTATCAGGCGCAGGTGATAGGTGCTTGCGGCGAGGGACAGCTCAACGACCCCGAGGTTTCGGCCGGGTTCTTCCCGTCGCCCATGCAGCATGTCAATGTGAAACAGGTGGCCACGTTCTCCGTGATGCAAATGTTCCCCTGGTTTGGCACGCTCAAGGCTGGTCGTCAGATGATGGAATACAAAGCCGAGTCGACCTATCAGAAGTTTCGTGAAGACGGCATCGCCCTGGCCTTCAACGTGCAGAAGCAGTGGTTCACCCTACTGGCCACGCAGGAAAAGATAAGGAGCGTGAGGGACAAGCTCAAGTTGTTGAAAGACATTGAGGCCGTGGCGCTCTATCAATACAAGTCGCCCACCATGGCCCGTGGGGCGAGGATGAGCGACCAGCTGCGCCTGCAGGCCGAGGAAGCCCGACTGAAAGAGCAGATCTCGAGCCTGGAAGACATGATGAAACTCCAGATGCAGCAGTTCAATATCACCATGCACCGCGATGCCGATTCGCCTCTGGTCATTCCCAATTCCATCGTGCTCCGCGAGATGCCCGTGGTTTCATGGGACGAGATAGAGAAGAACAATCCGCGCCTCAACCAGCTTGTGGCCGACGGTAAGTCGCTTCAGGCCCAGCAGGCCAAGATTGACGGCATGGGCAAGCCGATGTTTGGCGTTGGACTGGAGTATATGCTCAACGGCAAGGTCTCCATGCCGATGATGGAGAGCATGAACGGCAAGGATATGCTCATGCCCATGGTCAAGGTTACGGTGCCCATCTATCGGCGCAAGATCAACTCGGCCAAGAAGGCTGCGGCGCTCCTCAAGTCTGGCACGGAGTACAACTATCAGAGTCAGCAGGACAAGCTCCGCGCCGACTATCTGTCTATTGTTCAGCGGGCGGCCGACGAGAAACGCAAGCTGGAACTCTACCAACAGGAGGTGGATATCCTTAACAACACGCTCCGCCTCATGACCACAGAGTATGCCAACGGCAGCACATCGCTCACCGATATCCTGCAGACCACCCGCGAGCAGATAGACTACACGCTGAAGAAGGCCGAGGCCTACGCCGCCTATAACACCATTGTGGCCGAATACGAGAAGCTCGCCTCACGGTACGACTATGCCGAGCGCACTTCCTTTGACATGAAGAAATAGACAAAACAGAACAGCAATGAACAAGATAAAGGACTTTTTCAATCGCACCGACCGCAAGTCCATCCTCCTCGGTCTGGTATTGGGCTCCCTCATCGTATGGGTTCCGATGATGCTCTTCTGGCATCGCGACAGCCACGGGCAGGCCTTCGAGAAGCAGGCCACTGGCCAGATGTACACCTGCTCCATGCACCCCTCGGTGCAGCAAGACCATCCCGGCAAGTGCCCCATCTGTGGCATGGACCTCATTCCCATGACCCATCACCACGACGAGAGCCACGCCATGGGCTCCGATGAGGTGATGCTCAGCGACGAGGCGGCAGCCCTGGCCAACATCGAGACCCAGGTGGTGGGCTCGGGAACAGCCGCCAAGGAAATCAGGCTCTTTGGCAAGGTGCAGGCCGACGAGCGCCTGCAGCAGACCCAGGCAGCCTACGTCTCCGGCCGCATCGAGCGTCTCATGATCAATGCCGTGGGCGACAGGGTAGGGAGCGGACAGACGCTGGCCGTGATTTACTCGCCCGAACTCTACACCGCCGAGCAGGAACTGGTGTCGGCGCTGAGCTTCCCCGTGAGCGAACAACGCAAGGCTCTGGTGGAGGCAGCGGTCGAAAAATTAAGATTATTGAACATAACTTCATCACAAATTAACGAAGTGATCCGTAACAAGAAGGCTTCGCCATACGTCACTCTTAAAGCAAACACCTCTGGAACGGTGGTCGACAAGCAGATAGCGCAGGGCGACTATGTGAAGCAGGGGCAGCCCTTGCTCAAGATTGCCAACCTCTCCACGGTTTGGGTGATGTTTCAGGCCTACGAGGGCGACCTGCCGTTTATCCGCGTGGGCGAGACCATCCACTTCACGAGCGAGGCGATGCCCGGTCGGACGTTCACGGGAAAGGTGAGTTTCATCGATCCACTGCTCGACCCCAAGAGCCGCACGGCGGGTGTGCGCGTGGTGATGAGCAACCCCGGTGGCATGTTCAAGCCGGAGATGATCGTCACGGGTAATGCCACGGCCAACATGGCCCAATATGGTGGAAAGATTGTGGTGCCCAAGTCGGCCGTGCTCTGGACGGGCAAGCGTAGCGTGGTCTACGTGAAGGACGACAGCGGCGACATGCCCATGTATGAGTTACGCCAGGTGACGCTCGGGCCGACCCTGCCCGACGGATACGTCATTGCCGACGGACTGGCCGAGGGTGAGGAGATTGTGACCAATGGCGCTTTTGCCATCGACGCCAGCGCACAGTTGGCCGGAAAGCATAGCATGATGAATCAGCCCGGAGAATAATCAACAAAGAATAAAGCAAGGCCGTCGCACCGACGCGATGGCCCCTATAGATGATAACAATTAAAAAATAAAGACAATGAAGAAGATTCTGATGACAATGGTTGCAGTTCTCGCCATGAGCGCAGCTGCACAGGCTAAGACCGTTAAGACAACATTCAAGGTAGGTGGCGCTTGCCCCGATATGTGCAAGCCCCGCATTGAGAACGCTGCCAAGCAGGTTCCGGGTGTGGTTTCGGCCAAGTGGAACGTGAAGACCCAGCAGTTGGCTCTGGTCTATGATAACACCAAGACCAACGTGAAGAAGGTGGAGAAGGCCATCGCAGCCGTTGGCCACGATGCCGGCAACGTGAAGGCTACCAAGGCCGCCTACGGCAAGCTGCCCGGCTGCTGCCAGTATCGCAAGCAGAGCGGTGCCAAATGCAGCATGTAAAACCACAAGCACAGGAACTCAGTTCCTGTGCTTTTTTTATTTTTATCAGGCGATGTAGGGGTAAATACGGGCCTAAGTTCTTATTGGGAACAGTAGGTTGAATCGGGGGTTAGCCTGCTCATTTCCTCATATTTGGGGTGCAATCCAAAATCATCAAAGATTTCTTTTCTGTTGTAGAATCAATTGATTATCTTTGCACTGTCAAGCCCTTACCGGCCTGCCTATCATTGAAAACACTATACGATGAATCGATTTCCGGCCACCCCGAAAACCCTGCGACGATTGAGAATAGCCCTCCTTGTCATTATTCTCCTGCTCATTGAGCAGTATGCGGTGGAGCCATTCCTGCTCGACCAAGGCTCCCAGCACGTGTTGGTCATGCCTTTGCTTCCCGTGTTGCGCTCTTGGGCATTCCGGCTGATGCTCTCATTGGTCTCCACATTGGCCTTTTGTTTCATCTATCATGAGATGCGAAGGCAGTTTTCTGCCATAGGCAGCAGGGCGGCATGGCTATGCTGGGTGCTGATCGTCGTGATGTTGGTCATCAGAGTTTTCGCCTCGGTGCTGACGACTTTAGTGGTCCGTCAAGCCCCGTTGATGCCTGAAACCGGCCAGATTAAAGTTGTCACGTTGATCAATGGAATACTCTATCTCATCTTCCTCATGGCCCAGATAGCCCTGTCTCTCATCCTCATCTTGCGATACGAAGGCAGGCTCAGGGTGGTGGGCTATATCCTCCTGGGGGCTCTGGCGGTGGAGTTGCTCTTCTCATCTGCTTCTGGGGGATTCTTCTTTACTCTTTTAACTTTTCACCCGCTCATTTACTACGTGCCACTCCTCGTGGTTGCCGTGAAGGCGTGGGCCATGGTGTGGGCTTTCCAAGAGCAGAGTTCGGCAGAAGCTTCAGCTCCTTCTCATCTTTCTTCCTGATAGAAGAATCCCTGTCTTAAGTTATCCGACACTTCCCCTCACCCCCTATCCACAGAGTCCTTTTTTGTAAAATAAGGATGAGTTGAAAGTGTATATTGTAACCCTTTAATAATCAATTGTTTATTAAAGTCTATTTCACCCCATTGCCTTTAGGTACTAATCGCGATGCGAAAAGGTAGTAATCGTGACGCGAAAAGATAGTAAAGGCGAGGCGATTAGGTAGTTATTTCGGCACGGGTAGATAGGGCACTAAATATCGATGGAATGGGGTGGAGTAACGGGAACGATGGGGTGGCTACATCTATATTATGCTCGCATTCGTGAAATTCGCTGCCGAGTTAGCATTCTTTTTTAGGAATTTAAGGTGAGTCTCTCGTTTATTTTTAGTATTTTTGCAACAGTATATTGCAATAATACGTCTAAACGACAATGAGAAAGATAGTATATACCGCATTGCTGGCGTTGACACTCGCCACCACGGGCTGTGGCAACGGGGCAAAGAAGGAACTGAACAAGATGCTGGTGGAGTTGGCCGACAACGACCAGACCATCGACACCAACGACTGGAAACAGATAGCCGACTACCTGGATCGCAACAAAGCCCATTTCAAGGACTTCTACAAGGATGGGCAGATGGATGAGGAGAAGGTGGAGGAATATATCTCCGACTTCTTCGAGCATCGCCGTCCGCCGAAGGAAATCAGGTTTGTGGGCATCGGCGGCAAGGAACTCTCGTTCAACATCTATGTGGAGCGGAGTGGGAGCATGGCGCCCTACGACAGTCCGCAGGGCGACGGATCGTTCCGCTCGGCCATCATGGCGCTGCAGAACAACCTGCCGGGTAAGTCGAAGGTAGACAGCATCGGCGAGAAGGGTTATACCGATTTCCGCCAGATATTCGATAATATCCTGAACAAGACGGGCAACGACCAGGTGAGCATCCTCGTAACCGACATGATCTATTCGGTGAAGGATATGGCCGGCGTGAACCCGCAGAAGGTGTTTGCCGAGGCGCAGGAGATGATCAATGCCGTGTTCAAGGAGGAGGTGAAGAAGAAGTCGATGCTCGTGGTTCGCATGAATGGCTCGTACAACGGACCCTATTATGCCTACGACAACAGCGTGCATCCGTTCTCCGGTCGCCGCCCATACTATATCATTATCGTGGGTTCCAACGATAACATCGTGAGGCTCACGGGCGACGCTTCGCTGCGCACGTTTGCCGAACTGGAGCGCCTGCGGGGCTACGACAATATGTGCCTGTTTACCGCCGAAGACATCTACAAGCCCTATTATTCGCTGCTGTTGAGCAACAAGGACGTGCGCGGACGGTTCCAGCCGGAGCATGGCCAGGGCTATCAGATTACGAGTCTGCAGAACGTGGAGGCCGATAAGAACTCGGGCGACATCCAGTTGGCGCTCGCCGTGGACCTCAGCAAGATGTTCATCGACCAGCGTTATCTCACCGACAAGGCCAACTATGTGGTGTCGGCCGACGATGACGTGAAGATCAAGGAGATTCGCCCGTTAGACAAGGCAGACATGACGCCGGCGCAGAAGAAATACTTAGGCAGCGCCACCCACCTGTTCGTGCTCTCCGCTGCCAATGTCAGCCACGAACAGGACGTGACCATTCGCCTGCTCAACCGCCTGCCCGCATGGGTGGAGTCGGGGTCGACCGACAACGACCTGCAGCCCGACAGTCGCACGACGTTTGCCTTGCGCTATCTGCTCGGGGGCATCTTCGAGAGCTATAAGCGCAATGCCGAGAGTGAACCCGCCTATTTTGAAATGGACTTAAAACTCGATAAATGAAAAATTCCATACTGTTGATTGGAGGCGCGCTGCTCACGCTCGTCTTCGTGCTACTACCCTCGTCGGTGTTCGAACTGGTGGACAGCCAGAGCGAGTTTGCCAATGAGATGTATAATGAAAACTTCTATCTCATCGTGGCGCTTATCTCCGCCGGTCTGGCGTGGGGCGTTGCCGCACTATTCTATTATGTCATCAACAGCGTGAGCTTCAGTCGCTGGTACCATTGGCTCATCACCCTGCTGGTGGCTTCGTTCCTCGCTCCGATAGTCAACTACTTCTATCTCACGGGCGTGCTCTCCACCGAATATGGCTCGCAGCTATTCAGTTTCTGCGTTCTCGACTTCGTGGTGACGGCCGTGCTCTACATCGTGGCCTCCTTTGCCATGCGCTGGTGGAGCTCCAACTGCCGGCACACGCCGATACCGGAATAAGGGCTAACTTTGAACATTGAACTTTGAGCTTTGAACTTTATGATTACACCCAAAGCCGAAACCTACATCGGTGAAGCATGGGCATAAGGTTCAAGGCCAAATATCCGATATAAATCATGAGATTATTTTTATTCTTAGTGGGAGGAACAGGATCTCGAGTGATGCGCCCGCTCATCATGCAGTTTGCATCGGGAATACATCCCGTGAACGAGTCGGGGCAGCCCATGCCCGTAGAGGTGATACCCATCATCGTAGATCCACATAAGGCCAATGAAGACTTGAAGCGCACAGAGAATCTGCTGCGCTGGTATCGCTCCATCCGAAAGACGCTCTACGGCGATTCGGTGGACGTGACCAAGGGTTTCTTCTCGGTGAAGATCTCCACGCTGAGCGATATTCTTCCCGGTGGCTCCAACCTGAGCGACACCTTTCTGTTCAATCTCGGAGCGGTGGAATCGAAGAAGTTTCAGGACTTTATCGCCTACAGCACGCTCGACACCGCCAACCAGGCGCTGTGCTCGATGATGTTCTCAGAGAGTCAGCTCCAGACCAAGATGGACATCGGATTTGTGGGTTCTCCCAACATCGGGTCAGTGGCCCTCAACCAGTTTAAGGATTCCGAGGAGTTCCGACAGTTCTCTAATGTGTTCCGGAAAGACGACCGCATCTTCATCGTGTCGAGCATCTTCGGAGGCACAGGAGCTGCCGGTTATCCCATCATCGTGAAGAATATCCGCAACGCCGGCAATAATGCGGCCATCAACAACCGTGGTGACCTGCGCGACGCCCGTATCGGAGCGCTCACCGTGCTGCCCTATTTCAATGTGCAGCAGGATGAGAACAGTCCTATCAGCAGGGCCGACTTCATTTCGAAAACCAAGTCGGCGCTGTTCTATTATCACGACAACCTTACCGGACTGACACAGGGTGGGGTAGACCTTCAGCTTTCCAAGATCAACGCTTGCTACTATCTGGGCGATGAAGTGCCGTCGAATCCTTATTTCAACGACCCTGGAGGCAATGGCCAGCGCAACGACGCCCATGTGGTAGAATATGTGGGTGCCCTGTCGATTATCGATTTCCTGAGCATCCCCGACGACCAGTTGGTCACCGAAGATGGCAATGCCCGCAACCCCATCTATAAGGAATATGGTTTAACCAACGACAAGATGTCGCTGTCGCTGAAGGATTTTGGCGCGCAGACACGACTGCTCATCAACAAGCAGTTGGCCAAGTTCTATCTCGCTTACCAATATCTCACCAATCAGTTCAGGCAGGATGTGGGACGTGGATTCACGCAGGACAAGCCCGAAATTCAGAACAGTTTCCTCGCCACGAGCTTCTACACCACGCTGACCAACGACTTCTTCGTGGCCTATCGCACGTGGCTCAAGGAACTGGCGGGCAACCAACGCACGTTCCTTCCCTTCAACCTGATGTCTACCCAACTGGCCGATGCCATTACCGAAGTGGCGCCGAAGAAGGGCTTCTTCAGTGGGGAGATCAACTATAAGGTGCTTTTGGGCAATCTCAACAAGGCATCCCAGTCGGCCGTGAAAGAAGGACGGTTTGGGTCAGATAAGGTTGCTCTGCGCCTCATGACCCTGCTCGACGAGACGCTCGACAAGTTGGTTGATGAGAAATACAATGGACTTGTCTGATAGATGATGGCCTAAAGTTCAAAGTTCAAACCTTAAAGTTCAATGTTTCAGACCTCAACTCCCTATCGTAGGGGGCTAAAATACGAAAGAAATGTCGAAGATACTATCATATAATAACAAGACCACCGGTGAAGGATGGATTCCGTTGACCAACCAGTATAGTGCTGACGAGATCAACATGATTAGCGATCCCAACGGTGGTTTGTCGGCTGTACCTCGTACGGCCATCCCGTCTCCGTTTGCCCAGATGGATTTGGTGAAGAATGCTTTCCGCCGGCTTTCCATGAACCCGAGGCTGAATGGCGAGTTGATGGACGAGCGTTTGGTGGGCAATGCGCTGGATGTAGCCCAGCTGTTCTTCAACCTGCCGGAGCTCCGTACGAAGCTCCATGTGGTGGAATGGAACAAGGCTGCTGCCCTGCAGATGCTGGAATCCGACGTGCAGCACAAGCTCTTGGGTGACACTCTGCAGATGTTTCTTCAGCAGGACAAGGAGGCGTTCAACTTCGATAGAATGGATAGGATTTACTTCCTGGTCTATGGCAATCAGGTTATTGGCAGCACTTCGCCCGTGAGTCTCTTTATGGCCACGCCCAATGCCCGACCGGCTCAATACTCCATTCCGGTGGAGCAGAACGTGAACCTCTTCGACCTCACGCGTCCATTGTATATGCGTACGCCGAAGTTTGTGAAGTATATCTACGCACTTTTCACAGCCTATCCCGACCTGAAACGCCTGTGCAGCGAGGTGAATGCCTATCTCATCACCTGTTTCAACCTGCTCACGCCGCAGCTTCAGCAGGAGATTCTCACTGATGTAGGCAACCCGAAGGCTATGGATTATGAGAATCAGGACCGTGCATTACAATATCTCAAGATTAGCTATGCACCCTCTGAGGAGGGCATCCAGGCCTTGGGCGTGCCGTTCTATTGTGCGCGTCAGGCCGATATTCAGGCGGCTATCCAGAGCAGCGACTTCCGCATCGCCCCCACCATCAAGCCCGTAGGCGAGCGTCTGCCCTTAGTATTGCAGAATCATCTGAATGCTCCTCAGACCGAACCCTTCCGTTATATCACGAGCGATTGGGACGACCTCACCGTGATTCGACCGGCCGATTATGCCGCAGAACCCGAGAAACGCATCCTGCCTGCCACCTCGCACCAGTACCCGTGGCTCACCGACGATGATTTCTTCCAGCCGTCGCTCATCAAGCTCGACTACACCATGGATCGCGATTGCTTCTTCGACGGCAATCTGTCGGTGGGGAGTATCGAGACGGACAACTGCGATTTCCTCCTGCCGCTGAGCAAGACTTATTTCAAGTACTTCACGGTCAATGACCTGCAAGGCACCATTGCCGGACGGCCTCGCTTTGAACTTGTCCATACTCGCACGGGTCAGCAGGAGAGCGTGCGAGCCATCCTGCGCATCCCTGTGCAGAAACGTGATGGCTTCATCACGTTGGAGCGCACCTATGTGCAGGCCGTGGGAGTGGATATGCGCTATGACAGAGACAACGACCGGGGCTATTTCCTCACGGTGCCTTTCGCCCTGAGCGTGTTCCCGTTTGTCAAGGCAGCCGACCTGAAGCAGTACAATGTGCAGCTCGTTGACCGTGCTCTGGGACTACTGGAGAATTGTCATCTGAACCTGGAATTCCGCGAATGTTCCAACGGACAGGGCAACGACGTTGTGGTTCCGGCCATGAAACGCGCCCGGAGTCTGAAGAGCGAGAAGCGCGTGGGCTCCGACTACTATCGCCTGCCGGGTGCATTCGATTATGTCAATGTGCAGCTCATCGACGAGCGTGACGGCCTGCTCTCCGAGGGAGTTATCTGTCCTCGCTGGGCCAGTCATATCGAAGGCCACGAGGCTTTCACCTTTGCCGTCGACTTCGGAACGACTAATACCCATGTGGAGTGCATGCGACAGGGGCAGATGCCCGAGCCGCTCGCCATCAGTTCCGATTCCAAGGAGCGGTTGATGGCTACCTTATATAATGGTGAGCACATTCTCTACGACGTGATTATGAAGCAGGAATTCCTGCCTCGCAATATCGGACAGGATTACGGTTTCCCCCAACGTACCGTGCTTTCGGAGATAGAGCGCCTCGACGCAGAGAACGTAGACGAGATCGTTGCGCTGGGCGACGCCGACATTCCCTTCATCTACGAGAAGGAATCGGTGGGCTATGGCAACCGCATTGTGCCCAACCTGAAGTGGTCTACCGAGATTGCCACCTCCAAACGGGTACGTGCCTATCTCACCGAGATAGCCTTGCTCATGCGCACCAAGGTGCTATTGGAGAACGGAGATATCCATAAAACACGCCTCATCTGGTTCTATCCGTTGTCGATGAAAGTAGGCAATGTGCGCAAACTGGGCGAGATGTGGTCGAAGACTTTCCAGGATGTGTTTGGCATAGAACCCGATGAACGTAACTTGATTCAGATGCCGGAGTCGGTGGCTCCCTACTATTTCTACCGTGGATCGAGCCAGTTCCGTGGCGCCGCGTCTACCGTAGCTTCTATTGATATCGGTGGAGGGTCGAGCGATGTGGTAGTCTTCGAGTCCAATGCTCAGCAGCCTACAATCCTCACTTCGTTCCGTTTCGCAGCCAATGCACTGTTTGGTGACGGTTTCTCTGAGGTGCCCCATGGTGACAGCAACCCCATGCTCGTGAGATATGTGGACTATTTCCGTCGATTGTTTGATGCCGACGACGACCGCTATGGCGAGCTCAACGGCATTCTCGACGATATTACTTCCAAGCGCAAGAGTGAGGATATCAATGCCTTCCTCTTCTCTGTGGTGCAGAATAAGGTAGTGGGAGAGAATGACGTGTTCTCCTACAACCAGCGCCTAAACGAGGACGGACGCCTGAAAATCGTATTCATCTATTTCTACGCTACGCTTATCTACTATGTGGCCAACATGATGAAGCACCGTGGATTGGATAAGCCTCGTTCGGTGATGTTCTCCGGAACGGGCTCGAAGGTGCTCGACATCGTTGGGTCCAAGCGTGAGCTCGACCTTCTCACGGAGGCGATATTCGGACGCGTTTACGGCGAGAGCTACGATGCCGACGGCTTCTCGGTGGTCATGGAGCGAAAGGAACCCAAGCAGATAACCTGCCGTGGCGCCTTGATGCAGGTGCGCGACAACAGTGGTTGTGTCAACGTAGACCAGTTGAATCGACTGATGGACAGTTTTGACTCAAGCCTGAAATACAATTATTCGGCCATTTCTCAGGAACACCTTACCTACGCCGACATGGACCGTGCGGAGGTACGACAGGAGATTGTAGATGCTGTAAAGCGATTCAACGACTTCTTCTGCCAGTTGTGCGACGACATCCACGTGGTCGATCGGTTCCTTGTAGACAACCAGTCTCTGTTGAAATTCAAGCAGTTAGTGAGCAAGGATCTGGAGCATCACCTGATCAATGGCTGGAACTTTGTGAACAAAAATGAGCCCGACCGCAATGCCTCCGACGCTATCGAAGATACCGTTTTCTTCTATCCCATCATCGGAAGCATCCGTGATAATCTCATCGAAAACCTGTAACGACTATGGGAATGTTCGGAAATAAGGACGGTCTCACTCCTGAACAGCTGGAGGAGACGTTGGCTCCACTGCTGGAACGTCTCGACAAACTGGAGACTTCGGTCAAGAAGCAGGCCCAGCAGATGGCAGAACTGGAGCTGCAGCTTAAGCAACGTCAGCCTGCCAACACTGTGTCGGACGCTGATTCGGTTGATGGCGAAGCCTCAGCAGTCTCCTTTGAGGAGACCATGGGATTGTCTGAACCTACTGTCGAACCGCTGGCCAGTACGCCCTTGTCTGCCCAGACGCTCTTTCTTCCGGCTCCAACGCCCGACGGACTCTTCCTGGAATCGAGCGAAAAGGAGCAGGTGGGCAAGAGCATTTATCAGCTGCGGACGGAAGATGGGATGAACGGGCAGTTCATTATGCTCAATACTCCGGACGCTATTGCCACGGCAATGATCAGCATCAGTCAGTTTGTGAAGCCCGCCTGCCGCATCGAGGGCAACACCCATCAGCAGCCTCGGGCTATCAATACGCTGGAGGAAGGGATGGCCCAGAACGATGGTGGCGTGTGGAAAGTGGTGAGAAAAGCCATTGTTGTGTTTGAATAGAAAGATTAATCGAGATAGTAAGGAGGCCCAAGCAAGACCCTATGAATGTAAAATGCCCGAAATGTAGATTCCGTTTTGACGTGCCGGCATCGCCCGGTATGACCGAACTGCAATGCAACTGCCCGCGCTGCGGCACACCGTTCACCTTTACCGTAGATGATGAACAGGCCCAGGCATCGTCCGAATCCATGGACGATGCAGGACAGCAGGTCGCCAAGGAAAATGGTGCCGATGGTACGCGCAAGCCGTTGGAGCAGACTTCCCAGCTGGCATCCGCTTCATCGCAGGGCAATGCTTCGACAGGCTCTGCCACTCGTCAGGCATCGGAATCTATCCCCGGGATGGTGCCCCCCCCCGTGCCTCCTCACCCCGATGCATCTCCTTCTCCGGCGCGCAAGCCCTTCCCAGAAACCAGTTTCGGTGCTTCGCGCGATATTCCCCTTATGGGCAGTCAGCTTAAGAAGCGCGGATGCTTCAAGCGAATCCTTATCATTGTGGCCTGCGTCATCATCGGAATTATTTTTCTGGAGCGCCAATGTTCCTCATCGAGCAGCTATGATGCCGAGTCATTGGGCATCACGGAGGCCGATGGCACCCAGGCTCCCGTTGAGCATGTGGCTACTCCCACGCCCTCATTCAACGACCAAGCGCCGCATGAGAAGGCTCCTTCGTGGATTCAAGGTAACTGGCATGTGGATACCGAATATGGCGGTATCTCGCTGAAAATCTATGGCGACAATATTGCCGAGACCAGTGGAGGCGAGACCAGCTATGGCCATTACAAATACCAAAACCACCGTCTCTATTGCGATTTTGGTGATAATGACGTCTTTGTCTACCGCCTTGTGGAGGAGAGCAAGCAGATAGATGCCGGCAGCGGAATGCTGATGAAGAAGATAGAATGACGGAGAAGGAAGGGTGACCGCCACAGTGTGGCGGTGTACACGGACTGCTGCGCACAAGAAAAGAAGAGGAGGAAGCCATGGCTTTCCTCCTCTTCTTCTTATGTTTGGGGGCTTGATAGCAGTGAGACTACGACTTTTTCCCGTTCTTTTTACTTCTTCCTCACGTTGTTCAGCCATTGCTTAAACTCGCCGCTATAGCCGTTGAAGACATTGATGTCTACGGGACCATGGATGCCGGAGACGCGGCCATCGGGGGCAAGCTGCCACACCCATAGCTTCACGTCGGGCTTGTATTCGCCATAGCGAGCTATCCACACGGGGTAGTTGTGCTTGATATCGGGCGCGGCATCGAGGTATCGGTTCACAAAGAGTTGGCTGATATAGAGTATCGGTCGCATGCCCGTTTGCTTTTCCACAATCTGCAACCAGTTTCTCACGCGGCGCCACATGGCCACTGCTCCGCCCATCTTCTTCACCTGACTGGGTAGTGGTTCAAGGTCGAGTACGGGCGGAAGGTCGCCCTTCTGGAAGTGGGAGTTGCGCAGAAAAGCCATGGCCTGATCGCCGCCAGAGGTGCGATGGGAGAAGAAATGGTAGGTTCCGACGGGGTATCCGTGTGCGCGGGCTGCCTGATAATCGGCTCTATAATAAGGATTGAGGATTGACGTGCCCTCCGTCGACTTGATGAAGATGAACGACACCTTATAGTCAATCTTTCCGTTTACATTTTTCTTCGACAGCGTGCCAAGGTGACTGATACGCAATCGGCTCCAGTCGATGCCATAGCGATGCTTTCCTTTCACGTGCTGATGCTTCGAAAGGTCGATGCCATAGATGCGCTCCGAGGTGTAGTTGAGCCGTTCTCCCTTATACACATCGTCCTTCCATTCGCCCACGCGGAAGTATCTGTGCTGCGAGGAAAAGCCGAAACCTGTGCGCGCATCCTCCTTCCATTGTCCCTCATAATAGGTGCCCATGGTGTCGCGGTAGCTTCCGTGGCCATTGGCCATAAGGTTATGATTGAACTCTCCGCGATACAATCCGGCCGAATCTCTGCGCACGCCGGTTACCAGCGTATCGTGATCCCAAGTGCCCAATATCTGTCGGCCCAATGAATCTGTGACCCATCCCTGCCCTTGACGCATGCCCTGGTGCCACTGTCCAGAGTAGACCACGGAGTCGCCCTGCAGCAATACGCCCAGGCCCTCACGCTTACCGTCTACCAGTTGGCCCCGGTAGACCATGCCTCCCCGGCTCACGGTGGCAATGTCCTTATCCTTGATGGTACAGCCCACCAGCCACAGGCTCATCAGAACGATGGTTGAGGACAGAAGGAGGTTCCTTATATTCGTGTGATGCTTTCCCAACATCTTGTGTGTTTATTTTACTTCTTTTTGAGAGATTATACCGATGAATTGGCCATATTTGGTGAAAACTGGACTGCCGTCGCGGGCGAAAAGCGCCGGAATGTTGTGCTGTCGGCCCCGCGTATAGATGCCCGTGGTGAGCAGGGCATGGTGGGCAGCGGTTGAATCTTGGGGCACAAGCGTCACGCTCATCACCTGCTTATGGTCTGATCCACCCCATATGAGCTTCCTCACGGCATACGCACCCCACGGCTTCATCGATTTCATCGTGTGTACGATGATGGGTTCACCCTGTCGGCTCAGGTCGGAAACGAGAGGCAGACAGGCCGTCTGCTCCAGTTGGTCGTCGTTGTTGAACCATAAAACTCTGAGTCGATACCTATGCACCAACTTCATGTGGGCCGACGGCTTGAAGGCTTTCCATAACTTATAGACCTGCTTCAGTGAGTCGGTCTCTATCTTCTGTAAATCAGAATAATGCGCAATGCGAGTGTATCCCTCATCTTGCACGCCATGACTGCGTAGATAGTATTCCAGTTCCTTACGCTCCACGTCTTTGCGTTCCACCAGGCGCCCCATCGAATCAGTTACTGCCTGGAGCAGGGCGGGGAGGTTGGATTCAGAGAATGTACGCCCCTTCATCTGGGGTCGAATGCCTTGGGCGATGGTGAGCACGCGCCCGTCGCAGCTCGGCCACCACCAGTGTTTGTTGATCCACACACCCTGTTGGTTTACGCTGTCGGCGCGGAGCACTATGGTATCGGCCCCCGAGGCCATACAAAGCTCAGAGCGGCCCTCCACCAGGCAGGCCGAACGACGAATCTCGGTCTCGCTTGGCGGCATCATCCGCACCAAAAGCATGCTCACAAACACTATGGCCAGCAACACGGCCGATAGCAGGAGTTTGTGATGAAAGAAGGTGCGGGCTATTTCCTTGGTACGCTTCCGGTTCATTTCATGAATTTTTTGAGTTCGTCGAGCCTATGCTCTGCCTGCTCGCGCCCCAGCTCGTAGACACGCTGCATGAGCTTCGGGTCGTGGCAGATGTGGTTCAACGGCAGTTTCTCCTCAGGCGCAAACACCAGCGTGTTGCCTGCAGCCTCTTGCTGGCGCACATAGCCCAGCTCCTCGTTGTACATGATGTGTCGATGGTTGGAAGCCTCGACAAACCGGGGATGTTTTCTCAACAGGAAGTTGATGAGTGGGTTCATGCTGCCGGGTTGCTTCACGAAGTCGCGCGGTTGGGTGAGCACCACAATGTTGCGCTCGTAGCCCTGACGCTGAAAATAGGAGAGGGGGATGGAGTCGGCAATGCCTCCGTCGAGCAGTTTCTGGCCGTTGATGGTCACAATTTTGGCCGCTACGGGCATCGATGCCGACGCTCTGATCCACTCCATAAACTCATAGTTCACCTCGTCGAGGTGCTTGTAGACAGGCTCTCCAGTCTCTACATCAGTGCATACGGCGCAGAAGTCCATCTTATTGTCTGCAAACGCTTTACTGTCGAATGGATCAAGGTGTAGTGGAAGCTGATGATAGCAGAAGTCGCCACCAAACATATCGCCCGTCTTGAGGAGCGAACGGAAGGAACAATAGCGCCAGTCGTGGGCAAACCGCTTGTTGTATCGAATGACGCGCCCTGTCTGTCGGCTCTTCATGTTGCATCCGAAGGCAGCCCCGGCCGATACGCCGATGAGTCCATCAGGCCACAGGTCGTGCTCCATCATCACATCGAAGATTCCGGCAGAGAATAGTCCTCTCATGGCCCCGCCTTCCAAGACGAGACCTGTCTTGGGCCTATCTGATGGCTGATTTTGAGTTATCATTGAAATAATACAGCATGATTATTTCTGCAAAGTTACAAAATTTCTTTGTCATGGGATGGGCATTCGGTTGATTTCTTAGGCTCGACCGATGCTTATTTTTAGGGAAGATAGCAGGCGGGAGGTATCCAAGTGTGCTGGATGCAGCCCGACTCTTTCTATATACTCCATCCCAATGCTGCATTCCAAGTGCTGTTCTCTGTCAAGATAAATGGCTATCTATTTTATTTATAGCACTTTTCCTTCTAATTTCCCGCTATCGGAAAAAGGCCCTTCACATGGGAAAACTTCGATGGATTGGGGCGAAATTCATCACGATAATGTCTGCATTGCATGATGAAAAGGGCTTTTTCGTATTTCTAAAAGGTACTATTGGGGAGAAGAATAGGCTGTTTTCGCATCGCGATAAGTACCTAATCGCGATGCGAAAAGGTATCTATTGCAGAAGCGTTTTTAGGCCTATTTTGTAAGATTCTGATTTGTAGGCAGTTATATTTTGTGCATTTTGGCCTGAAAATTCGTATCGGAGGCTTGGCAATCCTTATTTCATGTGCTGAGCATCAGAATCTTCAAATTCTTTCAATAGGAATTTTTGATGGGTGTATAAACTTATGGGACCGCAGGGTTACCGGCTCGTAATGCTATCTTTGAAGTGGTAATGTGGTGGCTCGCCCACATCCCACGTCTTGACGAAATAGTTTATCCGGCCTACGGCAGAGGCGTAGTCGGCTGGGTAGCGGAATGAGAGCACATACCATCGACGGTGCTTTTTCAGGTAGTGTGTCGTGTAGCGATAGTGCTGCGAGTGGTCGCTATAACCTTCAACCACCGTGTCTTGGCGCTCGAATCGCACGGCCGATTCCGGTAGGACTCGGCATTCGAGCTCGAGATTGGTGAGCAGATGATAGCTGAACCGCACATGGCCGAGTCCGAAACTGGGCTCCTCGTCTCGATGGAAGAAGCTCGGATAATAGAACGAGTAGCCCATGTCGTGGTCGGCGTATGTCTTGAACCACACATGATTCATCGCCTCGCGAAACTGCTGCTGGGGCGAACGCTGGTCGCTGTGCAGGCATTGCGTGGCGGCCAGCCACCCGCACGCGATGGCCACCAGGATGAATAGGAGGAGTTTCTTCATTTCAATATTCCGGTTTGGGTGTCCTTGTTCTGCAGTCGTTTCTCCTGCTCGTCGTAGCTGTGACCACGGTTGAGTCGCCAGGAGAGGCTCAACGAGATGCGGTTGCCATAGTCGGTGGAGCGCAGGCTCATGCGCTTCTTGATATTGGCATTCACCAATTCGGCGTAGTTTTGGCTGGGGTTCGACTGGAACGGCTGGTGCCATGACAGCGAGACGGTATATTGCCCTCGTCGATAGGAGCATCTCAGCATGGTGGATGCCCCCCGCTGGTTCCAGGTTTCGCCCTCCATAAATTTCCAACCGTTGTCTGCATAGGCCATGATAGTCCACCGGCCGAGGTAGGCCTGCAGGCTGCCACCTATATTATAAGTGGTGAGCAGATGGGTGTAGTCGTCTCCACGATTGATAAATCGGTATATCCCTCCATTGGTTGAGACCGTGAGTTTGTCGGCGATGATGTCCCAACGGGTATAGTTCGTCACATAAAACATCTCGATACCGCGCTGTATGGTCTGCGAGTTATAGAACTGATTGTCGGGCATGCGCTCATAGTGGGCCATGTTGCAATGGGGATGCCATCGGGCTGAGGCTGTGCATTGGGTCATGAATCTGGGCCGGTTGTAGGAGAGTCTCAGCTGATGTTCTATCACCCGGTTGGGCGTTATTTCCGGGTTTCCCACCGTCCATTCCATGCTGTTCTGGCGTATCTTGGCGTCGCTGATCATGGCCACCTGTGAGATGTGCTGCGACATCTCATAGCTATAGCTGAGCATCCATGGGGTGGAGGGAGCGTAGGTGAGTGTGAACTTGGGTCTGAAAAGCCAGAAATCATAGTGATAATTGGCCTGCCTGTAATATTCCCGACTTACGCCCAAGCCTGCCACATAGCCCATTTTTCTCCATTTCCCCTTGGCCTCGCCAAAGAGATAGAGACTGCTGCTGTGCATGCGGTTCAGGGCATTCACGTCGCCTTGATATTCGTTTCTCGTGTATTTCAGCTGACTGCGCATGCCCGTCGAGAAGGTGAGCGGGCGCAACTGGTTTTCATAGATGGCCTCGGAGATGAGCGACCATGTGTTTCCATCTACATCATATTGATACACAGATTGTTCATCGTCGTAGTTGTAAGTGTTGGTCGAAATGTTTGTGCCCACTGCATTGGCCGTTATCGACTGGTGTTTTCCGAGTTGTCGAAAGTAGTAGATGTCCAGAATGGGATTGAAACTGCGGTCGTGCGATAGGCTCGTCGACAGATAGTTTTGTGGCCCATCCACTACGTTGATCTCTCTTTGATACACTGGAGTATAGTCCCATCCGGTGGAGAGCGTGGCCTGAAACACGGTGTTCGAGTCGTTCAAGGTATATTTCAGCTGAAGGTCGTGCCCGTGGTTACGGTTGTGGTTGAGCCTGTCTTTGCGGCTCATGAGGCGGTGAGTGCCGTCGTTGAGCAGGTAGTCGGCCTCCTCTTCATATTGGGTGCCTTTGAAATTCTGATAGTTGAAATCGTAGGTGAGGCCCCACTGCGATGCCCCGTGGTTCATGGTCGCATAGACTGCATCATCTCCTATCCGTGTGGTCAGGGCCTGGTGGAGGTCGGCTCCGAGTGTGTAGCCCCTCTTGGAGCTGCGGGTCGAGATGTTGATGACGCAGGCAATGTTCTTCCCATATCTCACGCCGGGCTTATCGATGAAATCGATGTTTTTCACGGTTTTGGGGTCGAGCGCCAGCAAATCTTCCTTCGAGGCGAGGGCTCCATTGAGTCTCAGCTGCACGGCACCCTGTTGGCCAAGGGCAATGATGGTATGGGCCACGTCGTCGATGCGGATGGCGGGCAACCCGAGTTTGCCCAACAACGAATAGCCGTTGGTGGATGATTGTTTCTGAATATCGCTGGGCACAATGAGCTGTCCGTCGGCCTTTATCGTGATTTTGGAGGCCTTCACTTCCACCTCTTGGAGGTCTACCGACGTGGAATCCTGGGCTTGGGCGGTGAGGGCCAGGCATAAAATTGATAGCAGAAGAATGAGTTTTTGCTTCATGTTGATGTTTTTCTGCAAAAGTAGACGAAGCGAAGGGAACGGGAATAAAAAAGAGTTTGACATCTGTCTGACATTTATTTCCAGACGTTTGTCAGACTCTGCTAACTTGTTGGTTTCTATGTGGTTAGTCTATCTCTCGGAGTTCGTAGCCTCGGCCTCGGTCGGAGACTATCTGGAGATGGCCTTTCTTCTCGATGATGGGCTTCAGGCGGGCAACGAGTGTGTAGAGCGTCTCGCTGGCATCGGGCTTCTTGGGCCATAGTTGGTCGCATATCTGCTGCTTGTCGAGGCGCCGGTCGTCGGCCTCGCAAAACATCATCATGAGCTGATGTTGCATGGGTGTGAAGCGTATGGGGTGGGCGTCGGCATCGAGAAACGACTGCCGCTCCATGCTATAAAACAGTTGGCCGATGGGTTGCAGGCCCTGTCGGTACTTTTTGAAATAGGCAATCGCGAAGCCCATCCACAGCAATGCCATGACCGAGAGGGCGAGGGGCATCTTCTGGTCGGACATCATCCAGACTGAAGCCATAGAGCAATTGGCATAGCCTTGGAAGCTCACGGCCCTGTGCTGGCCCCGCCATTCCATCTTGTCGCTATGCAATCCCTGGGTCGGATGACCGAGAGCATAATAGATAAACGATTTGTCGCGTAGTTCGGCGAGGCGCAGATGGCTGCGGTAATCCTGTATGGTGTCGAGGGTTATGGTACCTTCCTGCTTCGTCTCCAAGGTGCGGGCGAGCGCCTGATTCATGTCCTTGACAATGTCGTCGGCAGCTGTCCGGTAGGAGTGTACGCTGGAGAGGGCAGAGCTGCACACCAGTATAGCGAAGACGATAATAGCGTGATAGGGTTTCATGTGGCAAGCGATTGATTAAGATGGGGTTATGTCGGTATGGTTAAACCATCCAATTATTGGTAGTCTTTCTTGGTGAGCTCTTCCTCAAAGAGTACCTCTTTGGTTTTTTCGGAGACAAATACGTAGCGGAAATTGTAGCCCTGAGCCTTGAAAGCCTTGCTTCCTGTGTCGCCCACGAGGTCGTTGACCAGGGCGGTGCGGAGCTTGGGGCGAAGCTTTTTGATGGTCTCGGGATTATCGGCAGAGCCTGATAGTTGGAAATAATAGTTGAACGTGTGTGTCGATCGGTCGAAGGTCACGCTGTCGGTGCGCTGGAAATCCTTCACCGGAGTGGGGCAGTAGCGCTGCGTAAACTCCTTGGCCTCCTGCTCGGCGCGGTCTTCGAGGGTGACGTGATGGCACGACGACAGTGCGCCCACGGCCGCAAGGGCCAGGGCTAATATGGTAATGCTGGGCTTTTTGTTCATTGGTCTTTTGGATTTGGATTATCGGCGGGAGAAACTCCCGGTAAAAACTGGTGTGGTTGTGTGCGTTTACACTAACTTTTGCAAAGTTAATAAAAAATATGATTGTTCGGCTTTTATTCTCTCATCTTTTTCGTATCTTTGCATATAAGAATATTACGTTGAATGGAACGCATACGAAATTTTTGCATCATTGCACACATAGACCATGGTAAGTCGACGCTGGCCGACCGCATGTTAGAGTACACCAAGACCATCCAGATTACCGAAAACCAGATGTTGGACAATATGGACTTGGAGCGCGAACGCGGAATCACCATCAAAAGTCATGCTATCCAGATGGAGCATGAGCACAATGGCCAGACCTATCTGCTCAACCTGATTGACACTCCGGGACACGTCGACTTCAGCTATGAGGTGTCGAGGAGCATTGCTGCGTGCGAGGGCGCACTGCTGGTGGTCGATGCCACACAGGGCGTGCAGGCCCAGACCATCTCCAACCTCTATATGGCCATCGACCATGACCTGGAAATTATACCGGTCATCAATAAGATAGACATGCCCAATGCCATGCCCGAGGAGGTGGAAGATGAGATCGTAGAACTCATCGGTTGTGACCGAAGCGATATTATCCGAGCCAGTGGACGTACGGGTGAAGGTGTTAAAGAAATACTTGAAGCTGTGGTCGATCGCATTCCTGCCCCTGTGGGCGACCCGTCGCAACCCCTTCAGGCCTTGATTTTCGACTCCATCTTCAATCCCTTTCGAGGCATCATCACCATCTGCAAGATAGTGAATGGTACTATTAAGCAGGGCGATAAGGTGAAGTTTGTGCAGACCGACATGGAGTATACTGCCGACGAAGTGGGTGTGCTTAAGATGAAGATGGAACCGCGCAAGCAGCTCTCGACAGGCGAAGTGGGCTATATCATTTCTGGCATCAAGGAGGCTACCGAGGTGAAGGTGGGCGATACAGTGACCCATGTGGAGCGTCCCTGTGCCAAGGCTATTGCCGGATTTCAGGAGGTGAAGCCCATGGTGTTTGCCGGAGTCTATCCCATCGACCCGGCAGAATATGAGAATCTGCGCGCCTCTTTGGAGAAACTTCAGCTCAACGACGCAGCCCTCACCTTCATGCCTGAGTCTTCTCAGGCGCTGGGCTTCGGCTTCCGCTGCGGATTCCTCGGCCTGCTCCACATGGAGATTGTGCAGGAACGTCTGGGGCGTGAGTTCAATACGGAGGTCATCACCACCGTGCCCAATGTGTCGTACCTGGTTCACGACAAACAAGGCAATGAGACAGAGGTGCACAATCCGAGCGGATTGCCCGAGGTTACGGCCATCGATTACATCGAAGAACCCTATATTAAAGCCAACATCATCACCGCCACGGAGTACTATGGCCCCATCGTTAAACTGTGTCTTGATAAGCGAGGTGAACTTGTTAGCCAGCAGTATGTTTCGGGTAACCGCATAGAGCTTCACTTGATGATACCTCTTGGTGAGATCGTGATAGACTTCTACGACAAGCTGAAGTCCATTTCCAAGGGCTATGCATCGTTCGATTATTCCATCGACAGCTACAAACCGTCGAAGCTCGTGAAGCTCGACATCCTGCTCAATGGTGACCCTGTGGATGCGCTCTCTACGTTGACCCACCAGGATAACGCCGTGACTTTCGGTCGAAGAATGTGCGAAAAATTGAAGGAACTCATTCCGAGGCAGCAATTCGACATTGCTATTCAGGCAGCCATCGGTGCCAAGATTATTGCCCGCGAGACGGTGAAACAGGTGCGCAAGGACGTGCTGGCCAAATGTTATGGCGGTGATGTGAGCCGTAAACGTAAGCTTTTGGAGAAGCAAAAGAAAGGAAAGAAACGCATGAAGCAGATTGGAAACGTATCTGTTCCGCAGAATGCTTTCTTAGCCGTGCTCAAATTAGACTAAAGAATGTAATACCCATCTAACGAATATAACAAATGGATAGACTGCAAAACACAACTCGTGACATAGCCAGGGAATTGGCCCGCAACTATAGCACGATGACCCACGATGAGCTTGACATATTGGAAAGCATCCTCGTGCCGAGGAAGTATGCCAAAGGAGAGATGATTCTCAAGGAAGGGCAAATCTGTGAAGATATATTCTATATTGAGAAGGGACTCATTCGTCAGTTCTATTACAAGAACGATAAGGAGCTGACGGAGCATATCGGATCGGATGGAGAGATATTCATGTGTATCGAAAGCTTGTTCAAGGAGGAGCCCACGCACTTGCAGGTGGAGGCGCTTGAGCCATCGATCATCTACAGTTTGCCGAAGTTGAGGCTCGAACAGGTGGCTTTGCACAATGTGAACATCCAAATTCTATACCGTAAGATATTGGAAGAAAGCCTCATTATCTCTCAGGTTCATGCCGACTTGGTAAGGTTTGAGACGGCTCAAAACCGATATCAGCGCCTGTGCAAGATGAAGCCGCAGGTGGTTTTGCGTGCGCCGTTAGTATATATTGCCAGCTATCTCCAGATGACTCCGGAGACACTCAGTCGCGTGCGGGCCACGACATTGCTCGGATAAATCGGGCCCATTTGGAGCAAGATATGATGATGGAAGCCACCGATGGTTCGGGGGCTTTCATCTTGTTTTATGTGCCACCGTATAGAATGTACATAAATTTTAAGTACATTTAAGGGATATATACTCATGTTTTTCTTCCTGATATTGATATTTTTCTTTATATTTGCAGTATAAATAATATCAAACAAAAGTAACATAAAAACACATGAGTACAACAAAACCTGAACAGATTCTGGCCAATTTCAAAATTCAAGGAAAACCTGTCGAAGTCATTCCCTTGGGGAGTGGACTGATCAACGACACCTTCAAGGTGACGACAGACGACAGCTGTCCTTTCGACTATGTGCTCCAGCGCATCAACGATAACGTCTTTACAGATGTGGAACTTCTGCAGCATAACATCGAATTGGTGACCCAACACGTGCGCGAAAAGCTCGTGGCACGTGGCGAAGAAGATATCGACCGCAAGGTATTGCAGTTTGTTCCGACGGTGTCTGGTAAGACTTATTTCAAGACCGAAGAGGGCGATTACTGGCGCGTTTCGGTATTCATCCCGCGCACCCAAGGCTTTGAGACCGTGACGCCGGAGAACGCTTACGATGCCGGAAAGGCCTTTGGCGACTTTGAGTCGATGCTGACCGACCTGAAGGAACCGTTGGGCGAGACCATTCCCGACTTCCACAACATGGAGCTTCGCATATCCCAGCTGCGCGAGGCGGTGCAGCAAGACAAGGCGGGAAGACTGCAGGAAGTGCAGGAAATGGTAGACCATCTGGAGCAAGATACCACGCGGATGTGCCAGGCCGAGGCCCTATATCGTGAGGGAAAACTGCCCAAGCGCATCTGTCACTGCGACTCCAAGGTAACCAATGTGCTGTTCGACGAGCAGGGAGACGTACTCTGCGTCATCGACCTCGACACCGTGATGCCGAGCTTCGTGTTCTCCGACTATGGTGATTTCCTACGTACTGCTGGCAATGCCACGGGCGAAGACGACCCCGAAACCGACCGAGTGCAGTTGAGATGGGACATCATCGAGAGCTTCACACGCGGCTTTATTGAGGGCACCAAGCAATTCCTCACCCCCACAGAGCGTGATATGTTGCCCTTCGCCATGAGCCTTTTCCCCTACATGCAGTGCATGAGATTCCTGGCAGACTATATCAATGGCGACACCTATTATAAGACTAAATATGCCACCCACAACCTCGACAGGGCCAAAAACCAGTATCGTCTATACGAGTTGACAAGGGAGGGAGAGTCAAGACTTCATGAATTCATCAAACAATTATAACTATGGAACAGCTTGAATATCAGACTATCAGCGGATTGAAAAGAGAAGATTTCGTTTCAACCATCAAGGGAAAGCAGACCGACCTCTATTTTCTCCATAATAATCAAGGTAATGAAGTGGCCATCACCAACTACGGCGGAGGCATCGTGGCCATCATGGTGCCCGACCGAGATGGCAAGCGCGCCAACGTGATTCAGGGCTACGGAAGCATTCAGGGCTACCTGGACGCCCCCGAACCATACCTCTCCACACTGGTGGGACGCTGCTGCAACCGCATCAGAAACTCGCAGTTCCAGTTGGATGGCAAGACCTATTACCTCTTTGCCAACCGTGGAACCGACTCTCTTCACGGCGGAAAGGTGGGCTTCAACGCCAAGGTGTGGGAAGCCCGACAGCTCAGTCATGAGTCGTTGGTGCTCACTTACATCAGCGCCTACGGCCAGGAGGGCTATCCTGGAGAGCTGAAAGTGACGGTGGTCTATTCCTTCACCGACGAGAATGAACTCATCATCGACTATCATGCCACCACCAACCGTCGCACGGTGCTCAACCTCACGAGCCACGGCTATTTCTCTCTGAGCGGCATTGCCAATCCCACTCCGACGGTCGACAACGTGGTTTGCCAGATTAATGCCGACTACTATCTGCCCATGGATCCCACTTCTCTGCCCACGGGCGAGATTAGAAGCGTGGGCGATACGCCCTTCGACTTCCGCACGCCCAAGGCTATCGGCCGTGACATTGAGTGCGGACACGAGCAGCTGGTTATCGGAAAAGGCTACGACCACTGCTTCGTGCTCAACAAACGAGAGGAAGATGAGCTGTCGTTTGCAGCCAAAATCACGGAGCCTGTGTCTGGAAGAACCATGGAGGTGTATACCACTCAGCCGGGCATGCAGCTCTACACCGACAACTGGGCCGATGGTTACACCGGTCAGAACGGTGCCACGTTCCCGGCTCGCAGCGCCATCTGCTTCGAGACTCAGCACTTCCCCGACTCACCCAATCATCCCTATTTCCCCAGCACCAGGCTGGAAGTGGGCAAGATCTTCACCTCGAAGACCATTTATAAGTTTGGCGTGGAGTAGACAGTAGGCGGTTTGAACCCAAACCCCATATACTAAAAAACGGCTTGGAGCATTGCTTCAAGCCGTTTTTTAGTATATCGTGAGGATTATTTCACCACATATTTCTTTCCTCTGAAAATATAGATTCCCTTGGGAAGTCCTTCCAGCGAGCCAGTGGCCACCTGCTGTCCTTTGAGGTTGAACACGCGCGTGTCGTCCACTTTCTTACTTTCTGATACGGTTTTGATAGCCGTAGACTGACCGGAATCGAAGTCTTCGCCCGGAATGTTTTTCACTGAAGCCGAGTCAGTGTTGATGGTATCTGCAAAGGCTATGGCAGAAAACAGTGCAAAACAAAGTGTGAGGTAAGTTTTTTTCATATACTTCTTTTTAGTTCGTTCATTAGATATGTCAAAGTTAGGAAATATTCTCCTATAATGAAACAGGTAGGCTTCGCCACGGCGTACAATTGTACGATAATTGATTTAAAATGTACTTTCTTGTACCTGAACGCCCTTTTTCTTCGATTTTTTTCCTAATTTTGCTATCTAAACATATCGAATACCATCAGTCAATGAAGAAGTTATTTGGTCTTATTCTTATATTTACCTTGTCCCATTGTCTGCTGCTGGCCCAGAATATAGAGTTCAATCATCTTGGCCCAGACGACGGATTGTCTCAGATTTCGGTCAATAATCTCTATGCAGACCAGGATGGAGTGATCTGGATTGCTACCCGCGTGGGACTGAACAGCTACGACGGCAACTCTATTCAGGTATATCAGAATAAGTCTAATGACCCCAACAGCCTTTTCAGCAACAATGTGATTCTGCTCACCGGAAACGGTAAGGACAAACTCTACCTGCTGTGCTCGGAGGGTGTGGCGCAGCTCGACCTGCCGTCGCGACAGTTCAAGACGCTCAAGGCAGGCAACAACATAGGCGCCATCTGCTATCAGAAACAACTCTATTTCAGCGAGGGTAGCGAGGTGAAGACCATCTCGTCGGCTGACAACAGCATCCATAGTTTTGTCAAGCTCCCTTCCAAACAGTTCATCACCAGCCTCACCGTCGACTCCCGTCAGCGCCTGTGGATCGGCACACAGAGTGCCGGTGTCTATTGCTATGCCAATCGCAGGCTCACCCATCCCATCCCCACGGGCCGCATCACCCAGATTTATGAGGACAGCAAGCACCGCCTGTGGATTGGCAGTTGGGCCGATGGCTTCTGGACGGTGCAACCCAACGGACAGGTGAAGAACTATGGCGCGGGGAGCTTCCTCGTGTCCAATTTCGTGCGAACATTCTGCGAAGACAATCATGGCGACATGTGGATAGGCACCTATCTCGGCCTGGTGAGATTCAATCCCGATACAGGCAGCACGCAGACTTTCACGGCCAATGTGCTTGAAAACGGCCTCACCAATTCGAGTATATGGAGCATCATCAAGGACGGACAGGGCACTTTGTGGCTCGGCTCGTACTTCGGCGGCGTGAACTACTTTAACCCTGAATACGAGATTTATACCCATTACCGCGTGACCGGGCAGCCCTCTACGGGGCTGAGCAGCCAGATTGTGGGCCGAATGACGCAGGACCAGCAGGGCAAACTCTGGATTTGCACCGAGGGTGGAGGCCTCAACATCTACGACCCGGCCACCAAACAGTTCAACTGGTACACCTATCCGGGTACGATGATATCGCAAAACAATCTGAAGTGCATCTACTTCGACCAGGCCCGCAACGCCATGTGGGTGGGCACCCATCTGGGCGGACTGGACCGCATAGACCTCGCCACACGGCGCAGCAAGTTCTATAAGCATAGCGCCACCGACCCTCACTCGCTGCCCTCCGACATCGTGAGAGACATCAAGTCGTATGGCCGACTGCTCTTCATCGCCACCCAGGAGGGTGCTGTCGTGATGGATCCGGAGAGGGAAACCTTCACGACGCTCTTGCCCAAAGAGCATCTCAAGATGGTGCAGAGCCTGTGCATCGACCGCCAGCAGCGCCTGTGGATAGCCACCGAGGCCAGCGGAGTGTACCGCTACGACCTGCGAAGCCACGGCTATACCCACTTCGTGAATGGGCCGCAGGAGGGTTCGCTGAGCTGCAACAACGTGAACAACATCATGGTAGACCGTGAGGGACGGGTGTGGCTGTCTACTGCCAGCGATGGCATTGACCTCTATCTCGAAAAGGAAAACCGGTTTGTCAACTACGGACCGGCACAGGGTCTGCTCGGCGGATGCGTCTATGCGGCCGAGCCTTCGTCGCTCAACAAAGACAATCTGCTGCTTATCACCAACCACGGCTTCTCCGTATTCGACACCAAGAACAAGCAATTCCACAATTTCAACAAGGACAACGGCTTCCCCCTGGCTACAGTCAATGAGAATGCGCTCTACGTGACTGCCGACGGTGTGGTATATCTTGGTGGCGTGCGTGGTATGGTGTCGTTCCGCGAGAAAGACCTCTACAAGAAGTCGAAACCCTATACCATCGGTTTCAGCCGGCTCTATGTGAACGGTCAGGAGGTGCTGCCGGGCGACGACAGCCATATTCTGCGCAATGCTCTGCGCTACTCCGATGAGATTGAGCTGAGCCACAACCAGTCGCTGTTCAGCATCGAATTCTACACCTCTAATTATATTAAGGAGAACGCTGCGCCCTTGCGCTATCGGCTTCTGGGCTCGTCAGACCAGTGGTTGCCGGTGCGCCAAGGCCAGCACAACCTCGACTTCTCCGGTCTGTCGTCGGGCAGCTACACGCTGGAACTTAGTTCGTCGCGTGCCGACATCCCCATGGCCCGGCTCAAGATCCGCATCCTGCCGCCGTGGTATCTCTCGTGGTGGGCCTATCTCATCTATTTGGCCGCGGCCATTCTGCTGGGCCGGTGGCTCATTCGCGAATACCGCAACCGCATCCGTCTGGCCGAGTCGCTCAAATATGAGAAGCAGCATGTGAAGGACGTGGAGGAGCGCAACCAGTCGAAGATACGTTTCTTCACCAATGTGTCTCATGAGATTCGTACCCCGCTCACGGTGATTATCGGCCTCGCCGAGTCGCTGCTGAAGAGCAAGTCGGTGGCTACCGACAGTTATAATAAGGTGTTGGGCATCTATCGCAACAGCGACCAGCTGCGCGAACTCATCACCGAACTGCTCGATTTCCGCAAGCAGGAGATGGCACAGCCCACCCTCCACGTGCAGCATCAGCCGTGGGTAGGCTTTGTGCAAAACATCTGCCTCATGTTCAAGGAATATGCCGTGAGCAAGGACATCAACCTCGTTTTCAAGCCCGAAACCGACGTGCAGGTGTGGATAGACAGTCGGCAGATGCGCAAGGTGGTCAACAATCTGGTGTCCAATGCACTCAAACACACCCCGCAGGGCGGTGTGGTGACTGTGGTAGTGAGCAGCGACGACCGTCAGGCGCAGCTCTCAGTGACCGACACCGGCAGCGGCATCTCGTCCAGCGACCTGTCACATGTGTTCAACCGTTTCTACCAGGGCAAGGAGATTGAGTCGCTGTCGGAGATGGGAACAGGCATCGGCCTCAACCTCACCAAGACCATTGTGGAGCAGCATCATGGCGACATCTCGGTCTCGTCGGCAGTGGGAGAGGGCACCACCTTTACCGTAGTTCTGCCTTTGGGCAATGACCTTTTTGCCCCGAGCGAGATTAAGAATGAACCCGTTGAGGCGCCGGTCATGCCCTCGGAGCCTGCGTTTATCGAGCAGCAGTTGCCCGCACAGCCTCTGCAGGAAGCAGTGGAGCCCGATTCTACCATCGCCAATCCTGCCAACACCACCATATTGATAGTGGAAGACAACGACGACATACGTCAGCTACTGGTGACGCTTTTCAATCCGTTCTACCGCACGTTGACGGCTGTCGACGGTCGTGAGGCACTGGAAATCGTGAAGGACGAGATGCCCGATATTGTGCTGAGCGACGTGCTCATGCCCCACATGTCGGGCACCGAACTGTGCAAGGCCATCAAGAAAGACTTCTCCATCTGCCACATCCCTGTGGTGCTGCTCACTGCACGCACGGCTGCCGAGCAGGCCTTGGAGGGGTTGAAGCTCGGGGCCGACGACTATGTGACCAAGCCTTTCAACAACGATATCCTCGTGTCGCGGTGCAACAATCTCATCAATTCGCGCCGCATGTTGCAGCGAAAGTTCAGCGAGCACCCGCATACCGAGGCCGATATGCTGGCTTCCAACCCGCTCGACAAGGACATGCTCGACCGCGCCATGAAGATTATCGATAAATATTACATGGATTCCAAGTTCAGTGTGGACACCTTTGCCCGCGAAATCGGCATGTCGCGCACCGGCCTTTTCACCAAATGGAAGACCCTCACCGGCCAGACACCCAAGGAATTTATCATGAACATGCGCCTTCGCAAGGCTGCCGATATGCTTCGCAGCCATCCCGAAATCAACATTGCCGAGGTGAGCTATCGCAATGGTTTCTCCAGTCCGCGCTACTTCTGCAAGTGCTTCAAGGATGTCTACCAGCAGCAGCCCTCCACCTATCGCAATGGCGATGGCAAGGAAGAGTAGGGCCGCCTCCATGCCTTGCCATCGGCCTTTCGACCGTCCTCACCTTTATTAACCCCAACCCGTCACTCCCTTGATGCGGACATGCCCCGTGCGTGTCCGCACCGCCGCATGGCTTCAGACCCAGAGTCCTATTGACATAACCACATCATTTCTTCTCATAACCATATATTTCCCCGTTGCATTATTAGGACATAAGGTCAAAAATCTTATCATAATGACATATTATTTTTAAGACATAAAGACAAAAAGACATTGCAAAGAAACCACCCTCAGGCTAAACTGTATGTCATTATGAAACGCGGAGCGTTTCTTATGTCATAGTTTCAAAGGCTGGAAAATATGTCATTATGAAAAGTTCTGTGTCATTATGTTATAAAGAGAGGGAAATCTTGGCAAGTATGATAAGTAGCCATCCGGCGGTGCGGACATGCACGGAGTATGTCCCTACTGAGCGATTGATTATTATATCGTAACTTATTGATAATCAGGATGGGTAAATGTGTGCTCTGGATAAGGTACTAATCGTCTTCCGATAAGGTAGTAATCGCGAGAGGATTAGGTACTGAAGGCCATGCGATTAGTACCTTATCGTGAGAGTAAAAGATAAGGTTTGGAATATGGTTGATATTCAAGTGTTTATGAGTTTCGGCTCTGGCGGAGGAAATCCTCGGCGCGCTGGAGGTCGTCAGGGGTGTCGATGCCGATGGTTTCTACATCGGTGAGGCCCACTTTGATGCGGTAGCCGTTCTCCAACCAGCGCAACTGTTCGAGGCTCTCAGCCAGTTCGAGCGGCGACTGCGGCAACTGGGTGATCTCGCCCAGCACCTCACGACGATAGGCATAGATGCCCAGATGCTTGAGGAAAGGGTAGTGGTGCATCCACTCCGAATGCTCCTGTCCGCGTACGAAAGGTATGACCGAGCGCGAGAAATAGAGGGCGAAGCCGCGGCGGTCGGTCACAATCTTGGGTGAATTAGGGTTGTCTACGGCATTCATCTCCGAAAAAAGTTTACCAATTGTGGCTATCTGCGTCTCCTCGTCATCGAACAATCGGCATACGGTCTCTATCTGCGAGGTGTGGACAAACGGCTCGTCGCCCTGAATATTGACTACCACGTCGGCATCTGAGCCGATGTTTTCCACGGCTTCCTGTATGCGGTCGGTGCCACTCTTATGGTCAGTCCGGGTCATCACTACCTGTCCGCCAAATTCTTTGACAGCCTCATAGATGCGGTCGTCGTCGGTAGCCACCCACGTGTCGGCTATCACCGTGCTCACCTTCTTGTAGACATGTTGGATGACGGGCATGCCGGCCAGCAGGGCGAGGGGCTTGCCGGGAAAACGGGTAGATGCAAATCGGGCTGGGATAATGGCGATAATCTTCATAGTTGGTGTATTTATGTTGCTACAAAATTACAAAATTATCAACAAGAGGGCATATTTAATAATGTTAAATTGTTAGCCGTTCGGCTTAAAATCACGGCTCATTCCTGCTTATTCCAATTATTATTATTATCTTTGACAACCAAATGACACATAAATCTGGAATAGTGAAAAATAAGATATTGGTAGTTTTGATGCTCGCTTTTTCGGTTGCTGGAAACGCTCAGAAGATTACGCTTGGTTCCTGTTCGGTAGAGGAAATGGGAGTCAAGGGTGTCTACAAGGGGCAGATGGCGTCGGGTAAGCCGCAGGGCAAAGGCAACATTCTCTTTGATAACGGCAACACCTATGAAGGCGAATTTGTGAAAGGCAAGCGTCAGGGCTATGGCGTCTATACGTTTGCTGATGGAGAGAAGTATGAAGGCCAGTGGGTGCTGAATCAGCAGCACGGACTGGGCACCTACTATTTCAATAATAACAATAAATATGTGGGCCTGTGGTTTCGCGACTATCAGCAGGGACACGGTATCATGTATTACTTTAACGGAGACAAGTATGACGGCGACTGGTTCCGCGATATGCGTCAGGGCAAGGGTAAATACTCCTATGCCAGCGGAGCCTTCTACGACGGATACTGGAAGGAAGACAAGAAGGCCGGAAAGGGATTCTTCGACTGGGGCGACGGCACTACCTACGAAGGGGAGTGGGCCAACAACCAGCGGTCGGGCTATGGAGTGAACAAATACGCCGACGGCGATGTGTACAAAGGTCAGTGGCAGGACGACATCCAGCAGGGCCGGGGCATCTATCTCTTCCAGAATGGCGATCGCTATGAGGGCGACTACGACCAGGGCGAGCGCACGGGAGAGGGCATTTTCAAGTATGCTAACGGCGACCGGTACACCGGCCACTTCTCCGAGGGAGCGCGCGACGGCATGGGAACCTTCGTCTGGGCCAACGGAGATAAGTATGAGGGCAACTGGAAAAACGACCTTCAGAACGGTCGTGGCAAGCTGACGAAGCAGAACGGCGATGTGTTCGACGGTGGCTTTGTTAACGGAAAGATAGATGGCGAGGTAATTATCCACTATGCCAGTGGCACCCGATTCAAGGGAACCTACAAGAACGGAATGCGCAACGGCAAGGCCATCGAGGAGTTTAAGGATGGCAACCGGTTCGAGGGCACCTATATTAATGATGTGCGCGACGGCCGGTTTGTGGAGAAAGACCGCAACGGGCAGGTTACCTCCACGGGGCATTATGAGAGTGGGCGCCGATTCAATGATAGATAGTAGAACTATAAAATATTTGACTTATGATTATCGATAAACTGGAAAATCTGGAGAAGTATGTGGCTCTCAACCCGCTGTTTGCAGAGGTGGTGAACTTCTTGAAGAACAATACTTGGGACAATATCGAGGACGGAAAGCACCTGATTAAGGGCGACGACGTCTTTGTCAACGTGATGCACATCGAGGGTAAGCCTGAGGGGAAGACGGCGATGGAGTATCATCGGAAGATGGTAGACGTGCAGGTGCCCATCAGCGGCGATGAGGTTTTTGGCTATGTACCGCAGGCCGACCTGCCCGCCATGGAGTATGTGGAGGAGAAAGACATGGCTAAGCTGGCCGATGTACCCGCCCAAACCTATGTGAAAGTGCTGAAAGGCCAGTTCGCTATCTTCTTCCCGCAGGACGGACACGCCCCTGGTATCTCTGATAACAAGCAGCATCGGAAAGCTATTTTCAAGGTGAAAGCCTAATCCATACCATCATCAACCACTGACAAATCTGACAACTATGGAAAAAAAAGTCATGAAATCCAACGCACAATCCAAGAAGACCGTGGCCTCCAAAAATCGGCACATTGGTGTGGTGGCCCACGATTCCTATCTCGAACCCTTTGAGGATGCCATCCGCGGACGGCACGACCATGCCCTGTGGAAGATTGGACAGCTCACCCAGGATGGCAAGATGTCGCTGTCGGAATTTGCCAGTGGCTATGATTATTATGGTTTACACAAGACCTCGCGCGGCGGATGGGTGTTCCGTGAATGGGCCCCCAATGCCACCGATATCTATCTTGTGGGCGATTTCAACGACTGGAAAGAAAACGAGAAATACCGTTGCTTGCGCGTTTCCGACTCCGGTAACTGGGAACTGAAACTCCCCGCCAAGGCTATGAAGCATGGTGATCTCTTCAAGATCCACGTGAAATGGAACGGTGGCGAGGGCGAACGCATCCCCGCTTGGGCCCAGAGGGTGGTGCAAGACGATATCACCAAGATTTTCTCGGCACAGGTGTGGGCTCCCAAGGAGGAGTATGTGTGGCGCAAGAAGAGTTTCCGCCCCAAGAAGAATCCACTGCTTATCTACGAGTGCCACATCGGAATGGCACAGGATGCAGAGAAGGTTGGTACCTACAGGGAGTTCAAGGAGAATGTGCTTCCGCGCATCGCCAAGGACGGATACAACTGCATGCAGGTCATGGCCATACAGGAACACCCTTACTATGGCAGCTTCGGATATCACGTAAGTTCATTTTTTGCCCCCTCGAGCAGGTTTGGTACGCCCGAGGAACTCAAAGACCTCATCGACACAGCCCATAGCATGGGCATTGCCGTCATCATGGATATTGTCCACTCTCATGCGGTGAAGAATGAGGTGGAAGGCCTGGGCAACCTGGCTGGCGACCCCAACCAGTTCTTCTATCCGGGCGACCGCCACGAGCATCCGGCCTGGGACAGCCTGTGTTTCGACTATGGCAAGGACGACGTGATGCACTTCTTGCTGAGCAATTGCAAGTATTGGCTGGAAGAGTTCCACTTTGATGGCTTCCGCTTCGATGGCGTAACGTCGATGCTCTACTACAGCCACGGACTCGGAGAAGCCTTTACCAACTATCAGGATTACTTCAATGGGCATCAGGACGACAACGCCATCTGCTATCTCACGATAGCCAACAAGCTTATCCATGAGGTCAATCCGCAGGCCATTACCATTGCCGAGGAGGTGAGTGGAATGCCTGGTCTGGCTGCCAAGTTTGAGGATGGAGGCTATGGTTTCAACTATAGGTTGGCCATGAACATACCTGATTATTGGATCAAGACCATCAAGGAGCTCTCCGATGAGAACTGGAAGCCCAGCAGTATCTTCTGGGAAATCAAGAACCGCAGGGCCGACGAGCAGACCATCTCCTATTGTGAGAGTCACGATCAGGCCTTGGTGGGCGACAAAACCATTATCTTCCGCCTCGTGGATGCCGATATGTACTGGCACTTCAAGAAGGGCGACGAGAACGAGACGGCCCGCCGAGGCATTGCCTTGCATAAGATGATTCGCCTGGCTACGGCCTCGGCGATGAACGGAGGCTACCTCAACTTCATGGGAAATGAGTTTGGTCATCCCGAATGGATAGACTTCCCGCGCGAGGGCAACGGCTGGAGCCACAAGTATGCGCGTCGCCAATGGAACCTCGTAGACAATCAGGAACTCGACTATCACTATCTGGGCGACTTCGATCGAGCTATGCTGGAGACCATCAAGAGCGAGAAGAAGTTTAACGACACGCCCGTGCAGGAGATATGGCACAATGATGGCGACCAGGTGTTGGCCTTCATGCGGGGCAACCTTGTTTTCGTGTTCAACTTCTCGCCGGTACACTCTTTCACCGACTATGGGTTCTTGGTGCCGGCCGGACGCTATGAGGTGGTGCTCAACACCGATGCCCAAGCGTTCGGAGGCAATGGGTTGGCCGACGACACTGTGCCCCACTTCACCAATCCAGACCCACTCTACGAGAAAGACAACAAGGGCTGGCTGATGCTCTATATCCCTGCCCGCTCGGCCGTAGTATTACGACTTCAATAGACATTCATACTGAAATAGAAATATCCCAATGGAGTACCATCTGAAGAATAGCACATTATCCGTACGCGTGATATGTGCTGTTCTTTTCTTAGTTTTTACGTTTCTCTACCTCTTCGACTATCAGGCCGATATCCTTGCCGTCACCCAACACGTGTTGTCGAAGGGACAAACTCACTATAATCGAGCGGTAGGGGCCATACTCATCACGCTGGTGTTGTGGCTCATTCAGATAGGTGTCTTCGCGGCATCCAAACTCAAGAGCTATTTCCATGCGCTGACCTATCTGCCTTCTTTGCTGCTACTCGGCGTGATAACCGATGTCAGTCCGCAGGTTGACACCGAGTGTTATCTGGGCCATTGGCTATGGGGATTCCCGCTGTTGATGGTGGGTTATGCGGGCTTGGTGTGGCTGGCGAAGCAGTTTGAGACCATTCACGCCCAGGATCATGGGCAGAGTGGCATTAGATTGATGTGGGTAAACCTCTTGATCATGGTACTCCTAATGCTGATGACATGCTGCATTGGCTGTACGGCTAAGGTGTTCCACCACCGCATGAAACTGGAGATGGCCTTGCTGAATCGCCATCCTGAGATAGTCTCCAAGGTGGGCGACGATGAACAGAAGACCGACAGCAGTCTCACGTTCCTGCGCATCTGGTGTCTCTCCAAGACCCATCAGTTAGGCGAAAGTCTCTTCGAATATCCACTTGTGGGCGGTTCCGACGCGATGTTGCCCAATGGGTCGTCGGTCAAACTCATGATGGTACCCGAGAAATGGCTATACAAAGAGCTTGGCGTAGTGTTCACCACGAAGCTCAAGCCCATAGACTACCTCATCAAGTTGCACGAGAACCGTTGGGCCACGCCGCTGTCCCACGACTGGCTTCTCTGCGCTTTCCTATTGGACGGAGACCTCGACCACTTCGTGGAAGCACTTCCCAAATATTACAATATCAAGAAATCGCTTCCCAAACACTATGAGGAGGCACTGGTGCTCTATACCCATCTCAAGTCGCAACCGCGCATTATCTATCACGAAGCGGTGATGGACGCCGACTATGAAGACTATCAGGACATGAGGAGCAAGGCGCCCAATGCCCAGCTCAGATACTCCACCTTGAGGGATAGCTATGGTAAAACCTATTGGTTCTACTATCACAACATACTGAAAAAGCAATAGGAGCGCCATGCACTCCTATTGCTTTCGATAGACCGGGTGGCTCCATGAGCTGCCCGTTTTTATTTATTCTGTATTCTGTCAAGACTTGGCCGGATGGGCTGCAAGTCGCCTTTCCACCTATTTCATGGGATATTGGCGGAGCGCACTCAGCAGTTCGGTGTTCTCTCCTTTGGTTCCAATGGTGATGCGCAGGCAGTTGCTGCACAGCTGCACACGGGTGCGGTTGCGCACGATGATGCCTCTTTCCACCAGATAGTCGTAGATGGCTTGGGCATCAGTCACCTTGGCGAGGAAGAAATTGGCATCCGACGGATAGATGCGCTCGCAGAGAGGCAGCTCGTTGAACGCATTCATCAGTCTTCCACGTTCCTGCAACAATAGGGTGACCCACTTCTCCACGTCCTCCCGACTCTGCAGGGCCTCCAGGGCCTGACGCTGGCTGAGCAGGTTGACGTTGTAGGGATATTTCACCTTATTGAACAGTTCGACGATCTCCTCCGACGCGAATGCCATGCCCAGACGGATGGCTGCGCACCCCCACGCCTTGCTCATGGTGTTGAGAACAATGAGGTTAGGGTATTGTTCGAGTTTGGTACGGAAGACATCGGCCGATGAGAAGTCGCTGTAAGCCTCGTCTACAACCACGATGCCATCGAAGTTTTGGAGGAGTTTTTCCATCTCCTCCTTCTGGAGATTGTTACCCGTAGGGTTGTTGGGAGAGCAGAGCCAGATGGCCTTGGTATACTTGTCGCAGGCATCAAGGAGCTTCTGTGCACTCATCTGATAGTGCTCATCGAGCAGCACCGGACGATATTCCACATCGTTGATGTCGGCACAAACCTTATACATGCCGTAGGTGGGCTCTATTGCCACTACGTTATCCTGCCTGGGATTGCAGAATACCCGATAGACCAAATCGATGGCTTCGTCGGACCCATTGCCCAAGAAGATGTTGGGAGCAGGCACGAGTTTCACCTTGGCCAGCTCACTTTTCAGTTCCAGTTGCAGCGGGTCGGGGTAGCGGTTCAGCGGTTTGTTGTAGGGATTCTCGTTGGCATCGAGAAACACGTGGGCCTCGTGGCCACTGTATTCGTTGCGCGCCGAACTGTAAGGGGCCAGTTTCCAGATGTTCGGACGAACCAAATCTTGCAATGTTCTCATCGTTGTTTCTCCTCTTGTTTTATGTTGTTAACCCTCAGTCTCATGGCGTTGGCGTGAGCTTCGAGCTGTTCGTTCTCTGCCATGCACACCACGGCGGGACCTATACTCTTGATGCCTTGCTCCGAAAGATGCTGGAACGTCACCTTGCGACAATAGCTGTCGAGGTTCACTCCGTTGTAGGCGAGCGCATATTGATGGGTAGGAAGGGTGTGGTTGGTGCCGCTGGCATAGTCGCCTGCACTCTCGCACGCCCAATGACCCAGGAATACACTGCCGGCGTTGACGACCTTCTCAGAGAGCCTTTCGTAGTTATCCGTGGCCAGAATGAGATGCTCGGGTGCATAGAGATTGCTCAGACTCATGGCCTCATCGCTATCGTGCACCAGCACGAGCTTGGAGTTGTCGAGCGCCTTGAAGGCCATCTCCTTGCGTGGCAGACGCTCCAACTGGATTTCCACCTCGGCTTTCACCTGCTGGAGCATGGTCTCGGATATGGAGATGAGCAGCACCTGAGAGTCCACGCCGTGCTCCGCCTGTGAGAGCAGGTCGGCTGCCACGAACTCAGCGTTGCTGCTGTCGTCGGCCACGACACACACCTCGCTGGGGCCAGCAGGCATGTCGATGGCCACATCGTGGAGGCTCACCTGTTGCTTGGCAGCCATGACATACTGGTTGCCCGGTCCGAAAATCTTGTAGACCTTGGGCACCGACTCAGTGCCGTAGGCCATGGCACCAATGGCCTGAACGCCTCCCGCCTTGAATATCTGACTTACTCCTGCAATTCTCGCCGCAGCCAGAATGGCCGGGTTCACTTTGCCCTCGCGGTCGGGAGGAGTGCAGAGCACAATCTCCTTGCAGCCCGCAATCTTGGCCGGAGTGGCCAGCATGAGCACGGTGGAGAATAGCGGAGCCGTGCCGCCGGGGATGTAGAGCCCCACCTTCTCGATGGCTACGCTCTTCTGCCAGCACACCACTCCGGCTGCCGTCTCTATCTGCTTCGATTCAAACTGCTGAGCCTCATGAAACGCATGAATATTGTGATGCGCCAGGTGGAGGGCCTCTCTCAGCTCGTCGGAGATGAGCGTCATGGCCTCGTCTATTTCCTGTTCGGTCACTGCGAGATGGTCTAACTTTACATGGTCGAACTGCTCTTCATAGCGTTTCACAGCCTCATCGCCATGCGCCTTCACGTCGCTGAGGACACTTTGCACCGTGGCATTGAGCTGAGAGACGTCGAGATGGGGTCGCTCCACGATGGAGTCCCACTCGGATTGCTGCGGATATTTGATGATGTTCATACTTTATTGTTGGGAGGTGGAGAGTTTGGGATGATGGGGAGTATAGACATTGAGCTGTTGATGGGTAGGAGTCAGGAAGTGGATAAATTAAAGAAGTGAAGACAATACCTTATGTGTCATCTGTCAACTATTGTCTTAACTCCTCATCTTCTCACCTTCCTACCTCTCCAATCATCACAGAATCATCTTCTCGATCGGTGTCACGAGGATGCCCTGTGCGCCGAGGTCTTTGAGTTTGCCGATGATTTCCCAGAAGCGTTTCTCGTCGAGCACGGTATGTATGGCACACCAGTCGGGGTCGGAGAGGGGGATGATGGTGGGGCTCTTCATGCCCGGCAGCACGTCGGTAATCTCTGCAATCTTGTCTTTGGGGGCGTTCATCATCACATATTTCTTACCCTGGGCCGAACGAACAGACTCGAATCGGAACAGCATCTCATTGAGAATGGCATGCTTCTCGTCGTCCATCTGCCAGTTGCCGATGAGCAACGCCTCGCTCTGCATCACCACTTCCACCTCCTTCAGGTTGTTGTGCACAAGCGTAGAGCCCGAGCTCACAATATCGAAGATGGCGTCGGCCAGTCCAATACCCGGACTAATCTCCACCGATCCGGTGATAACGTGGATGTCGGCCTTAATGTTATTCTTATTCAGAAAGCGCTTGAGGATGCCCGGATAGGATGTGGCGATCTTCTTTCCATCAAACCACGGCAGTCCGGTATAGGGCACAGCCTTGGGGATGGCCAGCGACAGGCGGCACTTGGAGAAGCCGAGGCGCGAGATGATCTGCGCGTCTTCCTGCCGCTCCTCAAACTCGTTTTCGCCCACCACACCAATATCTGCCACACCGTTTGCGACGCTCTGGGGAATGTCGTCGTCGCGAAGGAAGAGCACCTCGAGGGGAAAATTAGCACTCTGCACCAGCAGCGAGCGCTTGCTGGGATAGACGTTGATGTCTGCTTCTGCAAGCAGATTCATGGTGTCTTCATAGAGACGACCTTTTGACTGAACCGCTATTCTTAACATATCTCTGATTTGAAATTTTCCTTTTACCTTTTAATTATCTTAAAAATCAATGCAAATGTACTTATTTTTAAGATAGTATGCAATAAAAGTTGTACTTTTGTGGGCAAATCAATTGAATATGCGCTATTTATACTCCATGGTGTCTTTTTTAGTCCTGCTCGTAGCCTTGGCGTCGTGCCAGGAGCCGCCGCGTCAGGAGGTGACCCCGTGGGGCTCGGTCATCGGGGGCGATTCGGTGCCCTCGGGCAAGGTTTTCGGACTGAGCGACATCATCAGCAACGGCGAGCTTATTGTGCTCACACTCTCCGGACCAGAGACCTATTATGACTATCACGGGCGTGGAATGGGACTCCAATACATGCTCTGCGAGAAGTTTGCGCAGACCATCGGCGTGTCGATGCGCGTGGAGGTGTGCAAAGACACAGCCGAGATGGTGAGACGACTGAAGAAGGGCGACGCCGACATCATAGCCTTCCAGTTGCCCAAGAACATCAAGGGCGTCACCTATGCTGGTGCTGGCGTCGACTCGCTGAAGACCGAATGGGCCGTGCAATCGGCCAACAAGGAACTGGCCGACACGCTCGACCGATGGTTCAAACCCAAGATGATTGCCGAGGTGCGCGAACTCGAAAGTTTCTATCTCTCCACCCGGAGCATCCAGCGCCGCGTCTATTCGCCCATGCTCAATCGTTCGGGCGGCGTCATCTCCCACTACGACAAGTATTTCCAGCAATATGCGCCCATCGCCCGTTGGGATTGGCGTCTGCTCGCCGCCCAGTGTTATCAGGAGTCCACGTTCGACCCCCAGGCACGCTCGTGGGCGGGGGCCTGCGGTCTGATGCAAATCATGCCGTCTACCGCCACCCACCTCGGGTTGCCCCATTCGCAGCTCTTCGACCCTGAGAACAACATTGCGGCAGCGGCCAAATACATTCAGGAGCTCAATGGATTGTTCCAGGATGTGCCCCCCATGGAGCGTGTCTACTTTGTGCTGGCCAGCTACAACGGCGGTCATTTTCATATTCGCGATGCCATGGCCTTGGCCCGGAAGAACGGGCGCAATGCCTATCGGTGGGGTGAAGTGCAGGAGTTTGTGCTCAAGCTCAGCACCCCGGCCTACTACAACGACCCCGTAGTGCGCCATGGTTATATGCGTGGCTCGGAGACGGTAGACTATGTGTCGAAGATCTCCAACCGCTGGGCGCAATACCGGGGTGTGGCCCATGGCGGATACGTCGGCACGCCGGTGGCCCCTGAGCGCGCTCGCCGAGGCAACCGATGGCATATCTGAGGAATGGGGAGTGGGGAGTGACGAATGTGGAATGAGGACAGTAGAATGTTGAATTGGCCATGCGGCGTTGGAGCATGGGGGAGTTCTCGGAGCTTCATTTTCCCAGTTTTGGGTAAGCTATGCTGTTGAGATTTTGACAGCGATACTATGTCGAAATTATCCGACAAAAGTTGCTCTGTGCTTCGATTATTTCGTATCGGCCAATTGTTGATACGGAAAACGATGCCAAATGCGGGTTTTCTGTAAGGATCAGTGGCATAGGATTTTAGTGGAATGGTGTGGCGTTTTCTTCTCCATAGTTTTCTTTTGAGCCTGCGAGGAGGGTCTTTTGACAGGAGGAAAGCGGCGTTTTCAGAGGATGATGAGGGGCTATTGACTTGGCGATGAGTACCTTTTCGCGAGATGAGAAGGTAGTTGTCGCATCATGATGGAGACTTGCTTGGGGTTTCATGGGTGTTTGGAGGGCTTGGAATGAGGCTGGAAATTCTATTTCAACTCATTTTTGAGAGCGTTTTTTAGTGAAGTTTTCATGACAAGAAGGGGGGATTGGAAAAGAGCGGGAGATGAGTTTTTCGGTGTCTACGGCGGGCTGTGATATTGCTGATGGATATTGCTTTTGTTCCACTCCACAAGGGAGAGCCGCCACGCTATGACGGCATGCCATGACGGATAGCCATCCGTTCGCTCATGGAGCACCCACCAATCTGTTTATGGCAGAATAGCACTCATTTTCGCGTGGGTTTCTATATCTTTAACAGAACGTTGCTTGTTGTTTACCTTTATTTTATTAATTTTGCATAGAATGAGCAAACCTTTAGCAGAAAGAATGCGTCCGACGACGTTGGACGACTACATAGGTCAGGAACATGTGGTGGGCAAAGACGCTGTGTTGCGCAGGATGATAGAATCCGGCCACATCTCCTCGTTCATACTCTGGGGCCCTCCCGGGGTAGGCAAGACCACGTTGGCGCAGATCATTGCCCACATGCTCAAGGTGCCGTTCTACACGTTGAGCGCCGTGACAAGTGGCGTGAAGGATGTGCGCGAGGTGATAGAACGGGCCAAGTCGGGACAGTTTTTCAATGCCGAGTCGCCCATCCTGTTTATCGACGAGATACACCGCTTCTCCAAATCGCAGCAGGATTCGCTGCTCGGAGCCGTGGAAAAGGGAGTCGTGACGCTCATCGGCGCCACCACAGAGAATCCCTCGTTCGAGGTCATCAGACCACTGCTCTCACGCTGTCAGCTCTATGTGCTGAAGTCGTTGGAGAAAGACGACCTCATGAAGATACTCCAACGTGCCCTCACCGAGGACGTGGAACTGAAGGATCGCCATATCGAACTGCAGGAGACTGGGGCTATCATGCGCTACAGCGGAGGCGATGCGCGCAAGCTGTTGAATATTCTCGACCTCGTGGTCAACTCGGTATCTACGGAGAAAATAGTGATAACCGACCAGTTGATAGAGGATTTATTGCAGCAGAATCCGCTGGCCTACGACAAGGATGGAGAGATGCACTACGACATCATCTCGGCCTTTATCAAGAGCATTCGCGGCTCAGACCCAGACGCTGCACTCTATTGGATGGCCCGGATGATAGAGGGAGGGGAAGACCCGCAGTTCATTGCGCGACGGCTGGTGATTAGTGCAGCCGAAGACATCGGACTGGCCAACCCCAACGCCCTGCTGCTGGCCAATGCCGCCTTTGATGCCGTGATGAAGATAGGATGGCCCGAAGGTCGCATCCCCCTGGCCGAGGCCGCCGTCTATTTGGCCACGAGTCCCAAGAGCAACTCCTCCTATTGTGGCATAGACGCCGCCTTGGAGGAGGTGAGGCAGAGTGGCAACGAGCCTGTTCCGCTGCATCTGCGCAACGCCCCGACCAAGCTGATGAAGAGCCTGGGCTACCACGACGGCTATAAATATGCCCACGATTACCCCGACAACTTCGTGGATCAGCAATACCTTCCCGACCATCTCACGGACAAACGGTTCTGGCACGCCCAGCACTCCCCGGCCGAGGAGAAGCTCTACCAGCGCATGATACAATGCTGGGGAGAACGGTTTAAGAGTTAGGAATGTGGAATTTGGAATGACGAATGAGGAGTGATGAATGAGGAATGGGGGAGAGAAATGATGAATGAAAGATGAGGATTTGAAAGAATGAAGGAGGATATGGAGGAAAAAATAAAACAAGCCATTGGAGCGATGCTCCCTTTGAAATGATGGCTGAGGCTGGTGCCAAACGGGTCTCTGGCCAAAAGACGACGAACAAAATAATAAGAAGAGAAAATGAACATTGTAGTACTCGACGGCTATGCCGCCAACCCGGGCGACCTCTCTTGGGAGCCCATGAAAGCCTTAGGAAATCTTACCGTCTATCCTCGCACTGCTGCTGCCAAGGTGGTGGAGTGCGCCAAGGATGCAGAGATGATCCTACTGAACAAAGTAAAAATCACCAAAGAAGTTATCGACCAGCTGCCCAAGTTGAAATACATTGGTGTGCTGGCCACCGGATATAATGTAATCGATATAGACTATGCCCACGAGCGTGGTATCGTGGTGACCAATATCCCTGCTTATAGCACCGAGAGTGTGGTGCAGATGACCTTTGCCCATATCCTCAATATCACCAACCAGGTGGGCCACTATGCCGAGGAGGTGCGCCAGCAGCGCTGGAGCAAGAATGCCGACTTCTGCTATTGGGACACCCCCCTCACCGAGCTTGCCGGCAAGACGCTGGGCATCGTGGGTCTGGGCAATATCGGCATGCACGTGGCTACCATAGGTCGTCAGTTTGGCATGGACGTGTTTGCGCTGACCTCCAAAGAGGCCTCGACGCTGCCGTCGGGCATTCAGAAAACCACCTTGGAGGGCCTGCTGAGCATTTCCGACGTGCTGTCGCTCCACTGTCCGTTGAGCAAAGAGACCGACCGCCTGATCAATGCTGAGCGCCTGAGCCTGATGAAGCCGGGCTCAATACTGATCAACACCGGTCGCGGTCAGCTGGTAGACGAGGAGGCTGTGGCCGAGGCGCTGGCCAGCGGACACCTGCTGGGCTATGGCGCAGACGTGATGACGCTTGAGCCGCCCTCTGCAGACAACCCACTGCTGAAGCAGCCCCATGCCTATTTCACGCCCCACATCGCCTGGGCTTCCAAGGAGGCACGCACCCGACTCATCAAGATTGCCACTGAGAACGTGAAGGCGTTTGTGGAAGGTCACCCCCAAAACGAGGTATAATGCTATACACAGACCCGAGCCTGGTGCATACCGTTCAGGAGACGATAGAAATCCTCGGTACACTGGCTTTTGCCATTTCGGGCATTCGTCACGCTGCCGCCAAACATTATGACTGGTTTGGCGGCTTTGTGTGTGGTATTGCGGTGGCCATCGGCGGCGGTACGCTGCGCGATGTGATGCTGGGTGCCACGCCCTTCTGGATGACCTCCCCGTTTTATATCATCTGCACCATGCTGGCGCAATTGATTGTCATTATTTTTTCCCGTTCATTGAAAAGGCTCGACAATGCCTGGTTTGCGTTCGACACACTGGGCCTGGCGCTGTTTACGATAGCAGGAATACAGAAGACCATTGCCTTCGGGCATCCGTTCTGGGTGGCCATCGTCATGGGATGTATCACCGGTTCGGCCGGTGGAATCCTGCGTGATGTGCTGCTCAACAAGACTCCGGTCATCTTCCAAAAGGAAATCTATGCCATGGCGAGCATTGCCGGCGGACTGATCTATTGGCTGATGATGGAACTCGGAGTAAACGTGGGGGTCACCGTGGCCACAACGTTTGTGGTGGTGGTCCTGATACGATTCTTTGCCGTGAAATATCATATTTCTTTACCAGTTTTAAAGAGTGAAGAACAATAAAATGGTGTACCTTTTTGGGCAAGTCGTAAATTTTTAGTAATTTTGCCTTGATTTTTCAATGGAATATAAACTCATTCAATCATGAAGATTTCATATAAATGGCTGAAGGAATATGTTGACTTCGAACTGACTCCGCAGGAGACTGCAGAAGCGCTGACGTCTACTGGTTTGGAGGTTGATGCTTTGGAGGAGATACAAGCCATCAAGGGAGGACTCAAAGGCCTCTATGTGGGTAAGGTGCTGACGTGCGAGGCGCACCCCAACAGCGACCATCTCCATGTAACAACGGTAGATTTAGGTAAGGGAGAGCCACAGCAGATTGTGTGCGGTGCGCCCAATGTGGCTGCCGGCCAGAAGGTGATTGTGGCCGACTTGGGCTGTGTGCTCTACGACGGCGACGACGAATTTGTGATCAAGAAGTCGCGCTTGCGTGGCGTGGACAGCTTTGGCATGATCTGTGCCGAAGACGAGATTGGCGTGGGTACCGACCACAATGGTATCATCGTGCTGCCTGAAGACGCCGTGGTGGGTACTCCCGCCGCCGAATACTACAAGCTGGAGAGCGACTGGGTGATAGACATCGACATCACAGCCAACCGCGCCGATGCACTGAGCCACTATGGCGTGGCCCGCGATCTCTATGCCGCGTTGGTGCAGAGAGGCTGCAAGACTTCGCTCCATCGCCCCGACTGCAGTGAGTTTGTGGTAGACAACGAGGAACTTCCGATTGAAGTAGAGATAGAAAATACTACCGCCTGCAAGCGCTATGCCTGTCTGAGCATTAGCGATTGCGAGGTGAAGGAGAGTCCCCAGTGGTTGCAAGACAAGTTGACCACCGTGGGCCTGCGTCCTATTAATAATATTGTAGACATCACCAACTATATCATGCTGGCCTATGGTCAGCCCATGCACTGCTTCGATGCAGATATGGTGAAGGGTCACAAGATTGTGGTTCGCACTCAGCCCGAGGGCACCAAGTTTGTGACGCTCGATGGTGAGGAGCATACCCTTGGCGAGCACGACCTGAGCATCTGTAATGCCGAAGACCCCATGTGTATAGCCGGAATCTTCGGCGGCAAGGGTTCGGGAACCTACGAGACCACTCGCAACGTGGTGCTGGAGAGTGCCTATTTCCATCCCACATGGATTCGCAAGAGTGCCCGCCGTCATGGTCTGAGCACAGATGCGAGCTTCCGTTTCGAGCGCGGCATTGACCCCGACGGACAGGTCTATGCTCTGAAGCAGGCTGCCATCCTGTGCAAGCAGCTGGCCGGTGGCAAGGTATCAATGCAGGTGAAGGACGTATATCCTACGCCGATGCATGACTTCAAGGTAAGCTTGAAGTATGAATACTGCGACCGACTGATAGGCAAGCAGTTGGGCAAAGATACCATCAAGAGCATCGTGTCGAGCTTAGAGATGAAGATAGAGGGTGAGAACGAGGATGGACTGGAACTTCTGGTGCCTGCCTATCGTGTGGACGTGCAGCGTCCTTGCGATGTGGTGGAGGATATCTTGCGTATCTACGGCTACAACAATATTGAGATTCCCACCCAACTTAAATCATCGTTGACCACAGAGGAAGAGGCCGACAGGGAGCACCGTTTGGAGAATATCGTGAGTGAGCAGCTGGTGGGTTGCGGATTCAACGAGATACTCAACAACTCACTTTCAAAGGCTTCTTACTATGAGGCAGACGAGTGGAACTCTTTCGGTTGGGCTACGACGGTGAAGGTGATGAATCCCCTGAGTGCCGACTTGGGCGTGATGCGCCAGACCCTACTCTTCGGAGGACTGGAGTCGTTGGCCCGCAACATCAACCGCAAGCGCACCAACCTGAAGTTCTTCGAGGCTGGCAACGTGTATGCCTACAACCCTGAGAAGGACGACCACGAGGAGTCTATCAAGGCCTATTCGCAGGAATATCACCTTGGATTGTGGCTCACTGGAAAGCGCGTAGAGGGCTCCTGGGCACATGCCGACGAGGAAACCACGTTCTATGAACTGAAGGCTTATGTGGAGAATATCCTCCGCAGGGCTGGCGTGGGCGAAGGCCTTGTGGTCAGTGGAAATACGGAGAACAACATCTTTGCCTACGGACTAACACTGAAGAACCGCGGTGGCAAGGTGCTGGTGGATTATGGCAAGTTGGGCAAGAAGGTGCTGCATGCGATGGCTATCGACAACGATGTCTACTATGCAGAGCTGAACTGGACTGCTATCCTGAAGGCCGTAAAGAAGAATAAGATAGAGTTTAAGGAACTGAACAAGTATCCTGCGGTGAGCCGCGACCTCGCTTTGCTCCTCGACGAGCAGGTGGAGTTTGCCCAGATAGAGAGCATCGCCCGACAGACCGAGAAGAAACTCCTGAAGAAGGTGGAACTCTTCGACGTATATCAGGGTAAGAATCTGCCCGAGGGCAAGAAGAGCTATGCCGTAAACTTTATCCTCGAAGACGAGGGTCAGACCCTTACCGACAAGCAGATAGACGCGATTATGCAGAAGCTAATCAAGAATCTGACCGGAAAGTTGGGTGCTGAGCTCCGCTAAATGAAGTATAAACAACTCACAAATAATTAAACAACAGAATTTCCCATGGGAAGAGCATTTGAGTATCGTAAAGCTACGAAGATGAAGAGGTGGGGTCATATGGCCCGTACTTTTACGAAATTAGGTAAACAGATTGCAATTGCGGTCAAGGCCGGCGGCCCCGAGCCTGAGAACAATCCGACATTGCGTGCGATTATTGCTACTTGCAAGCGTGAGAACATGCCGAAGGACAACATCGAGCGTGCCATCAAGAATGCCCAGGGCAAGGACACCAGCGAATACAAGGAAGTGACTTACGAGGGATATGGGCCTCACGGAATTGCTGTCTTTGTAGATACTTTGACAGACAACACCACCCGCACGGTGGCAGATGTTCGCTCGGTCTTCAACAAGTTCAGCGGCAACTTGGGCAACCAGGGTTCGCTGAGTTTCCTCTTTGATCATAAGTGTGTGTTCACCTTCAAGCAGAAGGATGGGGTGGAGATGGACGACCTGATTCTGGAACTTATAGACTTCGGTGTGGACGACGAATACGATGTTGACGACGAGGAAAGCGAGATCACGATCTACGGTTCTCCCACCAGTTTCGGCGACATTCAGAAGTATCTGGAGGAAAACGGCTTCGAGATTACCAGCGCAGAGTTTACCCGTATCCCCAACGATTTGAAGGATGCCACGGCAGAACAGCGTGAGACCATCGACAAGATGGTGGAAAAACTCGAGGAGTTTGACGATGTTCAGAACGTGTACACCAATATGAAGCCGGAGGAATAAGCAGTTGGCCTCTTCTTCGGAATCATGATATCACACTAATTTTTCAGCCTTGCCCCTGTGGCGAGGCTGATTTGTTTGAGTGCCGTGGCATACTTGATTCCTTAATTTTCCTTAATTGGGATATAAAAGCAAAGTCGTATTGTCCTGATTATAAACTAAAAGTAGTACCTTTGCAGCCGCTACTACGAGTTAGTGGTATTAATTCAAACCTCAATAAAGTTTTTAAAACAAAATGGCAACAAAAATTAGATTACAGCGTGGTGGTCGTAAGAACTATGCGTTCTACAGCATCGTCATCGCTGATGTAAGAGCTCCACGTGATGGTAAATTTACAGAGAAGATTGGTACTTACAACCCTAACACCAATCCCGCAACCGTAGATTTGAATTTTGAACGTGCCCTTCATTGGGTAGAGTGCGGTGCTCAGCCTACTGACACTGTGCGCAACATTCTCAAGAGCGAGGGCGTCTACATGATGAAGCACCTTAAAGGTGGTGTAAAGAAGGGTGCTTTCGACGAGGCTGCTTGCCAGCAGAAGTTCGACGCTTGGAAGAACGGTAAGGACCAGAAGCTCACCGCACTGCGTAGCGCAGTGGCTAAGAGCCGCGAGGAGTCTGCCGCCAAGGAGTTGGAGCAGGAGAAGAAAGTGAATGAGGCTATTGCCAAGAAGGTAGCCGATAAGGCTGCTGCCGCTGCTGCCGCAAAGGCTGAAGCTGAGGCAGAGGCTGCTGCTGAGCAGGCTGCTGAAGTAGCAGAGACAGAGGCTCCCGCCGCAGAGGCTGAGACCAAGGCACCTGCTGAGGCATAAGCATTCGCATCTAACGATTCGTCCCAAACTGCTTAGGATTGGGATGAATACAAAAAAACAAAATCACAACAAGAATTGCTCTTGTTGTGATTTTTTGTATTCCTTAGTCCATTCTGCTCTTGTAATCTTCGTAGGTAAACTCCCGGAGCATCTCCAGTTCGCCGTCGGGGTGGGCGAGAGCAATAGCAGGATGGGACACTCCATTGAAGGTATGGGTCTTCACCGTGGTATAATGAATCATGTCCTCGAAGATGATGTTCTCCCCAATCTGCAGTTCATGGTCGAACACCCAGTAGCCCATGAAGTCGCCACTGAGGCATGAACTTCCGCCGAGCCGGTAGATATGCTCGTGGTGTCCCTCTGGAAGTCGGCCATCCTCGCTCTCGATGGTCTGAGCATTTCTCACGTCGGGCCAGTAGGGCCCCTCTAAGCAGTCGGGCATATGACAGGTGAAACTCACATTGAGAATGGCCGTGCGGATGCCCTTGTCCTCTACGATGTCGACCACCTGACCTACCAACGGACCAGTCTGCCATAGGAAAGCACTTCCTGGTTCGAGTATCAGATGGAGGTGGGGATGGCGCTCATGGAATCCTTTGAGCACCTCGAGGAGCAACGGAATGTCGTAGTCCTTGCGTGTCATAAGATGTCCTCCGCCGAAGTTGATCCATTTCAGTTGAGGGAACCAAGGGGCAAACTTAGCCTCAAGATGGCTCAGTGTGCGCTGGAACACATCTGCTCCGTTCTCGCAGTGGCAGTGACAGTGGAATCCATCAATATAGTTGGGCAATTGCTCGGGCATGGTCTGGGCATTGATTCCAAACCTTGTACCGGGAGCACAAGGATCATATAATATATTGTGTATCTCGCTATATTCAGGGTTTACGCGCAGGCCCAGACTGATATCGGGATGATTGGCCTTCACCCGTTCGGCATAGCGGTTCATCTGGCTCAGGGAGTTGAAGGTGAGATGGCTCGATATGGCGGCAATGTCGTCTATCTCATAGTCGGTATAGGAGGGGGAGTATGCATGGACTGGAGCGCCGAACTCCTCGAACCCCAGGCGTGCCTCAGACAATGAGCTGGCTGTGACCGAATGGATATATTCACGAAAAATAGGGAAGGTTTTCCACAAGGCAAAAGCCTTGAAGGCCAGGATAATCTCTACTTGGGCCTCTTCTGAAACCTTGGTAATGAGTTCGAGATTCTTTCTCAGACGTGCTTCCTCGAGAATATATGCGGGTCGGTGCAACTCCTCAAACGTTCCCATGTTCACTTTCATACGCTTTACTTTTCATGCAAAGATAAGTTTTATTTCCAAATAATATTGCCTATTCAAAGGATTTTTTATACATTTGCACTTGAAAAAAATAATGATGGAATATTCGGTCATGATAGGCTCCACATGGCGTCACTTAGACGAAAGGGTTAGGGCAGTAATTGCTGCTCATGGGGTGAATGGCCGTTTTATTTCAGGTAGAGTCCGTTTGCAGGGCTATTCAGGTTTGATGCTTTTCAAACAGGATAGAGTTGCTCCCCTCGTCTTTGTCCCTTCTTTTATTCTCCAATAAATAATGGCTATACAATGATGAGGAATACTATTCAGAAAATATCAGAAAGATTGATTGACAGGAGTCAAAAGGAACATTGGATGTCCTCCAACCTTCATGTAACCCGGCAGGTTCAGCGATGAGCACTGCATGTCAAATACGATAAGTCTACATATTAAATAAACACAGAAAAATATGAGTGAAAGTAACTCTTTTTTAGTTTTCTCAGGTACAAAGTCACGTTACCTTGCGGAAAAAATTTGCGCATCATTGGGTTGTCCGTTGGGCAACCTTGTTGTGACAAAGTTCTCTGATGGTGAGTTTGCGGTTTCTTACGAGGAATCTATCAGAGGGCGAGACGTGTTTCTCGTACAGAGCACCTTCCCGACCTCTGACAATCTGATGGAGCTTCTGTTGATGATTGATGCCGCCAAGCGTGCTTCGGCCCGCCAGGTCATTGCAGTTATTCCTTACTTCGGATGGGCTCGTCAGGATCGTAAGGACAAGCCGAGAGTAAGCATCGGTGCCAAACTGGTGGCTGACCTGTTGAGCGTTGCCGGTATCGACCGCTTGATCACCATGGACCTCCATGCTGATCAGATTCAAGGTTTCTTCAATGTACCGGTGGATCACTTGTATGCTTCTGGAGTAATCCTGCCTTATCTGCAGGGCCTTCACCTCAAAGACCTCGTGATTGCCTCACCCGACGTGGGCGGTTCGAAGCGTGCTAACACCTATGCCAAGTACTTAGGCTGCCCGTTGGTGCTCTGCAACAAGACCCGTGCCCGTGCTAATATCGTGGAGAGCATGCAGATTATTGGTGAGGTGAAGGATAAGAACGTGGTGATTGTGGATGATATGGTCGACACGGCCGGTACCATTACCAAGGCTGCCGATATCATGATGCAGGCTGGTGCACTGAGTGTTCGTGCCTGTGCCTCCCATTGCGTGATGAGTGGTCCTGCCAGCGAACGTGTGCAGAACTCGGCGCTGCAAGAGATAGTTTTCACTGATTCCATACCTTACACGCAGCGTTGCGACAAAGTGGTTCAGCTGAGTGTGGCCAACATGTTTGCCGAAACCATCAAGCGTGTGGTTTCCAATGAGAGCATCTCCTCTCAGTATCTCGTGTAGAATAGAGTATTCCAATAGATAAATAGGCTTTGCCTTTTCCTGAACCTTCTTTATGGATGATTCTTCGGGAAAGAGGCAAAGCCTTTTTATTTTGTTACGCATCCAGTTATGGTGAAAGGGTAGGGATATAAAAAAAACGCAATGATTTGAAACTCAAATCACTGCGATGGATGATGGTCGGGGCGACAGGATTCGAACCTGCGACCACCTGGTCCCAAACCAGGAGCGCTACCGGACTGCGCTACACCCCGTTTGCCTTAGTAAAAGATCGTCCTCAAGGGCCATCCTTTTGTTAGCGAGTGCAAAGGTAAATCTTTTTTGTGATACCACCAAACGAATCTTTCTTTTTTTAAGATTTCACTGTCAATGGGCGGGTGGACAATACCAACCAACCATTGACAAGTGCTTATACATTGAAATATTCCTCCAGTTTGTTGCGTGCGCTGCCACTTTCGTTGGGTAGATCCTCAAGAATCTGTCCCTTTTCCAACAGGGCAATGCGATTGCTAATGTCGATGGTGTGCTGGAGATTGTGGCTGCTTACTACGATGGTAGCGCCTGTAGATGCATGGTAATCAAGCAGAATCTTTTTGAGAATGTTCTGTCCTGATGGATCGAGGAAGTTGAAAGGCTCGTCCAATATCACCAATTCTGGCTTAGAGAAAAGCACGGCAATGATGCCAATCTTCTGTTTGTTTCCGGCACTGAAATTCCTGATGTACTTCTTTTGACCGAATATTTCTCCGTTGGCAAAGGCCAGGAAGGGTGCGATTGGGGAGTCGGGAATGTTGTCCCAGTCTATTGCTGGCAGGCCGTGCACCTTGGCAATGAAGTCGATATACTCCTCTGGTGTAAGGAAATCGATGAGGAATCCTTCGTCGATATAGGCCCCAGTCATATTTTTCCAAGCCTCTGTTTGTGCTGGATTAATAGGTTCTGGATTGGGGTTCTCGTCGGTTCCGCGAGGTGTCATAGTCACTTCTCCGTTGTCTGCTTGCAGGAGATCGAGAAACAATCTGAACAGCGTGGTCTTACCGGCACCGTTGTTTCCTACCAGTCCAAGAATATCTCCATGGTTGATTGTAAATGAGGGGACGTCGACCGCAGTCTTCTCTCCAAACGTCTTTACTAAATTATGAATACTTAATTGCATGTAATTCTCAGGGTTGATGTCATTGATATTTAGTGGGAATAGGGGAATTATCCCAAATATTTAGCCAGAATTTTGATGTTCCCGCTCTCTCGAAGCTTCAGGATACTCTTCTCCCTGATCTGCCTTACGCGTTCTCGGGTCAGTCCCATTTGGTCGCCAATCTCCTCCAGTCCCAGCTCATGGCAGCCGATTCCGAAGCATTCCCTGACAATGGTAGCTTCCCGATCTTTCAGCACGTGCTCCAAGACCGTATTGAGTTCCTGCGTCATACTCTCGTGGTCCACGCCGCGATCTGTCATGCTATCGTCGTCACCCGAGAGCAGATCGGCCATGGAATTGTCTTCGCCCTCCTGGAAAGGAGCGTCGATGCTCACATGATTGCCATCGGCCATCATGCTCTGGGTGAGCTTCTCCACTTCGATGTTGACTGAAGCAGCAATCTCTTCTGTACTCGGTCTACGCTCGTATTTCTGTTCAAATCGGTTGATTTCCTGATTGATTTTGCTCAGTGTTCCCACTTGGTTGAGAGGTAACCGTACGATGCGGCTCTGCTCGGCGATAGCCTGCAATATGCTTTGTCGAATCCACCAAACAGCATAAGAGATGAATTTGAAACCTCGGGTCTCGTCAAATTTCTCAGCCGCCTTCATCAGTCCGATATTCCCTTCGTTGATCAGGTCGGTGAGCGAGAGTCCTTGATGCTGGTATTGTTTAGCCACAGAGACAACGAATCTCAGGTTGGAAGTGATGAGCTTATCCTTTGCCTTCTGTCCCTCGCGCCCACCTTTTCGGATGGCCTGCGCCAGTTCAATCTCTTCCTCGATGGAAATCAAAGGAGCCCTGCCAATCTCAATCAGGTACTTGTCTAATGCTTCGCTGGCTCGATTGGTTATACTTTTCTGAATTTTAAGTTGTCTCATGCTATCGCAAAAAATGAAATATAAACTATTGGAGCAATAGTGTTTGGCTATAATTATATGAAAGTTAGTAACTTATAGTCAAATAATCACACTTGCGTCGTGTTATTTAAAGTATTATAACTTTTATTTTTTAAAATTAAAAAGTTATATCTTTGAGTACTTCTATTCAAAAATAGCCAAGCAAATGATGATGCTCGGCTATAATATTGTTTTCTCAAGAGTGGTGCGTCCTTAGGGATTCGAACCCTAGACCCACTGATTAAGAGTC
>DCJH01000020.1 GCA_002317385.1 Prevotella sp. UBA1705 | reverse complement strand
TGAGGAGTGAAGGAGATGGGGAGTTAAGACAAATGTCTGTCTCGTGCTCCAACAATCGACAAGCCATTGTCTTCACTCCCCATCTCCTTCACTCCTCAACTCCTCCCTCACCATCCCTCAAACTATGGTCTTCACTCCTCTAACTTCATAACTTCTTAACTCCCCAACATCCTTGCTATCCCTCCTTTTCACCCTCCTTCTGATGCTCACCACAGTTCCGGCGAATGCCCAGCACACCGTGGCAGAGGAAACAATCCATACGGAAGTTTCCTCTGCCACGGTGCGTTCGTGGTTTGCCAGGATAGAGCGCGAGGGCAGGGTGGTGCTGGCCTACAACCCGTCGCAGCTCAGTATGGATCGCGTGGTGGGCTGCCACGTGAGGGGAAACATCACCATTGGCCGGATGATAGGCATCGTGCTGGCCGACTACGACTACCGCATCATCCCCATGGGAGGCCGAAAACTGCTCATCCAAATCATCGGATTGCGACTCTATGACCTTACCGGAACGGTGCGCGAGGCGGTGAGTAACGAGCGCCTGCTGGGTGCCACCATTATGGTGACCGATGGCAGCGGCGAGCGCAACTTTGCCGTGACCGACCACAACGGGGTGTTCAACGTAGGCGTGACGCGTGGCATTTGCAAGGTGACGGTGAGCTATGTGGGCTACGCTCCCCATGAGGAGCGGGTGGCAGTGGATGGCGACCGCATGGTGAACATCAGCATCACGCCGGTGCCTTTCGAGGTCCACCCGGTGCAGGTGAAGCGTCGGAAGAGCGTGGAGGAGATGGACGAGGTGGCCCCTTCCAACCTCGTGTCGTTCAGTAATTCCGATCTGTTCTCGCAGATTCGCATCTTGCCAGGCGTGTCTTCGGGCTCGGCCAACATGAGTTTCAATGTTGCCGGAGGCTCCACCGACGAGAATCTGTTCCTGCTCGAAGGCTTCCCGGTCTACAATCCCGGCCATATCAACTCCATGCTCTCGCTCTTCAACGGCGACGCTCTCAAGAGCGTTTCGTTCTATAACAACTTCATTCCCACCCAGTATGAGGGGAGGTTGTCGTCGGTGACCGACATTCATCTGCGCGAAGGCAATAAGCAAGAGTTTGCCAATACGCTGTCGCTCGACATGCCTTCGGCCTCGGCCGTGTTCGAAGGGCCTATCATCAAGAACAAACTCTCCTATCTGGTGAGCGGTCGCCACAGCTGGCTCGACTTCTTCGACGGCTATGTTTCTGAGGAAAGGAGGATGAACCACACCTTCTGGGACACCAACGCGAAACTCTCCTACGATATCGATTCGGTGTCGTCGATCAGTCTGTCGGCCTACCATTCGGTGGAAGATTTCCATGAACCCAATGATGAACCAGGACAGTCGATGCTCCATTGGAACAACCAACTCTACTCGCTCCACTACCAGACGCTTATCAGCAACAAGGTGAGAAACGCCTCGTCGATAGCCTATTCGGACCATTTGATCAGGGCCAACGCCGAGGATTTCGTGTTCGACAGCGTGGGACTGGTGCGCAATCGCATACGCAGCTTCTATGTCAACACCGAGTTCACCTACAGCCCCGGTAGCTTCTACACCCTGCGATGGGGGCTCAAGGGTGCGATGGAGAAGTATGGACTGGCCGCCTTCGGCATGGGGCTCGACAACACGTGGGAGCCCATCAACCAGCTCTCGCTCTACTTCGACAACCGCGTGCGCATAGCGCCGTGGATGTATGCGCAGGTAGGAGTGAACTACGTGCGCTACAGTCCGCGCAACTACCGCAGCTACAACAGCGTGCAACCGCGCCTCTCGCTCAAGGCCTCGATAGGCGACAACGACTTGGTCTACACCAGCGTGTCGCGTATGGAACAGTTTTTCCATCATGTCCACGTGTTCGATATTGCCACGCCTTTCGACTTCATCATGCCGAGCATCGAGGGATTCGGGCCCAGCCGAGCCACCCATTTCGAGTTGGGCTGGCGCCACTACACGGCGCATGGCGTGCTCGAACTCTCCTCCTACTACAAGCGACGGTCCAATGTGCTGGCCCTGCGCCCTGCGGCCTACATAGATGATACCGAGTGGAATAAGTATCTCATGACGGGCGAGGGCGACAGCTACGGCACGAGCCTATACTATTACGACAGCTGGCGCAGGTTCAGTTGGCAGCTCAGCTACACGCTCTCGCGCAGCCGCGAATGGTTTGAAGACCTCAAGGAACGGGGCAAGATGCCAGCCACCTACGACTTCCCGCATGTGCTCAACGGTGCGCTGAGCTATTCGTTGGGCAAGCAGTCGATGGTCACCGTGGGTGGAAACATGCACTCGGGCAAGGTGATCTACGACTCGTGGGAGGACGAGCAGGACTACGTTGCCAACTTCAGGTCGAAGCGAGACCCGCTGCGTTACCGTGTCGATGCGAGCTATTCCTATGGTAAGCAGTTCAAACGTTCCAAGCTGCTGGTGCGCCTCGGCCTTTATAATATAGTTGGAAATCCCACCGAAGACGAGATGTTCTTCTTCTTCTCGGTGCGCATCAAGGAGAAGTGCGTACCCTATGGCACCATCACCTTCAAGTTCTAATCCTCTTCGCCGCGTCTTTTTCTCTGCTTTTGGGTGCCTCCGGCTGATGGTATGCTGGAGCAGGGGCATCGCGTACCCTGTTTTCAGTTGAGGCGGAATGGACGGAATAACCATTGCTTACGATACTTTTCTTTGTTCCATCGCATGCTTGCTGTGCAAGGATAATTCCCCTATTTTTCTTCGATTACCACCTGTTATCTTTTCTGATGAGTCCCTATGCCGAGACGGCCTCATAGCACCCTATTTTCAGCCAGATAGAGAGGGGTTTGCAATAAGGTAGTAATCGCGACGCGATTAGTACCGAATCACGATGCGATTAGTACCGAATCGTGACGCGATTAGTACCTTGTTTCACCGCAAAGCAATCCTGCTCCGTACACCATGCCCAACTTGTTAAAAATCCTTTTCTTCTTAATTATTTTCCGTTGGAAACTTGGAGGCTTGGATAAAAGTGCCTATCTTTGTAACGTTTTCCAATGGAAAACAGCGTAAATGATTATTATCAAGCAAAATACATAGTATGAAACATGTTATTATCGGCGGCGTGGCCGGAGGTGCCACCGCTGCAGCGAGAATCAGAAGAGCCGACGAACTGGCGGAGATCATCCTGCTGGAAAAGGGCAAGTATATCTCATACGCCAACTGCGGACTACCATATTATATAGGTGGCACCATCGAGGAGCGCGACAAACTCTTTGTGCAAACCCCGCAGTCGTTTGGCCGAAGGTTCAACATCGATGTGCGCGTGGAGAATGAGGTGACGGCTATCGACACCGCGGCGAAGACCGTTTCGGTGCGCCGCGCCGACGGTTCGGAATACGCCGAAGGCTACGATCGGCTGCTGCTCTCGCCCGGTTCGTCGCCCGTGCGCCCCCCCTTGGCAGGCATAGATCTGCCGGGAATCTTCACGTTGAGAAACGTAGACGACACCGACCGCATCAAGAGCTATCTGCAAAATCATCAGGTGAACGATGCTGTGGTAGTGGGTGGCGGATTCATCGGCTTGGAGATGGCCGAGAATCTATACCAGGCCGGCGCGTGCGTGTCTATCGTGGAGATGGCCGACCAGGTGATGGCACCGGTCGATTTCTCTATCGCCTCGCATGTGCATCGTCACCTCATGGACAAGGGCGTGGGACTCCATCTGGAGCGCGGAGTAGACCATTTTGAGCAGTGCGGCGGCCGTCTGCGCGTGTTCTTCGGCAATGGCGAGAGCATCGATGCCGACATGGTGCTGCTCTCCATTGGCGTGAGGCCCGAGACCCGACTGGCTACCGAGGCTGGCATAGAGCTGGGCCAGCGGGGTATCAAGGTGAACAAGTATCTCGAAACATCGGCTAAGGACGTCTACGCCGTGGGCGATGCCATCGAGTTTGAGCATCCCCTCACGGGGCAGCCGTGGCTCAACTATCTGGCCAATCCAGCTAACCGACAGGGCCGCATCGTGGCCGACAACATGGTGTTTGGCAACCAGACGGAGTACGAAGGTGCCATCGGCACCTCGATTGCCAAGGTGTTCGATGTGACCGTGGGGGCCACGGGTCTGCCCGCCAAGCGCCTGAAACAACTGGGATTGCCCTATCGCAGTTCGACAACGGTGTCGGCTTCGCATGCCGGCTATTATCCCGGCTCGTTCCAGCTGACCACCAAACTCACCTTCCATCCCGAGACCGGACAGATCTATGGCGCACAGTGCGTGGGACACGACGGGGTGGACAAGCGCATCGACCAGATAGCCCTCGTCATCAAGAAAGGCGGTACGGTCTATGATTTGGTGAAGTTGGAGCACGCCTATGCGCCCCCGTTCTCGTCGGCCAAAGACCCCATCGCCATTGCCGGATATACCGCGAGCAACATCATCAGTGGCGCCATGCCGGTGGTCTATTGGCGTGAGGTGAGGGAGATGAATCCCAAAGACGTGTTCCTGCTCGACGTGCGCACACCCGATGAGTTTGCTCTTGGCACCATCAGCGGGGCTGTGAACATTCCCCTCGACGACCTGCGCGAGCGCATTGCCGAGGTTCCGCAAGACCGTAGGATTGTGATATTCTGTGCCGTGGGCCTGCGCGGCTATCTGGCGCAGCGCATCCTTCTGGGGCGCGGCTATAAGGATGTGCGCAACCTTTCGGGTGGCTATAAGACCTATGCTGTGGCTACCCAGCCCATCACCAACGTGAAGCTGGAGCGCGTGAGCTGTGCCTGTCAGGGCCAACAGCCCGTGGAGACGCTCAAGATTGATGCCTGCGGTCTGCAGTGTCCAGGCCCCATCATGAAGCTCAAGAAGGCTATCGATGCCATGATGCCCGGCACCTGTGTGGAGGTGAAGGCCACCGACGCCGGCTTCCCGCGCGATGCTCAGTCGTGGTGCAAGAGCACAGGCAATCGCGTGGTGAGCGTCAAGGAGGAAGGTGGATACCATACCGTGGTCATCGAAAAGGGTGCCTGTCCGCCCCAGCCGGTAGCGGCGGGGGTGGCTGCACCGGGCAACAAGACCCTCATCATGTTCAGCGACGACCTCGACCGCGCCATCGCCACATTCGTTTTGGCCAACGGAGCCGCTGCCACAGGTAAGAAAGTGTCGATATTCTTCACCTTCTGGGGCCTCAATGTCATCAAGAAAGAGCATAAGCCTGCGGTGAAGAAAGACCTCTTCGGGCGCATGTTCTCCATGATGTTGCCATCTCATTCCGGCAAGTTGAAGCTCTCGCAGATGAGCATGATGGGCGCTGGCGACCGCATGATGCGCTATATCATGAGGAAGAAAAACATCGATTCTTTGGAGTCGCTGCGCCAGCAGGCCATGGAGAATGGCGTGGAATTCATTGCCTGCCAGATGACGATGGATATGATGGGCGTGAGCAAAGACGAGCTGATCGATGGCGTGACCATCGGCGGCGTGGCCACTTACATGGAGCGTGCCGAGCAGGCCAACGTCAATCTGTTTATCTAATCCTCGGACGTGCCATCCTGACCCTCTGCCCACCGCATACTGTTAGATAGATAAAGGCATCCGGAAACTTAGGTTTCTGGGTGCCTTTTTTCTTATTTTTATGATGCTAAAGTTTGGAGAATTGATATGCTTTTATTATATTTGCAATACTAATATATTATTAATTTTGCCAGATTATGCCGTTAATTGATAAAATATTGATAGTAAATGAGCATACGCCTGAAAAGATTTCCCATAGGATTGCGGAGCGGGTGAAGGCTCGGCGTAGGGAACTTGGGCTCACGCAGGCGGAGCTTTGCGAACGTGCCGGGGTGACGTTGAGCAGTTTCCGCCGCTTCGAGCAGAGTGGACTCATCAGTTTGGAAAGTCTCATTCGAGTGGCCATTGCGCTTCGGCAGGAGGAAGGCTTCGAGGAGTTGTTTACACGAAAGGGGTATCAGAGTATTGAGGATGTGATAAGAGACCGGGAACAAAACCAAGGAAAGGGATAGTGCCATGGGTGAATTGAACAGAATAGAAGTGAGGATGCAGGGTGCAAACGTTGGCATGGCGGCCCTGACTGCCGATGGATTGTTGGCCTTCGAATATGATGCCGACTGGCTGAGGCATGGCTTTTCCATCTCTCCGTTGGAGCTACCGTTGGAACCGGGCGTAAGGATTGCACCTGCTTTGCCATTCGATGGCAACTTCGGAGTCTTCGACGATGCGCTACCCGATGGGTGGGGCATGCTCATCCTCGACCGCTATCTGCAGAGCAAGGGCATCTCGCTGCGCTCACTTTCGCTGCTCGACCGCCTGGCCTACGTGGGCACAACGGGACGTGGCGCATTGGAGTTTTTTCCTGATTTAAGTGCGGAGAGCGAGATGGGAAAGGCCGATTTCCTGAGAATTGAGCATGAAATATCTCAGTTGTTGAGTACCGAGAACTATGACGGTGAGGGCTTGGAAAACCTGTGGCGAAGGGGTGGGTCGCCCGGAGGAGCGCGCCCGAAGGTGTTTGTCAGGGTAGATGAAGCCGAGTGGTTGGTGAAATTTCCGGCCCGTTATGATGCCCCGACCATCGGTCAGGAGGAGTATGCCTATTCCCAATTGGCTAAGCAATGCGGTATTGATATGCCTGAAACCAGACTCTTTGAAGGTCGATTCTTCGCCACCAAGCGCTTTGACCGTGGAGTCAGTGGTGAGCGATTCCACACCCTTTCGGCAGCGGGACTGTTGCAGGTGGATTATCGGACGCCGTGCATCGACTACGTGCATCTTATGGCATTGACCCGTCAACTGACCAACAGTGAGGCCCAGTTGTGGAAAGTCTATCGGGTCATGGCTTTCAATTATCTCATTGGCAATAAGGACGACCATGCCAAAAACTTCAGTTTTATCTATCAGAGCGGGGCTTGGCAATATGCTCCAGCCTACGACCTTTTGCCCTCGGAGGGTATGAATGGGTATCATACCACATCGTTTGCCGATAGCATCACACCTACGGATTCCGACGTGGTGAAGGTGGCAGGGATAAGTGGTTTGCCAACGAAAAAGGCTGAGCAAGTTTTGGAAGAAATGCGTGAGACGGTGCAATCGAACCCTGAACTGACCCCAAAACATCGCCGATAGGAGAGAAGCAAGTGTTTGCCGATGACAGAAAGGCATATAAAACAAAGATTACCCACCAGCTCATGCCAAGGGCAGAAGCATAGTGGGTAATCCATATAGTATAAGAATCGGTCGACGGCAAGGTGCTGTCGACCGATATATCAGTGTCTTAGAGGTTGGCGTTGTCGTTCTTCCAGTCGGCCACTGCGGGTACGATGCCGAGACCAACAATCTCGTCGCGCATCTTGCATAGGTGCTCGTAAGAAGCCTGGAGAGAAGCCATCTCCTCGGCTGTGCCCTC
>DCJH01000044.1 GCA_002317385.1 Prevotella sp. UBA1705 | reverse complement strand
GCATACACGTAGTCGATGCCGTAGAGGCGCTGCAGGTATTCGCCGAAGTAGGTGAATCCGCCGCTGAGGATGGCTATCTTGTAGCCGCAGCGCTTGAGCACGCTCATGAGTCGGGGCACGCCCTCGGTGATGGGCATCTGCTCGGCTATCTCGCGCATCACGCTCTGGTCGAGGCCCTTGAGCAGGGCCACGCGCTCGGTGAAGCTCTCCTTGAAGTCTATCTCGCCCCGCATGGCGCGCTCGGTGATGGCGCGCACCTGGTCGCCCACGCCGGCACGGGCTGCGAGCTCATCGATGCACTCGGTCTGGATGAGCGTGGAGTCCATGTCGAAGCAGATGAGCCGTCGCATGCGCCGATACATGTCGTCCTGCTGAAACGAGAAGTCTATGCCCATGTCCTGCGAGAGTCGCATGAGGTCGGCCTGCATGGCCTGCCTGTCGGTGGGCGTGCCACGGAGCGAGAACTCGATGCACGACCTCACGTTGCGCTCGGGATGCTTGATGCTCAGACGGCCCGTGAGCCGGAGTATGGAGTCGATGTTGAGCCCCTGCGTGGCGATGATGTTGGTGGCCTCCTCGATGTTGTGGGCGGTGAGCGAGCGCCCTATCACGGTGAGGATGTATCGGTTCTTGCCCTGCTGGTTGACCCACGCCTCATACTCATCGTCGGTGATGGGCGAGAATCCGATGTTCACGCCCAGCTCGGTGGCCTTGAAGAGCAGTTCCTTCATGATTTGTCCGGAGCTGCTCTCGTCGGCGCGGATGAGGATGCCGAGGGAGAGCGTGGAGTGGATGTCGGCCTGGCCGATGTCGAGCACCTCGGCGTCGTAGCGCGCCAGGATGGTCATGATAGACGAGGTGAGGCCCGGACGGTCCTGACCGGTGATGCTGATGAGTATCTGTTCCTGATTGTCGTGGGTTTGTTCCATTTCCTATACAATTTGTGATGCAAAGTTACATATTTTCTCTCGGGTGAGTATGGTTTTGGCATTAAATTTGTAACTTTGCAACTAACGTATTGATTTGGATAAACAAAACAAAGGATAAGAAAATGAATGTACAGGAAACTCCCGTCTTGCTGCTCACCGGATATCTGGGCAGTGGCAAGACCACATTGTTAAATAGGATATTGGCCAACAGGCAGGGCCTGAAGTTTGCCGTGATCGTGAACGACATCGGCGAGGTGAACATCGACGCGAGCCTCATTGAGCAGGGGGGCATCGTGGGGCAGGAGGACGAGAGTCTGGTGGCCCTTCAGAACGGGTGCATCTGCTGCACGCTGAAGATGGACCTCGTGAAGCAGCTCAACGACCTCATCTGCATGAAGACGTTCGACTATATCGTCATCGAGGCGAGTGGCATCTGCGAGCCCGCGCCCATCGCCCAGACCATCAGCACCTATCCCCAGCTCATTGCGCCCGAGGCCCTTCAGAACGGCGCTGCCCGTCTGGACGCCATCGTGACGGTGGTCGACGCCCTGCGCATGCGCGATGAGTTCGGACTCGGCGACGAGCTCCAGAAATCGGACATCGGCGAGGAAGACCTGGCCAGCCTGGTGATTCAGCAGATAGAGTTTTGCAACATCATCATCCTGAACAAGGTGGCCGAGGTGAGTGCTGACGAACTGGCACACCTCAATGCCGTGATTCGCGAGATACAGCCCCAGGCCAAGATTTTGGAGGCCAACTATGGCGACATAGACCTGAACGAGATACTCGACACCCGCCTCTTCGACTTCGAGAAGGTGGCCACCTCCGCCCGATGGATAGAGGCCATGGAAGACGAGGACGACGAGCTGGAGAACGAGGAGTCGGGCGAGGCGCTGGAGTATGGCATCGAGACCTTTGTCTATCAGCGCCGGCCGGCCATGAACCTCGGCCGGTTCGACGAGCTGGTGTCTACCCGCTGGCCCCGGAGCATCATCAGGGCCAAGGGCATGTGCTATTTCAAGGATGAGCCCGACACCTGCTATCTCTTTGAGCAGGCCGGACGACAGTTCAACATCACCAACGCCGGACAGTGGTATGCCACCATGCAGGGCGAGGAGCTGGAACAGTTCATGGAGAAGAATCCGCAGGTGAAGAAAGACTGGGACGAGCACTATGGCGACCGTATGCAGAAGATAGTGTTCATCGGTCACGACATGGACCGCAAGGCCATCGAGGACATGCTCGACCGCTGTCTCGAAGACTAAGCGGGGAGAATGGAAGGAGGAACGATTTTTATAGTCCACGCAATCAAATTGGTAGGAGATGAACGACATGGAATTTACGCAGGAAGAACTCAACGAGATCAGGGACATCCGGACCCATCTCAGGGGAGCCATCGGCTCTGCCCTTGAGCCGGACGACGAGCAGGTGCTGGAGAGCTATGTGCGCCAGGCCATCGACAACGGGCAGGTGCGTCGCGACATGTTCGGACTCAATCCCGTGCTCACCTCCCTCCAGACGGCTCAGATTGCCGTAGACGAGATAGGCCTGAGCCGCGACGGAGTGATAGCCACGCTGCTCTATGGCACCCTGCCCGCCGACCATGGGGTGCCCGAGAGCATCAGGCGACGCTTTGGCACCAACGTGGAGCACATCATCCACGGACTGGCCAAGATTCAGAAGCTCTATGAGAAGAATCCCGTGGTGGAGAGCGAGAACTTCCGCAACCTGCTGCTGAGTTTCGCCGAGGACATGCGGGTGATACTCATCATGATCGCCGACCGCGTGAACATCATGCGACAGATACGCGACACGCATAACCTGGAGGCCAAGCACCAGGTGTCGGAGGAGGCCAACTATCTCTATGCCCCGCTGGCCCACAAGCTCGGACTCTATACCCTCAAGAGCGAGCTCGAAGACCTCTCGCTCAAATACCTGGAGCACGATGCCTACTACATGATCAAGGATAAGCTCAACGCCACCAAGCGTTCGCGCGATGCTTTCATCGAGAGGTTTATCAGCCCCATACAGAAGAACTTGGAAGAGGCGGGACTCAAGTTCCACATGAAGGGTCGCACCAAGTCTATCCACTCCATCTGGCAGAAGATGAAGAAGCAGAAATGCGGGTTCGAAGGCATCTACGACCTGTTTGCCATCCGCATCATCATCGACTCGCCCGAGGACAAGGAGAAGCAGCAGTGCTGGCAGGCCTATTCCATCGTGACCGACATGTATCAGCCCAACCCCAAGCGCCTGCGCGACTGGCTCTCGGTGCCCAAATCGAACGGCTACGAGAGCCTCCACATCACCGTGCTCGGGCCCGAGAACAAGTGGGTGGAGGTGCAGATCAGGACCGAGCGCATGGACGACATCGCCGAGCACGGACTCGCTGCCCACTGGCGCTACAAGGGCATCAAGGCCGGCGGACAGATGGACGAGTGGCTGGCCAACATCCGCACGGCCCTCGAAGCCGGCGACAACCTGCAGGTGATGGACCAGTTCCGCATGTCGCTCGCCCCCGAAGAGGTGTATGTGTTCACGCCCAAGGGCGACCTTTCCAAGTTTCCTGCCGACGCCACCATTCTCGACTTCGCCTATCGCATCCACTCGAAGATAGGCAACACCTGCGTGGGTGGGCGCATCAACGGCAAGGTGGTGCCCATGCGCGAGCAGCTCCACTCGGGCGACACCGTGGAGGTCATCACCCAAAGCAATCAGACACCCAAGCGCGACTGGCTCAATATCGCCAAGACCACCAAGGCACGCTCCAAGATTCGACTGGCCCTCAAGGAGACCACCGTGAAAGACGGACTCTATGCCAAGGAGATGCTCGAGCGTCGCTTCCGCAACAAGAAGATTGAGCTCGAAGAGAGCATCATGGGCCATCTCGTCAAGAAACTGGGATTCAAGGAGGTGTCCGACTTCTACAAGCAGATAGCCGACGGCAAGCTCGAGCCCAACGACGTGATAGACCGCTATGTGGAGGTGCGCGACCATCTCCAAAACGCGTCGAAAGACCATGAGGCGCGCTCCGCCGAGAATTTCGAGTACGAGAGTCCGGAGAAGGAGCTCGCCAAGGAGAGCGACGACGTGCTCACCATCGACCAGAACCTCAAGGGCATCGACTATCAGCTGGCCTCCTGCTGCAATCCCATCTATGGCGACCCGATATTCGGATTCGTCACCGTGAACGGAGGCATCAAGATTCATCGCAGCAGTTGTCCCAACGCTCCCGAGCTCAGGCGTCGTTTCGGCTATCGCATCGTGAAGGCAAGGTGGAGTGGCAAGAGCACGTCGAAGTATGGCATCACCCTGCGTGTCATCGGTCACGACGACATCGGAATCATCTCCAACATCACCAACATCATCTCCAAAGACGAGAAGATAGTGATGCGCTCCATCAACATCGACTCCCACGACGGACTCTTCTCAGGCAACCTCGTGGTGCAACTCGAAGACACCACCAAGCTCCAACTCCTCATCCGCAAGCTCAAGACAGTGAAAGGAGTGAAGCAGGTGGAGAGAATTTAATCATTCAAAATTGACTTCGTCGAACTTCGTTTCATAATTCAAAATTGGCTGGCGCGGGGTGGGCAATTCGTCATTCAACATTCGTCACTCAACATTCAACCTTCGTCACTCAACATTCAACCTTCGTCACTCATTTTGTTACATTGTTACAAAATTACATGTTACAATAAGGTCGATGCAATTCACAACAAACCTCCATCATGGTAATCAGCATGTCATTGTGAAACGCGGAGCGTTGCTTATGTCATGGGTTCGAAGACTGGAAAATATGTCATTATGAAAGTTCTTTATCATTATGTTATAATGAAAATCAAGAAATAACAAATATGATGTTATCCCATTCGGCGGTGCGAACATGCACGGGGCATGTCCCTACTGAACAATAGTCAATATCGTCGTAACCTGTTGTTAATCAGTTAGGATGTGTATGCGATTGAGTCGAAGGTTTGAGCCTCAAAATGGGGTCGGAGAGGGCTTTTATGAAAATATTGAGTGGTTCGGACAACAATTTTTGGGATAATATTTGGGGCTTTAGGTTTATTTTTGTAATTTTGCACGCTGAATTGGGTGCATTGTACCCATCAAATAAAAAATAGGCTTTAATATAGTTGAATGAAGAAAGACAATGTGAAGAATCAATATCGCGTGAATGGACAGATTCATGTTCGTGAAGTTCGCGTGGTAAGTGACGATGGTGCTGAAGTGATGCCGACCCGACAGGCGTTGGACTTGGCTCGCCAGCAAGGTGTAGACCTTGTGGAGATTTCTCCTAACGCACAGCCTCCTGTTTGTCGAATCATCGACTATAGCAAGTTCCTTTACCAGCAGAAGAAACGTCAGAAGGAGATGAAGCAGAAGCAGGTGAAGGTAGAAGTCAAGGAAATCCGTTTCGGACCTCAGACCGACGACCACGACTACAACTTCAAGCTGAAGCACGCCAAGGAGTTCCTCGAAGAGGGCAACAAGGTGCGTGCCTACGTGTTCTTCCGTGGTCGTTCCATCCTTTTCAAGGAGCAGGGCGAGGTGTTGCTGCTGCGTTTTGCCAACGACCTGGAGGAATTTGCCAAGGTGGAGCAGCTGCCCAAGCTCGAAGGAAAAAAGATGTTCCTCTTCCTCGCACCCAAGAAGGTGGGCGTGGCCAAGCAGAGCCAGCAGAAGCGCGACCGTATGGCTGCCGAGCAGGCTGCTAAGGAGGTGGCCAAGGTAAAGGAAGAGGAGCAGGCAGAGAAGAATGGTCTGCTGGCCAACGCCAAAGGAGGCGATGCCCTGAAGAAACTGGTTGAGGAGACCGAGGGTTAAGAAAGAAACACTGAGTGGTACCGCCGGGTATATGCGTTGCCACCTTTTATTAATAACAATTTAAACAACAAAAAAATGCCAAAAGTAAAGACTAATTCCGGCGCAAAGAAGAGATTCCGTTTCACCGGTACCGGTAAGATCAAACGTAAGCATGCTTACCACAGTCACATTCTGACTAAGAAGACCAAGAAGCAGAAGAGAAACCTGGTGCACACCACACTGGTAGACCAGACCAACATGAAGCAGGTACGTGACTTGCTCTGCCTCCGCTAATTATTAACTTTTTAGTCGAACGTTTAAAGAAGAAAAATTATGCCAAGATCAGTAAATCACGTTGCCTCAAAAGCAAAGAGAACTAGAATTCTGAAGCTCACCAAGGGTTATTATGGTGCTCGCAAGAACGTCTGGACCGTAGCCAAGAATACTTGGGAGAAGGGTCTGACCTATGCTTACCGTGACCGTCGTAACAAAAAGCGCAACTTCCGCGCCCTCTGGATCCAGCGTATCAACGCAGCTGCACGCCTTCAGGACATGAGCTACAGCCAGCTGATGGGTGCCCTCCATAAGAGCGGCATCGAGATTAACCGTAAGGTGCTCGCCGACCTCGCCGTGAACAATCCCGAGGCTTTCAAGGCTATCGTAGACAAGGTGAAGTAACGATCCTTCACTTGTTCAGTCAAGCAATAGAGCGGACCACCATGTGGTTCGCTTTTTTTTATCTATAGGAAGTGAATAAAAATCGGTATAACTGTTTGGGGTACTGGCTTTTTTTGTAACTTTGCAATTATAATATACGTCTTAATCATCGATGATTTCTGTAGAGAATTTAAAGGTAGAGTTTAGTGTAGATCCTCTGTTTCGTGATGTTAGTTTTGTCATAGGCGACCGCGACCGCATTGCGTTGGTGGGAAAAAACGGAGCCGGCAAGTCGACCATGCTCAAGATATTGTGTGGCAAGCAGAAGCCCACGTCGGGCACAGTAGCCGTACCCACCGACACCACGATAGGCTATTTGCCGCAGGTGATGAACCTTTCCGACGATACCACGGTGCGTGAGGAGACGCGTAAGGCATTCTCCAACCATACGGATATGAAAGCCAAGCTCGACCGGATGCAGCAGGAGATGAGTGCGCGCACCGACTATGAAAGCGACGACTACCTGGCATTAGTGGAGAAATTCACGCAGGAGCACGACCGATTCATGATGATGGGCGGAGAGAACTACGAGGCCGAGATGGAGCGCACGCTCACCGGACTGGGATTTGAGCAGAGCGATTTGGAGCGCCCCACACGCGAGTTCTCGGGTGGATGGCGCATGCGAATAGAGCTGGCCAAGATATTGCTCCAGCATCCCGACGTGCTGCTCCTCGATGAGCCCACCAACCATCTCGACATTGAGAGCATACAGTGGCTGGAGCGATTCCTGGCCACGAGTGCCAAGGCCGTGGTGCTGGTGAGTCACGACCGTGCCTTCATCAATAATGTAACCAACCGTACGCTGGAGATAACCTGCGGACGGGTGGAAGACTATAAGGTGACCTACGACCACTATGTGGTGTTGCGGCGGGAGCGTCGCGAGCAGCAGATACGTGCCTACGAGAACCAACAGAAGGAGATTGCCGACATCAAGGCATTCATAGACCGGTTCCGCTATCAGGCCACCAAGGCTGTGCAGGTGCAGCAGCGCATCAAGCAGTTGGAGAAGATTGTACCGGTAGAAGTCGACGATGTGGACAATCGGGTGATGCATCTCAAGTTTCCGCCCTGCCTGCGATCGGGAGATTTCCCCGTCATTTGCGACGAGGTGCGCAAGGACTACGGCGAGCACACGGTGTTCGACCATGTGACGCTCACCATCAGGAGGGGCGAGAAGGTGGCCTTTGTGGGCAAGAACGGCGAGGGTAAGTCTACGCTTGTGAAATGTATCATGGGCGAAATTCCCTTCTCGGGCAAGCTGAAGATTGGCCACAACGTACAAATTGGATACTTCGCCCAGAACCAGGCGCAGCTGTTGGACGAGCGCATCATCATCTATGACACCATAGACCGTGTGGCTACGGGCGAGATGCGACTGAAGATCAACGACCTCCTGGGAGCGTTTATGTTTGGTGGAGAGACCTCCGAAAAGATGGTCAAAGTGCTGTCGGGAGGTGAGCGTTCGCGTCTGGCCATGATCAGATTGCTGCTCGAACCCGTCAACCTGCTGATACTCGACGAGCCCACCAACCACCTAGACCTCATGAGCCGCGAATGGATCGAGGAAGCTTTCGAGGCGTTCACCGGCACGCTGCTCTTCGTCAGCCACGACCGCTATTTCGTCTCCCGCTTCGCCACCCGCATCATTTACCTGGAGAACGGTACGTATACCGACTTTACCGGCAATTACGAGGCGTTTCTGGCCTACCGCGAACGCCAAAAGGCCGAACAGGCCGCGTCCGGCGTGGTCGAGACCCCCAAAAAGGCCGAAAAACAGGAGAAACCCAAGCCCAAGGGCGGTACCAAGAACATCGCGAAGAAGGTCGCCGTGCTCGNNCGAGCCCACCAACCACCTCGACATGCAGTCGAAGGATGTGCTGAAAGAAGCCATCAAGGCCTTCGATGGTACGGTGATCGTGGTGAGCCACGACCGTGAGTTCCTCGATGGACTGGTGACGAAGGTCTATGAGTTTGGAGGTGGCAAGGTGACCGAGCACCTGGGCGGCATCTACGACTATCTGTTGGCCCACAACGCGGAGACCATCAATGAGGCCGTGAACGTGAGCAGCGAGCCTGCACAAGCCGTTGTGGCGGAACCCCAACCCGAGAGTGCCAACAAGCAGAGCTATCAAGAGCACAAGGAACAGCAGAAGAAGATTCGCAAGGCAGAGCGGGCCGTGGAGGAGTCGGAAAAGAAGATTGGAAAATACGAGGCGCGCATCCAGGAACTCGACAACCTACTCATGGATCCCGCCAACGCCTCCAACATGGAACTGGTGACCGAATATACCTCTACCAAGGCGCTCCTTGATAAGGAGAACGACCAGTGGATGGAGCTTTCGGAGGCGCTCGAGGAGCTTAAATCATGACCTTGCCGGGTCTCTAATTTACATGAGTAAAAGCAAGTAACTATCAATTAAACAATAACTTATGATGAACGTAAAACGATTATTCCCAATGGTAATGATGTTTGCGGCTCCCGTGCTGGGTGTTCAGGCCCAGAGCAAGTCGGGATTGGACTTGACCAATCTCGACAAGACCGCCAGTCCTTCGCAGGATTTCTACCAGTTTGCCACAGGTGGATGGCAGAAGTTGCACCTGCTGCCTGCTGCCTACAGTCGCTATGGTAGCTTCGACATGTTGCAGGAGAACGTGAACAAGCAGGTGAACAGTATCCTGACCGATCTCGTGAAGAAGAAGTACAAGGAGGGCACGACAGAGAAGAAGCTCAGTGATTTCTATAAGCTCGCCATGGACTCCGTGCGCCGCAACCAGGAGGGATTGACTCCGGTGATGCCCCTGCTCCAAGAGATTGAGGCTGCCAACAGCCTCGAGGCCCTGAAAGCCATCCAGCTCAAGTATTCCAAGTTGGGCATCGGCGTGCCTTTTGGTTCCGGTTTCTATGCCGATGACAAGAATGTGACAATGAACATCCTCCAGCTCTACCAGGGAGGATTGACACTGGGACAGAAAGACTGGTATGTGAACAACGACCAGGCCACGGTAGATGTGCGTGAGGCTTACAAGAAGCACATCGTGCGCATGTTCAAGCTCTATGGCTTCAATGAGGCACAGGCTCAGCAGAAAGAAGCAGATATTTTCCGCTTTGAGACCATGCTGGCGCTCATCTCCAAGAGCAACACGGAACTCCGCGACCCGCAGGCCAACTACAACAAGATGACCTTGAAGGAGTTTGAGACCAACTATCCGAACATTCCGCTCGCTGCCATGTCGAAGGCCGATGGCATCGCCCCGAGCTACATCCAGGAAATGATCGTGGGGCAGCCTGCCTTCTTCGCCGGATACGATAAGCTGGCTGCTCTCATGTCGGCCGAGGAGTTGAAGGCCATTATGGAGTGGGACCTTATCATGAGCTCGGCCTCTTACCTGAGTGATGAGGTGCGCGAGGCCAACTTCGACTTCTTCGGAAAGACCATGAAGGGCCGCAAGCAGGACTTCCCCCTCTGGAAGCGCTCCACCAATCAGGTGGAGAGCGCCATGGGCGAAGCCCTGGGCAAGATGTATTGCGCACGCTTCTTCCCCGCCTCGAGCAAGAAGATGATGGAAGACCTGGTGCACAATCTGCAGGTAAGCCTCGGACAGCGCATCGACGCCCAGACCTGGATGAGCGACTCCACCAAGGCCAATGCCCACGACAAACTCGACAGATTCTATGTGAAGATAGGCTATCCCAACAAGTGGACCGACTATAGCAAGCTCACCATCGACCCCTCAAAGAGCTTCTTCGAGAACGTGCTGGCCACCCGTATCTTCGCCATCGACAAGGCCATTGCGGAGAAGGCAGGCAAGCCCGTGGACAAGGACGAGTGGCACATGACCCCGCAGACCGTCAATGCCTATTATAATCCCACGACCAACGAGATTTGCTTCCCCGCCGGAATCCTCCAGCGTCCGTTCTTCGACCCCAAGGCCGATGCTGCCTTCAACTATGGCGCCATCGGCGTGGTGATAGGTCACGAGATGACTCATGGATTCGACGACCAGGGACGCCAGTATGACGCCAGCGGAAACCTGCACGATTGGTGGACGGCCAGCGATGCCAAGGGCTTCGACGAGCGTGCCAAGATGTATGCCCACTTCTTCGATGCCATCGAGGTGTTGCCCGGACTTCATGCCAACGGCGAGTTCACTCTCGGCGAGAACCTGGCCGACCACGGAGGTCTGCAGGTGTCGTTCAACGCCTTCAAGAACGCCACCCAGGCCAAGCCCTTGAAGACTGTAGACGGTTTCACCCCCGACCAGCGCTTCTTCATCGCCTACGCCGGCGTTTGGGGACAAAACATCACCGAGAAGGAGATTCGCAACCGTGTGAAGACCGACCCACACTCTCTGGGCGAATGGCGCGTGAACGGGGCGCTGCCCCACATCAACGCTTGGTATGACGCCTTCGGCGTGAAGCAGGGCGACAAGATGTATCTCCCCGAGAGCAGCCGACTCCAGCTCTGGTAATCAACGTCGGACAAGACAACCGTAACAAGAAGGATGCAAAAGTTAAATTTTGCATCCTTTTTTTGATGTAATGAGGGCTAAAATTCGTAACTTTGTCCATTATTTAATACGCCAACAGAAATGCCTTTACGATTACCGGATAAGTTACCTGCCGTTGAAATTCTCAAACAGGAAAACATCTTCGTGATGAACGAGAGCCGGGCCCACACACAGATGGTGCGCCCGCTGAAGATTGTTGTCCTCAACCTCATGCCCCTGAAGATTACGACCGAGACCGACCTCATACGGCTCCTGTCGAACACGCCCTTGCAGATGGAGGTAACTTTCATGAAACTCAAGAGCCATACGCCGAAGAACACGCCCATCGAGCACATGCTGATGTTCTACAAAGATTTCGACATCCTGAAGCAGCAAAAGTGGGATGGCATGATCGTCACCGGCGCTCCCATTGAACAACTGGAGTTCGAAGAGGTGGAGTACTGGCAGGAAATCAAGGAGATATTCGACTGGGCACGCACCCACGTCACCTCCACGCTCTACATCTGCTGGGCGGCGCAGGCAGGCCTCTACCATTTCTATGGCGTGCCCAAATATCCACTGCCCAAGAAGATGTTTGGCATCTTCCGGCAGACACCCCTGGTACCCGAGCTGCCCATCTTCCGTGGGTTCGACGACGTGTTCATGATGCCCCACAGCCGGCACACCGAGATAAGGCGCCCTGATATCGAGAGGGTGCCCCACCTCACCGTCATCGCGGAGTCGCCGCAGAGTGGGGTGAGCATGGTCATGGCACGCAACGGACGCGAGTTTTTCATCACCGGCCATCTGGAATATGCCCCCGACACGCTCGACAAGGAGTATCGGCGCGACCATGGCAAGCGTGATGATGTGGAGATTCCGCTCAACTATTATGCCGACAACGACCCCGCCAAGGGCCCGCTCGTCACATGGCGCTCGCACGCGAACCTCCTGTTCAGCAACTGGATAAACTATTATGTCTACCAGGAGACACCCTATAACATTGAGGAAATAAGATAACATCCCATGCGCAAACTCGAACTGCTTGCACCCGCCAAGAATCTTGAATGTGGAATGGCTGCCATCAGCCATGGAGCCGATGCCGTGTATATCGGCGCCGAACGCTTTGGCGCCCGGGCAGCAGCAGGCAACACGGTGGACGATATAGCCGAGTTGTGTGCCTACGCCCACCAGTATGGCGCGCGCGTCTTCGTCACCGTCAATACCATTGTCTACGAAGACGAGCTGCCCGATACCCAGCAGTTCCTCATCCGCCTGGCCGAGATAGGCGTCGATGCCATCCTGGTGCAGGACATGGGAGTCATCGAGATGCACCACGTGGCCTTCGAAAAGGTAGGCCATGCCCCCATGCTCCACGCCTCGACCCAGTGCGACACGCGCACGCCCGAGAAGGTGAGATGGCTACGCTCGCTGGGCTTCACGCGAGCCGTGCTCGCACGCGAGTTGTCGCTCCAAGAGATCAGGGCCATCCACGAGGCAGTGCCCGACATGGAGCTGGAGGTGTTTGTCCATGGCGCGCTCTGCGTGAGCTATTCGGGCATCTGCTATGCCTCCCAGCACTGTTTCGGGCGCTCGGCCAACCGGGGCGAGTGTGCCCAGTTCTGTCGCATGAAATTCGACCTCCTCGATGCCGACGGCCAAGTGATAGAACAAGGGCGCCACCTGCTCTCGCTCAAGGACATGAGCCAGATAGACAGCCTGGAGCCATTGGCCGAGGCCGGAGCCTGCTCATTCAAGATTGAGGGCCGGCTGAAAGACGTGGGCTACGTGAAGAATGTGGTGTCGGCCTTCAGCCAGCGCCTCGACCAGCTCATAGAGAAACATCCCGAGCGCTACTGCCGGGCCTCGTTCGGGCGGGTGGAGCACCATTTCCAGCCCAACCTCCAAAAGACATTCAACCGTGGGTTCACGTCCTACTTCCTCAACGGGCGCCAGCCCGACATTGCCTCCTTCGACACCCCCAAGGCCCTGGGCGAATACGTGGGCCACGTGAAGGAAATGCGCCCCGACTCGTTCAATGTGGCCGGCACCTCATCGTTCACCAACGGCGACGGGCTCTGCTTCATCAATTCCGACCACGAGCTGGTGGGATTCCGCGTGAATAGGGTAGTGGGCAACCGCCTGTACCCGTTTCGTATGCCCCAGGGACTCAAGCCCCACACGGCGCTCTATCGCAACAGCGACGAAGCCTTCAGTAAGATATTATCTGGCCAAACGGCCGACCGACGTCTGCCTGTCACTATGGAATTTGGTGCGACCGACGATGGATTCTGCCTCACGATGACCTTTGTTTCCAAGGCTTTAGCCCATCCACTTTCTGTTTCGGCAACCATTGTCTTCGACCATCAACTGGCCAAAAATCCGCAAGGAGATAACATTCGCAAGCAGTTGCTCAAGTTGGGCAATACTATTTTTACATGCGACGATATCAAGATTGAGCCGCATGCCGACCAATGGTTCGTGCCTTCGAGCCTCCTGTCTGACCTTCGCCGCCAGGCCACCGATGCCCTTTCGCAGGTCATTCTGGACCATCATGCGCAATCGTCCATAGAAAATCAGTCCATACAGGGGAAGAGTGGGGAAGAAGACGCGCGCGCTTGGCAGCCGGCCTATGGCAAGTTCACCTATCTCTATAACGTTTCCAACCATCTGGCGCAGGACTTCTATGCCCATCACGGTCTACCCCAGCTCGGACCGGCCATGGAGGTGGAGCGTGCCCGACAGGAAGCCATTGTCATGCAGTGTCGCCATTGTCTGCGCTACACCTTGGGCTATTGTGTGAAGCACGGTGGGCAAAAACCCACCTGGCGAGAGCCGCTCTCTCTGCGATTGGGCGACGGACGGCGATTCCGTCTGGAGTTCAACTGCGCCGAATGTCAGATGAATATTTATAGCGAAAAATAATAACAATGAGAAAGTCCTCCAGCTTGCGTCATACCTTCTTCCTGCTCATGGTGACCGTCCTCACCGTGACCCTTGGCTCGTGCTATCAGCATCATCGTAAGAACAGGGCTCCCTTTGCTTTCAGCGAGAAGCAGATCGACTCGCTGTCGTTCTTTTCTTCTCATCATTATACCAACAACTACAACTTCGTAGTCAAGGCCGATAGTCTCGTACTCCTACGTTCTTTTCCCGAAGAACTTATCAGCGGCATGCAGACCGACTCATTCGTGGTGCATAAAGGAAGTCATCTCGTGGTGGCCGATATCCGCATAATGCCCAACGACACCATAGACTCCGTGTGGGTGGAACTGGCCAACGACACCTCGGCCTTCGGCTGGACGCACGAGGACAGACTCCTCAAGAGCGCCATGCCCGATGATCCTATCTCCGAGTTTATATCGGCTTTCTCCAACGCCCACGTCATCATCTTCCTGTCGATTATCGCCGTTTTCGCTTCCAGCTACCTGTTTTGGAGCATCTTCAGGCGCAAGGCGCGCATCGTTCACTTTAACGATATCACCTCGTTCTATCCCATGCTGCTCTGCCTAATCGTGGCCCTTTCGGCCACGGTCTATGCCAGCATCCAGACGTTTGCACCGCAGATGTGGCAGCATTTCTACTTCCATCCTACGCTCAATCCCTTCTCTGTGCCCCGGGCGCTGGGCTTCTTTCTCATCCTTGTGTGGTCGATGCTCATCATTGCGCTTGCTGCTCTCGACGACGTGAGGCATCAGTTGCCCTTTGGCGAGGCCGTGCTCTATCTGGGTGGACTGGCTTCGGTGTGTGCAGTAAACTATATTGTGTTCAGCATCACCACGTTATACTACTTGGGTTACATCCTTTTGGTGTTCTATTTCTACTATGCCATACGTCAATATCTGCTGCATAGTAGGGCTCATTATGTGTGCGGCAAGTGTGGTGCAAAGCTCCACGAGAAAGGAATCTGCCCACATTGTGGGGCAATGAACCAATGATTCATAAAACATTAAATAATAAACAATAAACGATATCATCTTTGCGGATTAAACATAAAAGAATAATCGACAGCCAACAGCGATACTGTTTATTGTTTATTCTTTAATGTTTAATCCTTCTTCTTTTCCTAATAAATAGGGATTGTGCTTCTTATAGAATTCCTTTACCTTTGCAAAAGAATTAAATCAATGATGAAAAAGAAGAACAATAGCTTATTGTTATGAAAAGAATCTTGTATGCCACATTTGCCTTGATGGCAAGCTATATACCCACACAAGCAGAGAACTACCACCTGAACGACACCTCGCGTGTGCACGATTTGGACGAGGTGCTCGTCATACGCCAACCCAAAGAGCAGTATCGCCTGCGCTTGCAGCCCATCAGTTCGTCGATGTTTTCCGGACAAAACATTCTTTCGCTCGGTGCCAGAGACCTGCGCGAGCTGTCGGCCTTCGTCCCCAACTTCACCATGCCCAACTATGGTTCGCGCTACACATCGTCCATCTATGTGCGTGGCACGGGCTCGCGCGTCAACTCGCCAGCTGTGGCGATATATGTCGATGGCATGCCGCTTATGAGTAAATCGGCCTTCAACACCCACACCTACGACCTGGCACGTGTTGACATTCTACGCGGTCCGCAGGGCACGCTCTATGGTCTCAACAGCGAAGCAGGACTCGTGAGGCTCTACACCAAGAGTCCCATGGACTACCAGGGCACCGATTTGAAGATGGGTATCGGTACGCATTTCTACCGCAATGTGGAGCTGTCGCACTATCAGAAAGTAAACAACCAGTTTGCTTTCTCGCTCGCCGGATTCTACAATGGGCAGGACGGATTCTTCCGAAACCAGACACTTGGCGACAGAGCCGACCAGTATAACGAAGCCGGCGGCCGCATGAAAATGGTGTTCAAACCTACTGACCGGTGGAACATCAACCTCATGGCCGATTATCAATACACCCGTCAGAACGGATTCCCCTATGGTCTCATCGGCAGCGACGGCATAGCCACCAACCCATCGACCAACCTGCTCAACAGCTACAAGCGCCATTTGTTCAGCTCCGCGCTCGACCTTCATTATCAGGCCAATGCCTTCGATGTGGCCTCGACCACGAGCTATCAGTATCTCAACGATGACATGCTGATGGACATAGACTATATGCCTCTCGACTTCATGAAGATGGTGGAGCGCCAGGTGCAGAACTCTCTCACCCAGGAATTCACACTGAAGAGTCGGCAGCCCGTGGGCGGATTCTGGCGCTGGACGGTGGGAGCATTTGGCGGATTGTCATGGCTCCGCACCAATGGGTCGGTGAATTTCGGACAAGACATGGACTCATTCCTCGGGTCAACCATACAGCGCGGCATGTATAATGCTATGCTTTCGTCGATGGCCGCCCGCTTCATCGCCCGAGGCATGACACCCGAGGCAGCGCAGGCACAGGCCGCCGCCATCATCGAGCAGGCCGGAGGCGTGACGATGACCACCGATATGCGCGAGGTGCCGGGGCTCTTCCACACACCTACCTACAACCTCGGGCTTTACCATGAGTCTAATTTCGACCTCACGCCGAGGCTCACAGCCACACTCGGTCTGCGCTACGACTGGAGTTATCAGAGCATCCGTTATAACACCAGTGCGTCTTTCTACTCATTGGCCAACGTCATGGGACAGCAGGCTGCCGTAACCGTTTCGTCGCTGCTCGACAACCGGGCGCACGACCATTTCGACCAACTTCTACCCAAGTTCGGACTAACCTATCAGTTGGCCGACAACGGGAGCAACCTCTATGCCACTGTGAGCAAGGGCTATCGGGCCGGAGGTTACAACATCCAGATGTTCTCCGACATCCTCTCTACCGAGATTCAGGCCAACAGTTCGCAGCGGGCCGACTACAGCATTCCCCACACCGAGGCCGACTACGACAACATCAACCGCACCATTGCCTATAAGCCTGAGACCAGTTGGAACTACGAGGTGGGCACCCATCTCAACCTCTTCGGGCGCAAGGTGCAGCTCGACCTTGGTGTATTCTATATGCAGATCAGCAATCAGCAACTCTCCAAGATGGCTGGAAACTATGGCTTTGGCCGCATGATGACCAACGCCGGCAAGAGCATGAGCTGTGGCATCGAGGCCTCACTGCGTGGGCTCGCCCTCGACGACCACCTGTCGTGGCAGATGAGCTACGGCTTTACCCATGCCCAGTTTACTGAATATTCGGACACCATCACGTCGAGAGGCACCTCCACGGTGGTCGACTATAAGAACAACCGGGTGCCTTTCGTGCCAGAGCATACGATGGCCGCGACGGCCGACTATCGCTTCGACCTCGCCGCAGGGAGCCTGCTTCGCAGCGTCACCCTCGGGGCCAACGTCAACGCACAGGGAAAGACCTATTGGGATGAAGCCAACATTCAGAGCCAAAAGTTCTACGCAGTGCTTGGCGCCCGCCTCGGTCTCGACTTCGGACGAGTGAATGTAGACCTCTGGGGCCGCAACCTCACCAACTCACGTTACAATGTCTTCGCGGTGAGCAGTGCCGCCACCGGTCCCACCCAATGGTTTGCCCAGCGGGGCAATCCGGTGCAGGCAGGTGCCGATGTACGGGTGAAATTCTAAGGGGAAAGCGCCTGTGGAAATGTCATGGCTCATTCTTCGCACCTATCTTTCCCTCTTGTCAGATAATGATTGAAACTGTTAGATAAAACCACGAAGGGCGTCTCGGGATTCATTTCCCGCGGCGCCCTTTTTTGAATCCTCCCTGAACCAAACCTCCATGAATCACAATTTATCCCTGATAGGATTCCAATCCTTGTGCCAATGATATGCAATAATAGAGTCCTACATAGAAACTTGGCCGTACTCTATGGCCGGATGGCAAATGCTTAGTAGGGACATGCCACGTGTATGTCCGCACCACCGGATGGCGACAGAGCCCTTCTTTCATAGACATAACTACAGAGCTCTTTCTCATAACCACATATTTTCCCTGTGTATTATTAGGACATAAGGACAAAAAAATATCATAAGGACATAAATTTTTTAGACATAAAGACAAAAAGACATCTCAATGAAACCAACATCAGGCTATTCTGCATGTCATTGTGAAACGCGGAGCGTTTCTTATGTCATAGGCTCAAAGGCTGGATAATATGTCATTATGAACAGTTCTGTGTCATTATGTTATAAAGAAAGAGAGGTTTTGCCGAGCATGGTATGTAGCCATCCGGCGGTGCGGACATACACGTGGCATGTCCCTACTAAGCGAATGATAATTATATCATAATGTGTTGATAAACAGTATAGGTTGATATGCTGCTGAAATAAGGTGCTAATCGTGTGGGCTTTAGTACCTAATCGTCGTGCGATAAAGTACTAATTATGGCGCAATAAGGTAGTTATTACGAGTGTATGGCGTGAAGGAGGGAAAAGCGGGAGGATGGGGGAGAAAAAGAAGACGGGCTGACCGGATAATCCGTGCAGCCCGTCGGGAAATATAAAGTAGTCTGTGTTATTTGGTTAGGATTACTCCATTGGAGTTGAAACTATAGGTTGGAGAGTTCCAAACGGTATTCATATTGTTGATATTGGCAGTCCATGGAGTGGCAGAGCTGAAGGTCTTGCACTCCGTCTCCGTACCAGTGGTTCCTTGGTCGATGGTAGACATGGTGGAGTTTCTGAACAGATTGACGCCGGATATACCCTTGGCAAACACTGCATGCGCAGTAAACAGGGGATTGCTGCCCGAGCAGATGGAGAGTGCTCTGGCCGTTGATGCTAATTCGTCCGTGGCGCACCAGCAGGACAAGAACTGTACGTTGGTGTTACTAACATTATTGTTGATGGTTCCACAAAGCCCGCCGGCAAAGTGTGAGCTAGTCTGATTGGTATAGCCTAAACTTGCGGAAATGCTGTTGCAGCCCTTGACAATTACTTGGGCCGAGGCACCAGATGCAATATTTGCGCGGCCGATGATTCCTCCCACGGCACAGGTATTGGTCAGAGCTGTCGTAGAGCTGATGCTACCCGTATTGGTGCAAGCCTCAATCAGACACTGCTGGACAGCTGCTCCCGTGGCGTAAGCCTCTCCGGCAATGCCACCAATGAACTGTGAGGAAGAAGTGATCTGGCCATTGAATTGACAGTGGACAATCGACCCATTGTATTGCACCTTACCTGCGATGCCACCAGTCGTGGCGCTCGAAGAGGTGTTGGTGATATTGGCATCAACGATGAGGTCTTTCACCGTGGCATTGCTGCTCACGACACCAAAAATACCTACACCATCGGCATTGGCTGCCACACTCGATACATTGATCGTGCCATGGATGATGTGGTTACCACCATCGAAGGTTACGCCCTTCATCTGAGAAGCATTCGTTCCGATAGGAGCCCATGCGCCGGAGAGAGCAATGTCTTGCGTCAGCTGGTAGGCCTTGGCTGCAGTTGCGCCATTCACCTCGGCAGCCATTTTACGCAGTTGTGCAGCCGTGGCAATCTGATAGGGATTGGCCACCGTGCCATCGCCACCTGCATAGCTATCGGCTGCGACGCCCGTGTCTTCGAGCTTCACCATGTCGCGGGTAATGCTATACACCTTGTTGGCTTCGATGGCACCATTAGCCTTGCGGGTATAGGTGTAGTAGTTGCCGTTGACAATGGCCGTGGCCGTGATGTTCTTCATGGCCGAAGGATAAACAGCTACATAGACAGTGGCCTTGTTGTCGGCGATGGGAGCGCTGGCGATATTGATGTCGCCTGCCACGAGTGAGGAAATGCTGCCGTTGGTGGTCTTCAGAATCACCTTGTTAAACTGGCCGTCGGCCTTGATGTTCACCTGGGCCGTACCACTGGCCACATCAGGGAAGTTGAGCACATACTTGATGATGGACATCTTTTGGGTGAATTTCACGTTGACCGGAGTGGTGGCCAAAGGGTCGTAGGTGCCTGTGCCATACATGATGGTATGGGCAGTGGCATCGGCCAACGTTCCAGTTTGTTGGCTCAGGTCTGTCGTGATGGAGGTACCATTGGTTGTTACGCCTGTCAGATCTACCGCGCCTGTTACGGGAGTAGCTTGCGTGAGTGGGGTAGCAAACGAGCCACTGAAGGTGGCATCGTTCGCACTGTTTACCTTGTCGCAACTCATCTGTGCGCCATTGGTGGCATCGGCAAAGAGATTAATCTTGTCGGTGGCGTCCCAATTGAACGCCAGATACATGTCGGCACCGGTGCCCTGCTCCGTATATGTGGCACGGGTGGGCTCTGTGCCCTGAGACGCATTGACGGTGATGACCTGAGTGTTCTTGGCAGACGTAGAGTCTGTCATCTCATCGTTGGAGCAGCCTGCAAGGGCCAATGTAGAGGCAGCCAGCAGGATATATACATAGTTACTTCTCATCATCCCAGACAGATTTATTGGTTATCGTGTTGTAATTGTCGTTCTCTGTTTCCGAGAAGTTGGTCGGTTTGGCCAATGTTCCGCCAGAGACCATATCGCCAGTACCATTGCTTGCAGCCAGCATAGCAGCTTCGGAGCTCATGGTCTTGTATTTGCAAAAAGGTTTGATATATGTTTTCATTTTCTGTTGGATAATGATAGGGTTATTTCACTACGATTTCTCCAGTGTTAGGATTGAAGTTATAGACGCTCGAACCCCATGCGGCGTTCATTGTTTTCTCGTTGGAGCTATAAGGGTACAGGCGGTCGGCATTGCCATGAGCACAGTCTGTATAGGGCAGAGTGTTGTTCATTCCATAGCGCTGAACGGTGGCAAGCCATCTTGTCCAGCAGGCATGTACGTCGTAAAGCGTACTTCCGGCAGAGCTGACAATGGCTGCAGCGCCCGTACCAGTCAGGGTGTTGGCCGAGTTCCAGCAAGCATAAATCTGCACGTGGTCGGCCGTGCCCTTGTGGTTTACATATCCCACGATACCTGCCACATATGAAGTTTTCTTGTTGGGATCGGAGAAAACCAGTGCATTATCCTTGTTGTAGCATCCCACGACGATGGCTGAATCTACCACGGTAGCGTCCGAAGTGTTGATAGAGCCCACAATTCCGCCAATGCCCATGGTGCCTGTAGCCCCATTGGAGTTGGTGATGTTGGCAGTGTTCCAGCATGCCTCGATGCGGCCCTGAACACTCTTGTTGGCATCGGTGTTGGTGAGATACAACTGACCAAGGATACCGCCGTTGAAGCCTGCATTAGAGCTGATGGCGCCCAGGTTGGAGCAATGCTCAATCGTATTCTTGTAGAGCGCACGTCCGGCAATACCGCCGACGAATGTGGAATTCTTGGCAGGGTCGGCCACAGAGACCGTGATGGAAGCCTGGTTGTTGAGGTTCTTGATGGTTGCGCCACTGATGACACCGAAGATTCCGGCGCCCTCGTTCAAGGCTAAGCTGCTGACAGTGATGGCACCTGTGATAGAATGGTTGGCTCCATCGAATGTTCCCTGGAACTTGTTGGCGCTGTTTCCAATGGGAGTCCACTCACCGTTGAGGGCAATATCGGCTGTCATGACATAGTTCTTGGTCACAAAATCCTTCTCGCCTGTATTGATTTTCTCCTGCAACAGTCTCAGTTCGCTGATGGTCGCAATCTGATAAGGATTGGTGGCCGAGCCGTCGCCACCTGCGAAAGCCGTGGCAGCCTCGTTCACATTGCCAATCTTCGTGCCCTGACGGGTTACGGTATAGAGCGTACCCGAGGAAATTTTCTTGGCGTCGGTAGTGAGGTCGAAGGTATAGATGTCGCCATTGTTGAGTTGTGCCTGCACCACGGCGTTGCTTATTTCCTGCGGATAGATGGCCACATAGGCTGTGGCTACGCCGTTGTTGAGGGGCACCGAAGGCACGGTGATGGCGTTGATTTCCTTCTTGTTGGTGCCGCCACCTCCATTATATATGGTGTTCACCCATACCAGACTGCACACGTTGGTACCCGTGATGCGCAGAGAGGCTGTGCCGGTGGTGGTGCTACCGAAATCGAGATTCATCTTGAGGAACGACATCTTGTTGCGGAATGCCATATTGGGGCCTTTGGTATCACCCGGCGTATAGGTGGCATTGGCAAAGAGCAGGCTACGCGTCATGGCATCTTCGAATGTTCCATCCTGATTGGAAAGGTCCACCTCGATGTGCTTGTTGCTGTCTACGAGCTTCACATTGCTATTCTCTACGTAGGCGGCCACAGGTGTCTCGGCGGTGAGAGTCTGCGGAATCTGACCGGTGAGGGTGGCCAGATGATTGTCGTTGGCATCGATACCAGCCACGGTGAATGTGCCGAAGTTGGTGTCAGAAGCAAAGAATGTAATCTTGTCGTCGGCCTTCCATGCCACGTTCACGGCATCGAGTCCACCGATGTTCACCTTCTCATAAGTTGCCCGGGTGCCGTCTTCGCCAGATAGGGCAGAGGCATTGACGGTGATTTTTTGCGGAGTACTGGCCGCATGGTCATTGATTTCATCATTTGAACAGCTCGCCAAAACACATAGCGAGATAGGTACAAGTAAGTAATTGTTTAAGTTCATATCATTAAGTTTGATTTTGGTAAACTATAGTACGTGGCAAAAATAGACAAATATCTCTTTGGCGTGGTGCCTAAATTATTCTTAATAGTTCAGTTTTAGTACAATAGATTGAATTTTAAGTTCTTAGAGTGGGTTTGTACGATATTAGATTATTTTTGTACTATTAGGTAAGGTGTCGTGTTGAAGAAATATTAATTTTGCGCTATAAGATTTAAATAACAATAAACCTATGACACATGAACAATCTAAGATCTAAATTTTTTAGAGGGCTAATGCTGATGGTACTCTTATTCTCAGCCATAGCAACCTATGCCCAGAACAAGGTGACCGGCGTTGTGAAGGACGAGACCGGAGAAGGTATGCCCGGTGTGAGCATTCTGGTGAAAGGCTCGTCTACAGGCGTGGTGACCGACCTTGACGGAGGCTTTACCATCCAGGTGGATAAGCCCAATGCCATTCTCTCTTTTTCATTCTTGGGATATGTTTCTCAGGATTTGAAGGCCACTCCCGGCAAACTGATGACCGTTACACTGCTCGAAGACAACAAAAATCTGGACGAAGTAGTGGTGGTGGGCTATCAGGAAGTGAGAAAGCGCGACCTGACCGGTGCTGTTTCCAAGGCCGACGTGACGGCGCTGACGAGCACTCCGGTGTCTTCGTTCGACCAGACTCTGGGCGGACGTCTGGCCGGTGTCAACGTTTCGTCTAACGAAGGTATGCCTGGCGGAAAGATGAATATTGTGATTCGCGGTAACAACTCGCTCACACAGGACAACTCTCCACTGTATGTCATCGACGGCTTCCCCGTGGAAGACCCCACCATTGCCAGTTCTATCAACCCCTCGGACATTGCTTCTATCGATGTGCTCAAAGATGCATCGGCTTCTGCCATCTATGGTGCGCGTGGTGCCAACGGAGTGATTATTGTGACGACCAAGAGCGGACAGATAGGCAAACCCAAGGTGCACTATGACGGAAGTATCGGTTGGCAGTCGGTGTCTAAGAAGATTCCGATGATGAACGCCTATGAGTTTGTGTCTTTACAGAATGAGATGTACCCCACGACTGTAGCTAACACCTATCTTGCTCTCTATGAAGGCAAGCAGTGGACGCTGGACGACTATAAGAACATCGAGCAGTATAAGTGGCAGGATATGATATTCCAGACTGCGCCACTGCAGAACCACAATGTGAGCCTCACAGGTGGAAGCGACGGCGTGCGCTACAATGCCTCCATGTCTTATTATGATCAGGATGGTATCGTTTTGCGCTCCAACTACAATCGTTTGCAGGGGCGTCTGGGTACGACGATTAATAAAAAGAAACTGAAAATCAACCTCAACGTCAACTATTCTCAGACCAAGCAGATGGGTCAGTCGCCCTCACAGAATTCCTATTCGGGCATGAACAACCTTTTCTATAGCGTTTGGGGTTATCGTCCTGTTACTCAGCCAGGAATGCCTCTTCATGCACTTGTTGAGAATGCAACCGACGACGATGTAAACAACACCAACGACTACCGTTTCAACCCCATCATGTCGCTGAACAATGAATATAACAAGCGCACCAACACCTACGTGCAGTTCAACGGCTATCTGGAGTATGAACTGATGAAAGGACTCCGCCTGAAGGTTTCGGGAGGCTACACCGACGTGAGAGGCGACATCGACAACTTCAACAATTCCAAGACCCGTTATGGCGGTCGTACGTCTACTGAGAAGGTAAATGCGCAGGTAACACGCACGCGTACCTCTACGTGGCTGAACGAAAACACTCTTACCTGGCAGACCAATCTCCAGAAGAAGCATTTCTTCAACACACTGATTGGTATGTCACTGCAGAACTCAGACAATGAATATTATCGTTTCAAGACCATCAATATTCCCAACGAGTCACTCGGTATGGCTGGCATGAGCGATGGTACACCTACCGTGACAGCCTCATCTAAATCGTCTTGGGCCATGATGTCTTACTTCGGACGTTTCAACTATAACTACAAGTCTAAGTACTACGCCACGGCTACCATGCGTGCCGACGGTAGTTCCAAGTTCCGCGGAAGCAACCGTTTCGGCTATTTCCCCTCAGGTTCATTAGCATGGACTTTTACCGAAGAGAAGCCCATGAAGGCGTTGAAGCATGTCATCAACAATGGTAAGGTGCGTCTGAGCTGGGGTCTGACAGGTAATAACCGTGTGGGCCCCTATGACACCTATGGTATCTACCAACTGCTGAAAGACCGTCAGGGCGACCTGATCTCTCTGGGAAGCGTGCCCAGTGGCGTGTATCCTTTCAACAATGACAATAAGAATGTGGGTATGGTGCCCACCTCCATCCCCAACAAAGATCTGAAATGGGAGACCACAGAGCAGTGGGACCTTGGTCTCGACCTCGGTTTCCTGGACGACCGCATCGGCCTGACCGTCGACTTCTATAGCAAGACCACTCGCGATTTGCTGCTGGTATCGAGCCTTCCTCTCTCCTCGGGCTTCATCAGTGCCATGAAGAATGTGGGTAAGGTGAGGAACAATGGTATTGAGCTTACGCTGAACACCGTGAACATCAGGAGCAAGAATTTCCAGTGGACTTCCAACTTCAATATCGCGTTCAACAAGAACAAGGTACTCTCTCTGACCGAGGGACAGCTCTCACTGCTCACTTCGGCACAGTTTGACCAGAACTTCAACTCGCAGACAAGCTATATCGCCAGAGTAGGTCAGTCTATGGGTTCGATGTATGGCTACATCTACGAGGGAACCTATAAGTATGATGATTTCAACAAGTCGGGCGACTCCTATTCGTTGAAGTCCAACGTTCCCCACTTCGTTTCAGAGTCTAACACCCAGCCTGGTATGCCCAAATATCGCGACGTGAACGGCGACGGTGTTATCAATTCAAGCGACTGTACCGTTATCGGTAATGGTCTTCCGGTGCACACAGGAGGTTTCACCAATACCTTCAACTGGTATGGTTTCGACCTCAGCATCTTCTTCCAGTGGTCTTACGGCAACGATGTGCTGAACGCCAACCGCCTGATGTTTGAGAGCTCTTGGAACAGAATGCGTGACCTGAACCAGTATGCCAGCTATGCTAACCGCTGGACAGTGGATAATCCTACGAGCGATATTCCTCGCGCCACTGCCTCCAGCTCTAACCGTGTGTTCTCTTCGAGAATCATCGAGGACGGCTCATTCCTGCGCCTCAAGACCCTGACATTTGGCTATACCTTCCCTCAGAAGATGATGTCGCGTGTGGGAATCAATCAGTTGAGACTGTATTTCGCAGCCGAAAACCTCTTTACGATTTCCAACTACAGTGGCTACGACCCCGAGGTTTCCATCAAAGATGGTGCTCTGACGCCCGGTCTGGACTTCTCGGCTTATCCCAGAGCCCGTAGTTTTAGCTTTGGTGTAAATCTTGACTTTTAACCCTTAGACTTTGAAATTATATGAAATTGTTTAAATCATCCATAATATTATTTGCTGCTGCAGCCCTGCTCACCAGCTCATGCAGCGACTTCTTGGAGAAGGAGCCCACCAGCACCACCTCGGGAAGTTATTTTAAGAATGAGACCGAGGCTGAGTCGTTCCTGAAAGGTATCTATGCCATTCTGACCCAAACTTCGTTCTATGGTAGCGACTACTACTACCTGGTAGGAGGCGACGACCTGGAGTCATACGGTGGAGTAGGCCGTTCGCCGGTGAATCGCGGACTTATCTGCAACAACGCCAACAGCAGCGACCCGGGTGTAACCTCCTTCTGGTACACACTGTATGCGGGTATCAATCGTGCCAATATCTTCATGGAGGAAATCAACAACGTACCCGACATGAATGAAAGCAATCGCAAGGTGGATATTGCCGAGGCGAGATTTCTGCGCGCGTTCTATTATTTCAACCTCGTGGAATGCTGGGGTGATGTTCCTTTTAAGACCTCTTCGACACAGTCGGTGGAGGGATTGCAGATAGAGCGAACCTCCAAGGAGACCATCTACGACTTCATCTGCAAAGAGATGGAGGAGAGCGCTGCCGACCTGAAGAGCGCATCCGATATTGATTATCTGCCTGGTAAAGTGACCAAGTCGGTGGCTTGGGGCATCCTGGCCAGAGTCTATATGTTTCGTGCAGGTGAGCACTTCCGCGATGGATCTGCTCCCAACGAGACCAAAATCAAGGAATATTTCACCCAGGCTAATGGCTTTGCCCAGAAGGTGATGCAGGAGGGACACTCGCTTGCCCCCAAGTATTGGGACTATTTCATAGACCAGTGCTCCGACAAATATAACACCACGGGTAAGGAAAGCATCTGGGAGGCAGAGTTTACTGGAACCTATAGCACCGATACACGAACCGAGGGCCGTGTTGGCAACATTATCGGCATACAGGCTCCCGACCTTTCGAGCAAGGCTGAGCTTACTGGTAAGGCCGATCCCGGCTATGGTTATTGCTTCTTCTGGAGCACGCCGAAGCTCTATGAACTGTATGTAGCCAACAACGATGTGAACCGAATGAACTGGAGCATCGCTCCTTTTACCTACACGCAGTCTAAGTCGGGCAATGCCGTTGACGGCCGATTGTTCGAGAAAGGCAAGCTGGATGAGGTGAAGTCGCAGTACGGACCTCAGTCGTATAGCTATGGCGACACCCAGGCTAATGCCAACTATGGCGACCGAGAGAAGACCACCGAGACCGTGGACTATGGTCGTATGTGCGGCAAATGGCGCAGAGAGTATGAGGCTGACAAGAAGAATAAGAACTACACCCTCATCAATTTCCCGATTCTACGCTATGCTGACGTGCTGCTGATGGTGGCCGAATGTGAGAATGAACTGAACGGCGGTCCTACGGATTTGGCATACCAATGCATCAACGCTGTGCGTAATCGCGCTGGAATCAGCCAGTTGAGCGGATTAGACCAGAATGCCTTCCGTCAGTCGGTTAAGGATGAGCGCGCTATGGAGCTGTGCTTCGAGATGACCCGCCGCTTCGACCTGATACGTTGGGGAGAGTTCACCAAGAATATGAACGAACTGGCACCTCGGGCCCAGAGTGGTACTAACTGGACACAGGGACCATCCAACGTGTACACCTATTTCCAGGTGTCGGATGCTTACAACTATTTCCCTATCCCATCTAACGAGTTGGCAGTCAACAAGAAAATCACAGGTAATAATCCCGGTTGGTAATGACTTAAACCAAGAAACATACATTATGAAACACTACAAATATATTATTCTCTCGCTGTTGGCCTGCACCTTTTGCAGCTGCGAAGACGAATTGAAGGAGGAAGCTGCCCTGAATGTGGCTGTCAATAGTACAGAGAATGTATCGATTGTCGGAGATACGGTGTTTGTAAAAAAAGGCACACCGATGACTTTCACTATGGACGGAACGCCCGATTTCATCACCTTCTTCAGTGGTGAGAAAGGCAAACAGTATATCTACAAGGACCGCGACCAGGTGGATCCGGCAGATATCGTTTCCTCAAAACTATCCTTTGCGGTATGGTATCAGTATGGTAATGCCACCACTGCGGCCGATTTGCTGCGCATGTATATATCTGATACATTCCCCGGTATGGCCAAAAACAATTTCAAAGCAGACTCTGCTTTGGTGGAACAGTTTAAATGGAACGACCTTGTAGACCCCGCAACGCTTCCCACTGCGCCGAGCAATGCAGCCAAAGCTGTACAAGTGGAGGTTGACTTGACCCCATACTTGGGCAAACGTGTGGCCATTGCCGCCCGTTATCAGGGACATGACAATTCAGCTGCACAGCCCAGAGTGAACTTCGTGGGAATGAAGATTGTGAATCAGATGAAGGATGGAACCTCCTCAGAATTGTATGCGATGAACTTCGGTTTTACCCCCGTGAACATGATGTGCCATCATAATCTGAGCGACCAGAAGAATATGACGACTAATCGTGAATATGGTACGGTGACCAATAACATGAGTGGAATCTGGAATCTCACGGGTGCAAAGAGTGGCGATTTCTTCATCCATAGCTCCAATGGTGGTACCGATTTGAAGTATAGCTGGTTGGTTTCCGACCTGATCTTGGCCAATGCCTGCTCGCCTGATGCGGGAGCGTCCATCAAAGATCTTACCGGCCGACTGGACACCTATACCTATACTTATAATGATTTAGGAGTCTACAAGGCAACATTCCTTGCTACCAATAGCAACTATAAGGCCGAATCGCGTGTGGTTCGCGAGTTGAACATCAAAGTTGTAGAATGATTCATATCATGAAGCAAGTATCAAAGAAATGGTTTGTGTTGGCAGTGCTCTGTACTTTCGGGTACATGAGCCTGTCGGCGCAGCTATATGATGACCCGCGAATGTTCTCTTTTGAGAACAACAAAGACCTGCAGTTCATCAAGGCTGAGAACTCGAAGGTTTCTCTTTCTGGTACCCATTATAAGAATGGTGCTAAGTCGTTGGAGTGGGATTTCCAGTCGGGTGGCGTGCTGTCTCTCAAGAAAGACCTGCAGTTTGAGCCTCGTGTGAAGGGCGGAAGAGACAACTATCTCTCTGCTTTCATCGTCTGGGTGTACAACGAAAAGCCTTTGGCCGGCAAGTCTATCACCTTTCAGTTTTGCAAAGATGGCAAGGTATGTACCTCATTTCCGATGAATATCAATTTCAAGGGATGGCGTGGCGCATGGGTTTGCTATGAGCGCGACATGGAGGGTACGCCCGTCGAGGGGATGAACGAGATACGCATCCTGGCTCCGCAGACCAAAGGTCAGCTATATATCGATCACCTGATTACCGCCATCAAAGTGGATCCGCGCTATCAGACAGCCGACGAACAGCTTCCCTTTGTGAACAAAAACACCAAGAACGACTGGCTTCAGATTCTGAAAAACTCAAGGGTAAAGTCAGACCTGTCGCTCCAACCTGTAACCGAGCAAGAGCGCAAGGAAAGCAAAATCATGGAAAACCGCTTCCGCTCGCTGATCTATACTCCAGCCAAGCTCTATGCCAAGCAGATGGATGAGATGCGTGCCAAATTCAAGACTTATAAGATTAAGGAGAAGAACGGGCAGGTGACGGGTGTGCCTATCTGGTTTGTACGCCATGCGGAAGCCTACGAACGCATGCTCCCCAAATGGGATAAGGAAATCCTTACGCGTACCGGTTTTGAGATGAACGACTATTTCATGCTCATGCAGAAGATAGCCATTGGCTATAATAATGCAGCCAACGTGGAGGAGATGAACGAGTTGAAGAACATGTTTCTCCTGATGTACGACCACATTACAGACCAAGGAGTTACCTACGGGTCATGCTGGGGAAACATTCATCACTATGGCTACAGCCTTAGAAGCATGTATATTGCTTATTTCCTCATGAAGGATGTGCTGAAGGAAGCCGGCAAGTTGTCGGAAGCCGAAGCTACGATGGCTTGGTATTCCCAAGTGAATCAGCTCTATGTGAAGCCCTTGGTGAATGGTATGGATATGGATACTTTCAACACTGCCTCCCTCGGATGTATGGCCAGTATCCTGCTGATGGATGACTCTCCAGAGAAGATTCGTTACATCCGCTCATGCTCTCGATGGTTAGATTGGGGCTGCCGTCCCGCTCCCGGACTGATGGACTCCTTCAAGATAGATGGTTCAGCCTATCATCATTGTAACAATTACCCGGCTTATGCCATAGGCGGACTGAACGGTGCAACACAGATGATCTACGTCTTGAGCCAGACACAGTTTGCCGTTGGAGAGCTGGCCCATCAGACTGTGAAGAATTCTTTGCTGGCCATGCGATTCTATTGCAACACCACTCACTTCCCGCTTTCCATGTCGGGGCGTCATCCCGATGGTAAGGGGCGCCTCACTCCGGTTCACTATGCCTATATAGCCATGGCCGGAACGCCTGATGGAGAAAAGGGTTTCGACGAGGATATGGCCTCTGTGTACCTGCGATTGGTGAAGAATCCTAAATCTACTTACGATAAGAAAGTGTTCATGGATTTCACCACTAAAGGCGTGCAGCCGGAGTCAGATCCACAAGGTAATATGGCGTTGGGCTATGCCTGTGTATCGGTTCAGCGCCGCAACAACTGGTCGGCAGTAGTCCGTGGTCATAGCCGCTACCTGTGGGATAGTGAGCATTACGTGGGCGAAAACCAGTATGGACGCTATCTGGGCTATGGCAGTATGCAGATTCTCACAGCCCCGAAGGGCAGGGAAGTGACACAGAAGACCAGTGGTTGGCAGATGGATGGGTTCGATTGGAATCGAATTCCCGGTGCTACTTCCATCCACCTCCCGCTTGCCGACCTCAAGGCTAAGATTAGAAATGTGGACATTTCTTCCGGAGTGGAGGAGATGCTCTACTCCGACGAGGCATTTGCCGGCGGACTTTCTCAGTTGGGTTCTAACGGAAACTTCGGTGTGAAACTCCACGAGCACGACAAATATAACGGTTCTTTCCGTGCCCGCAAGTCGTATCATTTCTTTGATGACGTGATTGTTTGTCTGGGAAGCGATATTGAAGACAACGACACCAAGAACAATACGGAGACCACTGTCTTCCAGATGGCTGCTCCAGATGAGCAGAGTCAAAATTATTGGAAGAACTATCAAAGTAATGGTAAAGTATGGCTCGACCCAATGGGCACTGGCTATTACACTCCGAAGAAGACCGTATTCACGGGGTTGGTGCGCCAGGAGTCGCGCAACAATGATACCGACGTACCCAACGAGGGGATGTGGGCCTCGCTCATCATCGACCACGGCAAGGCTCCGCAAGGTGCATCCTACGAGTATGCCGTGCTCCCGCAGACTACCCAGGAGAAGCTCTCGGTATTTGCTACCGCACCGTCATACACCGTGATAGAGAACAATCGGAATGCACATATCGTGCGTTCGGAGGCTACCAAATCACTGTCTTACGTCATCTTTGAGAAGCCACAATCCATCCTTCCCGGTGGTCCGCTGCTCAAAACCGATACCACTTGTCTGGCCATGGTGCGCCAGCTTGGGGCCGACAAGATGGTACTCACCGTGGCACAACCTGATTTAGCTCTCTATCGTGGGCCGAGCGACGACGCCTACAAGGATGGCAAACGGGTGGAACGCAGTATCTACGGTCGTCCGTGGATCAAGGATTCCAGCTTGGAAATCCCCGTAACGGTGACGCTGCTCGGCAAGTGGGAGTTCAATCAGAGTGCCAATATCAAACTGATTGAGCAGACCAACAAGACCACAACCATACAGGTCATCTGCAAAGATGGATTGAGTTACAACATCGAACTAAACAAGCTTTAACATGATATTTAAGAAATTTATTTGCTCTTTGGGGATTGCCTTGATCATCCCAACCTATGGATTGGCGGAATCGAAGTCCGCAGATAACGTGTTCAGCGAGGACGTGGCATACTCTTCGCGCCAGTATTCTCTAATGCTCGACCAGATTGAGACTGTCGGCAAGCTCCGCATTCCTAAGACCATGGATAAGATGGGCAGGGTGGTTTATATCCCCACCGACGACTGGTGCTCTGGCTTCTTTGCAGGAAGTCTGTGGTATCTCTATCGTCTCACGGGCGACAAGAAATGGATGACCCAAGCCAAGAAGTACACCCTCATGCTTGATTCCATCCAGTATCTCACCTGGCACCACGACGTGGGGTTCATCATGGGTTGCAGTTATCTCAATGGATATCGCCTCAACCCTGACAAAAACAGTAAGAAGGTCATCATCCAGACGGCCAAATCGCTCAGCACCCGCTTCCGCAAAAAGGCTGGTGTCATCCAGTCATGGAATGTGGACAAAGGCTGGCAGTCGCAGCGCGGCTGGAAGTGTCCGGTGATTATCGACAACATGATGAACCTTGAACTCCTCTTTGAGGCTACTCGTCTGAGTGGCGACTCCACTTATTGGAAGATTGCCGTGGCCCATGCCAACACCACCATGGAGCATCATTTCCGCATGGATGGCAGCTGTTATCATGTAGTAGACTATGACCCAGAGACCGGAGACGTGCTTCATCAGCAGACCGCACAGGGCTATGCCGATGAAAGCGGATGGGCCCGCGGACAGTCTTGGGCAGTCTATGGCTATACTGTTTGCTACCGGTTTACCCACGACAGACGCTATCTCGATCAGGCTGTGAGAACCCTGAACTATATCATGCAGAGCAAGACTCTACCCGATGACCTCGTGCCCTATTGGGATTTCAATGCTCCCAATATCCCCAATGAGTATCGCGATGCCTCAGCCGCCTCGTGTCTGGCCTCAGCGTTGTATGAGATGAACGAGTATCTTCCAGACAATGGCTATGCCAAATTGGCCGACAGAATCATGCTTTCGCTGTCTTCGCCCGACTATCGTGCGCCGTTGGGCAAGAACGGTTGCTTCCTGCTGATGCACTCAGTAGGTAGTATTCCACACAACAATGAGATAGATGTTCCGTTAAATTATGCGGATTATTATTTCTTGGAAGCATTATATAGAAGAAAATGAAAAGAACCAACTTATTAATCAATACCCTGTCGTTGGCTCCCCAGATGCTCTTTGCTGCTGGTGGGCCAACAACCCAACCCAACGTGGTCTATGTATTTCCCGACCAGTTTCGCAACTGCGCCTTGGGGATATGGAGTGCTCCTGGCTATGCAGAGCAAGTGAAATTCAAGGGCGACCCCACTGTCACGCCCCATCTGGACCAGTTTGCCCGCGAATCTATCGTGCTCACATCGGCCCAGAGCAACTTCCCGTTGAGCAGTCCCCACCGTGGAAGTCTGCTCACGGGCATGTATCCCAATAAGAGTGGAGTATCGCTCAACTGCAACAACCTGCGCCCCTTCAGCTACATCCGACCTGAGACAACCTGCATAGGCGATGTGTTCCGTCAGGCAGGATATGATTGCGGCTACATCGGGAAACTGCATGCCGATCGTCCAGAGAAGAATGATCCCGCCAATCCAGGTCACTATGTGGAAAACACCAATCCTGTGTGGGATGCCTACACTCCGGCGGAACGACGCCACGGATTCAACTACTGGTATTCTTACGGCACCTTCGATGAACATAAGAATCCGCACTATTGGGACACAGCCGGACAGAAGCATGAGCCCCACGAGTGGTCTCCGCTCTATGAGGCACAGGTGGCTGCCGACTATATCCGCAATGTCCATCAGGTGAGAGATGCCAAGCGACCGTTCTTTCTTATGGTAGCCATGAATCCGCCCCACAGTCCTTACCGTTCGCTCAACGATTGCATGGAGGAGGACTACAATATATATAAGGATAGATCCATAGATAGTCTTCTGGTGCGCGACAATGCCAATCGCACGATGGATAAGGCCCGGTCGGCTGCATTCTACTTCGCTTCGGTAACGGGTGTGGACCGTGCTTTCGGTCAGATACTCGATGCACTCAAGGAGATGGGACTCGAAGACAACACCATCGTGGTGTTTGCCTCCGATCATGGAGAGACCATGTGCAGTCAGGGCGTGGACGATCCGAAGAACTCGCCCTACACTGAAGCTATGAATATTCCGTTCATGGTGCGCTATCCCGGGAAGATTACGCCGAGGGTTGACTCCCTCATGCTCTCGTCGCCCGACATCATGCCTACCGTGCTGGGTATGGCCGGACTGAAGAAAGGCATCCCTGCCTCGGTTCAAGGCCACGACTATTCGGCCCTGTTCGAGAACGCCAAGGCTCGGGTGCGCAGACCCGATGCAGCCCTGTATATCCAGAATATGGATGGCAATAAGTCGGCCGACGGCATCGTGCAAGACTATTTCCCGTCTTCTCGAGGCATCAAGACTTCCCACTATACACTGGCCCTCTACATCAATCGGAAGGGAAAACTGGTCAAGACGCTGTTCTTCGACGACTGGACAGACCCTTATCAGCAGCACAATATTCCGGTGGAGAGCCGTAAGGCCGAATACCGTCGCCTGTGCCGCAAGATGGGCAAGATGCTGCGCGAGATAGAAGACCCTTGGTTTAAGAATAAGACTTTAAAGGAACTGATGGCCTACTAAGCCATGCGTTCCTTCACGGAAATGCAGTGGAAACATCGATATGCTGTCAGAACATAGTAGGCAAGCAACTTCGTCAATATGATATATATTATGGAAAAAGCATTATTCAAAAAAAATAATTGGTCTTCTATGGCTTGCAAAGTCATGCTGTTGGGAGGGTTAGGACTCAGTGGAGTGGAGGCTATGGCCCATGAAATCAGTCTCATGGTGACCAATCCCACCGCTGTTCAACGGCGTGAAGTGGTAAGCATCAAGGCCAAGGAGGTTTACGACAGACTCGGTTTGAAATATCTTTCTCCCGTTATCGTGCGTAATGCTTATGGCCAGCAGGTTGCCTTCCAGCTCACTTCCGACAGTCTGCTTCTGGTAGAAGCATCGGTTTTTCCCAACTGCACTACCACTTTCCACATCATGCCAGGACAGGCACAAACGGCCAACAGTTCTGTAGATGGACGGTTGTATGCATGGCGTGTGGACGATTTCACCTGGGAAAACGACCTCACAGCATACCGCGCTTATGGACCTGCCTTACAGAAAACTGGTGAGAAAGCCTTTGGATTCGATGTCTGGCTGAAGTCAGTACCCCAGCTTGTAGTGGCCGATCGCTATGAAAAGGTAGACCAGGCCAACCATCTGGAGAAGGAGTTGAGGGCTAAGGGCCTCACGGCAGAGGCCGACTCGGTGAAGCGCGAGAACTCTCTTCACCTCGACCATGGCAATGGGCTCGATTGTTATAACGTGGGCCCAACATTGGGTTGCGGCACACCGGCCATCATGTTGGGTGATAGTATTGTCATGCCCTATTGCTATCAGACCTACAAGGTGATGGACAACGGTCCACTGAGATTCACTGCAGAGTTTGTCTATACGCCCACAACCATCGATGGACAGCGCGGCGTGAGGGAGCATCGGCTCATCCGTCTTGACAAGGGAAGCTACTTCAATCAGATCACGGTGTGGTATGAGCATCTCCAGAAGACGCAGAAACTCTGTTCCGGAGTGGTGCTCCACAAGGGCATTTCCTCCAATATTCATCTGGGAGAGAACTTTGTGGAGTACGCCGACCCCACGGATAGTCCAGAGAAACACGGCTTCCAGATTTATGTCGCCACAATTTATCCTCAGGGTGTTGATACCACTCGTGTGTTGAAATTCAATCGTGACGACCGAGACATCATGGGCCATGCCGTGGGCATCACGACCATTTCGCCCAAGCAAAGGTACACCTACTATTTCGGAGCAGGATGGACCGGCAACGGCGTTCGCAACGCCACCATCTGGCACGAGCTCGTGAAGGAGTTTCTCGCTGCCAAGCAAACACCCCTCATCGTGCGCCTGCAATAGGATAACCTCATAATGAGGTCACCCCTAACCCCTAATCCAACCCCCAAAACAATGAAAAGACTACATCTGATTCTTGTACTTTCTGTCCTTTTTTTCCTGTCGCTCCACGCCAACGACTATACATTCTCGAAGGCGGGCTACTATGACAGCCCTGGCTCAGGCCGTATCACTATCAACATGAATGGTGGCTGGCGATTCTACCAGGGAGCCTTGGTAGGCGAAGCATTCGCACCCGACTATGACGACAGTCAGTGGTCAAGGGTGAACCTGCCCAACGGCATTGAACTGCTTCCGGTAGAGGCCAGCGGCGGAAAGAACTATCAAGGTGAGGTGTGGTATAGGAAGCACTTTGTGCTTTCTCAGGCAGAAATGAAGAAAAAAATGTTCTTTCATTTTGAGGGAATCATGGGCAAAAGCAAAGTATGGATTAACGGACACCTGCTCACCTCGCATTTCGGAGGCTTTCTGCCCGTCATTGTTGACATCTCGAAATATGTCTCTGCCGATAAGCAAAATGTGTTGACAGTGTGGGCCGACAACTCCGACGACGGCTCCTATCCTCCGGGCAAGCCTCAGTCGTTGCTCGATTTTGCCTATTTTGGCGGCATCTATCGCGATTGCTGGCTTATCGGTCACGATGACACCTATATCTCAGACCCCAATCAGGTGGACAAGACCGCCGGTGGAGGCCTGTTTGTTTCTTACAGCCATGTGTCCGACCGCAAGGCCGATGTCAATCTCAAACTGAATGTAAGAAATGAGAAGCCGGCTCCATTCCATGGCAAGGTGACCTTCGCTTTGTACTATCAAGGCAAGCTCATGGCCAAGAAAACTCATCGCTTAACCGTTGATACAGAGTCAGATATTACCTCGGTCTTAAAGGTTCCCAACCCACAATTATGGACTCTAGAGACTCCTTCACTCTACGACCTGCAGGTATCTGTCAAAGACGCCAAGGGAAAGTCCGTGGATGGATATATTCAGAAGATAGGCATCAGGACTATAGAGATGCGTGGACGCGATGGATTCTACCTGAATGGAAAGCCTTATCACAAACTCCTTGGAGCCAACCGTCATCAGGATTTTGCGGTGTTGGGCTTTGCCTTGACCAACAGTCTGCACTATCGTGACGCTCTTAAGCTGAAGAATGCGGGTATGGATGTCATACGTTGCGCCCACTATCCGCAGGACCCGGCTTTCATGGATGCCTGCGACCAACTGGGACTCTTGGTCATCGTGGCTACGCCGGGCTGGCAGTTTTGGAACAGCAAACCGGAGTTTGCCAACTTCATCTACAGCGATATCAGGAATATGGTGAGGCGCGATCGCAACCATCCCTCGGTGCTCATGTGGGAGCCGATACTCAATGAGACACAGTATCCCAAGGACTTTGCCAAGCGTGCCAACGACATTGTCTATGAGGAATATCCCTACCCAGGCTGCTACACGGCTTGCGACGATAGGGAGGCTGCTGCCGGCAGAGAGTATTTCTCGGTCTACTATGGTGTGCCACAGGGTGGCAGCAAGGATACCACGAAGTGCTATTTCACCCGTGAGTGGGGCGACAATGCCGACGATTGGAATGCGCAGAACTCCACGAGCAGGGTTTCCCGCGAGTGGGGTGAGGTGCCGATGCTCATTCAGGCCAAACACTATGAGGACAATTCGTTCTCCTTCCCGTTAGACATTAAGAAGATATTTGCCCAGCCTCGACAGCATATCGGTGGTGCATTGTGGCATTCGTTCGACCATCAGCGAGGCTATCACTGCGATCCTTTCTATGGCGGCATCATGGATGCGTTCCGCCAACCCAAGACTTCCTACTATATGTTCATGTCGCAGCGCGACCCGTCGATGAAGTATCCCAACTCCGAGTCGGGCCCTATGGTCTATATAGCCCATGTCATGAGTCCTTTCTCTCCGCAGGATGTGACGGTGTTTACCAACTGTGAGCAGGTGAGGCTCATTGCTTACGACAAAGACACGCTGATGCTTACGGTACCTCATAATCCCCAAGGCGTACCTCATCCAAGTATAGTCTTCCCCCACGTTTTCGACTTTATGAAGCTTAAATCTCTGCTTCGCGCGGGTAAGCACGATAAGGCTTATCTCAAGGCTGAGGGGCTTATCGATGGCAAAGTGGTGGCTACCCACGTGGTTTCGGGTGCCGCACGGCCAGCGAAAATCATCTTGGAGCAAGACAATCTGGGCATGCCGCTCATGGCCGACGGCTCCGATGTGGTGGTCGTGGTGGCCAAAATGGTCGATGAATACGGCTACGTGAAGCGCCTGAACAACAGCCTCGTCAGGTTTTCGATAGAAGGAGAGGGACGATTGCTGTCGCCAACGGCCGACAATGTGGGCAAGATGGAGTGGGGCGAAGCGCCCATGCTGGTGCAGAGCACCAACAAGGCGGGCGACATCAAGGTCACGGCCTCACTGGTGAAGGGTGGCGTAGCCTCGCCCGTATCGGGGAGTATCGTCATCAAGACCACAGCTCCCGCCGACCGAATGAACTATATCTCATCCGAACTTCCGGTGGAGACTCTCCGGGTCTCAGCAGATGTCCAGTCATCGTCAGAGGGCAAGAACGTGAAGCGCGACGACCTGAAGAAGGTGGAAAAAGACCAGACGCTGTTTGAATGATTGAGAATTGCCTTACGAAATAACACTAACTAAAAATATGAACAACAAAACCTTTCAACTGATTTTATTGTTGCTGATGCTCTCTGCACGCCAGGTAATGGCCGCGGGAGCCTTGGCTTTCTCTTTCGAAGACGGGCTTGTGTCCGACCAGTGGGTCGCCAGCCAGGGCTCGTTCACTGTCAATACCGAACACAGCACAGACGGCAGCCGCTCGCTCTGCTGGGACATTCCGGCAGCAAGCACAGCCGGAGCCACATTCAACGTGCAGTTGCCCGCATTCAACAGCCTCCAGTCGGCCGTCTTCTTCAGTCTCTACAATCCTCAGAAGTCTGCGGGTACGCTGATCGTCGACTTCATCGACGACATGGGAAAAGCCAAATACACGGCCAAACTCGCCTTGGATTTCGTGGGCTGGCGCGACTGCTACCGCTACTATACTCAGGATTTTGTCTCTAAGAGTACGGGCACCATCGTGCAGGTGAAGTTCACGCTCAATGCTCCGGAAGGACGCGACGTGAAGCTCTACTTCGACAATATCAACTTCAAGGCCACCACATCCATGGAGCGTCAAGCCTCAGATTTCCAGAAGTTCGACTGCGCATTGATTGGCTATAAGCGCACGGGGGCACTGAGTTGCCACATCGTTCCCATAGACCTGCCTACCACTACGCCTACCCAGGGCGAACTGGACGGACTTTCCAAGGTACGCCAAAGCTATCCCGCCCGCCGTCCGAAAACTCCCAATACGAGTCAGATAGATGCAGCACGCACCTATATCAACAGTCTGAACATTGTGAGAAATGCCGACGGTTCGGTACATGGCACCACATTTCCATCGTCTAATGCCGACCTTACCCCAGCCTTTTTGGTCTACATGCTGAACAATTTGGAGGCTATTGCCTATACTTCGACCGTCAGCAGCAGCGACAAGACACTGTTTCAAAACTATCTGGACCACATCATTGACCAAGGCATTCTCTATAAGTTTCCAGTGCTGAAGACCAACGACTACAGCACCGTCAGAACAGTTTTGTCGGCTCTGGTCGACATCCTTCCGCTTTGTTCGGATTTCCAGAAGCAGGAGATGCTCAACTCGCTGGAATGGTTGAGCCTATACCGCATGCTCTATCTGTCGGACCAAGACCTGTACGACAACCAGTTGGTCACATCCGATTACATCTATCTCATGTCGCCTTACCTTTTCTATTATGCTTGCAACCAGAACGATGCAGTTGCCGTGAGGGAACTGAAAGCCTTGTCGCGCTTCTACGTGAACGAGACCAACTATCACGATGGAGGCTGGGACATTCTGAAGATTGACGGCACGAGTTTCCATCATCTCTCCCACTACAATGCCTATATGTATGCCTACAATCCTTGGATTGCGGCCATCAAGAGCCTCTCGGGCACGCCATTCCGCATCACACCCGAGGCTTATGCCCGCTTGAAGAAGGGTATGCTGTCGCTGTTTATCATGTCGAACAAGGGCGGCCAGGCCAATCTCTTGGCCAATAGTCTCGCAGGACGCCACCCGATGACTGGACTAAAGAACGCGGTGACGCAAACTTCGTTTGAGAATATGGTAGACATTGGTGGCGACATCATGGGTACAGGCATCGACACTGAACTGGCTGCGGCCTACAACTACTTCTTCTCGACCACCAAATATCCTGTTCAAGCTGGTTCGTTCGACGGGTTCTACCAGTTCAACTATGGCCCCATCGGCATCTATCGACACAACAACTGGGTGGCCACGATGCATGCTCCCACCACCAAGTTCTGGGGAGCAGAGATCTATAGCAAGCAAAACCGGCTGGGCCGCTATCTGAGTCATGGGGCGTTGGAGATTATGTACGACGGCGATGCCTCTGCCTCCGGACTGCCACAGACCGATGCCGGATGGGACTGGAACACCATTCCCGGCACCACCACCGTGCACTATGCGTCGTGGGCAGACCTCATGCCCGGCAGGAACACCAGTTCCCGTTTCGACCAATACACCAAGACCAAGGACTTTGCGGGTGCTCTTGCCTGGGACGACTGCGGCATATTTGCCTCAGATTTCGACCAGATAGACTCATGGGGGAGTCAGCTTTTCCAGCCCACCAACCTGGAGTTCAAGAAGAGCGTCTTTGCCTTCGATGGCATGTTGCTCAGTCTGGGAAGCGGTATCAGGGCCACGGGTAGCTATAGTCTCAACAACCAGTTGATTACAGCCACCAATCTTTTCCAGTCTATCAACCCCACCATTCAGGATAATCTCAGCGTAGACGGTCAGCCCATGCCTGCCGGAAGCGCTGCCATGAGCAAGCCGTCGGGCTCCGCCTGCTGGATGCTCACCCCTGAGGGCACGGGTTATTATGTGCTCAATGGCAACGATGCTGTGGTCATTGCCAACGGAGTCCAGGAAGGCCCCAAGGCCGATGGCTCCGACGTGCAGAGCCCCACGACTGCCGTGGCAGCCAAGGCCTATATCAACCATGGAGTGAATCCGTCTGCAGCCAAATATTCATTCCTCGTCGTTCCGGCTACCAGTCAGGCGGACATGACCACTCTGGCCAGCAAGATCAACGGCAGCGGAGGAAGCCTGTTCACCATCAAGTCGCAGAGCGACCAGTTTCATGCGGTGACCTGGAATGGCGGCAATACCACGGGTTACACGTTTTTCACAGCAGTATCGGGCATTGGTTTCGGACAGGTGGAGAGTGCGGCATCGGAGATGCTGCTCCTGCAGAAGACGGTAAACGACCACGAGATGAGTCTGGCCGTAGACAATCCTAACCTCTATCCGGTGGCTGTGCCGGGCACATACAACTGGCAATCCACACCCACCTATACCTCTGTGGTGCTTCGGGGCAGCTGGCAGCTAAAGCAAGCCGCAGACGGAGTAGATGTGACGGCCCTCGACAACGACCGCACCCAGGTGGATTTCATCCTCTCGTATGGTGAGCCGCTGTATATCGATTTGGTGAAAACCACGACAGGAATAGCCAAGATAAGCAGTAGCAAAGACATCTCGGTGTCGGCCCGTCAGGATTCGCGCGAGGTGGAAGTGCAGTTTGCCACGCCCACCACATCGCCTGCCAAGGTGGAGGTCTACGATGTTTCGGGGCGATTGCTGTCCCGCTATCGATTGACCCTGGGTGTGAAATCGCAGCGCCTCAAGGTGGGCAATATAGCCCGATCTACAGTTGTTCAGGTGAAGGTGAGCACCGGAAACCTACAGAAATGCGTGAAGCTGATGATGTGATCGGCCATGCAAAATAAGAAATAAAAGGGAAGAAATAAGAGGGGAGAGATGGTGATTTTCAGATAAATAGGCTGATATGCGTTGGGGCTTTTAGAGACTTGGAGCATTGGCCGCTTGCCATCTATGACCCCATCAAATCAAGAGGATGCACCCTGTGGATAGGATGCATCCTCTTTTGATATGGATATTTGAGTCTAATTAGAGTTCAATGGGCTCATATTTCATGCCCCAGGCATCGGCCACGGCCTTGAAAGTGATTTTTCCTTCCACCACATTCAGACCCTTGAACAGGGCTGCGTCTTCCTTGCAAGCCTGCTTCCAACCCTTGTCGGCCAGGGCCAAGGCATAGCGCAGAGTGGCATTGGTGAGGGCCATGGTAGAGGTGTTGGGCACTGCGCCGGGGATGTTGGCCACGCAATAGTGCAGGATATTGTCTACCACATAGATGGGATGCTCGTGGGTTGTGGGATGAGAGGTCTCGAAGCAACCGCCCTGGTCGATGGCCACGTCTACCAGCACTGTGCCCGGTTCCATGAGTTTCAGCATCTCACGCGTGATGAGATGCGGAGCCTTGGCGCCCGGAATGAGCACCGAACCAATAACGATGTCGACTGTGGGAAGCTCCTGACGCACGTTGTGCTCGCTCGAATAGAGCGTATGCACGTTGGGCAATTCGAGGTCGAGTTGCCTCAGACGGGGCAGGGAAACGTCGGTGATGGTGACCTCAGCTCCCATGCCAGCAGCCATACGGGCAGCGGCTTCTCCCACGGTTCCACCGCCGAGCACCAGCACCTTCGTAGGCTTCACGCCCGGCACACCACCTACGAGCTTGCCCTTGCCGCCCTTGGTCTTCTGCAGATAGTAGGCACCATTGAGAGCAGCCATGCGTCCGGCCACCTCGCTCATGGGGATGAGCAGCGGCAGGCTGCGGTCTTCCTTCTGCACAGTCTCATAGGCAAGACATACGGCACCGCTGTTCACCATGGCCTCGGTGAGCTCTTTCTCACTGGCAAAATGGAAATAGGTGTAGACCAACTGGCCTTTCTTCACCAGCGCATACTCGGGCTCGATGGGCTCTTTCACCTTGATGATCATATCGGCTACCTTATATACTTCTTCGATGGTGGGCAGAATCTTCGCGCCCACCTTGGTGTATTGCTCGTCGCTGAATCCGCTACCCACACCGGCAATATGCTGCACATAGACCGTGTGTCCGTGGTTGATGAGTTCGTGAACGCCTGCGGGAGTCATACCAACGCGGTTCTCTCCCTGCTTAATCTCTTTGGGAATACCAATTTTCATAGTTTCTTTCGTTTTAGGTTATACAAATTTCTATGCGGTAAAAATAAGAAAAAAATAAATAGGTTGTTCTTTTCATGCCTCATTTTTTTTGTAATTTATTTCTAAAGGGGTTATTCTGCAAAGTCTACTTGATAATTGTTGTCTTATTTCATCATCATTAAGTCTATCTCGGGCGATATTTTTCGAGATGGAAATAAGTTGTGCGCTTTTTGCCCGCAAGTGGGTCTTTTCTGCGCTAAAAACACTACCTTTGCAATTCCGACCTCCTTTTTCTCCACGTAGGATGGGGTGACGGACTGATGAGAACAACAAACCTAACACATATTAAATATGAATAGAACTCAACTGATTGAGGCCTTTGCAGCAAAGGCAGAGATTTCCAAGGCCAGCGCCAGCACCTATGTCAATACCATTCTCGGACTCATGGCAGACAATCTTTGTGAGGGCGACGGCGAGATTGCCATTCCCGATTTCGGCCGTTTCTCGGTGAAACATGTCAAGGAGCGCTCTGGTGTGAATCCTTCCAACGGCGAGAAACTCATCATCGAGGCCCACGACAAAGTGGTGTTCAAGGCCTCCGACAATCTCTCGATATTCTCGCGCAAGCACAACTAATATCCTCCGTCCTTAAGACCTTTATCCAACGCTTTTGCCTTTAGGTAGTAATCGTCTTGCGTTTAGTACTTTATCGTCCTGCGATTAGGTGCTAATCGCAAGACGATTCGGTACTAATTCCGGAAGGTTTTTGATGTGGTCTTCTATCCATCCTATAACCACTGCCGTACCACTATCGCCGAGTGGCTAACGCTCTGTAGGGACATGCCCCGTGCATGTCCGCACCGCCGGAAGGTGACAAAGACCTTTTTTTATAGACATAACTACAGAACTCTTTTTCATAACCACATATATTCTTGTCGTATTATTAGGACATAAGGACAGGAATCTTATCATAATGACACATTATTTTAATACATAAAGACAAAAAAAACATATTAAGGATACCACCAATTGGGTAATCTGCCTGTCTTTATGCAACGCGGAGCGTTTCTTATGTCATAGGTCTAAGGGCAGGAAAATATGTCATTATGAAAAGTTCTGTGTCCTTATATTATCCAAAGAGCTAAGATTTGGCTGGCATGGCTGGGTGCCATCCGGCGGTGCGGACATGCACGGGGCATCTCCCTACTGAGCGAACGGGAAATAGATAGCAGGGCTTCAATAATCGGTAAAGATAATTATCAGTGTGGGAGAATATATTTCTTCTCAAATGATTCGGTGTTCATCTGGAAAGGGCAAGGCACATCCCATATCGATACATCCTATAAAACGCATGCAGCCTCAACAGAAATTCTCTGCTGAGGCTGCACGTCTTTGCGTTCGCAAGGATGTGAAGGGGCTTATCCCAGATATTTGATGAGGAGCTTGGCATAGCCACTCTCGCGGAGCTTCACGATGCTCTTCTCACGGATCTGGCGCACACGCTCACGGGTAAGTCCCAGCTGGTCGCCAATCTCCTCCAGTCCCTTCTCGTGACAACCGATGCCGAAGCACTCGCGCACAATGGTGATTTCGCGCTCCTTGAGCACGTTGCGCAACACGGCTTCGAGTTCCTTGGCCATGCTTTCATAGTCTACCTGCTTGTCGGCACGGCTCTCGTCGCCCGATGCCAGCACGTCGGCCATGCTATTGTCGTCGTCCTCTTGGAACGGCGCGTCGATGCTCATGTGGTGGTTGTCGGCCTTGATGGTCTGGTCAATCTTCGATTCTTCGATATTGGTGAGGTTAGAAAGCTCCTGAACCGACGGCCTGCGCTGGTTCTCTTGCTCAAACTTTGAGATCTCGGAATTGATCTTAGAGAGTGCACCTACCTGGTTCAAGGGCAGACGCACAATGCGGCTCTGCTCGGCAATGGCCTGCAGAATGCTCTGGCGAATCCACCAAACAGCGTAGGAGATGAACTTGAATCCACGAGTCTCATCAAACTTCTCGGCGGCCTTCACAAGTCCGATGTTTCCCTCATCGATAAGGTCGGTAAGTCCCAATCCCTGATGCTGATACTGCTTGGCCACAGACACTACGAAACGAAGATTTGCTTTGACGAGCTTTTCCTTAGCGCGTTCGCCCTCTCTGCCACCTTTGCGAATGGCTTGAGCCAACTCAATTTCCTCGTCAACAGTAATCATTGGTACTCGACCAATCTCTACCAGATACTTGTCCAGAGCCTCGCTCGAACGGTTTGTAATGCTTTTCTGAATTTTAAGCTGACGCATGTCTACCTTTCCTTATTACAAAAATAGTAACTAATACCTATGTTTTATTACCTGAATATCCCAAGGGTTTGGGCAAAATGGACTGCAAAGATATGAAAAATATCTGAGATTAAGGAGTTTTTTAACCAATTTTTCATAGCTATTAGGTGCTTTTTTCAGAATATCAGTCTGCATTTAACGTATTAGCCATGATATACCGGCATGGTTTCATGAAATAGAGAGGCTAAAGACTGAGGATGGCAAACACTTTTCCAGCTATAGGATGAGACTATATGAGGAACTGGATTTATTGATTGGGAACAGGTCTTGTAGCGACAGGCTAACCTTGGTATGATATTCCCAACTTATCCAGGATATAGTCGAAGGTGCGCCCATTACGAATAGTTACCAGTCTATAAAACGGGGCTTTCAGCAGTTCTTTGTGGTATGCTGTCTTCAAGAAGGAGCGCTCATCTTCCTTTACCCAGAAGGTGGCAAGGTCGCCACAGTAGGCCTTTTCGAATCTTAGCTCCGTATGTTGGATAAAGGATTGCACCTCGGTCTTGTCCACATCTTTCGTGTAGAAGAGCACATCCTTGCGGGCATAGTCTTCCTTCCACCATTGGGGCAGGTGGTCCACCTCTTGCTCGAGCTGCGATTTGCTCAGCAGACTGAAGGGGATGCCAAACGTGTAGTGGGTCTTCAACAACTGGTCTATGAGGGTGTGGAGCCTGTCGATAGGCTCGTTGCTCTCAAAAAACAGGTTGCCGCTGTTGATATAGGAAGACACGTTCGTGAGCCCCATATCCTGCAAATAGAGTTTCAAGGGGGACATTTCAACCTTGTTCTTGCCCCCAACGTTGATTCCTCTCAGCAGCAACACATATTCCATGTTTACCTCCTTGACCGTGTATAGGATAGATTTCTAACTTCTTCGGCACAGCAACACCACATTCTCCACGTGCGGTGTGTGTGGGAACATGTCTACCGGTTGCACCTTCTCCACATGGTAATCTTTGTCGAGCAGGGCGAGGTCGCGGGCCTGCGTGGCCGGATTACAGCTCACATAGACAATGCGACGCGGGGCCGCATTGAGGATGACGTTCACCACATCGGCATGCATGCCGGCGCGGGGTGGGTCGGTGATGATGATGTCGGGGCGGCCATGCTCACGGATGAAGTCGTCGGTGAGGATGTCTTTCATATCTCCAGCAAAGAACTCGGTGTTGTCGATGTTGTTGATTTGACTATTCACTTTGGCGTCCTCAATAGCTTCGGGCACATATTCTATGCCGATTACCTTACGGGCACGACGTGCCACAAAGTTGGCAATGGTACCCGTTCCGGTATAGAGGTCGTAGATGAGCGGCAGCTCGTCGGTGGCTTTCGGCTGATCGTCGCGTGAGTCATCAAAGCAAAACTCGCGCGCCACACTATAGAGATGGTAGGCCTGCTCGGTATTGGTCTGGTAGAAACTCTTGGGCCCTACCTTGAATTTCAGGTCTTCCATGGTCTCATAGATAAAGTCGGAACCCTTGAAAGTAATGAGGTCGAGGTCGCCGAAAGTGTCGTTTCCCTTCTGATTATCTACATAAATCAATGAGCTGATTTGTGGGAACTTATCCGCAATGTGTTGCAGCAACTCACGAGCCATCGCCTCGTCTTCGGGCTTCTCATAGTGGAACTGCACGAGAAGCATCAGTTCGCCCGTGTTGGAATTGCGGAACATGAGGCTCCGCAGCATGCCGGTCTGGGCACGGAGGTCGTAGAACGACATGCCCATTTCCTTGGCATGACGCTCAATCTCATTACGAATATCGTTGTGGATATTGTCCATTAGCCAGCATTTCCTGATGGGATAAATCTTGTCAAAGGCGCCTGTAATGTGGAATCCGATGGCAGAATTATCGTTGGTCGAGAGGTCGAGCGACTCATCGCGTAGCTCCTCGTGGGTGAACCAACGCTTGTTGCAGCAGCCAAACTCCAGCTTGTTGCGGTATTCCTTAGTCTTCACCGAACCGAGAATAGAGGAGAATTCGGGCAGATCCACCTTGCCGATGCGCGACAGCTGGTCGTACACCTGCTGCTGCTTGGCCTTCAACTGCTCCTCATAAGGGAGGTTCTGCCACTTGCATCCACCACAGATTCCAAAGTGTTCGCACATGGGTTCGGTGCGCACGTCACTCTTTTTGATAAAGCGTTCGACCCGTCCCTCGCAGTAGTGGTGCTTCTTTTTCACAATCTGCACGTCGACAACATCGCCTGGAACACAAAAGGGAACGAAGACCACTTGGTCTTCCTGATGGAAAAGGCACTTGCCTTCGGCGGCAACGGCCTCAATGGTTACATTCTCCAGTAGGGGCAAAGCCTTGCGTTTTCTGCTCATTTTAATATCTGTATTTAGACTGCAAAGGTAGCGATTAAAATCGAAAAAGGCCGAGATTGTGGTATAAATATATATGAACGCATAAAAAGTTAAAGAGTGTCTGCGATGGATAGAAAGTAGTGGTCTAATTCTTTGTCGGGCTTCACCGCCTCATCAAAATAGGTCTGTTGCAAGACAGGTTGTCCTTTCTGACGCGTGCATTTCCAGTTGCACACCACTTTTCCATCACCTAAAATCACGGGATGGAAGATGCCGAAATTGTTGTGCGCCTTAGCCGTGTGCTCCTTAGCAAGCACAATATGTCGGCTCTTGTAGCCGATAAGATATTCATCGTAAGAGGGCAAGAGATGACGTTTGCCCGTGCGGAAGCCACGAGTCCGGGCATCTGCGTGCATCCAGAAAATCTCGCCATTGATCTCCACTGGCTGCAGTTGGGCGTCCAAGAGGTGCATACCTTTCTGACAAAGACTCTTAGCCAGTCCCGCCCACCATACAAAATCATCTAAGGTAGCAGGTCCATGACTCCTGAAATACTTCTCAGCGAGGAGCTTCAGCATCTCTTCCTGGGGCATGGGAGGCTGTGGCGGCACCTTCTCGTCGAGCAGGGCGTAGGTGGGCGAGCGCCTTTCTATCGGACCGTTGCATACGATTCCGTCAATCTCGGCTCGCAAAAGATAGAGCGACATCATGGTCTTATCCATGCGCAAACCCTCCCTTTCGTAGATCTTGTCGAGCTCCACGCGCGACAGATAGCGTCCGGCAAGTACGTCGCGCAACAGTCGATGGCTACGATCCACCTTCTCTGGGGTGACCTCGTGATAGTAAATCTTGTTATAAGATTGTGCGGTTCTGAGGTTAGACTCACGGTAAAGATCGAGCATCCACCTCACATCCCGCTTGGCTACAACCTGCCAAGTGGCTCTGTTGAGGTGCAGGCGCAGAAGTTCGCCCTGTGCCAAAGCCTGGTCTACAAGCCCAATGTCGACCTTTTTGAGTCGCATAGCGATGGCAAGCCGGAAGAGTTTATACTCCTGCGCCTGCATGGCGCCAAACCATTCAACCAGTTCTTCAGGTGAGGAAAACTGCGGAACAATCAACTGTTGGGCCAGAAGTCTGCTGCTGATAAGATTCATCCTACATTATTATATATATGCTTCACACATTCCCGAGATACACACTCCTGATGCCTTCCTCCTCGGCGATGCGCCGGGCAGTATGCAATGTCTCGATGGGAGTGGGGTAGGAGTCCTGCATTTTGTATTGCGGGAAGAAACGACTGAAATGTAACGGACAATCAGTCAGATTATTTTGTCGCAGCCATTGGCACATGGAGCGAATCATATCCCTATTGTCGTTCACCTCGGGAATGAGCAGATTGGTAATCTCCAAGTGTACGCCTGCCTCATGAAGCGTAAGCAACGTGTCGAGCACGGGTTGCAATCGGGCACCGTTTACCCTCTTATAGATGTCGTCTGAAAAAGCTTTCAGGTCGATGTTGGCTGCGTCGAGCCATGGTGTCAAGGCCTTCAGCGGCTCAGGATTAATATAGCCAGCCGACACCAGAATGTTCCAAAGGCCATGCTCATGAGCCAGACGGGAGATGTCGAAGATATATTCATAATAGGTGAGCGGCTCTGTGTAGGTATAGGCAATGCCGGGTAATCGTCGCCGCTCCGCTATGCCCACGATGGCCTCTGGAGTAAGTGAGTAACTCTCAACAGCATCGGGAAGGACCTGGGATATGTCGTGATTCTGACAGTTCAGGCACCGCAGGTTGCAGCCCGTACAGCTCAACGACAGACACCGCGTGCCCGGATGAAACTTGTAGAGCGGCTTCTTCTCGATAGGATCATCGGCCAACGCGCAGGGCTGACCATAGACATCAGACATGAGTCGGCCCTCTACGTTGCGCCTGCTGCCGCATATTCCCCGCTGTCCCGACTGCAGAACACAGCCGTGCGGACACAGATCGCAACGGGTGCAACCATCTGGAAGCGGAGTGTAATAGCGGCATTCCTTCATCAGAAAACTATGGCTTCGTAGGTGTAAAGCTCGGCATCGCGCCATCCGTCCCAGCCAATGCCAGCCTTATCCTGTGCGCAATGACTCAAAAACTCCTCCTTGGTCCAGCTCACTTCCTGCGCCACCTGAGGCAGATAGGTGCCCGTGCGATGCCCCTTGCGAATGAAGATGCCGTGGCGTCCCAGCTCAAACTCATCTATACTCCCTATCCGTTGCATGGGCGTGAGCACCGAAATCTCAAGGTCTATCTGCTCCATCTCCTGCTCATCGAGCGGAAGGAAGCGCGGATCCTCGAATGCAGCCGCATGCGCCATCTCCTTAACAACCTGGTAGAGCGGCATGTCTTCGCCGATATGGCCTATACATCCGCGCAGCTTGCCCTCCTTGTGGAGGGTGACAAAGGCACCGCAACGCTGCAGAAGCGTGGGAGAAAGCTGTTGGGAATGGTAGTTACGACCCGTGAAAACCTCATTGATTGCCCCGCGGGCTATCTTCTTCAGTTCGGCTTTCTCCTCATCGGTCAAGCTAAAGTGTGGTTTTTCGGCGAATACAAACGAGTGGTATCCCACCACCTGACGCTTGCTTCCGTAAGGTGAATCGCCCGAGTTGCAATAGCCGATGTGGTGGATGGTGATATTCTTTTGCCGTTCGGTCATCATCAAGAGGATAGCGATGGCAGCAGCACCACAGGCACAGGTGCCCAGCGCCTCGATGTCCAAGTGGCCCATCTGGCGTATGGCGTCGAGGAAATTGTCGGCCTTTCCAGTCATGATGGCCTCTCCGGTGAGTCCATCTATGCGGTTGGCCACCGAATAGACAGGGTAATGGGAGAAGTCGCTGCTTATCACAAAGAGGTTGCGCGGAGTAAAATAGGGGAGCAGAGCCTGTGCTGCCCGACGCAGCTTCTCTGTGTCCTGCGTGGCAATCACCAGTGGCACAATCTTAGGAAGATGCTCCAACCTGACCTGCAGGAACGGCAACTGTACCTCTAAGCAATGCTCTTTCTCGTGAGCTTGCTCGTCGAATGTGAATACCTCGTCGGAGTCGATGAGTTGCTGGCACAGTTCCATGTCGACCTCCACGGGCCCTAAGGGCGTTTCATACAGGTTGTAGCCAGCCCCCACCGAAATCTTGTCGAGAAAAACCTGATGGCTTGGACCCAACAGGAAAATGTGGTCGTACTGGGCATGGGGGGGCACACAAGCATAGGCAGAGGCAGCCATTCTACCACTGAACACATAACCGGCATGGGGCACTATCACCGCTCTGGGGTTGCCCTCTACAGCCACTTTATCGCAGGCCACGAAGAAATCCTTGATCTCCGCCCGCAATTCGGCTCGGTTATCCGCGTAAAATTGTCCTGCTACGGCAGGTTTTCTAAGTTTTCCTTTCATAGTATTTTTCTACAGATTTAAAGACATCAACGTTACGGCCTACGGCTCTTGGCATGACCCTAAAGTGGTCATGCTCCGCCGACCTGAATATAGCCACGGCCAAATATACGAAAAGTTTTTAATGGAAACGCTTTTTATCCCATTATTTTTAGATAAATCATAGAAAATAAGCAGATTAGCATCATCACCCGTCGAAAACGTCCGGATTTCCAAAAGAAAAGGAGCAAGTCACCACTTGGCGACTTGCTCCTGATATCAACTTGCTTGAAAGTGCAGCTTGTGCTTACTCTTCCACTGCTGCCTGTGCCACGGTCATTCACATTTGATTATCAACATGTTACACGCCATTTGTACGTGTTTTGTATGTGTTTTGCAATAAATCTATGTAAATGAGTGATTTCGAGTGATTATTTCTCGATTGCTGCTTGCGCCACTGCCATTTACACTTGATAATCAATGTAGTACAAATGTTTTGTACGTGATTGGTATGTGATTACTTTTGCGTTGCGCACGTTGAGGTAATTATCATTTATTCCTCTACTGCTGCCCGCGCTGCTGTAATTCACTATTGATTATCAATGTGTTATATAAACAGTGTACGTAATATGTATGTGATAGAATAAAAAAACCATAGTTACAGCTGCTGCACATAGCGGACTGAGCTTATAGTTTGTTTATACTTGTATTTATTGCCTCCTTTCTTTTAACAGTTCTATGATTGCGCTTTTATCTTTGAGATTTTCATCCAAACGACTAATTTGCTCTTTAAGCAATTCAATCTGTTCTTTCAGAGCTTCATTAGCCGCCTTATATGTTTCAATGCTATGTTGCGTTTCAATAACTTGTGCTGCAAGGGCAGCATCACCAATTTGATTATTGGCATTACCGCCTAATGAGATAGCAGCCAACACACCGGATATTGACGGTTTTATTTGGCAGTACAATGCAAAAAAATTAAAGTCAAGTGCATTTGAGATCTTTACAAGTCGAGAGGTCTCGATTGTCTCTCGTTCCAGTATTCGATTGACGTGCTGTTGCGGTACATCAATCCGCTTACCAAATTCCGTTTTGGTAAGACCAAGCTCTTTTCTACGTACATCAATAGCCTGCCCTATATGTACCTGCTTTAATTCTATCTCCATATTATAATCGTGGTAAAATAAACATTAAACCGAAATTATTCAAACATTTATTTGGTAATTCAAACCATATTATGTTACTTTGCACTTATTCAAAACTGCAATAATGTTGCAAAGTTAAACATTAATCATTAAACATCCAAATATTATGGAAGAAATTACAGAAAAAATCAGACCGTTACTCGTTGGTCTGGGTGTTGGAGAATCCATATCCTTTCCGATTGCCAGAATGAAGAGTGTGAGAACACAAGCCTCTGAACTTGGTGCGATACATAATCGCCAGTACGTAACACGGACCAATCGGTCTGAGCAAATCATTACGGTTACGCGAATATCTTAACCTTCACCAGCATGAATTTTCTTCAATTTTCAGACCATCTTATTCCTTATGAAGTCTTTCTCAAAGATTTAGCTGCTAAAATTGTCAGATTTTTGAAATCCGACAAAGATGATCCCGAGTACATCAGTCAACGTAAAGCCTACAAACTATTTGGTAGACGTAACGTGGAGCGATGGAGAAAAACGGGGGCTGTTGAAGTGTTTATCCGTCCAGGTAAAGTCGAATACAGGACAGCTGATTTGCGTATGTTACAACGCACTTCTAATGAGTACGCAGATACTGATGAAATCATATCAGTTGAGCGTCATATTAAGCCCTCCCCACCCTCTTCAGAAGACAAACGATAGTTGGTTGAATGTAAACTATTATCGGGTGATATATTTTTAATGTCTTAACCTTTATACAAAGTGCAATTTAATGACAGAATACATACCGAAATGTAATCCCAAAGGAATCTTTTCTGCAAAGAGAGCGTGTGCCGAACTGGGTATATGCTACAAGACCCTTCGTAGGTATCGTATGCAGGGACTTATCCGTCCCACCAACCCCGGCAATGTCTATCGTCCGAAATACTCCGGCAAATCCATCATAGATTGCTGGCTTTTACTTGCCACACTATGATAAGCGAAACAACCATACAACGTGTTCGAGATGTTTCGATTGAGGATGTACTAAAACCATACGTCAACCTTACAAAGCGTGGTAATACTTTGATGGGTTGCTGTCCGTTTCATTCGGAGCGGACACCCTCTTTTTCTGTCTCTCCCTCCAAGAATCTCTATCATTGCTTCGGCTGTGGAAGAGGTGGTGATGGGATTGGCTTTGTTATGGAGAAAGACAACCTTAGTTTTTCCGAAGCCGTAGAGCAGATTGCAAAGGAACAGAACATTGCAATCGACTATATCGAGGAAGAAAGGAACGACGAAGAGCTTGCCAAGATCAAGCACAAGGAATCGCTGATGATTGTGCTGGATAAGGTGCAAAAATTCTTTGTCGATTGTCTCAGGCTGCCCATTGACACCGAGAACCAAAATGCACGTGACTATGCTTTTGGTCGTTGGCCGGAAGATTTTTGTGCAGAAGCCGGTATCGGCTATGCGCCGAAAGACGGTACGGCATTTATGGAATATTGTCAGAAGTCAGGCATTGCCGAAGATATACTGTTTGAATTGGGCTTGCTCAAACATCGTGACGATGGCAGTGTCTACGCCATGTTCCGCCAACGGATCATGATACCGATACGTAACAGGTGGGGACGGGTGATAGCCTATACAGCACGATACATCGGTGATAGCAAGAAAGCTCCCAAGTACATCAATTCCTCCACAAGTGGGGTCTATGCCAAGGCAGAAACCATCTTCGGCATTGATCGGGCTTCACGCATACGCCATGCCGTCTACTTTATCATCGTAGAAGGTGCGCCTGATGTGCTGCGCCTGCAATCTATCGGCATGGAGAACACTGTGGCCTCGCTCGGCACGGCATGGACAGACAACCAATTGGAGCAACTCAAAAGATTTACGTCCTCACTCTGCTTCATACCCGACAGCGATGTGTCCGATGACGATACTTTCGGCCCGGGCTTTTTGGCGGTGATGAACAACGGGGCTGCAGCCGTTCGCAAAGGTTTTCACGTTACCGTCAGAGAGTTGCCATTCGCCCAAGAGACTTTGAAGGATGAAACACAAGAATACGATGAAAACACCCTACCCGATGATAGACGAGTGACAAAGCCGGTCAAAAATGATGCTGACAGTTATATCCATACCAAGGACGACTACAACAGCCTGACGGAAAAGCACTTTATTGTTTGGCTGGCAGAGAAACGCTTCTTCGTGGCCGGGTCGCTGGTGGAAGAACGCAAATGCGTGGGTGAGGTTGCCGATCTGCTTCGATATGTGAAAGACCAACTTGTCTTTGACCAGTGCATCGAGGCTCTTGCCAAAATCCATGGCAAGGTACGACTATGGAAAGATGCCGTGACCCAAGCCCGTGGCGAGGCAAGGCGCAAAAGCGGCAACAGCACTTCGATGAATGAACAGCAACGCGAGGCTGAACTGCTGCGCCAGTACGGATTGTTCGTCCGTGAGCACTGCTACTACTCGATTGGGGATGAAGATGACGAGCCGTCACGCATTTCCAACTTCGTCATGGAACCGCTGTTCCACATCGAGGACGAAAGCAACGGCACAAGGATATTCAGGCTGCGCAACTCCCACAATATGTGCAGGGTGATTGAACTACGGGAGTCAGAGTTATGCTCGTTGAACAACTTCCAGCAAAAGGTCGGTTCGCTGGGCAACTATGTATGGTTGGCTAAGATAGACAAGCTCAACAAGGTCAAGGAGTACCTCTATGCCAAGACCGACACGGCCGAACGCATCCGCAAGCTCGGATGGAACGGTATGGAGAATTTCTTCGCTTTCGGTAACGGCATCCTTTCAGACGGTATATTTAAGGCTGTCAATGAGATGGGCATCGTCCGAAATGCAGACAACAAGGCCTTTTACATACCTGCCACCTCAAAAATCTACCTGCACAATCAGGAAATCTACCAGTTTGAACGTTTGATGATTCACGAGAACCGCAACGGCGTGAAGCTGTATGATTATGTCAGCAAACTCCTGGAAGTGTTCGGAGAAAATGCCGGCATTGCCTTTTGTTATCTCTTGGCCACATTGTTCCGTGATGTGATATTTGACCGTACCCGTCACTTCCCAATACTGAATCTTTTTGGCGAAAAAGGTACAGGAAAGACCACATTGGGCACTTCCCTGCAAGCCTTTTTCCTGCACGGCATCGACCCACCCAACCTCGGAGTGACCTCCGTACCAGCCATGAATGACCGAATTTCACAGGCCGTTAATACCCTTGTGGTGCTCGATGAGTACAAGAACGATTTGGACATCCGTAAGATTGCCTACTTGAAAGGACTCTGGGGAGGTGGCGGACAGACCAAGAAGAACACGAATACGGACGGCATGGCGGCACAGACTATCGTCAGTACCGGTGTCGTTTTGTGCGGTCAGGACAAGCCCACACAGGACATGGCACTCTATACACGTGTCCTTTTCCTGGCTTTCTCCAAGACCTCATTCAACCAAACAGAAAAGAAAAGTTACGAAGCGTTGGTATCACTATGCAATCTCGGCCTGACCCACCTGACCATAGAGATACTCAACCACAGAGAACTGTTCGAGAAAAACTTTGCTGAAATCTATGCCATCACCAAACGTGAACTGGCCACCAAACTGGAACATGAGGAAATCCATGACCGCATCTTTGGCAACTGGGTCATACCACTTGCTGCTTTCAGGACGCTGGAGACGGCACTCGATGTGCCACTGACCTATGCAGAACTGTTTGAGACAGCCGTCAAGGGTGTACGAAACCAAAACGAGCTGGCACAGGAAAGTTCAGAAGTGGCCGACTTCTGGAGCATGTTGCAGGGCTTTCAAACTTCGGGTCGTTGCATCGACGGAGCGCACTACCGCATCCGTTATCTGCGTTCTTTCCGTCCTCTTTCTGTCAAAGAAGATATGGAGTTCCGGGAAGCACGTCCCATTCTCTACCTGAACACTGCTGCAGTGGCTTCACTGTTCAACAGTCGGAGTATGAATCCAACGGCCAACCGTTCCAACTGGTCCACCATCATGTCTTACCTCAAATCCCATTCCTCGTTCTTAGGACTGAAACAAGACCGCTTCACTATCCTCGCACCGAACGGACAACCGGATTATGTTTTTGAAATGGTCAATGGCGAACAAGTTCGCAAGGTAAAGGTCAATCGCCCCAAGGCGCTATGCTTTGATTACCTACAACTGAAAGATGCGTTCAGTCTTGACCTTGAAACGGAAGTGGTTGTGGAAACGAACGAACAAGGAAACAGTGATGCCACGCAATCGGATGAGACGGCTATCATGCAGCAAGATTTGCCATTTTAGACAAATAATCAGATATTAGAGGTATTATTGTTCACTAAATACTACGTGTTCTTAAATTTAGGAACAGCGAAAGTTAGTGAACAAAATATTTTGTCTCACAACGATTATTCATTACTTTTGCATCAACATACTTGCCCCGCTTCCCATTAGAACAGCGCGCTTAGGGCAAGTCTTTTTTTTTGTAACGTATGTAAACGCCCACTCCGCAAACTGGTCATCATTATTGATGGCCTTTTTTATTAAAACAGGTCAACTTACAGCTCAAGATATACATGAAGTATCAGACATAGAGAGGTCTACGCAATGTAGATATAGATATATTCAAGCTATTCATTAGCATTTCTGAAAATATAATATGCACATATTTTCGAGGTGACAGTGTTGACAACAAGTAATCGTCAGTATCTCAAATACTTTCATGAAAATAGATGCGTTGACAAACGTTGACAAAGGTTGCCATTTTTCCGTTTCCTCGAAAAAACCGTGCCAAGCGTTGACAAAACACTGCCTATTATAACTCTATATTTTTTCTAATAAAAGTAAGATAGAATAATGTATATCAGAGGCTTATCTTCTTACATACAGAACTATTTTTTGACTTGTCACCCTTGTCAACGCTGTCAACCTGAAAACATATATACCTCATAAATTTCAGAAAAGCCATGCTTGATATTCAATGTAATTGTTTTTGATGAAGTTTGTCCCTCAATGTCACACTAAGTCACTGATATGCCTATACTTGCATATTTTTCAAAACTTATCATCGCTTTACCTTTGCAGAAATCATTCGCAAAGGACTATGTATTTCAAAGAACGTTTACATCGGGTCATCCCCGAACGCCATTACTCTGTAAGCGAAGCTGCTCGCATCCTCGGTGTCCACCGATGCACCATCTATACATACATTGGTCATCCCGAAAAGCCCTTGCCATTCATCAGGCAAGGGCAAAGCGAGAAACTACTATTTCTTGGTTCAGACCTGCTTGAATACAAAAAAGGAGGTCTCCCAAAGAGAGGACGAAAAATGAAAGATGTGTGAGGCAATAAATGCCCACACTTAGTTGCTTATTCCATTTGCAAATGGACGTATGGGAAGATGTTCCATGCTTTCTCTTGCCAATTTACAAGCCAATATCCACGCTTCCGTTCGGATATTCTCCATGTCGTTCACTGCCCTGCAATAGTGGTGTGGAGCAACCACGCCACTACGTATCATCCACATTTCGGCACATACGGCCGGTTCAGCTGCTTCAACAAAGGAAATAAGCTCCCCAATCAGCATATCAACTTCTCCGTCTGCCATTTCAGTCGAAAAGCAAAACGGCACTCCACTCGGTGTTTTTCGGTTGAAATTTATGCTTATCACATTATCTGTGAAGTGCGGTTCTGCATCCCATCCACATTGATTGGCGATGCGGATAATGTCTGTCAAATTCATGGTTCTATCTTGATTTTGAGTTCTTCCATTGCATCAAAGAGTTGTTCAACCATTCTCTTGCCTGCTTCCATGTCGTCCAGCACATCCCTCATACGGTAAGGTGCACCGTTCTTCCCGTGTCCGTTGCTGTCAAGCCATAGATAGGCTTCCGCATCCACGTCAAAGCCCTCGTAATAGTTGCTCATAGACTGCACAAGACTGCTAAGGTCAGTGCCTTTCATTTCTACCTCAAAGGCAAAGTCCTGCCCTTTGGGTGTGAATTGGGAAAAGGTGAAGAAAGTGATGTCCCTTTCTTTGTCCCTCGATGTCTGCACGTACCAGCCTAAGCTCTCGGCACATCGGGTGATACGCTCTATGATTGTTTGTTTCTTCATATTCTTGTAGTGTTTAGATGCCAGCCGTGACGCAAACCGCCACGGCTGACGGATAATTGTCAATCGTCAAATCTCGCAAGAAAGTTCTGCAAGCGATAGTCCTGCAAACGGCTTAAAGGTGTCGGTGGAAAGTTCTCTTGTTGCCTTACTTGCAATTTGCCCAAGCCATGTTTTGACAAGTCTATTTCCAACTCTGAAAGTTCATTGAGTGATACATAGCCGTATTCATCCTGGGCAAGTCCGATAACGATACCAAACATGATGGTGTCTCCCTGCTCGGTACTGCCTTCTATGATATACCAACGGATAGAGCCAAGAGCGAAAATGGCGCAACATACGGCGTTCTTTCCCTTGCCGTCTTGTGAGTAAAGCGGATAACCTTTCAAGGTTTCAGCTAATTGGGGTGTCAATAGTCTGCACATAGTCTGTTCGTTTTGTTGGTTAGATACTGGCTGCATAATAGATGTCTGGTCTGGATGAAACATTGTAGATGTAACTGCCACAACGTATCAACAGACAGTGTTGTCCGTAATACAGTTTTTTCATGCCTCGCACACTTCCAGTCCTGTGGAAGTTGGGGAAACGTTCTAAGCCGACGTTAGCACCTTGTTCTTTTGTCATTCTTCGTACTCTCATACTTTGTTCGTTTAATTCGTTTAATACGCTTAATTATTTTGTTGTTCATTCTTTTCCCTTTTGTGAAACTCGATTGAGCTTCGTTGCAGGGAGGAACGTTTTACGTGCGTTCTCATACTGCGGACAAGAGGGAGAAAAAGACAAGTGTGAGGTCAGAGAGCAAAGACGGAATACCCAAATTTTAGAGTGTGCGAGAAAATTTGTGGAAGGCTGCCGTCAAGCCCTCCGACCGAAAACACAGCGGCACTTGGCGTTTCTCCGTCCGCAGTACCTTTGCACGTAAAAACGTCCTCGCCGCCATGAAGCCCGATAGTTGTTCAAACAGGGACTTTGGTAAACCAATTCTCCCGAATACCGTTACCCATGTGGACGGCAAAACGTGATGCAGAGCGAACATTGCAGCCGTTCTCTTGGGTAACGACTTTGCGAAGCCTCATTATCATCATAACACATCAGCCGTTCTTACTTGGAGTGAAACCTCGGAGTAAGGCGGCTGGCCGATTTTCAAACAAATGGGCTACCCGTCATTGCAAGTGTCAACCTGCAATGGTAGATAGCCCATTTTATCTCCCAATCACCGTTACCCATGTGGACGGCAAAACGTGATGCGGAGCGAACATTGCAGCCGTCCTCTTGGATAACGGCTTTGCGAAGCCTCACGTATTCTATACACATCAGCTGTCCTTACTTGGAGTGTCCACTCGGAGTAAGACGGCTGTCCGATTTTCAAACAAATTGGCTACCCGTCATTGCAAGTGTGAGCCTACAATGGTGGATAACCCATTCAATCTCCCAGCCACCGTACCCATGTGGACGGCAAAACGTGGAATGCAGCGGAACATTGTAGTTGTTTTCTTGGGTAACGGCCTTGAGAAACCTTGCAATCATCAAAATACATCAGCCGCCCTTACTTGGAGTGTCCACTCGGAGTAAGGCGGCTGGCTAATTATAATGAAAGCCTTATTACTGTTGTATTCTTTATTTGTAGAGAAAATCAGTGATAGGAACTATTCCATATTGACACATGGGACTGTCATTACTTTATCAATTCACTGGTTTTCGCCCAGTAATAATATGCCTCCGGAAGATTATTTCTCAATTTATTCAATTTATTGGACAATGACGGCTGAATAGACAGGTCTTTTATATTTAACGGATTATTGGAATACAGTTCAACCTTGTAGATATTATTCTCAATCAGTGTTGCTAAATAAGCGGCTCGCGAAGCATCTATTATCGCATTCTCAATCATATATCTTTGTTTATACATGAAAGATTTCACACGCATGATGCCATCCAGTAACAGTTCAAAATTGCCTTTCCCAATCTTCCCACGTGTGGAAATACACAGTGCAGTCTGGCGTATGTCTTCATAAACTTGATGCAAGTCCGGCTGTAATGAACGGTACGACAGTTCTACAAGAGCAATCTTCTTAAAGGCCTCTGATGTGACTTGTAAATCAGAGACATTTTCAAACAAGCGTCCCACATCATAGAGTTGCTTGGCAATTTCCATTGAGCAATTTCTGTCATTCTTGAAATAAGGTATTCCGGTCGTATTTGGTGCAAATGCAGTCAGTTTGTCCCCTAAAATATCCTCCACAGAGGGTACTGTCACCATCAGAGGGTCCCCGTCCAGACTGACAAACGGGCTGTCTATGGCTATTTGTCTGGTCATGAAGTAGTGAACATCCTCGTAAAGCACATCCAACAGGATATAGGATTGTTCATTTGTATTACTTCTATACGCTATCTGATAGAAAAACTTGGAATGGCTTTTTGGGATACTTGCATCATCCCGTTGTTTCCGTTCCACAAGTTCCATATCAATGAAGCCAAAATCCACGAACGATTTCAGGTATTTCTCTATATCTGTTCCCGGAGTGCAAATCACATCAATGTCAATGGAGAGTCTGTGTGTAGCATTGTTCAACATAAGCATTTGCGCACTTCCTCCTTTGAAAACCAATGGGCATCCTGCTTTTACGAGCATTTCGAGTAAGGATAATGCACGGATTACCTTTTCGATAAGGTTCTTGTCATTGTATTTAAGTTCGGTAGAGACCCTGTCAATCCACTCTTTGGTAAAACATTCTTTCTTAATCATTTGGTAGTAATATTATTCAGTATGGTTCTAAGTCCGTCTATGACTTTCCTTCTGCCGGCATAGCGAAACAGACGATTATTGTTTATGGTATACAGATTGAACGCATTTTCAATGATATGTTCGCTTTCACTTCCTTGCAAGTAAAAGAAATCCGGATCTCTCAATATATCCACAAGCATTTTTTCCAAAGTCGGCATTGGCACACCGGACACCTTTTGCAAGGGTGCCTCGGAGACAAGGTTTTTAACGATATATACACGCTTTGCCAAATCTATATAGCGGTATATCATTTCCTTATCCGGACGGAGAAACACGTCAGTCTTTGTCTCACGGAGAAAATTGAAAACCGTCTCCGCTGAATCTCTGTCGGTTTCAATGTAGATCACTCTGTTGGATGAAAGATGATGTTGGAGCGGGGCCAAAATCTCTCCTTGATATACGCAGAATCTTGCAAAAGGATAATGCTTTTGCAACAATCCGTTTACCTCCCGTACTTTTTCTATCGGTTCAGGGGCAAACATCTGTTTTGTAATCTTGGAATATATGCCATGTCCTGTACGAACAAGTTTATTGTCATTGACGAGTTTGAACAGATACCATGACAGTGCTGACCTGCTTATGCTTATCTTCTTGCCAAGATAACTAAGTAAGTCTTCAATGCTGAAATTCGGATGAATATCGGCATAGTCAAGAATATATGCAGTAGTATTCTTTTCCATTCATGCTATTTTAGGCAACAAAGATAGCAAATTTTCGGCACTAAATTAGATTAGTGCCGAAAATTTACATATAATCATCTAAATATCGGCACAAATCACGGGTAGTGCCGATATTTAGCAAACAAGGTGATTTATTCTTATATCTGCTTGTAGTATGTTGCTTTTAGAATGAATATATCCCAAGCTCAACGATGACAAGATTATCACTGCATAGGCTTGCCAACAGGATTTTTCCCAAGACCCGCCCGACAAAGCCCCGGCCTACGCTCACGCGCAAGTCGGGGTTCAGTACAAAGAATTGTTATGCTGTCTTTTGTGCTTCAAAGAAAAGGTGTGCGTGCGCATTGACAAGATTGACGATGCGGTCGTGATGTTCGGTGTTTTTATTGCATATACCACGACTTTGTATCACTTTGCCCTCTGTCAGTGAGAACTCCACCGTTTCGATTCGGTTGCCTTCTCGGTCGTGTGCCGATAAGACAAGTGTGTCTGTCTTGGCATAGTATTCACACTGGAAAACGCAATGGTGCATGTAGTCCCCCTCGTTTTTGTAGGCTTCTATTGAGTTGAGCACGGACACCTCGATGTCTCCGTCTTGGATGACAATCCCAAAGTAGCAAGACTTGTTTTTATAAAACTCCGCTTCCTGCGCCTTGGTACGTTCCAAACGTTCTTTTTCTTGCCGTCTGCGTTCCATGTTCCGCACCTTTGCTAACCATTTATCATGCTCAGCCTTTAAGTTGATTGGGCAGATATATTTCGGGCTATGAATGTCTCGTCCGCATCTATCAAGACAATCGACCATATCACACCAAAGGGAAAAATCCGCCGGTACGTACCCTTGTCGTGTGGCGACTTTATAGGATGCCCAACACTTGTCAAGTTTGTCGGGGTAACTCAAAAAATACGCCAGTGCCTTATGTGTTTTTGCTTTCATCAACGTCTCTATGCGGTTGTCAGACAACAATCTCTCCATGAGTTTCATCGGGTGTACATCGGGGATTTTGCCTGCCATTCCATTCCGTTTTAGTTCGGGTAAAACGGTATATCGGGGATAAACGTATGTATCGGCAATGTGAGTATGCACATAGTTGGACTTGCGTAATTCTATATCGGAATACCAACTGAAACTATCCACAAAATATCCCGATAGTCGAACCCTTGCTGTGAGTGCTGTTTTTCCATTGGAATTGAGCCACCAACGGCAAACCTCCCAATTTTCAAAGTGCATTGCTTTTCCTTTGTGATACACTACTTGCAGAAGAAATACCCTCTGTACTTGCAGTCCGTCTATGGTTTCAAGGGTAGAAAAATAGGTCGCTTCCCTTTGTTTGCGTTTCAGCGTGTCTACTACTTGCAAACGTCTGCCACAATGGGGGCAACGGACGTATTTATACTTTCCCTTTTTGTCAAACTTCGTACCACAATCACCACAGGTACAATGCACTTGGGATGTACGAAAAGCATAGTGTGGAATAAGGCTTGTTACTGCCCACTCAACCGCCTTGGGCTGTATCGGTTTCAGTCGTGCATTGGCACTGACCACCGCTTTTTCAAACTTCGTTCTTGGTTTCATTGTGCACAAAAGTCAAAAAGTGAGGGTTGGTTTTGCTTGTTCTCTTGGGGTTTGCTAACCTTTGGGCGTGAGTTGCGTTGCTGGATTTTACGCAATTCTTCCTCTTGAAAGCGTTTGAGTGCAATTGCCTTTTGTTGCGCTTTTTCCTCCTCGGTCAGTTCGATATGATGATTGACCACCACATTGCAATCTATTGGTTTACCTATTTCAAGGCTCGGCTCGTCTATCGCATGGACGGCAAGCGAGAAAATCTCCTCGTCTGAATATCCGCAACATCCCGACTTCTTCACCTCATTGAGGATAAAAGTCACCACATCGTCAATGGTACGTTGGGTCGTTTCATGCTTGGCACGGAAAAGTTCATCCTCTTGTGCCCTTTGGTCAAGATAGTTCTTGATAACCTGCTTAAAATGTTCTGTTCCTTTCATCTTTGTACTGATATTAGTCCCAATCGGCTCTCGGCATGAAAGCCGATTGGGATGTGTTTAGTATGTTGTTACCTATAAATCAAGTAGCAATCCATTACCTCTGTTGGCAATCCGAAAGCCGGGTAATGAGTGAAATAGGGATGTGGTGTTTCTCCCTCTGCGTGGAGTACTACGTCAGCCACATTGTTGCGGTCTCTCCATTCGTCCACAAGTGCGATGTCCTCGTCCGTGAGTGCCGTGGGGTCGCCATAGGTGATGTAACAAAGTGCCCAAGTGGGGATGCGTTCTGTTGTCCGTTCCATAGTGTGTGCGCTTAAAAGTGATAACCTAAGATTGCTCCGATATAGAGTTGTTCGCCCTCCTGCAAGCGGTCAATCATGAGCATGAGTTCGCGTGAGTGTTCGGCCGGTGCGTATTCTTCGGTTATGAAAAGGCAAGCCGTGTCAAGTGGGTTGGCGATGGCTATTTGTAGGTGGTAGGCTTTGCCTATCCATTTCATCACGTTCTGTTCGTCCACTTCCATGGCGTGGCGTTGGATGTCGGCTACATATTTCTTTTTCCACTCCGCCATACCGCCATTGTAGGTCAGTGTCTCGGTGTCGGGGTTGAGGGTGAACATACCTTGCGGAAGGATGTTCTCTACAAGTGAGCGGATAAGAGCTGTGCGTTCCTCTGTTTTGGTGTCATAGGCATAGTCCAATGATACCATGTCTCCGCCGTCGATGTCGTCGGGATTGCAGTACCGCTTTTTCTCTATCGGTTCGGTGCTGATTTGAAAGATGTTGCTGTGCATAATTCTTTGTACTTTGGGTTTGAACTTTACTTAATTCTTTTCCCTTTTGTTTGAAGCCTTTTGGCTTCTCGCTTCTGGGATTTTTGCGATACTATCCCCAAGGAGGGCATGGAGAGATAAGGCAGGTGAGTCGAGGGGAAAGTTTCGGGAATACCCAATTTGTATCAAATTGTGGAAGGCTGCCCGACACTTTCCCCTCAGACAAGCACAGCGTCACTTGCCGTTCTCTCTGCCCTCCATAACTTTGTATCGTAAAATCCACGGAGCGAGATGACTACAAGGAGAAAAGTGCGGAAATAAAAATCCCGATGCCTAAGCACCGGGACAAAACACTAAAATAGATTGTTTTATGACAGATTATAACCGTTTGGAAAACGCCATCGAACGCTTGCGAAACTGTTTGAGCAGTGTTTCCAGTTCAAGAGAGGTTCGGCGTGCCCGCCTGCCTGCTGCCTTATTGCCACGTTCGTATTGAGCGGTGGCATCCTTGATAAAGGCTTTCATTTTAGGCTCGATTTGTTCGAGCATCAGATTCATACACATAATAATTCGGTTAGGTTGATACATGATTAACTTACAAGAGAGGAATCTCAAATGACTTGATGACGCATTGGGCATCCTTATCGAGGATGAACCAATATTCAGAGCGATAAGGAACCCCTCTGGAACTTCGTGCTTCGTATTCCACCTTGACTTTCCAGCCACTGAATGGCTTTTCGGTGATGCCATGTGGCTGTTCAGGAGGGACGAGCGAACGCAAGACCGCCATAGCCGTCATCTGTCGCTCCATCATCTCCGCTGTCTGCCTGTCTTTGGGATTGAAATTCTCGAAGCCGTTGGTTTCCTTCATTACTTTCTCATGAATCTTCATCATGGTCATGGAAAGAGACAGTTTTTCCTGTGGAGTGATATAGTCCCTGCCATAGACGGAATCAGGATGGCTGATGCCGATAATTCTGACAGAGTTGGGATAATCCACAGTGGCCATCAATGCCTTTTCAGCCACAATGACCGCTTTGTCTTTGGGACTGCCACTGTACATCAGACCCAATGCGAGTCCGCAGACAACCAACAGGGACACAATCCCTGCGATGAGAATGAGTTTCTTGTTCTTCATATCTTGATGATTTGGTGTTTGTCGGGTGAAAGCCCTAATTTCTTACGATAGATCGACCCGTTATCACGGTACATCTCCAACTCACCGGAGGTGATACCGTTTTGACAAATCTCCCTCACTTCCTCCATGGTTAGCTGGTGTCCGCCAATGTTCCGCCAGATAGAGAACGTACAAGGGTCGTTTTCCCGATTGTAGTTGATGCAGTTAAATGCCCTGCTGCCCACTCGCAGCTCTCCGCCACAGACGGGACAGTCGCATACCTTGGCGTTCATGTCCAGACCGCCTTCCGTATTGGGCGTAAGAATAGCCGGGAAAGCCTTTCCCTCCTTGGTGGCAAAGCCATCGAGCATGATGCTGCCCTTGGTCAGCAGTGTTGCGACTTCTTCGTCACACATCTTTCGGTTGCCGATGATGCCGTTGATGTTCATCGGGCAAGTCGGACTTTCTCCGATGTTGTGTTCACAGCGGTAGCCCTTGCAGGTCTTTACCACATTGCCGCCGCAGAGCGGACAGCTTCCAATAAATTTCGATTCAGTTTGCATATAGATATAATAAAAGTTGGTGATTCTATTTCCATACTCTAAGTTCCGCAACCTGCCATTCGCGGATGATACCTTCAACGATATTCTTGCCTGACATCACACTGGCCCAACCCTCCGGGTCGAGTTTGAACCACAGGTCGTTCCATGAGAGTGTGCGTATCTGCCATGCGAGAATAAACAGGTCGGTGTTGATGGTTTCCAAGCGAGTGACCACCTCATTGGCTACATAGTAGCGTTCGGCAGAATTGAGTAGATTGACCTTGTGTTTGCTTTTCTTCCCGTCACTATCCGTTACCGTGTAACTTCCGGAGGTCACCAGCTGCTTCATGAACGGATAGAGGGCTGCCATCTGTGTGGCCACGTCCGTCAGTTCATCCGACACCAAGGCCGCTATTGCCGTTCCTTTGAGATTCCCTTTCACCGATTTGCGCAGCAAGTCACAGTTCTTTGGTATCTCCCTGGACACCAATTCTGCCGCCCGCTTTACCTGATAGAGATTCTGCATGGCACCCTGTGCGTTGGAAAGATAGTCGAGCATCTTGTTCTCCACGCTGTGCACTCGGTCCAATGCCACCGTTACGGCAGCTTCGGCTGCGATGATTTTCTCTTGCATCTTGCGCCGCTTTTCGTGGATGTTGTTCATCTCCACGGTCTGTGCCACAACAGCAGCCGTCAGTGCGGGGTCGGTCTGTTGGGCTTTGGCTTGCCAACTCCACATCAGGGAAAGGCAGATGCCGAGAAGGAGGTATCTTTTGCGTTTCTTCGTTTTCATACGTCATACATTATTTCAGACCGGCACGTCGCCCGGCCAAATTATGTTCCCTTTCTTCTTTATGTACGCTCATTACCGGTGTCATTGGTTTGTTGAGTACGCAATCGTTCCAGTCTTTGAACGCCTTGGGTGGCAGCCATGTCCCCATGCGGTAGCGGATGGAGAAGTGTTCACTCACCTGTGCGGTAAGCGAACGTGCCATGTCAGGCTCGAAACGCTTGTCACCCATACTCACTTGCAAACCGTCACCGTACTTATTCACTTTGAGAGGAATGTTCTCCACCAATGCCAACAGCCTAAGACCATAGATGCGTCCTGCCAGGTCGTTGTCGAAGCAATCGAAAGGACGTGCCTTTGGAAAGCGGTTAAGCACCCCCTTAATTTGTCCGTCGGAAAAGGTGCCGCCCAAGGACACCAAGGCAATATCACTACCTAATTGTAGGCGGTTTTGCTGGTAAAATGCCATGGCATCCGGAGCGGATTCGCAGAAAAACACATTTCTGACCCGTCCACTGCCATTACCCGACAAATCCGCCACCCAAGCCGCCGTCGAGGAATCCGTCCCGGCTGCTTTGGACTTGTATCCGCCATAGCCCCGTATCTCATACCCACGGATGTCATCGTGTTTGTCATCTGTATACGGGAAACCGATGTTATAGCCGTCGAAGCGTGTATTCTCCTTATCCCGGATCAAAGTTATGAAAGGGGCAAGTGTTCTGACCGTTTCTGCCGTGAATCCTCTCTGCTGAAAAAAGGGCGGTATCTTATCCTCCGGGATGGGCAGTGTCTCATACCTTGAACTTTCAAATACCGATGATGGTCTTGAAGCGTGCAGGTAGGCTCTATCCTCTGAGTACTCCGGCTCAGGCATCATGGCAAATCGAGCGAGCACCTTGGCAGTCTTTTGCCAGTCGTCCTGCCCCGTAACTAGGAAGGCGTTCAAGTTCTCACGAATAAACGTCACCACATCCCCCTTGGAACCGTCCCTGCGGAAGAATATCTGTTTGGCTTTGTCGTGAGGTCGGCTTACGATAATGGTGTCACGGCGGTTATGCTCATCGCCAAGCACCAGTTCGATATAACGTCCCACACCGGCCTTACGGTCGAGCCTGTAACCTAATGAATAAGCCACGTCGTCGATACCGACACGGGCTTTGAACGACTTGAAGTTTACCTTGTAATCTGCCATGTTCGTCCTCCATCAGATTCTTAACCCGGTCTTTTCCTGTCTCGATTGTTGTAAGGAAGCCAACTCAGGGCCGTAGGTTTTCTGTGCCGTGAGGTGGAGAAAGGCCTGCTTGTCCTTCATGTCCGTGAGTTGGAAATAGGTCTTGGCAGTACCCTTATCGACCGGCTTCAATCCTAATTCCACACCGTCATAGCTGGCGCGGATGGCATACTCTCCCGAACGTGTCTTGATGATGGCTGCGTTCTTGAAAGGTACATGCTCACCTTCTGCCAAGGGTGTGAACGGGTCATTCTTGGCCAGATAAGGCTGTTCACCCAGTGCCAGACGTTGTTTGTCTACGTGGTCAAGGATGAGTTCCGAAGCCTTGTTCACGTCGGACATCACCGAAACGATGAACTTTGGTTCTTCTTTGAGTACACCTATCCACGAATCCAGATAAGCGGCCGAGTTGTCCGTCACCTTGGAGTCGAAACCCATGGAGTGGCTGATCATGGCTGCCGTCAGTTCTGCCACCAGCTCCTCCTTTGCATATTTCGGGTCGCCGAAGCGTCCGCCCACCTCACGGTTGAGCCGTTCGGGGGTCATGGTGGAGTGCGTCATCTCATGGAGCATGGTTGAATAATACTCCATACCGCCCCGATAGATTTCCTCCTCGCTTTTCCCTGCCTTGAACTGTGCCTTGATGGGCACGACCACAATGTCACGTGAGGGAGAGTAGTAGGCACCATCTCGTGGTTGGTCAGCATGGATGGGACATAGCCAGCCTTGGGTCTGCACCATACGGTCGAGTGCCGTGTGAACATACATCCCTTCGGTGTCATGGATTTCGGGGGCTTTGAAGCGTTCTTGCAGTTTGACCACACGTTCGGGCTGCACCTCGGCCAGATTGGTTTGCGCAATGTTGTAGACCGGGAATGACTTCACAAAAGGAAACACCTCCATGTCTTTCTTCTGTTCTTTGCTCATGCCACGGTACTCATCCGAGCTGACCCGCCGACCGTTCTTGTCCTTCACCAACATATCCCAATAGACCACGGGAAAAGCTTTTTCTCCTTTGAGCACGTGCGCTTTCAGGTTGTGAGCCTGTTTGAAGGTGAGATAGACCGGCATGTCATAGCCCTTGACTGCCGTGTATAGATGTAAGAAGAAGGAGTTGGAACCGGAATAGTTCCGACCGCCCACATTCTGGGGCAGTCCTGCAAATCCTCCGGCTCCTCCAATCCAACCTTTCTTCCACCCGGTAGACTTCATCTGCTCCATCCGTTCAATCATCATTGCAGCGAAGCGGTCCAATGCCGCCTGTCCGCTTGATATGCCAGATGAACGTTCGTCAGTTCCAGATGCCATAGTCCTCGTCGTCGATTACCTGACGGTCCATGTGGTCGATGTCCGTCTGCTCGATGTAAAACTCTGCGGATTCATCCGAGGGGTCAGTGCCATGGGTGCGACACCATTCCAAAAAATCCTCTGCATCCTCACTCTCTAACACAAAACGGAGGTGTCCGATTCTACCTTGTTGAAGGAGTTCCACCAACTCCTCATGATTCATTGTTGACATATATCTTCGATTTTCTTTGTTTGATTGTTTGAACTGTTTTGAATTACATCTTGACGGAGGCAGACTTTTCCATCTTGGCCACCGGTGCCGTGAGCAACCCTTTTATCTCGTTATTGAGATGCTTGGCTGCAATCTGCTCACGTGTGGCCGTCTTGGTTTTGAAAAGAGCGAAACCATCATCAAAAGAAATCTCTTTCTGTGAGGTCTTTCCTTTTTCGCCCAAATCCACGGAAACTTTCCACTTGTTGTCACCTCGGTCTTTGGCAACCCTGACACCCTTGGGGTCCACACCTTCGGGCAGGCTGTATTTCTCATAGGCCGATTGCAAGTGGAGACGTTCACCGAAGTTCTTCTCCACTAGTTGCTGTGGTGTGGCCACACGGTCGAAGTAAGCATTAAGGTCGGCTCGTGAGGCGACCGTGGACATCTTTGCTTCCCCCACCTCGGCATAGAACTTGTACTTGCCGAAGTCAGGACGCTGTTCATCCTTTTCCTTGTACACATTGAATTTGTTGATACTGATGTCACCGTCAGGTCCGGCCATGGCCTTGGGCATTTTGTAGGCATCTTCCGCCACCTTTTCCTGCAACTTCGTGGGATAATACTTCTCCATGAGTTGCGGTACGGTCATTTCCTTTTTCTGGTAGGCTGCAAGGTCGGCAGCGTCCATCTTCTGCGGTTTGAGCTGTTGTCCGTTCAGCTTGGCCGTAAAGAACCAATCTTCGGGATTGGTCTTGCTCTGGTAGGCATGTCCGTGTGATACTTTGTCGCCATTGACCGTCACCATCTGTGGCTCACGTGGTTTGCGTTCCTGCTTGGCTTCGGCGTCCTGTTTGTTTTCCGCCTTAGTATCCGTTTTCTGTTCGGTCTTTTCAGCGGACTTAACCTTTTGTTCCTTGGCAGGTTTCTCCTCGGCAGCGTTTTTCACCGTCTTGGCAGGCTCTTCCTGCTTGGCCTGTTCTTTCTTCTTGTTTGCCATATTATTGTCTTCAAATCGTTGAACTTTCTCAATTACTCCATATTCCTTTTCCTGCGCTTTATCTTCCTGATGGTCTTTTCTCTGCTTCGGGACTTCCAGCTTATCACAAATGGCGACCCGATGACCGGCTCGAATGAGTTTGGGTAGATAAGTATCGAGGGCATAATGTGGAAAGGCAGCCATCTCCGTCCCGTCCTTGAACCGCGTCAGCGTGATGCCGAGGGTTTTGGATGCCGTGTGCGCATCCTCCTTGTATGTTTCGTAGAAGTCGCCGGCACGGAAAAGCAAGACTGCATCGGGGTGCTTGGTCTTGATTTCCGCAAACTGCTTCATGAGCGGTTCACGGGATTTGTCTGTTTCTTGTTGTGCCATCACCTTAGCGTTTAAGTCCCTTGTTTTCCGTTTCCTTATGATTCAATTTGATGGCTCTTTCTTGCGACTGGCGATTGACCACCTGTTGGTATTCCCAGCGGTTCTTGTCAGTCATCACCAATCCCACATATTCGGGGTGCGCATCGTCATAGCGGAGCTTCTGCTGGCGTTCCCACTCTTTGAGGTCGCCCTTGATGACTTTGAATCCCTGAGGTTCTTTCAGGTCGATGCCCACGGAAACTTTTTCGCCACCAACGTTGAGTTCTATTGCCTTTCCCTCACGTACCTGTTGCTTCTGTTGTGTGCCTAACTCGATATCATTGACCTTTTCCATGTCTTTGAGCTTCTGCTCTAACTGTACATCTGTTACCTTTCGGTGGATGATGGACTTGGTTTCAGGGTCGAGTTGCAGGTACTGTTTGGTTTTCTCACCATTGATGTCGAGGGACTTTTGAAGAACTTCACCTTGTTTGAGCCTTTCAGCTTCCTGATCTGTAAGTCGCAAATCACGATGACGTTCCACCTCCAAGACGGCACGCACCGGATAAGCTAAGAGAGCTGCTTTCCCGTTGGCATCCGTCACGGCTTGCAGTTTCATGGGTAACGTGATGACGTCACCATTTTGGGCACTGATGGATACTTGCAATAAAGGCGTTACTTCACCGTTTGCAAGCTTCCGCTTCACTTCTTCGGGCATATTGTCAGCCTTTTCACGACTGATGCCAAGCAATGCCAACTTCTCGTAGGGCAGCTGTCCGATTTCTTTTTTGTTGTTAATTTCCATTTGATTGATAATGAGCGGTTAAATTTGTTGCGACAAAATTATTCTCAACAAATACGTGATATAGAAATGCACAACACTATTCTGTTATTTCTCTGTTTGGTGCTTTTGCCACTGACGGCATCCGCCCAGTTTTACACCATAACAAAAGAAAAGGCAATAGAGGCTCAAAAGCCTGTAAACACTGAACAGAAGCCGCATATTCACGCTGATGAAATGAAAAAGGATACGCTCTCGGTGAAAAAAGCGATTTCGTCAGACGACGCAAAAACTGTCCGAGAACGCATCAAAAGGACGTCCCAAGAAAAACACGCAAGACAGAAACCTACCTTGGAAACAACCGCTAAGATACCAACAACCGTTCGTCTTACGAAAGACCTTCCCGAACTTACATTATCCAATCTCTACGAGGAAATCAAGCGTAACGGTATACTCTTTCCTAAAATCGTGCTGGCGCAAGCCATCCTCGAAACAGGCTGGTTTCGTTCAAACGCTTGCCGAACGAAAAACAATCTGTTCGGACTGACCAATCCCAAGACGGGACAATACTTCACATTCGAGCACTGGACGGAAAGCGTCCGTGCGTACTATACCAAGGTGCAATACCGCTACAAGGGAGGCAACTACCTGCTGTGGCTGCGCAACATCGGTTATGCCGAAGATCCGGGTTATATCCGAGCGGTGATTAGCGTCTTGAAAAGTCTCTGAATCATTATTGGTATATATACCTAAACAATTTGATATTAGATATGAAGTTGTCTTTTTACTAAACTATCTACATGGAAATACATATTAAAATTTGAACTGACATTACCATGATCAACTTTGCAACCAAATTGCAAAAACTAATTCCTACCTTTGCCCACGTTATGAAGATTATGGTATACATATTAAGCATTTACATTCTTGTACTGGCAATATTCCCATGTCTGTGCACAGATGGATTTGTGTGTATACTTCAAGAAGAAAAGACAGAGATTGGATTAGTACAAAACACGTATATTTCATCAGGTGCTTCTAATGTCCCAAATACACCTGATAAACATAATGATACTTGCACACCGTTCTGTTTGGATGCTGGAACTCATTCGCTCTCGCTTTTTAATATTAGTAATAATCAATTTGTCTTTGATAACCGTTATCTTATTATTTCAAAGTATCTAACACAATACCAGACCATTACGCTGAATAATTATATTTGTAGCGTATGGCGACCACCTATAGTCTAAAATAGTAATCCTAAATTTTGTAGATATTATTAAAAGATAAAGTCGTCGTATAGTAAAAATTGATTTTATACGACGAACAATCTTTGTGGATTATATTATTACAAGGGTATCAAATCCTTAAGTTATATATATTGAATTTATGTTTGAGAAGATAATCAATTTTTCCATTAAGAATAAATTGGTGATTGGTATCATGACATTAGCTCTCATTGTGTGGGGATTAGTGTCGCTAAGCCAGTTACCATTCGACTCCACACCCGACATCACCAATAATCAGGTACAAGTGATTACCCAGGCACCGACATTGGGTACGGAAGAAGTGGAGCAGTATGTTACAACACCATTGGAGATGGCTTTTTCTAATATTCCTGATATTGTGGAGAGAAGAAGCATTAGCCGCAGCGGTCTCTCGGTAGTAACACTTGTGTTTAAAGATGACGTAGATGTTTATTGGGCGCGCCAGCAGGTGAGTCAACAACTGAAAGAGGCTGAAGAACAAATTCCAAACAACGCAGGGAAAATTAGTTTAGCACCAATTTCCACTGGTCTTGGCGAGATTTATCAGTACACCATACACCCGAAAAAGGGATATGAGGATAAGTTCACACTGAGTGATATTCGCACCGTTCAGGACTGGATAGTACGAAAGCAATTTGCAGGTACAGAAGGTGTAGCAGAGGTGAATGGATGGGGAGGATATGTAAAACAGTATGAGGTAGCTGTTAACATTGATCAACTTACATCTTATGGTCTTACTATCAGCGATTTATATAAAGCTATTGAAGATAACAATGAGAATACCGGTGGTAGTTATATTGAACAAGGCAACAATCAGTATTTTATACGTGGAATAGGTCTTACTCGTACGCTTGAAGATATTCGTCAGATTCCAGTAAAGTCTATCAATGGAATATCTGTGCTTGTGAAAGATGTAGCCGATGTTCGGCTGGGACATGCAATGCGCTATGGTGCAGTGACGCGAAATGGTGAGGGAGAAGTAGTGTCGGGTATCACACTGATGCTTAAGGGAGAAAACTTTCAGGATGTAATAAAGAATGTGAAGGATCGTATAACTCAGATTCAAAAAAGTCTGCCAGAGGGTCTTGTCATTGAACCATTCATCGACCGAACGCAGTTGGTAGATCGTGTAACTTTCACAATCACCGAGAACTTAGTACTTGGTCTTCTTATCGTTATGTTTGTGTTAGTTTTATTCCTTGGTAATATACGTGCAGGACTGGTTGTGGCATCAGTTATTCCACTCGCTATGATGTTTGCTTTTGGGATGATGAAAACTTTTGGAGTAGGCGGTAATCTTATGAGTCTGGGGGCACTCGACTTTGGTATCATCGTTGACGGTGCCGTAATTATCGTAGAATGTGTAACAACGTTTATTGTATCATATGGGAAGAGTACAGGTAAGGTTAAACTATCTCAAGCTGATATGGATATAGTTGTTAGTAAAGGTTCAAACAAAATACGTAAAAGTGCCGCTTTTGGAGAGATTATTATAATGACCGTTTACGTTCCATTGTTTACACTTGTAGGCATTGAGGGCAAGATGTTTCGTCCAATGGCCATGACTGTTTTTTTTGCTGTACTGGGAGCTTTTATTCTCTCTCTAACGTATGTGCCGATGGCAAGTTCGCTTTTCCTCTCGCGAAAGACTCAGCATAAAAAGACATTTTCTGATAAGATGATGCGACGCCTTTGCGTCTGGTATCATCCATTACTTAAGCGAAGTCTAAAGCATAGTAAAATCATTGTTGGAACAAGTGTGGCAATTTTTGCAGGAGCATTATTTATTTTCTCGCAAATGGGTGGAGAGTTTATACCCAATCTTGAAGAAGGTGATTTGTGTGCGGAATTGAGCATGAAGCAGGGAACTAGTCTGACTAAAATGATCGAAACCACAACCCAAGCTGAAAAGATTCTAAAGAAGCAATTCCCCGAGGTGAAGCAGGTGGTGACACGAATTGGTAGTTCAGAAATTCCCACTGACCCCATGCCTGTTGAGCGTGCGGATATGATGATTCAACTCAAACCCAAGAGTGAGTGGACCACAGCTAAGACACAAGCGGAACTCTCAGAGTTGATGGGTGATGCTATGAGTAAAGTTGATGGACTGCGTGTAGAAATGTCGCAACCAATCCAGATGAGAACAAATGAACTTATTACCGGTGTGAAGCAAGATGTGGCAATTAATATTTATGGAAATAACATAGACACCCTTGCTACTCTTGCCAAACGAGTTGCAGAGAATATTAAAGATATTGAGGGTGTAGGAAATCCCGTAGTGGAGCGTGTATCAGGATTACCTCAACTTCAGGTAATATATGATAGGGCACGTTTAGCTGCATACGGCATAAGTATTCGTGATGCTAATAACACTTTGAAGAGTGCTTATGCTGGAGCAATTGCAGGAAGTGTATTTGAAGAGGATCGACGCTTTGATATTGTATTACGTATTGATAAGCAAATTCGTGATCAGATTGAAACAATTCAGAACCTACAGCTCCCTGTACCGAGTGGTGGAACCATACCGTTGGCTCAAGTAGCAGAGATAAAATATGTAACTGCACCATCTCAGATAACTCATGATGAGGGGCAAAGACGCATCTATGTAGGTTTCAATGTGCGTGGTCGAGACATTGAGACTACAATCGATGATATTGAAGAAAAGCTCACAAACGAGTTTAAGCTACCAACTGGATACTATTATACTTACGGAGGTCAATTTGAAAACCTAAAAGAGGCAAAATCGCGTCTTTCTATAGCAGTTCCGGTGGCCTTGTTCATCATATTCTTTCTCCTTTTTCTCACTCTGAAAAGTATGCGGGAGGTACTCATTGTGTTTACGGAAATACCTCTTGCAGCCATCGGAGGAATAGTTGCACTTTGGCTTCGCGGAATGCCTTTTAGTATTTCGGCAGGTGTTGGGTTCATTGCTCTTTTTGGAGTAGTAGTGCTCAATGGAATTGTGCTAATTAATCAGTTTAACGATTATGAAAAACAAGGCATTACCGATATCAATCAACGAATCATAAACGGATGTATGCATCGACTACGTCCAGTGCTGATGACTGCACTTGTTGCATCTCTTGGTTTTCTTCCAATGGCAATATCTAATAGCGATGGTGCAGAAGTACAGCGTCCACTTGCCACGGTCGTTATCGGTGGTCTTTTCATCGCTACAATCCTTACATTGATAGTTTTACCATCAATTTACAAACTTTATTCGAAGAAAAATGAAATATAAATTAATTGCATTATCCATCTTAATATTGAATTCTTATTTTTCAATGAATGTTATGGCTCAGTCAACGAAGTCTATGACATTGAAGGAAGTACTTCGTATGGCTACGGAAAATAACATAGGTTTACAGAGTGCACGACTGACAGTGGAGAAGTCTAAAATTCTGCAAGGAACAGCAGTCAATCTTGACGCTACATCGTTATCACTTTCTCAGGATCCCACGAGTGGTGGTAGCCCTGATAACGCTATAACGATTAGTCAAAATTTTGCTCTGCCAAGTGTCTATTCTGCGAGGGAAAAAATGCTTAAAGCACAGACAGAGAGTGAACAAAGAAAACTATCTGTGAATGAGAACGAACTCCGTAGAGAAGTTAGTTTGGCATTTTTCGACCTACTCTATGCTCATGATATTATTGAGATATATACTCGCCAAGACAGTATCTATCAAGATTTCAATCGCATGGCAGTAGCAAAGTATAACGCAGGAGAAACTGGACGACTTGAACAGATGAACGCCAAACGCTTGAAAATTGAAAATGAGATAAAGAGCCAAAATGCAAGGAGATATTTCCAAACAACTCAACTCATGCTGGCCAAATTGCTGAACGTAGATACACTCATCGTTCCAGAGGATGATAATACTTTCGATGATGTATATAATGATACTACAGATCTTTCAGATTCTCCTTTGCTTTCTCTTGCACGAGCAGAGGAAGAGGTGGCAACTCGCCAGCTTTCTCTTGAGAAACGTGGGTATCTACCCACATTTTCGGTAGGAGCAAACTTACAGATGGTGATCAAAGGTTTTAATCCTTACAATATCGATAGGAGAGCGTATTCAAAAGGTGATTTCATGGGATTCTCTGTGGGTGTGAATATACCGCTTTCCTTCGGAGCCACAAAGGCTCGTGTAAAAGCTGCTAAGAAAGATCTTGAGATTGCTAAATTAAATTTAAGGAGTCAAGAAAATATGATCAAGCGAACTTACGAAGCAGCCTATAACAACTATATCACGGCCAAAGATTTACTAAATTACTATAAAAATACAGGAATACCACAAGCCCAAGAGGTGGAACGCATTTCACGCGTAAGTTATGAGAATGGTTCTATCGGTTATGTGGAATTCATGCAAAATATGCAGACAGCTTTGGATGTTTGGGCGTCTTATATTGATGCACAACGAAACTATAAAAAAGCTATTGTTGAACTTAATTATTTGAATGGAAAATGAAAAAGATATTCTTTTATATTGTGATGATGTTTGCTATAGTTTCTATTACTTCCTGTGGAAGAGACAATAATAGCAAACAAACAAGTAAGGTCGAGAGTGAGGAAAGTGGTGAAGAGGAGGAAACTATTGACGCAGACCCAGCACCTGATATAAGTAGAACAGACAGTGTCGTTAGGATGACTGGCAAACTTAGTCTGGATCCTCAAGACCGTGCAGAGATTTCACCTATCGTCAATGGATTGATACGTAGCATACTTGTGAAAGAAGGCACCCGAGTGAGAAAGAATCAAATTGTAGCATACATTGAGAATACAGAGGTCGTAGCTCTCCAACGCCAATATCTACAGGCATACAATGAGCGTCAAGCAGCTCAACTCGAACTCGACCGTCAACGTACACTAATGAACCAGGGAGCAGGAGTTCAAAAGACACTTCAGCAGGCCGAATCAGCTTATGCCATCATTACTTCACAAATGGAGGGGATTGGACGCCAGCTTTCTCAGATTGGAGTAAAACCAAGTTTATCTGGGAAATTTTCAACTCTAATCCCAGTACGTTCTCCTATCAGTGGCATCGTTGGGAAGATAGTAGTAAGCATGGGTTCCTTTGTAGATGTGTCAACATCTCTGATGCAAGTGGTTAACAACGAGAACATACATGCCGATTTAAAAGTGTTTGAAAAAGATTTGCCAAAGATTCACATCGGGCAAGAGCTATCCATAACTCTTACCAACACTCCTAAAGTGAAATTTAAGGCTAAAATTTACGATATCAATTCTACTTTTGATGATGCCTCCAAGAGTGTCACGGTACATGCTCGTATAACGGAAAAACCTGATTTTAAGCTGCTCCCCGATATGTTCATCAATGGAGTATTAGAATAATATTTTGAAGTGCCTGCTCTTTGTACCTATATATGTGTACAAAGAGCAGACTACTTTATATAAAACAACAATAGTACATACAATCGCTATCTATACTGTTTGTCGAGTAAAAGTTTACATAATTAAGTATCTGTACCAACATTTTTCAAATGTAATTTAGAGAGTCCACAATGATAATCACATAAAAATTAGACATTTGATTTTCAAAGGACGAAAACATTTGTATCTTTGTATTATGGATTTAGACAGATATATTGAATTGATGACGAGTCATGGGGTTAAGCCGACGGCAAACCGTATAATCGTTGCTCGTACATTGGGTACAAGCTTTCGTCCATTATCTATGCAAGAATTGGAAGCAAAGATTATATCTCTTGACAAATCGAGCATCTTCCGAGCTCTTTGCGTATTCAAGAAAAAACATCTTGTGCATGTGATTGATGATGGAAGTGGTGGCCAGCGTTATGAACTCTGCTCGAGCAAAGATGAAGGTGGTGATATGGATGCACATCCACATTTTTATTGTGAACACTGCAACCGAACCTTTTGTCTCGACAATGAGCCCATGCCTGGAGTAACTCTTCCAGAAGGGTATGCAATGCGTACGGTAAGTTTACTCGTAAAAGGAATATGTCCAGAATGTTCTAAAAACGAAAGAAGGATATAACCTTTGCAATATAACTATATGTAATCCTCTAATTTCTGTACTAGAACTAACAAAAAAATACTATGGCACATTCTCACAATCATTCAAATGCGGAGAAAAATATCTCTACAGCGTTCTATTTGAATGCATTTTTCGTCGTTATAGAAGTCATTGGTGGTCTTATGACTAACAGTATTGCAATTCTTACCGATGCGCTTCATGATTTTGGTGACTGTCTATCATTAGGTTCTGCTTGGGCACTTCAAAAGAAATCAACAAAAGGACGTGATTCAAAGTACTCTTATGGTTATAAACGTTTCTCACTCCTTAGCAGTATTTTCCTATCTGGCGTCCTTACACTGAGTTCAGTGTTTGTTCTTATAGAGGCATGTAAACGTGTTATGACCCCACAAAACGTGAGTGCTCAGGGTATGCTTTGGATGGCCATCCTGGGAATTATAATTAATGGAGCTGCTGCCTTTCGAGTGAAGACCGGCAACTCATTAAGCGAACGTTCTGTTTTCCTACACATAATGGAAGATGTTCTCGGATGGGTAGGTGTACTCGGAGCGAGTATTGTGATGATGTTCGTAAACTTCCCCGCCATAGACCCCATACTCTCGATTTTAATAAGTATTTGGGTGCTAACAAATGTGTGGAACAATCTTAAAAGTGTATTCAAAGTATTACTTCAAGCTGTTCCCGACAATGTTTCCATAGAAAAGCTCACAGCTGATTTACTCACGATAAACGATGTGGAATCGGTTCACGATATCCATGTGTGGAGTTTAGACGGTGAATTTCACGTACTAACTCTTCATGTGGTAACAGAAAGTACTACTATCGAAGAAATCAAGCAGGATATTGCTAATATTGCCTCAAACTACAACATTACCCATGTTACAACAGAAATAGAGCGTCCTGGCACAGAGTGTCATGTTGAAGACCTTGAATAAGATGCTGAGTTTTTGTTTTATTATTTCTACAGAACTTCTATACTTATAATGAGTAATTATAATTCTGTGACTTATTAATCTTGGAAGGTTAATTTGATTAATCTATAGTTTTTGCATAAAAATGAAATTCACTCATTTTCTAATAAACATACCAAGCTCGGGTCATTCTTGATACGCTCGTTTATAATACCGTCCACAGCAGAAATAGATGCGATGGATAAAAGGCATAGAAGCCATATTTGGCTACCTTGCCATGGATAAAACCACGCTGTCCGTTGTATAAAAGCAAGATAAAGCAAGCGAGTAATGCACCAACCATGCCGTAGTGCATCATCAGTGGAAAGGTGCATAGAAGTTGAAGTGTACGGTGGTCGATGTTTGGATTACTTCCTTGCTTGCAGCGAAGAAGATAGAACATGGCTATCATCAGTACTCCTCTCCATTCGTAATCCACGCCCAACCAAGTGGCCAACCCTGCAAGGCTAAGGACTGCAACGACGGCCCAAAGCAAACGCTCTTTCATCCCCTCGAAAACCGCCAAGGCGACAACACCCAACGCCAAGGTAAAGAGCACATTGTGCGTACCGTCGTTGCCATTGAGCAAGTACCAAGGCAGTTCGCTCACCACGGCAAAACACAAGAGGGAAAGGGAGTATTTCATCCTGTCTTTGGTATGGGCAAAGCCCTCGGCCACAAGGAATGCAAAGACCGGGAAGGCGATGCGCCCGAAACAACGCATCACTTCATAGAGCCACGTGCCGTGACTCATAAGATAGTAAGCACAGTGGTCCGTAACCATCGAAAGCACTGCTATCACCTTCAAGGCACTACCGCTCAATCCCGGCAAAAGCGGTCGTCTGCATAATGATAATTTCTCCATTCTTTACTCTTGTTTCTCATTTCTATCTACGCCATTCCCAAGAGTTCCTTGACCATGCTTTCCACCTCCTTGTTGATACGGACGAAGTTGCGGTTGAGCATGATTTCTTTCTCCCTGTCATCCTTGAACTCGTAAATCTTTGGCAGGGGCACATAGTGTTCTTCCTCCTGCTTGATTTTCTTCATGTCGAAGTGCGTCTTACAGAAGTATTTCGTGGTCTTGAACTCCTCGGACTGCTCGATGTCGAAACGGCTCAGCATCTTTTCGTCCGTGGCCGTGAAGTCACGTGCCGCCTGTCCTGCCAACCAACCTGTGGCCATGTCCGCTATCTTGGCTGCCGGCACAAGGTAGTCCATCTTCTCTGAAATGGTCGTGGATACTTTCTGGTCATTGATGGAGATAGACTGCGAAGTCTGCTTCACCTTGCCGAACACATCGTTCTGCGCCCATTCGAGCGTCTCCTTGTTCCGTGCTGCCCCCATGAAGATGTTACCGCAAGTGGTGATAATCTTCTGCATCCCCACCTTGCCGTAATCCGCTTCCAACTGTGGCAGCTCCTGAAAACCGAGCGTTACCGCCACCTTGTTGGAACGCGCCGTACCGATAAGCCGGTCTATCTTGTGGAAGTAAAGTGTAGGCAACTCGTCCACGATGATGCTCACGGGGATGTTCCCCTTGGAGTTCACACGTGTAATGAGACGATTGAGCACCAAAGCGTTCAACGAACCGATGACCTGCTCCTTCTCCGGGTCGTTGGCGATGACCAGATAGCTCGGATGCTCCCTGTCCGAAATTTTCAAGTCGAAGTCGTCCCCTGTAAATACCCAGTATGCTTCCGGAGACACAAGCCGTGCTGCATTGACACGGAGCGTGCCCACCATACCTTCAAGCTGGTCATTCGCCTTGTTCTCGTAAGCACTCTTGAAGGGTGCCATCAGCGAGGCAATCTTGTCGTCCTGCATGAGGATGTTAAACACCTGGTCGTAAGGCCTGCCGAGGAACGACAGTACGTGTGGCATATCCGAGTATTCGCCCGTCACGGTGTCCGGTTCCACCTCGTTGCCGTCCTTGTCCTCATACCAACAGCGGTCGATAACAATCTCTTGCCCCGTCCTGTCGAGATAGGAAAAGCCGTTCAAGTCCACAAACATCCTGTCCTCGTCCGTGGATACGTCCTTGCCCTCCTTGTTCACAAAGTCCAGCACCACGTTTCCCTGCTCGTCGAGGGCGTTGAAGTCATCCCAGTTGCGGATAACCAACTCCAATTTTCTTCCCTTATGTGATATGAAGCGTTTCAGTCGTTTGCCGTCCTTGAAACCCACGGGATGAAAATTAACAAAGAAATAGATGATGGCTGCCAGAAAATTCTCCGCTGAGTTGGTAAAGAACGCCTCCGAACCACCTTTCTTCTCGCCACCACCCTTGTTGAGTGAAGCCAAGAGCGTGGCTGCCGTCTCCGAAGCCGCCGCAAGGTCAGGGATGTATTTCCTCTGAATCGGGTTGATGCGGTTGGAGTATTCCACATCGGTGAAATTGACAATCCTGAACCCGCAGTTGTCGGGTAATCGCCCCATCTTCTTGTTTTTGCAGTACTGGTAAAACAATGTCTTGGCAAGGGTGGGAAACTTAAAATCATACACCATCAGGGCAAAGCCCTTGGCAGCGTGCTGACGGATAAACGGGTCGATGATACCAAACGACTTACCCGAACCCGGTGTACCGAGGACTATCGTTCCCCGAAAGGGATTGATGATATTGATCCATCCCTTGTGCATCTTCCGCTTCCAATAGAAAATCATCGGGATGTTCACTGAATAGTCGTTACTCACCAATGCCTGCGACTGTTGGAAGGATTCGTTCTCGAAATTGAAACGGTCGTCACCCACCTTATAATTGTAGTATTTGGCGATGCCGTCCAATCCTTGATGCACGAGCATCGTGCCCACCACCGAGCACACTGCATAGAGCAAGCGACTTGCCGGAAAACCCATCCACTGCATTCCGAAGTCCAAGCCATGGAAGATGAAACACAGCCCCACCAAAGTCAGTCCGGCTAAGACGGGATAGATTACCATTGTCCTGACGTTGAACTTCAAGGCCTTCTTCGCTTTTGTTCCGATGCAAACCACACAGATACAAATCAGCTCCGCTATCTTGCAGCCCGATACGGAATTGAACACTTGAAAGCGTGTCAAGAGGTCGAGGACAAACTGCGTGACACGGTTGTCTGCCGTGATAGGCAAGTTCATCACGATTTCAATAATCAGAAAGATGTAGATGCAACTGCGGAAGTAGTTGTACATCTGTTGTTGCTCGCGGGTTTCTTCAAATGCCATTGCCTTATAGATTAAAGTACACGTTGAATGTCAATGTTTTGAGTTTTCTCATCAAAACGCTCATCAAAGTCTCATCAATCTCATCAAACGTGATGAGATTGATGAAAAGCGTTAGAACGGGATTTTCAATCCCATCAAGACTCCATTGCGGAAAGTATCGCCATGGAGGAAGTTCACGTTGTTTTTCTGTGTTAGCGTAAACTCACATCCGCTGCGGAATACATAGCTGTATTCCAGTCCTGCTTCCAAAGCGATGAAGAAAGCCCCTTGGCTCGCCCCGAACTGCGGACCGAAGCGCATGCGGAGCATCCCGTTCTTGTAGCGCACGAGATGGTGCTTGTAGGCAAGTCCTCCGTCCCAGTAGTAGCCTTTCCAGAAGTTCTCCGATGTCGGTTTCTGCCAGTGGTTGCCCACCTCGCCATAGAGTTCCACGGCATGCCCGTATGCAAGCGGATGTTCATAGCCCACCGTGGCGTTCAGCGTGGAGGGAAACAGGAAACCCGCATTGACGGTCAGTTTGTCGCTCTGTGCCGCCACATTCAGCGTGGCCAAAACACAGATGAGTATCATTGCAATTTTCTTCATGTCTATCGGTATAAATAAGTTGGATATGCAGTGTAACGTTTGAGGATGTCGGTATCGAAGCCGTCGGCATTGAGGATGTCCTCATACTCGATGGTCAGGCTGATGACACGACCGCTGATTTGGTTCTCCGAGATCTCCAGCCGCAAGACCTTCTCATCGGGAAAGGTCAGTTTGGGCAGCACGAGTACGTTGCGGTAGTGTTTCTTGAACTTCTTGGCACGGTTGAGCGAATAGACCGGTGTCAACTCTATGGTCTGTGAATTGGTCGCCTGCGTCTGCTTCTTGTCGGTCAGCTTGATGCGCAATTCCTCGATGTCGTAGGCTATCTTCGTCTTGTTCTCCAGCGCATAGTCAATGAAGAAATAGTCGCCCACGGCATAGATGTTATTGATGACCGCTTTGATACCGTGAGCCTTTGCCGTCACCTGATGATACTGCCTGTCAGTGGCATAGACCGCCCAGGCATAGCGTGCCATCTCTGCTTCGGGCATGGACACCTCCGGATTGATGTAGGATTGCGTGTGTGCATAGGGCACTTCGAAGAGTGAGGCCGCCACCGAGGGCACTGATTTGTAAATCAAATCATATTGCGCAATGCAGCGTTCACCGATGATGGTCAGCGTGCCCAAGAGTTCGTCGTCCTTGTATGGACCCGCCTTGACAGAATCATTGCCCATAAAAGGTTTGATGCGCACGATGTTGTCCGCACATTGGTTACCGATGATTTTAGCGGTGGAGATGTCCACCAATTTGATTTTCTCGGGCATGATGACGTGCGTGGTCACCTCGCTGTTGAGATAAATCTTCTCGTTGGCCTTGGCTGTGGAGAAAACGCCCATGGCAACAAGTAAAAGGGATAAAATCTTGATTTTCATATTGCTATTTGAATGTTATGAAGTTGTTGAACTGAGAAACTTTTAGCGTGCATCCTCCGAATTGATCAGGTACACAATCGTGTTATACTTGATGCGTGCCTTGTTCTTGCGGATGCTGTTGGAAATGGCCGATGATGCACTCTGATACATATTCTGCAAGGTCTGCAAGGCAATGGCCTCGGCAGATATACCGCCGCCATAGCCACCGGATTCCATGTTGATATTCTGCTGTGTGGCACTGGCACCGGCTTCCTTGACAAAATCCCTGAACGCCGATTCGGGCACATAGAAACCCTCCATGCCATCGTTGTCGTAAACAGATAGCTTCACCTTGATGAAGCGGTCACCCACAAGGATGCTCGTTATCTGTGCCATGACACGCTGGCTGTCAAAGCCTGTCACCGTACCATAGAGATAGGTCCCCTTGGTAAGATGCACACCGCTGACCGTCACATCATCGAGTAGCTTGAAACGAAGTCGCGTACCCTCCCTTGCCTTGGTGGTGCGGTCTATCATGGCACGGATGAGTTTGGCGTCTACCGCCTCGTTTGCTGCCGTGACCGTATGGAACTTGTCCGTATTGGCCGCCATGGATTTTTTGACCACATTCGGGCGATTACGTTCCCATTCCAGCTGTTTGGCACGATCGATGGAGTCCGTGCGTTGGCGACGGATCTTCTCTTCGTCCTCCTCCTGTCCGATTCCCATGGAGCGTTCGATGGCTTTTTGCCGTTCGTAACTGCGGCGCTGTATGGCTTCAAGGTCGCGGGCATAGTCATCGGTGGATGAATAACCGTTGCTGTTTCCGCTACCCGAATATCCGCCACCGTTCGTATTACCACCATAGGCATAGCTATTGATGTGTCGTTTGGATTCCGCCAACGAACGTTCCAGTTCCTCCATCTCACGTTGTTTGCGCAATCGTTCTGCCTCGGCAGCATCGAGCCGGTTGAGTTCCTCCTCGCTGTAGCCGTGTTCGAGTTCCTCACCATCCTTTTCTTCCTCACCGATGCCTCCGATGGCGGTAAAGGCATCCTTATCCCCGAAACGTCGGGACATCTCATACATCTTGTCGCCCGTTTCCTCTGCATTTGCCTGAGGCAATGCCATGTTGATGCGGTCAGTGGCCACGGTCTGTTTCTGGTTGTCATTTCCCTTGAACGTCTGCATCAGAAAGTAAATCATGGCACAGAGTGGCACGAATATCACCGGAGGAAAGAGATATTTGGGCTGTTTGAAATTAATTTTTAGCATGGGTATTGTTGTTTAATGATTTGACAATCTGTTCCAGTCTGCGGTAGTCACTGACAATCCGAATGGAATCACTGTGTGTCTTGACAGGCAATGCAATGAGCGAGTCCAGTCGGGCGTGTAGGACTTTTCCCTCCGCTGCCATTCCGAAGATGCGGTTCTGTTGTACAGTCTTGTTGGCTTGGATGTGTCGAAAGCCGTCAAAGAGCGGCTCCATGGTGGCAATCTCGCTGAGTGTGGGTGCAAAAGAACCTTCCGTTTCCCGGTTGCTCAACGCAATGTTGGCCGTCAACAGAATGACAAGACAACCCACTACCGCTGTGAATGTCTGTTTGGGATGTTGCGATGCCTTGATGTTGGCCAGCCGTATCCGTGACGCCAACCGCCAACGCCTGCCGATTTGATTGACCTGCGGTTTCAGACATGCCGCCATCTGACGGTGTAGTTTCAGGCGTTGGCTCTTCAATTTCTTGATGGGTGATTTCATACGCTTCCTAATAATCCAAGTCTTTGTTTTCAATCGTTCTCCAGTTGGTAATGAGCAATCCATGCGGATTGTTCCGTGTACGTGGTACGTTCTCGATGTAACCGGTGGTAATCATCGAGCGTTTGAGGTCTTTCGTCCGCCGCTTGATGAGTTGCGTACCATAATAGGTAAACTTGCGCTCATGTTCGTCCAGATGAATCGAATCGCACATGATGGTGCAGACAGCCGACGAGGAAATAATGTCCGAGTAGAAGCCGTTTTCGTCCATGGCCTGCTTCTGCTTCAATGCCGTACCGTCCGCCATATACATAGCCTTACCGAGCGTCCACTTGATATAGTCGTTATCGGGTGGCAGGTTGAAAAAGTATTGGTGGAAGAGTTGGATATGTGCCTTGGCTTCCATGGTGAAGTTGGCCTCCAACTGTGCACGTTGTGCCAAAAAGGGGATGTCCCCGTCGAGGACATATATCTGCTGCCGCTCCTTGCTGACCATGGAGAGACAGGTCCACACGGTAAACCCGCAGATGAGGGCGCAACCGGTGAGGGTTGCCAGCACCGTCATCATGGCGAGCCGTGTCTTTTGAGCTAATGATTCTATGAGCATAATCAAGTGGTTTGATTGTTATCAGTTTGTGTTTCGTCCTTTTTGTCGGAATCGGAAGTTGAAGTGGCTTGTTTGGCTGCCGCAGCTCCGGAAGAGCCGCCAACCATGCTGCCTATAACCATACCGACACCCGACCCGGCCATACCAATCATACCTGTGGCCGTTGAGCCTGCGACCGAACCTGCCGATGAGCTGACACCACCGGGGATGAGCCACGAGGCCACTTCGGGCACAAAACGGATGATGTATGCACCTACGAGCATTCCCATGGCATACATACAGTTAGAGCCAATGCCCTGCAAGCCGAGCGCACCAATCTGCGACCAACTATTGACCGAACCGTGCAAGAGGTGGTTGTAGGCCACGAGGTCCTGCTGGAGGTTGTAGAGCAAAATAAAGTCGATGTAGTAAAGGCACATGTAGGTTACAAAGCCCCACAACGAGAGGGAAAGGTATTTGGACATCCATTGTGACCAGGCTGAACTCCATGGCGGTGCCAGAGAGAGGGCAAACATGATGGGGCAAAAGATGGCCAATATGGAGAGGAAGATGCGCTGTGCCACAAGGATGCCGTAGTAGGACATCTGGAAAATCAGTTCTCCTATGAAGCGTATCACGTCATTGATCCACTCGCTGACTTTCGTTTCGGTGGCCACCGCTGCCCGTTGTGCATAGTTATTGATCGTCGTACCGAGGTTTTCCACATTGTAAATGAGCTTGTCCCACCATGCGGCATCCTCACCGATGGCTGCGACCTGTTGTGCCGTGGCTATGGAATCCTGCACGGCTCGCAGTCGGTCTAGATACTCGCTTTGCTTTTGCGCTACTTTGAGTTCAAAAGCCGCCACCTCCTTGTTCTTTGATTTGGCCATGGCCTTGGTGGTGGCTTCCAGTCCTTTACCCGGCACCAATAGGGAAGAACAGATCCATGAGGAGCCGGAAATACACATCGAGATACCCACGATGCGCAAGAGTTTCATCACATCCATGGCACGTCTGCCGAGCATCATCATCCAGCACTCGTAAGACCCCACACAAAGGGCGAGGCAGAGGCCCAAGACACGTGCCAAGCCGACAGCGTTGCCCAGTACCGCCACATTAGGGAAGGTCTCCATGGCCACCAAGAGCTTGTCAAGGCTCTCGTCGATGGCCGGTAGACCGATGGTCAGAAGGGTTGTGAGTAGTGTCATATCGTTGAATACTTTTGGTTGTTAATAATGTGTCGCCGCCACGGTGCACAGCCTTGCCGTGCGTGTGAGCAGTTCCTCCATTCGTCGCTTAAAATCTTCATACGCCTGCCTTCGCTTGGCGTTTTCCAGTCCATAGCCTACCCCCATCTTACGGATATAGGCAATGTCAGCACATAGCACTTGGTTGAGTCGGCTCAACTCGTTCACCTGATAGCTGAGCTTTCCCTTGCTTTTGTTCATACAGTAGAGCAAACCATCGGTGATACGCTCCTGCATCCGTGTAAACTCATCCTTGTAGGCAGCGTAAGAGAGGTCTACATTGCGATCGGCCTCACGTGCCACTTCTTCTTTGTAGAGCACCTCGATGTATTGCCGTTCCTCCTCGGTCTTGTTCATCTTCTGCCGTTGCGTCTCCTCGGAGGTGACACGTGTGGGCATGATGCGTTTGACGTTGGATTTGTGTTCCATAAAGCGGACACGCATGCCCGACTTAAATCCGGCCCATTTCCAGTATGATTCTGCACCTGAATAGCTCTTGTGCAGGAAATAATAGTACCAGTCGGGCGAAAAGTCCCACGGTCCGTTTTCCATCGACTGCCATTGCTTGCGCTTGTCCTCGTCGTATGAAATCATCTGTGCCTTAGCCGGCATCACTATATATAGGGCGATTGCGGTCAATAGTATAAATCTCATCTTCTGCATATCCTTTATTCCAATTCATAATTACTTGTTTTGCTATCTCATCGGTCACCTCTGCATTGAGAATTTCCCAGATGTAATCGGGCTTCCAGCCGTAATCGGTTACCAACTGACAATAGAGATTGGCATTGTCTATGATGTAGCGTGCCTTGTCTATCGAGTTTTTCAGCGTCATGACCAGTTCGAGTTTCTCGTCCATGGAAGCCTTCATCAGGTTGATGCCCGATGCCGCCACAGCTGCATACAGTGCATAGCAATGTTTGATTTCGCGTGATACGGCAAGATTGGCATCCGCATAGTAGAGTGCCACGATGGGTTTTCGGCTGACGTGTTTGACGGTTTTGGTAGTGAAGTCGGCATACTCACGTCCCAGCAGGTACAAGGTATTTGCCGTGGAAGAGATGGCACTGGCCAACACCACATAGGAGTACGCATTGCCAAGCTTGGTGTCAAGCGTTGTGCGTACATCATTAAACTTGTTGGCACCTTTGGTGATGAGTGATTGCTCTCCATAACTGGTTGCCAACCTTGCCAAGGCCTTGTCTTCATCCTTCTTGATGACCTTGTGCAGTTCTATCAAGGCCTCGATGGTCGGCAAATCCTTTGGTAGTACGTAGGCCGATGCTTTTTGAGTGGACAAGAACAATGACATCAGGCAGACGAATATGGGAATGAGTGTGTACATATCAGTTTATAAGAATTAGGGTGGAACAGCGAGCGTGAGTATGTTATATATTTCCTCTGAACATCTTCCATTCGATGGCCAGATAATTCACCTGGTTTTTCATGGACACCACGTTTGCCCAGCCTTCGGGGTCTATGGCAAAGCAAAGGTCATTCAGCGTGGCATATTGTGCCATGGCACGAAGGGCTTCGGCCTTGTAACGAAGTTCCATCAGTCGGGTGTAGATACGGTTGGCAAGGGTCAATCGCTCGTAGCGGTCAAGCAGATTGTAGCCATCACTCTTTTTCTCCGGATTCTTGCCAACTTTGAGCGGATTCTCGACTCTGGCATTGTTGACGATGTTCACAAAGTCTGCCACCAACTGCCGTGTTTCTTCGCCCATTTCAAGCAGTTCGTTGATACAAAGCAACTTGTTGGTAAACTTAGCCTTACCCACTGTCCTAAACAAAGAAGGGATGTCTGTCACAATATCCAGCGCACACGCTCCGATTTCTTTGTAATACATGCTCTCCGTACCAAAGCCGTTGATGTTCTCCATGCTCAACTTGTACAGCTCTTTGATGGTGGCCATGCTGACGGTGTATTGTTCGAGCCTTTGCTTCTTCGAGGCAATGGAGTCGAGCCGTTTATTGTGTTGGTCCTCTATCAATTTCTGTGATGCCATATTTGCGGCCACCACAGCCAATGTTTTGGGGTCGATGACAACGCGCCAAGCGGCGGAACTACGCTCAGCTGCCAGCAAAGCAGCCAGTATGAAAAGGATATATCTTAGCTTTTCCATTGTGACATGATTTTTTGTTGTTGATTGACTTTTCGGGCAAATTCGAGGTATTTAAGGTTGCCGGCTCTCTGCCTGTCCTCCTCGATATGTGTGATGGCTTCCTGCATATTGCCGTAGGCGGCCAGGTAGATTTTCAGGGCTTCCTTTTCTGCTCTTTCAGTTGTGTACGCCCAATAACATTCGGGTGGTTCTTCCACGCCGTACACATCCGAGTTTTGTCCCCGGCATATCCATACCTCCTTGAAGTAGTTGCGCCCATCGTGATTGTTCAGCGCATTGACGGTGAAAATCTGTCGTCGCTGTATCGGGGTCAATCCCAAGATGGCTGCAATGGCTTCGTATCGGTCTTTGAACTTCGTCTGGTCAAGCAGAATTTTCACGTCAGAATTGGTGATAATCGCCTCCTTGACGATGGGACTGTCAATCACGTCGTTGAGTTCCTGCGTCACCACACCGGCAATGCCGTGGAACTTGCGCACGGTCTTGTACAGAAACTTGATGTATTCAGCCATGGTCGGTGAGGCGATGGCCTTCCATGCTTCTTCGATGATGAGTGCTTTGCGTCCTTTTTTGATGCGCATTTTTTGAAGGAACACGTCCATGATGATGAGCACCACGATGGGGAAAAGCATCGGGTCGTCTTTGATTTTGTCAATCTCGAAGACGATGAAACGCTCATCAAAGAGGTTGGTGTCCATGTCCGAGTTGAGCGTGGCCTCCAGCTCACCCCCACGATAGAACTGTTTGAGGATGGCGGCGAAGTCACGGATGTTGAACTTCACCTTTTCCAATGCCACAATCTGCGGGATACGCTCCAAGGCAAACTCATAGTAGCTGTTGAAAGACAACTCGTCCACCCGCAGGCGGCGTTTCTGTTCCTCCATGCGGTCAATCTGCTTGTCTATCTTGATAAGCATCGAGTTGCCGTAAAGCTCCTTCTTGTATTTCTCCAAAATGCGCATGGCACGCTCTTTCTCCAAGTCGGTGGCGGCATGATCGAGGATGAGCGCATTGAGCGAACGACACTGGCGGATAAGTTTCTGTCGACGGACTTCTTCGGGGAGCATGAGCGCCGTTTTGACGGTCTTTTCCTCCGGTTCCTCCGCATTGATTTGTCGGTCGATGTCCTCCATGTCCTTGGCATAGTGTTCGTAATCTTCCTCCATCTTCGCTGCCACGAGCAACTTCTGGCGGATGCCTTCACGCTCCTTGGCCGAAAACTTCTTGAACGGATGGAAATACGCATCGTAATACTCCACAAGGGTCTGGTTGATGAGCATATCCTCTATCTTGTCGGGTTGTTCCTGACCTTTATAAATGAGGAAAATCAAGGACTTCAAAAAATTCTTCTTCTCCCCGAAGTTCAGTTTGTACTCGTCAATCGTCACCTTGAACGGATTCATGGCGATGGGCTTTTCCTTGGTATAGGTGATGTACGTGCCACCGAAGTAGTTGCAGATACCCTCATAGCTGTCGCCCGTATCAACCATCACAACGTCCGTGTTTTGTTCCAATAGTTGCCGCACGACGCTGTTCATGTGGAAGCTTTTGCCGCTGCCGCTTGGCCCGATGCAAAAGAAATTGGCGTTGTCCGTCATCTTCACCTTTCCCTCTTTTCCTGTGATGTCGATGCACACGGGCAGTCCCTGACGATCGGTGTAATAGGTCGTCAGCGGTGTGTCCTCCGAACCTTTAAGGTGCTCTTTGAACACAAAGCAAAGCGCGGCATCGGATAGTGTGAGAAAGAGGTCGTAATCAGAATTGAAGGCATAACCGTTACCCGGAAAGCTGTCCATGAACAGCTCCAACTGGTTGTAAGCCGTGCGTGAGGCCATGATGCCGCACTCATAGAGCTTGGTTTCCAGATAGGAAGTCACGGGCGTAAGCTTGTCCTCCGGGCAACTGACAATGATGTTGAAGTTGGTATTGACCAGGAGGGATGAATCCACTGCCAATCGGTTGAGCACCGCTTCGATGTCCGCCTTGGCAATCTTGTTGCTCGGATCGGGCATCGAACCGTGCCGTTTGGCCTTGGCTTGCAACTTACGCAGGAGTTTGCGCTGGCCGGGTATCTGTATCACCTGATTGTACACCACACAGTCGGCAAAGGGAACACTGGTGAGAAAAGACAGCATATCCGTGGCAATGCCGTAGCCGTTGATGTGCATCTGGCTGTATGGCTTGACAGCGGACGGCAGGTTGATTTCATCAATGTCCACCAGAGGATAGGAACGGATGACGCGATTCCCTGTTTTGAGATACTCGTCCGAGGCCTTGAAATTGGTCATGGTGAACGGACCGTGCCGGAACTGGAAGGCCATGAAGCGGTGACAGTACTCACTGACCTCTGCCTTGGTGAGCCGTCTGTGGGGGATGTTCTTGTCTGAAAGTATATCGTCCACTTTGGCTACCTTGGTACGGAAGTCGAGCCACTTCTTCGGGTCATACTGCACAAACTGGCTGCGCACGGTTTCCTGTGTGATTATCAGGTAGGTGGTAATCTCGGTAAACTCCCGTCCCTCGAAGTAGCGGAAATAGCTTTTGGTAAGAAACTCTGCATCCTTAGGCGGTTCATGGTGGTATCGCTGACGGCAGAACACGTCTTGCTTTTGAAGCGCATACCCCTCGCCGAGTGTCTGGACGATGTTGGTCAGCACATCATGGAAAAGCATATACTTATCGGGATCGGTGCACAGCTGCTGCACCGGGTTGGTCATGGCAAAGATGACCGACGGCTCACCTTTGGCGGAAAACAAGACGGTCAGACCGTCTGTTTCCTCCAGCTGGGCATATAGCCCGTCAAATATCTTTTTCTTTGTTTTCGCCATAGCTTAATATCGGTTGCGCATGAAATGGTTGTACACATAGATACCTTTGTTTCTTCTCTTGTTGTGTAAGCCGCCCCGTTGCTTGACATAGATGATGACAAGCGACGAGACGGCCATCACGAGCATGGCAATGAATCCTGCAAGTTTGCCCAAGAGAATGGAAAAAGCGATGAAGCCGATAAAAGACACACCGATACCGGCTGCCGCCAGCGTAAGAAAGCGACCGCGAATGCCCATAAACTCCAAAGGTTTTTGCAACCCTTTGAAGATGGGGAAACCACTTGAACTCATTGCCATAAGATATTGTATGATAACGTGTTACTACTTGAAGAATAAAGGCAGAGCTTCCGAGAGTGCGATGAAAGCAATACAGCCGCCGATGGTCAACATAATGGTCTTCTTCACGTCCTGATCACCGTTTTGCATCTTAAAGTAAACGTTGAATGCACCTACCAGAACTATCACAGCAGCAATGGCTTTCATTAGGTTGGAAACGGGCGTTTGATAGGACGTTACCTCCTGTGTTGCCTTGGTAAAACCTGCGGCACCTTTACTGGCCGCCATCATCTCTCCGACGGAAATCGTCAGTGCCGTGACTGCGGCAACGCCACGCTGCCCGAACTTTGAGCAGAGAATACGCTCTGCGAGTTTCTTTACTCGATTCTTGATTGTTTGCATTTTGAAAATGATTTGTTGTGTATTTCATCGCACAAGAAACAGATGTCATTCAAGTATCGTTTTGTCGGGTAAGTTCAGACCGAATCGGTCATAGGAATTTTGCTTGTTCACAACTGAGGACGACTGCGCCTAAATCAGAACTGCCGGTTTCCATCTGCTTATTGACCTCCTCAATGAGGCGTTCCACAGGGATGCCGTCCGTCATGATGGCTTCCCGATAGCCGGCTCTGCGAAATGGCTTTTCATCAGGGTGTTCTTCGGGCTTTTCGTCTGAGCGTTCCTTTTGGGAGGTGTCTGGTTGCTCCTCGTTATTTTCATCAGAACGTTCTTCCGTCTTTTTCTCTGTGGTTTCATGAGGACTGTCAACCGTCTTTTTTTCAGTCGGCTTATCCTGACCTTGCACATCAGAATTGACGTTATCATTATCGTTCTCGGTTTTCTTCTCTTTTACTTCTTCATTTTTATCTTCCTTCTCCTCTTTACCCTTGTCCTTGGTCGGTTCACCATCGGGATGTTCGCGACTGATTTGAGCGGGTTGGAAGTTTTGTACTTCATCAGATATGTCTATTTCTTCTTCATTGTCCTTCTCGGCTTCGGCTGCTTTCGCTGCTTTGAGCCTTTGGAGGTCCATGGCAATCATGACTGCATAGTAGATGAGCATGGCCACGAATAGTATAAGTACGATTTGTCCGTATTGCATGGTCTATGGATTAAATAGCGGTGGATAGTTCGGTTTCTTCATTCTCCTGCAAGGGGTAAAAGCGCAATCCCACCTTGGCACCTTTCTCCTCTAATCGGAATTGTCGGATGAGTGTAGGTGGATAAAGCATCATATTGCGTTCTGCACCCACGATATATCCCTTGCTTTTGAGTACACTGCGCAAGCGTACCCGTGCCCGGTTGGACACCACTTTGATGGCCGTCACAGGTGGCAGCCCGAAAAGGATGCGTCTGCGTTCTCTGCGTATCATGTCCAGACGGACACGGGAGGACACACGGTAACATTCGCACTTTGTCCGATACAGTCCCAATTTCTGTGCGATTCGGCCAACAGTGGTTTTGGTGATGTTCAATGCACGAGCCATTTCCGCAAAGGAATGTTCATAGAAATGGTTTTGTATATGGTCGGCACGTTCCATCCAGACGGTCTTTGCCAGTTTGGTCAGCCCCAAAGCCTTGGCTTTCATCTTGACCGATGTCTCGCTCATGCCCAATAAAGCCGCCGTGTGTGCGGTGGTCTCTACTGGGTAGAGTTCTATCAGTGCGGCAACCATCGGTTCATTCCATTTGTTCTTTTTCATTTGGCAGAAGGATTATATGTAAGGAACAGGGATTTCTTCTCTCGTCGATAGGGCATCAGCCTTGAAAGGTAGGTGCTGAAAAAAGCACGAACTATGGCATTGACCAGATCGGAACGGCAGTGATTGTGAATGTCGCACTCATCCAGCGAGTCGGCAAGGTCACGTTCGAGCTTACACACCAGCCGTTCCTCCCTGGTCGTATTTTCTTCGGGTTGTTCAAGATGGGAAAGGAAGTGCTGCCAGCAAGTATCATCGCCACCGGCAAGTACCTTATTCGGACTTTCCTCTGCCGATACTTCTTTAACCGTGGTTGCTTGCGACGTTGTTCCTTCCTCCGCACTTTCCTGTTCTTTTGCATTGAGATGGATGTCGGGATCATTGATGCCGTCAAGCAAATCATTTATTTCCGGAATTTTCTTTGTCATACGTTCTATCTTGTATTAGGGTTTGACAATTCACATGCTCACTCCTTATTGAAAGGCTGTCCTGACTTCTCGGCTTTGAGCACATTTTCTAACAGATGAAAGCCTGACAGATTGTGAGGACGCAAAGGGTCTGTGGTATCAAAGATGTTCAGATAGAGTTGCTCGAATACCGGCCTCACGATTTCTATCTGCCGATCGAGGGCTGCCATGGTACTGAATCGCTCCATGTCGGCACGTTTAGGCAACCGCGAAGTGACCGTTCCATAGCGTGCAAACGTCTCGCGTGCATTTTCCCAAACGATGAGTTCAGAACGCTTTCCCACACGTCCGTCATGCTGATTGGGGATGATGTACAGCTTGGCTTTCATACGTCCTTCCACAGCTTTTCGCAGACGGTCGATGAACATCAGGAAAGCGGCAGTGGAGGGTACGGTTACGAGGTCGTAATGGAAGGGCACCACAATGATGTCGGTATTGACAAACATCGGCACAAGCCCTTCGGCTTGCAGACTGCCCGGAGCATCCATGAGAATGACATCAATGCTGGGGTCGTTGTGCATCTTCTCCATCATCTCTGTCATCTTATCTCGGCTGTCCGTCTTGAAGGGTATCACATCATAAGGCGTATGTTCCTCACCGTATTTACGGATGTCGGCTTTACGGCAGTTCACGATGGAATGTTGGAAATCACAGTCCAAAATGACCACACGGACGCCCTGCATCACCAAGTAGTTGGCAAAGGTGACACAGAGCGTTGTCTTGCCGACACCGCCCTTTTGATTGGCGAACGTAACGATAACAGGAGTTTGAATCATCTTGCATTTACGATTGGTTTGCAAGACAAAATTAGATACCCCTATATAGGTGAACCGAAATACACAACACTTTCGTTAGGTCAGTGTCAACATCCGGTGGTTTTAGGTTAGCATATCCCGGTGTCCACGGTCTTTTGTGACTGTTTGGGTTACGTCTGCAAGTCCTTGTCGGGCTTATCGTTTCATGTTTTGACCGTTATCCACCTCTCCATAACCATCCTTTCTGCCCACTTCCCATTCGCGGTTGCTGTCGGTGCTGCCACCGCCTGCATCTTTGGGTTGGATAGCACGTTTGACTTTACCCATCAATTTGGCTGTCTTGCGAACTGTTTTTCTCGTCACTTTTGCCATTTTTCTCTTGGTCTTATCAAACTTGCTTGGCCGTTGTAGGCGTGTGAGGTCAAACTCCTCCTTGTTCAGTTCCACGATGGTGTGATTTTTGAAATTCACGGCATAGAGAGCCGGTTCGTCCTCGGCAACAACGTCCGTTGCTTCCCGAATGATGTAGCCGGCTTCAAAGAGCCGTTGGCGGACAGAGGTTGTGGCGGTATTGTCCTCGAAGATGGCTTTTACCTGGCTATGTGCCGCGACACCCGATTCATTTCTGTTTTCTGCAATGTCCACCAGGTCGGGACGATTCACCTTATACAGTCGGCAGAGTAATTCGCGTTCGCGTCCGTTGTAGGGAGTAAAACGCTCAATGTGTGCAATGCGGTTGTTACGGTCGATGGCCTCTGCCATGAATGGTTTCAGGGGATGTGCTTCGCCCTTGTAGTAGAGCACACCTTTCTTTATATAGGCATGGTAGCGACGGAGTTTCTCGTGAAGTTCCGCTTGTGTACTTTTCGGATTGAGGGTGAAGAGTTGGTCCAGATATGCTTCGATGCGTTTGAGCCGTTCTTCCGGAGTGGCGAAATCCAGCAGTTGCTCCATCGCCAATACGTGTGCCCCGTGGATGACAGTTTTCTTGTTGTGGTCTACCAACAGATAGCCGTAGGGTGTGTCTTTTTTGCCATAGAAAACAATATCCACCCCGAATTTCTTCTTCATCTCGGCTTGCAGTTCTTCCTTGGTGCTGCACACGTCACGGTATTTTAGCAGGATGCTCCGTAGCTGTCTGCCTCTTGTCCGTTTGTTGTGGTCGGTATGGAACGATGCTTCAATGTAGGACAGTGGTAACTCCATTTGCACCGAACCGCCGTGCTTGACAAAGACACGGTCGTCTTTCTTGTAGGCTTCATATCCCAATGCGGTCATGACGGCCTTGAACTGGGCAAAGGTCGTCGAGGAATAGCCTTTGGCATCACTGACGGCTTTCTCGGTGAGTGCCTTTCTGTCCATCTTCAATAGTCGGTCGATGACCTGCTGAGAACGCCTGCGCTCGTGGGAGTGGTCTATCTTCCGTCCGTCGGGGGCGACACGTGAAGTAATCAGATGCAGGTGGGCATTGTCTGTATCGTGATGGGCATAGACAAGGAGGGGGTGACCGGGCTGGTCGTAACCCATTTCATGGAGGTAGCGGTGGGCAAAGTCCAACAACTCGGCTTCCGTCAGTTCGTGTCCCTTACAAGATATAGCCACATGAAACTGTGGTTTGCGGATACGTTGGTTTGAGGAAGAATAATCCAGCAGAAACTCGGTCAGTTCTTCCGTGGTGGGGCGGTTGGTTTGACCGATGTCACCGAAGTTCTTTATCTCAATGAGCGTGGCAACTCCTTTCGATACCTTACGCTCGTTATATCCCACGGCATGGAAGTCCGCGCTTCCGGGTAGTATGGTTGCAATCATCTTTTTCCTGAAAAACGTGGATACTTGAATTTCGAGGTTACGGCACTTATCTCGTGCATCAAATCGCATATCTCGGTCATTCGGTTCTTTACATCCTCGATTGTCGGCAGGAGGATATTCTTGATATACGCTTCGCTCAGATAACCGGCTACTGCAAGTTCGTTGGCACGCTTGACCGACTGATTAAGGTTGATACCTATCTTGGACAGTTCGTAACGGATACCTTGGTAATTTGAACCGATGTCATTCAATAACTTGATACGCTCTTTCGCTCCAACCGTGGAAAACTCTGCCATGGCTGCTTTCAGATAGTCGGCCACAGTATTGAAGTTACTCGCTTTCTCCCTTAACTCGGTGAGTTCTTTCTCGGTCAGCCTAAGCTGATACACCTTGGTTTTCTTTTCTCTCATCTTCTGAAACATTGGTTAGACAACCCTATGAACCGAGATACCTTGGTTGCATGATATGCCGGACACTCTTTTGCCGTGGCAAAACGCTATGAAATCGCCCCGATGCGGAGCAATCGGCAAGTCACTTTTGACAGGAGAAAACGGAGTTTTGTAATGACAAAAGTACAACTTGCTTGACAAATCCTGCAACGCAGAAAATGGTCTTCCCGGGTCATTTTTCCGCCAAAAATATCGCAGAAAAACAAGGTGATGGAAATCCACAACACTTTTCTTTCCGGAGCATAAACCGAACACCGTAGGATTGAATTAGCCTGTTGTACAGAGATGAGAGTTCCTATAACCAAGTAACCGAGGTTGTTCGGTATGCCAAACTGTGAGAACCCGAACAAGAGGGAAAAGAATATTTGAAGTAGTCAGTAGGAGGCTACAATATTACCATAGCATTCGGTTTCCCTATCAATAAGAATATCGGATATTGCATCTGTGTAACGAGAGTCTGATTAACCAAGATTTTTAGGAATAAAACAACTTGAGAAACACAATGTAACCAACTGAAATACAACGGATAAAACTTGCTCATATCGATAAAATTTAGTACCTTTATATACGCAATAGCGTGGTTACTTGTATGATGATACTCTAAAAAAATAATCATTATGGCTTTCGCAATTTTACTTTTTCTTTACCTTCTACCCATCTTCTTATTACTTGCAGTACTTGCAAGATTTATGAGGTGGACGATTAGGCAGTTGGCAAGCTTAGTCGGCTGGTTGCTACTCGCCATTATCTCATTGCCTTGGAAAATGATGGTCTGGCTTTGTAGGTCGTCAAAGAAAAGCCGTGTCACTCGTTAGGAATGGCACGGCTCTTGGGTGGCAGTGGGGAAGTGGCTTATACATCCTCCCTTGCGTTAGGTCTTTATGGGGTCAGAAACCCTTACCTTTGCTTCGTTCGTAGACGACTTCACGTTGTGAATCGCAGTTGGTTAGACGGAACTGAACAGTGCAACCTATGGGTATATCTGAGGGTAATTGCTTGACAAGTACATTGATTACATCTTCAACAGTGTTGAAACCGATGTCCGTTACTTCTCCTACTATTTTACCTTTGAAGTACGCACGCCCATATATCATCATTCGTTTACTGATGCGGAACATCTTGTCTTTGGGTTCATCCAAATCTTTGGCTTTACCTTGTTTACTTGGTTTATCGGAATAAAAGATGAAATCAATGACCTTAGCATTCAGTTCCCATGCAGGAGTATAGTCTATTTTTACATATCCTCTGGTCACGTTTAAGCCTCGACTATGGTTCAAGCCAAACGCTACATCATATAGATTTGCATCACAATCATTTTGTGCAATGGTTGCCCATGTATGGCGAAAAGTGTAGAAACAGTAGTAATCCTCCTTTTTCATTCCCATATCCTTACAAATAGCTCGTATGCCAATGTTTACGTTGGCATTAAAGCTATCAGGATTACGATAACGTTGATGAAAGTTGAATAGATATTCGTCTGCCCCATTGGAAAGATACTTATTAAAGGTAGACTCTATGAATGGCTCAACACGCATTTCCATATATGCTTCGTCTTTACGGCTATGCCGTGTCTTGGCACGCTTATAGGAAATGATTCCATTATTATAAGCATCACTTTTCATTTCATACAAGTCCACAGTGTTGATACCACCAAGACACAATGACATCAAAGCTACATCACGACCCAATTCAGGCAATGGTGATACCATCTTACTTTGTGGAAGTGGTCTGTTAAAAAAGTCACGACAAGCCTCTGCACTGATAGCACGTTGAGTAGTTCTATCGGACTTTGGTATTGAGATCTTTAACCATGGGTTGAATTTTATGCGACAGATACCACGCTCCTCATCATTGAGGTCAAGAAGTGCTTTCTTGAAAATTTGTCGGATACATGTTGGGTACATTTCCTTTGCTCGGTTAGTCTGCATAAGCGTCTCTATCCATTTTTTTAGCACAGAGGACGAAAGCATACTAAACATAATTTTGTTTGTACCAAGATAGCGTTCAAGGTGTCCTACAGCTAATCGATAGTTTTTTGCGTTACGAAGCTGTCCAGTGCGCTCCATATTGTCAAAAAACTCCCTTGCATAATCACTGAAACTAAGATCGTCATAGGAATGTGTAAGATACTCAATCAATTCCGAGACCGTATTGTTCGAAAAGTCAGTTTTGTTTAGAACCTGACTGTAATGCAAGATAAGTTTTGAACAGTATTCATTTACTACTGCATCCTTGATTTCGCCAGATTTAATTTGTTTTTCAGCGATTATTTTACCAGTACTTATATAGCCCATTTTCGTTCTGTGAACAACCCGTATATATACTGGATAGAATCCATCTGCTCTTTTTCGTCTTACGACGGCTTTGAATGTGGTCATATTCAATTAGTTATTTATGAAAATGTTTTGTATGTACATTTGTATGTCCTTTGTATGTGCACCATCATACTTTTGTATGTATTTGGTATGTGGAAGCCGTTCATATGACCTACATTCTGATGCCAAATGCACGAACCCCTTAAAAACACTTTAGGCCGTAATGCCTGAATTTTCAGTGCATTACAGCCTAAACTTATGGTTTTCAGAGTTCTCTAATTGCTTAGAGATTTTATTCTATCGCAGCCTGGGCCGCAGCCAGACGTGCGATAGGCACGCGGAAGGGAGAGCAGCTCACGTAGTCGAGACCGGCGCGATGGCAGAACTTCACCGACGAAGGCTCGCCGCCATGCTCACCGCAGATACCGCACTTGAGTTTCGGACGAACGGTGCGGCCATTCTTCACGGCCATCTTGACCAACTGGCCCACACCATCCTGGTCGAGAACCTGGAACGGATCGACGTCGAGAATCTTCTTCTCGAGGTAGGAAGGCAGGAAGCCGGCAATGTCGTCGCGGCTGTAACCAAAGGTCATCTGCGTGAGGTCGTTGGTGCCAAAGCTGAAATACTCGGCTTTCTCGGCAATCTTATCGGCCGTGAGGGCAGCGCGAGGAATCTCGATCATCGTACCCACCTTGTAGGGAATCTCTACACCTTCCTCGGCAAAGAGCTTCTCGGCGGTCTCACGAATCACCTTCTCCTGAGCGTCGAGCTCATTGACAATACCCACGAGCGGCACCATTATCTCGGGTCTCGGGTTGAAACCCTCCTTCTTAAGCTGTACGGCAGCACCAAGGATGGCGCGTGTCTGCATGGCCGTAATCTCGGGGAACGTGTTGCCCAGACGGCATCCACGAAGTCCGAGCATGGGGTTGTGCTCGCTCAGAGACTGCACACGGGTCTGTATTTTCTTCACGCTTACGCCCATCTCCTGAGCCATAGTCTCCTGGCCTTTGAGGTCATGGGGCACGAATTCATGCAATGGAGGATCGAGCAGACGGATGTTCACGGGCATACCGTCCATGCACTTGAGGATGCCGTAGAAGTCTTGCTTCTGATAGGGGAGGAGCTTCTCCAGGGCTTTCTCGCGGTCTTCGGTGGTGTCGGCAAGAATCATCTCGCGCATGGCCTTAATCTTCTCGTTCTCAAAGAACATGTGCTCTGTGCGGCAAAGACCGATACCTACTGCACCAAATGTGCGGGCCACCTCAGCGTCGTGAGGCGTATCAGCATTGGTACGAACCACGAGGCGTGTGTACTTCTCGCAGAGTGTCATGAGCTCTGCGAAGTCATCAGTCATCTCAGCCGGACGAGTCTGCACCTCGCCGAAATACACCTCGCCGGTCGTTCCGTTGATAGAGATATAGTCGCCCTCACGCAGAATGGTGCCATCTATCTCCACAGTGCGCGACTTATAGTCCACATTGATGGCACCAGCACCACTCACGCAGCACTTGCCCATGCCGCGGGCCACCACAGCTGCGTGCGAGGTCATACCGCCACGAGCGGTCAGGATACCCTCGGCAACACTCATTCCGGCCAAATCTTCGGGCGATGTCTCGATACGAACCATCACCACATTATGGCCGTCCTCGTGCCAAGCCTCGGCATCATCGGCAAAGAACACAATCTGACCACAGGCAGCACCCGGCGAAGCAGGCAAGCCACGGGTCAGTACACGGGCCTGAGCCTGTGCCTCCTTGTCGAATACCGGGTGGAGCAATTCATCAAGCTTGTTGGGCTCGCAACGCTTCAGAGCGGTCTTCTCATCAATCTGTCCCTCGTGCAACAGGTCCATGGCAATCTTCACCATAGCCGTACCTGTGCGTTTTCCGTTACGGGTCTGGAGGAACCAGAGCTTGCCTTCCTGCACGGTGAACTCCATATCCTGCATATCGTGGTAGTGGTTCTCCAACTTGTTCTGCAGGTCGTCGAGCTGTGCATAGATCTCAGGCATGGCCTCTTCCATAGATGGGAACTTCGTGGCACGTACCTCTTCGTTGATGCCTTGCTGCTTAGCCCAGCGCAGCGAACCTTCCTTGGTGATCTGCTGCGGAGTACGAATACCGGCCACCACGTCCTCGCCTTGAGCATTGACCAGATACTCGCCGTTGAAACGGTTCTCGCCAGTGGCAGCGTCGCGGCTGAAGCATACACCTGTGGCAGAGGTGTTGCCCATGTTGCCAAACACCATGGCCATCACGTTGACAGCCGTTCCCCATTCCTGCGGAATGCCCTCCATCTTGCGGTAGAGGATAGCGCGGTCGTTCATCCAACTGTCGAACACAGCGCAGATGGCGCCCCACAGCTGCTCCATCGGATCGTTGGGGAAGCTCTTGCCGGTCTGCTTCTTGATGGCATCTTTAAACAGCACCACCAGACTCTTCAGCTCGTCTACGCTCATTTCGTTGTCAAGGCGGATACCACGCTTAGCCTTCACCTGCTGGATAATGGCCTCGAACGGGTCGATATCCTCCTTGTTCACGGGCTTCATACCCAGTACTACGTCGCCATACATCTGCACAAAGCGACGGTAGCTGTCGTAGGCGAATCGTTCATTACCAGTCTTCTTCACCAGTCCAAGCACCACCTCATCGTTCAGACCAAGGTTCAGGATGGTGTCCATCATGCCAGGCATAGAGGCCCGCGCACCCGAACGAACGCTGACCAGCAGCGGATTCTCAGCATCACCAAACTTCAAGCCCATGAGCTCCTCGGTGTGCTTCACACCGTTGATGACGCTGTCGCGAAGCAGGCCAACCACTTCTTCCTGACCCTTCTCGAAATACTCGTTACAAACATCGGTGGTAATCGTGAAACCCGGAGGCACAGGAACCCCGATAAGGTTCATCTCAGCAAGGTTAGCTCCCTTACCGCCCAACAAGTTTCGCATGTCTGCTTTTCCCTCGGCTTTACCATTGCCGAAGAGATAAACTCTTTTTTCACTCATAGTGTTGATTAGGATTTTATATCGTTATATTATCGTTAATACTAATTGCAAAGATAACATTTTTCAATAATATACACAATATTTTCGCGGGAAATGTAAAGCGAAGTTTGCAAATTAAGGTAATTTCACGTCTAACTGACCTACCAACAAGCATTTTCACGAGATATAAGGGGTAAAAACTGCTTGATATAATCGCCAAACAACCAGATATATTTTTCTGGAAAATAGGGTGGAAACGTAAGAAAAAATACTATCTTTGCCGTCGTAGGCTTATATCACATCAAGTATACATAGTACACTCATTTAATATAATAAGGATATGGAACTCATCATCAATAGCGCAGAAAACCGAATAGAGGCCTACGAAGGCACCGAAATTGTGGGTAAACTTGAATACACCATCGCTGAACAGACGCTGACCATCGAGCACACATTTGCTTACAAAGAAGGTTGTGGTGTAGGCAAGAAATTGGTGCTCAAAGCAATTGAATTGGCACAAGACAATAAGCTGAAAATCAGTTCACACTGTTCTTTTGCTCAAGTAATCATCGACCGTCAGTAGCTTTTCTTCAAGCGATAACTATCTCACCCGTTTGAAATAAGGTACTAATCGCGTTGCCTTTAGGTACTAATCACGCGTGGATTAGCACCTTATCGCAATGCGATTAGGTATTAGTCCCAGAATGTTTTTTATTTGATGGCTTTTATTATTTTTAGACATAAATACAAAAAGACATTCTATAGAAACAACCATCAGGGGAATTGGCATATCCTTGTGAAACGCGGAGTGTTTCTTATGTCAAGGGTTCATAAGCAGGAAAATATGTCATTATGAAAAGTTCTATGTCATTATGTTATAAAGAAAGGGAAGTTTTGTCAAGCATGGTATGTAGCCATTCGGCGATGCGGACATGTACGGGGCATGTCCCTACAGAGCAATTGATTAAAATAATCTGGACATCTGGTCATTAGATTATATACCAATTTTCGGACGAATCCGTTTTAAAACATAACACACATTATGGTAAATAGAATAATCTAAAGTAGGAATATTTGAAATTTGGAGTAACACTTGCCCTTCTATTTCGTCTATATATAATAGGAAGTATATAGTAATGTAGAACGCATAAAAGGTAAGGATTTTGAAGATATGTTCGTGAAAGCTCCATAAAATAGTTAATTACTATTAAAAAGGTGGTGCCGAACGAGTTAGTTTAGAAACTTTTAATAATTTTGTGTAGATTTTATCAACCAAGAGAATTTGGATATGAAGAAAACATTATTGATAGCTTTGATGCTTGTGGCAGGCTTTAACATGGCCTTCGCTCAGGCTCAAATTAAATTCGACCAGCTCAGTCACGACTTCGGATCATTCTCGGAGACGTCGGCTGTTCAGAGGTGTACTTTTACCTTTACCAACGTTGGCAACCAGCCCCTGGTGATCAATCAGGCTGTGGCCAGCTGCGGATGCACTGTGCCCGATTATACGAAGACACCCATCAAGCCTGGTCAGAAGGGCACGATTGTGATTACGTATAATGGCAAGGGCAAGTTCCCTGGTCATTTTAAAAAGACTATCACAGTACGTTCCAATGGCACTCCCGAGATGACAAGACTGTATATCGAGGGCAACATGCTTGAGGCGAAGTCTGATAAATAGGCTTCCAGGACGGTGTCCACGTGTTTTCCCGATGAAGACACGTGGACATTGTTTTCCCTATCTCTAAGCTAACCTTCCGCCATACCTTCCCGCATTACTACAAAACCTACTGGCATTACTATAACCTATTCCTCTTCTACTTCATGAACAATGACTATCCATGTAGTCCAAACGGCGTTTGGGTGACATAATACACGAGTTATTTTTTTCATTGTCCGGCCCCTGCTTTATAAGATTGTTTTATAAAGTGAGCCCCTGGAGTGTATATATCTATTAAACTTAAAACTTTATATTATGCAAGAAACAATTAAAAAAGCACTGACAGGTGACTTTGACAAGAAGAAAGCCCTATGGTTTTTGATCACTGCCATCGTCACCTTGGTTGTTTGGAACATGCCAAGTTCCATGTTTGGCATTGCTGGTCTCACTGTGGTTCAGCAGCGTGTGATCGCCATTTTCGTGATGGCAGTGATGCTCTGGATTACTGAAGCCATTCCCGCATGGGCCACTTCGGTCACCATTATCTTCGTGTTATTGTTCTGTGTGAGCAACTCCTCGTTCAAGTTTCTGCAGGGCGACGGTGGCGAATATGGTCAGCTCCTCGACTCTGTGGGTATCATGGCCTGCTTTGCCGACCCCACCATCATCCTGTTCCTCGGCGGATTTATCCTGGCCATTGCTGCCACCAAGTCGGGGCTCGACGTGTGGATGGCCAAGACAATGATTAAGCCTTTCGGCACGAAAAGCCAGAATGTGCTCCTCGGTTTTATGCTGATCACCGGCATTTTCTCTATGTTTATCTCCAACACGGCTACCGCAGCTATGATGCTCACCTTCCTTACGCCAGTGTTCAAAGCTCTCCCGGCCAACGGTAAGGGGCGCATCGCGCTCACCATGGCCATCCCCATCGGCGCCAACCTCGGTGGTATGGGAACACCCATCGGCACGCCTCCTAACGCTTTTGCCTACAAAGTGCTCAACGATCCCGCCGGCTTGAATATGGACATCAGCTTCGGTCAGTGGATGATGGTCATGGCTCCGCTGGTGATTATCCTGCTGCTCATTGCCTGGTTCCTGCTTTGTAAGCTCTTCCCCTTCTCTCAGAAGAACATCGAACTCCAGATAGAGGGCGACATGCACCATAATTGGCGCACCGTGGTTGTGGGTGTTACATTCGCCCTGACCATCATTCTCTGGGTCTTTGGCAAGCAGTTTGGCGTGAATGCCAATACCGTAGCCATGCTCCCCATTGCCGTATTTGCCTTCACGGGAGTGATAACGGCCAAGGATTTGCAGGACATCGACTGGGGCGTCATATGGATGGTGGCCGGCGGTTTCGCTCTTGGTCTGGCTATGAACGGCACCGGTCTGGCTGAGGTAGCCATGAAGTCGATTCCCTTCGGCGAGTGGAGCCCCATTATTATCCTTATCATCGCCGGAATCGTTTGCTACTTCCTGTCCAACTTCATCAGCAACACGGCCACGGCTGCCCTTATGATTCCTATCCTCACCGTGGTGTGCCAGGGTGTAGGCGACAAGCTCAACATCATCGGTGGAACGTCTACCGTGCTCATCGGCATTGCTGTAGCAGCCTCTGCAGCCATGAGTCTGCCCATCTCTACCCCACCGAATGCCATTGCCTACTCTACAGGATTGATCAAGCAGAAAGACATGGCCAAGGCTGGTATAGCCATTGGTGTTATCACCTTGGTACTCGGATTCTCCATGCTCATCGTCGTTGGAAAGATGGGTATTTTCTAAAATCACAGTCTCCCGAATACTTCTTCGGGAGACCCTCGATACAAAACAATGGAGCTAAGGCATACCCATCGGGGTATAAGCCTTAGCTCCGTTTATTTTATTTAGGGATTAATCCTACTTGAATGTGGTGCCGTTCCACTTCAGCACAATGGGCTGAAGGATGGTCTTCATCTTGTCTTTGTCGTCCAAAGGGGTGAGCGGCGCTGTGCGATAGACCACCATTTCCTGAGTCTTGGCACTGAGATGGACGCTCGTAAAGATGAAGTCCACCTGACCCGTAAGCCTTTCAAACTCGGCTTGCGACATGGACTCGGGCTTCGTCATTGTCATGTTGTCAAGAGCAAATCGTCCATTGGCATCGGTCGTAGAGGCGATGCTGAGGGGCTTCCAGTCCTGCGTGTAGAAGTTCACAATGCTCTCTTCCTGGGGTGTCTTCCAAGTCTTCACTACACAGAGGATAGAGTCGCCACCCTCATAAGGTAGTCGTTTCAACTCCATGAGGCTCGACTCGCTAAGTGTCAGGCGGATATAGTCGGAGGTTAAAGTATCCATCTTGCTCTTACTCTGCATCAGATTGTCCACTTCCCCATTCAATCCCATACCAATAAACTCCGTCATCTCCAGACGATGATTGGCATCTATATAGGGAATGAGCGAGTCGGGCACAAGTTTCCAAATCTCGGTCATCGACTTGGCTGGGGCTTGCATACCCAGCGACAACGCCAGCATGAGCAACGAATACTTCTTCATCTTTCCACAATCTTTATAAGTTTACTTCAATATCACCGCCGCTCCACAGAGCGACCGAGACCTTAGAATCTGAACGGACCGAAGCGCAACTGGGTGCTCCAGGCGCCTTGAAGAGGCGAAACAAATAGCGTGAACAGGTGTCCGATGCCCTTGGGCGACACGCCGCCCGTGTAGAAGATGCTGCCATCTTCCTCATAATCGCAAGTCATGTCGTACTCTTTCTTCAGTCCCTGCACCGCAGAATTCAGGCGAGTGATAGCCTGGCTCTTGTTCTTCTGATAAGAGAAGCAACGCACTTCGGCCAGTTTGCCACCTACAAAACGGAAATCTACGGTGTCCCACTTGGCTCCAAACAGCTCTACATTCTTGTAGTTCATCAGCTGTTGGTCGGTCATCGACGGCTCTCCAAACTCAGTCTTTAAGGCCATCACGGTCTCGTCGTAGGAGGCACCCATCTTGATATTCTTATATCCAAGTGCATGAGATACTGAGGTGAAAAGCCAACAAAGAGCCAACAAAATAATTTTGTTAGTCATAAATCTTATAAAATGAATTTAAATCAATTTTGAAACGTTTTGCAAAGGTAGCCATTTCGGCGTAGAGCACCAAGCAAAATCTGTCATATTTCACACTTTTTCATGATGATGCCAGTGCTTTTCTGCTCATCATGCAACCTACGCTTCCACCTTGCGCAACATGAGATAGAACGTGGTTCCGACCAGTAGGCCGGTGAGAGCCCACGATATCGGATACACAATCATGAGGTGCTCGAAACCAGACCAGATGGGGAAAACAAAGAATATCCAGGCCAACCGCAGGATGCACGTACCGAAAATGGTGAGCAGGGCAGGTTCCATGGAATGGCCATAGCCACGCATCGTAGACGAGGGGATGTCGTAACTGGCCGCAATGGCCTGGAAGGCGAGCACATATTGCATCCTCAATTTAGCATAGTGGACCACCGCCGGATCGATGGTGAAGATAGACAATATCTCGTCGTCGAAGGCCAGAAATACGATGTTGGCCAGCACACAGCTCACGATTCCTGCCGAGAGGCATATCCAGAAGATGCGCCTGCATCGGCTGAGCATGCCCGCACCGTAGTTCTGTCCCACAAAGGTGACCGACGCCCCACTAAACGCACTCATGAGGAAATAGCAATAGCTCTCGAAGGTCTGCGCCACCGATGCACCGGCCACAGCTGCCGACCCAAAGCCGTTGATGGCCGTCTGCACGAAGATATTGCTAAACGAGAACACCATGCTCTGTAGTCCGGCAGGCAGTCCGATGCGCAATATCTGCACCAGTTCCGACCGGTAGATGGCAATATGGCGCATGCGAAGCCTGAACGCCCCACCCTCGCGACTGAGCATTCGCACGATGACGATGGCGCAAAACAGGTTGGCAATGTCGGTGGCAATGGCCACTCCGGCCACGCCCATCTTGAAAACGATGACCAGCGTGAGGTTGAGTATAGTGTTGATGATACCCGCAATAATGAGGATATAGAGCGGGCGCTTGGTGTCGCCCTTGCTTCGGAGGATAGACGAACCAAAGTTGTAGACCATGAAAAACGGTGCCCCGATGAAATAGATACGCAGATAGAGGATGGCATCTTCCAGCACATTGGCCGGCGTGCCCATCCATTGGAGCACCGGACGCGCCACGGCCATGCCGAGAAAGAGCAGCACCACGCCACTGATCAGGGCCAGCGCAGCCGTGGTGTTCACCGCCTTGCGTATGCGGCTCGCATCGCGCTGCCCAATATGATTGGCCAGAATGACACTTGCACCCACGGAGATTCCCACAAAGAAATTGATCATCAGGTTGATGAGAAAGGTGTTGGAGCCCACCGCCGCCAGTGCTTCACTGCTGGCAAAACGCCCCACAACAGCCACATCTACCGAGTTGAACAGCTGCTGGAGAATGCTGCTGGCCGCAAACGGCATGGCAAACTTCACAATCTTGCCCAGCAACGAGCCGTGCAGCATATCTAATTCGTTGGTCTTCGGCATCCTTTATTTCTCCAATTCTCCATGATGCAAAGTTACGATTTTATTTTGATTCCTCCCACGCCTCTCTTCGCTTTTACCCACGTCTCCCCGCGCTTTTACCCTCCATCTCCTCCATTTTTCATCCCATTTCACCCCCGCCTCGCTCCCTCTTCATCGCCCTCGTTTCTCCTCCACTGCCCCACCCTTTCGCCAAAAGATACTATCCATTTTGAAATCAGGCCTTAATCGTCTCTCGATTAGTACTTAATCGCATGACGATTAGGTACTAAAGCCCACACGATTAGTACCTTATTTCGAGCATATACATATCTACGTTGATTATCAATAAGTTACGACGAGATTAACTATCGCTCAGTAGGGACATGCCCCGTGCATGTCCGCACCGCCGGATGGCAACATATCATGCTTGGCAAAACTTATCCATCTTTATAACATAAGAACAAATATCTTTTCATAATGACATATTTTCCAGCCTTAGTCTCCATGACATAAGAAACGCTCCGCGTTTCATAATGACAGACAGATTACTCTATTGGTGGTATCCTTAATATGTTTTTTTGTCTTTATGTCTTAAAAATATTATGTCCTTATGATAAGTTTTTTGTCCTTATGTCTTAAAAATGAAGCTGGAAATGATTTTTATCTGCAAGAAAGGAAGTGTCGAGCCGATAGCTCAGGCGCGCTTCTGTCGCAGGGAAAGGATGATATTGCGCGTGTAAGCCACGAATCCCACCGACTGTCCGAGGATGAGCACGGGGTCGAGACGGATGATGGCGTAGAGCACAATCATGCCCGACCCCACCAGACTGATGATCCAAAAGCCGATGGGCAGGATGGAGGCCTGACGACGATAAGAATAATACCACTGATAGATGAACCTCACTGTGAAGATGATCTGCCCCATGCTGCCCAGGACGAGCAGCCACAACGGTACGTCGGAATTGTGGAAGAAATGCTGCACAAACGACGGCGCGTCGCTCAGCATCATGCCTGTGGCCCCCACGGGCAGCAGGTTGATGAGCCAGCGCAGCACCACCGGCAAGCGCTTCCAGATGCCCTTGATGTTGAGGTTCCATATATAGATGTAGTAGGAAATAAGCTGTCCGAGGATGATGGAAAAGTCGTCGCGCAGCCAGCCATAGATGAAAAGCAGGATGCTTCCGATGAGGCTGAATACCCAGAAAAGGTTAGGCGACATCACTTTCTTAGCCCGCTCGGAGAGAAGCCACTGCACCAGGATGCGACCGGAGAAGAACGCTTGCGCCAGAAAGCCTATGGCATAGACTAAAGGATGGCTCATAGGTTGGCGTCGTCGATGTGATAGCGGATGTAGCGTTGCTTCATCCAGCGGAAGGCAATGCAGTCTACGAAAGGTCCTTTCAGGCGGTTCCACAGGTGGTATTTGGACACTCCGGCTGTGCGGGGATAGTGGCGCACGGGCATCTCCAGAAACTTTCCGTCGACCAACATGAACAGGGCCGGCAGGAAACGGTGCATACCATCGAAGAAAGGTATGCGCTGGGCGTAGTCGGTCCACATCACCTTGAGCGGACAACCGGTATCGGTGGCGGTGTCGCCCGTCATCAAACGGCGGAAGGAATTGGCAAATTTCGACTGGAATTTCTTAAAGCCGGAATCCTTGCGATTGGCCCTGATGCCGGTCACAAGATGGTATTCTCCCACGTGGGCAAGCAGCAGGTCGAAGTCCTCGGGATTGGTCTGGAGGTCGGCATCGATATAGCCCAGGTATCGGCTCTCGGTGGCGTCGATGCCCGCCTTCATGGCCGTGCTCAGGCCGTGGTTCTGCGAAGAGGAGATGTAGAAAAACGATTCGTGACGCCCGCAAATCTCCTTGAGCAGCGCCAGACTATGGTCCGACGACCCATCGTTCACAAAAAGCACACAGGCTTTCATGGAGGCCTGGGCCACGTAGGCCGACAACTCCTGCTCTACCCGGCTCATGTTGTCCTCCTCGTTGTACACGGGGACGATGATGGTAAAGTCGTAATCCTTGGTTTTATTCATATCATGTCTGTTGTATAGGCTATATATGTGATGTATCAAATCATGACAGAAGGTTCCTCGGGCTGGGCCATGAGGGGCATATAGACTCCCTGATACCACTCGGCAAAGTGCACGATGCCCTCGTGGAGACGCGTCTTCGGACTGTAGCCAGTGGCTTCCACCAGCTTAGAAACGTCGGCAAAGGTCTGATAAACGTCGCCCGGCTGCATGTCGAGAAACTCTTTTCGCGCCTCCTTACCCAGGCATTGCTCCATCTCTGCGATGAAGTCGGTGAGTTTCACAGGCTGCGAACAGCCGATGTTGAAGATGCGATAGGGCACCTCAGTATGCGTGTCTACATGGTCGGAAAGGATGATGCGCAGCGTGCCCTCCACGATATCATCAATGTAAGTGAAGTCGCGCAGCATGTTGCCATGGTTGAAAACCTTGACGGGCTCGTCGGAAAGAATGGCCTTGGCAAAGAGCATGGGTGCCATGTCGGGCCGTCCCCACGGACCGTAGACAGTGAAATAGCGCAGTCCGGTGGACTGCAGACCGTAGAGTTTGCTATAGCAATGGGCCATGAGCTCGTCCGACTTCTTGCTCGCGGCATAGAGACTCACGGGCGTGTCGGTCTTATCGTCCTCAGAGAAGGGCACTTTCGTGTTCATTCCATAGACCGAACTCGACGACGCGAAGATGAGATGCTTCACCTCGTAGTGACGACAACACTCCAGAATATTGAGGAAGCCGTCCAGATTGCTGCGCATGTAGCTGTAGGGATTGGATATGGAATATCTCACGCCGGCCTGCGCGGCAAGGTTCACCACCTTGTCGAAGCCGTAGCGCTGGAACAGCCGGTTCATCTTCTCGCGGTCGTCGATGTCCATCCGGATGAACTTGCAGTCGGGCAATGTGGTGCTGCTCACGATGTTGGATTCCCAGTTGGCCTCCTGGGCATCAATGCCGCACTGCTCCAACCGGGCATATTTCAGCCTCACGTCGTAGTAGTCGTTGATATTGTCGATACCAACCACGGTGTGCCCTTTTATGGCCAAGGCCTTCATCACGTGAGACCCTATGAAACCGGCGGCACCGGTTACCAGAATTTTCATGTACCTATAAATTAAACTCAGACAAGTCGCGGCACAGGCCGTCGACGGTGATAATCATCCCTATAAAGGCTATTTAACGATATATGGATTGAGCATGGGCATGGCCAATCCCACCACAAAGAGGGTGACCAGCACGCCGAGACTCAGAATCTGTATGGACTGTAGCACGGCTCTCCGGGCCGTGAGACGATAGAATGCAAAGGCGGAAAAGAGTGTAAGGAGGGCGGCTGCAGTGACCACCAATGGGAGGCTCAGCAAGGGCAGATCTACGAAACGACGAGCCACAAACACGCCCGGCAGCACGAGGATGAGCAAGGCTTCGGGGATGCCCAAGGTCCATCGCACCCACAGGTCGCCCTTACACTGGCTCACGACATAGGCCGACAGATAGATGACAAACGGGAAAGCCGGCAGCAGATAGATTTGCAGTTTGGAACTGATGCACGACAGCAGCACCAAGGTAGACACCACGATGCAGGCAAAGAAGCTGTGGAGCGCCGGCAGTCGGAGTCTCCGCAGTCCGACTGCCACGAGTCCGCCCACGCAGAGCAAGGCCCAGGGAAGCCACTCATACCAGATGGATATGAGGTAATAATAGAACGGGCGAGCGTGATGGAACGAACGGATGCCTCGGCCAACGGTCTGATGGAACACGAGGTTGTTGAGGTAGTCTTTCCCGCCATCGTAGTAGGTCATGAGAAACCAACCCACGCATCCCACGAGCAGCACCACCCAGGTGCGCCAGTTCCACAACCTGCCCAGGTCGCGCCCCCGATGCTCAATGAGCACGTAGGCTATGGTGGAGACGAGTGGGATGAGCAGGCCCAAGGGACCTTTGGTAAACAGCGCCATGAAAAGCCATAGGCCCATGAGCCACTGCTGGGAGTGGAGTTTCTGATGGCTAACATACAATCGCCAGAAGGAACGGAAGGCCAGCACCATGAACAGGCACATGAGCATGTCCATGCGCACTACCATGGCCGATCCGGCAAAATAGGCTGTGGTGATGAGCATCATGGTGGCCGTGAAGCGATAGTCGTCGGAGAGGGTCTCACGCGTCCAATCGTTCATGAGCTTGATGATGCCACAGGCGGGAAGAAAAGAGAATAGGCTCAGTGCCAACATGGAGTGCTGCCCGAAAAGTTGGCGGCACAACATGACCATCCAAAGATAGAATGGCGGTTTGTCGGCGTAGGGTTCGCCGTTCCAGGTGAAAGAGAAGAAGTGCCCGGTGCGCAAGGCTTCATCGGCTATCGCCAGATAGCGCGCCTCGTTGTCGGGGGTGAAGTCCCGGAGGATCAGCATCGGCAGGAATGCGATGATGATGACCATCCATAACACTCTGGTTTTCATATATGTTTTGGCAAAGCCTTGATGTAATAAATCAACTCATCTTCGGAACACACTTCAAGAATGTATTCCGAAGATGAGTGACTGTGGACGCACTCTCCCAGCCCACTGTGGTACGGCCGGGCCAGTGCTTCCAGTGAAAGTTTTAGCTGATCAGAGACCGAGGTCCTTGCTGATGGCCTCCGCACGAACGGAGCATTCCTTGTCGAGAGCCTCATACTGCGATGCGTCGGTCATGTTGGCCTTCACCTCGTAGTAGAACTTGATCTTGGGCTCTGTACCCGACGGACGAACGCTCACCTTGGTGCCATCCTCACAGAACCACTGGAGCACATTGCTCGTGGCAGGCATGTCGAGCTTGCTTTCCTTACCCTCTGCATCAGTAGCCACGAGGGTCTTGAAGTCCTTCGACAGGATAATCTTGGAACCGCCGAGCTGCTTGGGAGGATTGTTGCGGAAGTTGACCATCATCTGCTGAATCTCCTCGGCACCGCTCTTGCCCGGACGCTCCACATTGATGGTAATCTCCTTGGAGAAGCCATACTCAATATAGATGTCCATCAGGATATCGTAGAGGGTCTTGCCATTGTCCTTGGCGTAGGCGCAAATCTCTGCAAGCAGTGAGCAGGCAGATACAGCGTCCTTGTCGCGAACAAAGTCTTCGGCCATGAAGCCGTAGCTCTCCTCGCCACCACCGATATACTGCTTCTGGCCCTCGGTGAGGCGAATCTCATTGGCAATCCACTTGAAACCGGTGTAGCAATCACGCATCTCAATCTTCTGCTTGTCGGCAATCTTGCGGATCACCTCAGTAGTTACGATGGTCTTCACGATGAAATCGGTAGGCTGCATCTTTCCCATGGCCTGACGATTGGTGATGATGTACCACAGGAAGATGAGGCAGGTCTGGTTGCCATTGATAAGCACCCACTCGCCCTTGTCGTTCTTGCAGGCCATGCCCACGCGGTCGGCGTCGGGGTCGCTGGCCATCAGGATGTCGGCATCGAGTGCCTTGGCATCGCGAAGACCGAGTGTAAGCGCCTCGGCAAACTCAGGATTCGGACGGTCTACAGTAGGGAAATTGCCATCCTTGATCATCTGCTCGGGCACGCAATGCACATTGTCGAAGCCCCAGTAAGCCAGCGAACGGGGAATCATCACACGCCCGGCACCATGCAACGGTGTGTAGACAATCTTCAGGTCGTGCTGTCGTTTGATGACCTCGGGGTCGATAGAGATGGTGCGAATCTGCTTCAGATACGGCTCGTCGATATCCTCTCCGATAATCTGGATAAGGTCTTTATTACCCTCAAACTTCACATCGTCGATGGTAACCTTATTCACCTCGTCGATAATTCCCTGGTCATGGGGAGCCAACACCTGTGAACCATCCTCCCAGTAAGCCTTGTAGCCATTGTATTCACGGGGATTGTGGCTGGCGGTCATGTTCACGCCGCCCTGCGCTCCGAGGTAACGAATGGCGAAAGAGCACTCAGGTGTGGGGCGTAGCTCGTCGAAGAGATAAGCCTTGATGCCGTTGGCAGAGAAGATGTTGGCAACGGTCTCAGCATAGAGACGGCTGTTGTTGCGGCAGTCGTGGCACACAACGACAGAGATTTGCTTCTTGTCCTGATGACATTTCTTGAGGTAGTTGGCGTAGCCCTGGGTAGCCATTCCAACGATGTAAATATTCATTCTGTTGGTTCCAGCGCCCATGATGCCACGCAATCCACCAGTACCAAACTCCAGGTCTCTATAGAAACTTTCAATCAATTCTGTCTTGTCTTCATTGTCAAGCATGGCCTGAACCTGCTTTCTTGTCTCCTCGTCAAACGAAGGAGATAACCACTGTTTTGCTCTGCCCTCGCATAGGGCAATCAACTCTGCATTATTTTCCATAATAAAAGGTATATTATATGATTTATAGTTATTCAATAGGCAAAGTTAATAACTATTTTCCGAAAAAGGTCTAAGTGTATGCGTAATTTTTACTAAATTTGCGAGCAAAACGGAAAAAACAGTTTCCACAATTCCATTGATAATTTTAAACAAACCGAATAACAAATGTTTTTTACAGGACTCATTATCGCCATCAGCACATTTCTCATCATAGGATTGTTCCATCCTATCGTGATTAAGACCGAATATTATTTTGGAACACGCCCTTGGTGGCTGTTTCTCATTGGTGGCATCATCTGCATCATTCTTTCACTGATGATTGAGGATGCCATACTCTCGTCAATCGTCGGCGTGTTTGGAGCAAGTTTCCTATGGTCTATAGGGGAACTGATTGCCCAGAAGAAGCGCGTACAAAAAGGGTGGTTCCCGGTAAATCCCAAGCGGAAAGACGAGTATGAACCTCTCCATGAGAGCGACAGCGTATGTCCGGTGTCACATGCAAAATCCAGCAAAATTAATGAAAACAGAACTTATATTCATCGGGAAGACTCAAAATAAGCACTTCATTGCAAGCATAGACGACTACAGCGAGCGCATCGGCCACTACATGCCATTTGAGATTAAGGTTATTCCCGAACTGAAGAATACCAAGAATCTTACTGAGGCTCAACAGAAAGAGAAAGAAGGAGAGATGCTTCTCAAGCAGCTTCAGCCTTCCGACTGGCTGGTGCTTCTCGACGAGCACGGCAAGGAATTTCGTAGCATCGAGTTTGCCGATTGGCTCCAGACCAAGCACCACACGGCGCGAAAACTTGTGATTGCGATTGGTGGCCCTTATGGATTCTCGCAGGAAGTATATCAGCGCGCCAACGAGAAGATTTCACTTTCGCGTATGACTTTCAGCCATCAAATGGTGAGACTCATCATCACTGAGCAGCTCTATCGAGCATGTACTATTATAAAAGGTGAACCCTATCATCACGAATGAATTCTGCGTGAGGTGCTCAAATAACGAATATTAAGTCATCCAAAAGAGTTGAAAGGATAATGGTGTGAGTGGAAGTAAGAAGTCGATATTTTTGTAACACCATTGAAATAACAAGGTAAATTATAGAGGGAAATATCATTTTTCTATGTTAAAAAATAAAGAATCAACATGATTTTTAGTTTTTATAATTATATTTACACCGTTAAATCACTTTAAATGACGTTTAATATGAAAATCAAGTATCTCTCAGTATCCATTTGTCTCATGGCATGCACCATGGTTGCAAGCTCATGTGTAGGCTCTTTCGCCATGTTTAACAAACTGGCTTCTTGGAACAAAAGAGCAACGGGAAACAAATTTCTCAATGAAATTATCTTCCTGGTGATATCTCCCGCATACGCATTCTGTGCCACAGCCGATGCCCTCGTACTCAACACCATCGAGTTCTGGACAGGCGACAATCCCATGGCCATGAAGGTTGGAACCACCAAGCAGGTGATGGGACAGGATGGAAAATACTATGCTGTGACTACAAAATCTGACGGCTACGACATCAAACTGCCCTCAGGCGAGATGATTACCTTTGTCTATGACAAGAAGACAGACTCCTGGTCTCAGATTCAGAAGGGCAAGAAGACCGAGATTTTCCGCTTCAATGCCGATGGAACCATTCAGGCAAGTCTGCCCAATGGCAATAAGATGAATGTATCGCCCGATGAGAATGGCGTGTACGAGGTACGTATGGCCATGAACGATGGGGTGTTCTTTGCACTGAGATAAGACATCAACGATATTCCATGTACCTCCCAATGTTTGCTATATTGCAAGCTGGGGATACCACAAATATCATCCATGATATGAGTGCCTCAAGGCGAATCATCATCATGGATGATTTTCATTATAACCCTCCCTCTACCCCATCTACAGCCAATCAATTCTCCATTAATTTGACGTTAGAGAAATATTTTTCACAAAAAAAACAGGAAACGTTTGGTGGTTACTAAAAAAAACAGTACTTTTGCAATCGCTTTTGA
>DCJH01000031.1 GCA_002317385.1 Prevotella sp. UBA1705 | reverse complement strand
ACGGGGCATGTCCCTACTGTGCGCCCGCTTTGCATCAACCTTTTTGTCGACTACTTTATAGTCTCAAAATCCCTGCTATCTGGGCGGTTTGAAAAGAGGTACTAATCGTCGCGCGATTACTACCTAATGGCAGGACGAAAAGGTACTAATCGCGAGACGAAAAGGTAGTTATCCCGAAGCCCTTACGATGAGATGGTTTCAGGAAACGATAAACACCATTCAGTCAACGAGTCTGAATGGTGTTTATTGTAAAATGTTTTGGTAATGATGCAAGACAGCAGAGCTTACTCCTCCTTGTAATCCACGTATTCGCCTTCGCCATTCTTGAAAATCTTCTGATTGGCTTTTTCAGGGTCGCGACGGTCGATAATCACATCGCCCGAATGGGTTGTGGTCTGCCGGCCGGCACTGCGAGAGCGCTGGTTGGTGCCTTGTCCGTCACCTGATGGCCCGCCCTGCAGGTTGCGGAAAATGGAGAACAGACGGTCTAATCCTGTGTTATAGAACAACTTGCGCAGCACGAAGGCCACGAGAAGCACTGCCAGGAGAAACAGGAATAGTAGGAAAAACAATATTGAACCAAGCATAGGCGTCCTCCTTGGGGTTATTCTCCAGCCGTGGTGTTGGCCTTGCGCTGATAGAGGTCAACGCCGATGGAGAGCAGCACATACCATGCAATGATCACGGCAAAGGCCGAAATCTTGAAGATGGCGAGTAGGGGAATGCAGGAGAGAATGAAGATATACTTCACCTCGTTGCCCTTCCAGCCCCAGTGTTTGAACTTCAGGGCAAACATGGGAATCTCTGAAACGAGCAGGTAGCAGCTCACGAGCATGCCCGCGATGAGCACGAGTGGCATCAGGGTCGAGGTCTCCAACCACTGGTGTGCACCCACGATGAGCGAGCCCCAGAATAGGGCGTTGGCTGGCGTGGGCAGTCCGATGAAGCCCAGGGCCTGCCGTTCGTCGAGGTTGAACTTAGCCAGACGGAGGGCAGAGAAAGCTGCCATGACGTAGGCCACAAAGGGCAGATAGTCGGTCACGGGCTGGAGCACGGAGGGATAGTCCATCACGAGCAGCTGCGAGAAAAGTATGGTCGAGGGAGCCACGCCGAAGGTCACGTCGTCGGCCAAGGAGTCGAGTTCCTTGCCAATGGGCGAGGACACGTGGAGCAGTCGGGCCGACATGCCGTCGAAAAAGTCGAATACGGCACCAATGATAATCCATATCAGGGCCATTTCGGGCTCGTGGAAGAATGCGAAACAGGTAGCGATGCAACCGGAAATGAGGTTGCAGCAAGTAATGGTGTTGGGGATATGTTTCCTGATACTCATAGGTCTGCGCTGGTAGGTGTTCATGTTTTATGGTAGGTGGAGGGTGTTAACACCTAACACCAAACACCCGGCACCTTCATCTTATTGCAGTTTGGCGATGACAGTCTGGTCGCCCACGGTCTTCTGTCCCATCTTCACGCAGATCTCTGTGCCCAGAGGCAGGAACACGTCTACGCGTGAGCCGAGCTTGATGAAGCCGAGATGCTCGTCGATGTAGCACTCTTCGCCCTCCTTGGCATAGGTCACAATGCGACGCGCCATGGCCCCGGCAATCTGTCGGCAGAGGATATCCACGCCGTCGTCGGTGGTGATCATCGTGTCGGCGCGCTCGTTTTCCTCACTGGCTTTAGGCAGCCAGGCCTTGTGATAGTTGCCGTCTTGATGGCGCACAAACTTCACCCGGCCGTCTACCGGGAACCAGTTGGCATGTACGTTGGTGAGGCTCATGAAGATGCTCACCATGATGCGGCGGTCGTGAAAATATTCATTCTCGTCGACTTCCTCTATCACCACAATCTTGCCATCGGCCGGAGCGACGACAATCTTGTCGGTATCCTCGGCAGGAAAATAACGGATGGGGCATTGGTAGAAGTTCACGACAATGGCATAAACAACACCAAACACGACTACAAATGCCCAAAACGGCCATTTGGTGTCGATACCATACCACAGACAAGCGGCTATGGCGATAATAGAAATAAGTCCGTAGAGAAGCGTATCGGTTCCCTCACGGTGTATGCGGATCTTCTTTAGTTTCTTGATTCTCTTGCCCATATTGAAATAGGGTGTAGTCGGTTGTCTGCAAAGGTAAGGTTTTTTTATTTAAACGGCAAACTTTTTTGCATTCTTCTTTTGGCTATCTCGTTTTTTCGAAGTAACTTTACACCTATAAAACTTAGTGCATGGAAGATTTCGTACATTTGCATGTACACACTCACTACTCGGTACTCGACGGTCAGTCCAAGGTTAGATACCTTGTAGACAAGGCTGTGAAAGATGGCATGAGAGGCATGGCCATCACCGACCATGGAGTGATGTATGGCATCAAGGAACTGTCTGATTATTGCGCCACGGTCAACAAGAAGCGTAAGGCGGAAGGCCTGGAGCCTTTCAAACCCATCTTCGGTTGTGAGATGTATGTGGCTCATCATAGAAAGGAAGACAAGAACAAGGAGGCAGGAGACAACTCGGGCTATCATCTCATTGTGCTGGCCAAGAACTATCAGGGATATAAGAATCTCATCAAACTGGTGAGCAGGGCATGGGTCGACGGCTATTATTACAAGCCGCGTACCGACCGCGCCGACTTGGAACAATTCCACGAGGGACTCATCATCTGCTCGGCATGTATTGCCGGCGAGGTGCCTTCGAAGATTCTCAAAGGTGATATTGCCGGGGCACGCGAGGCCTGCGAGTGGTATCATCGGGTGTTTGGCGACGACTTTTATCTGGAATTGCAGCGCCACGAGGTGACCGACCCGTCTATCCGCGCCAACCGCGAGGTGTTCCCCTTAGAGCAGAAGGCCAACAAGGTGATGATGGAGTTTGCCCAGGAATACGGCATCAAGATCATGTGTTCCAACGACTGCCACTTTGAGGATCAGGACACGGCCGAGGCCCACGACCACCTACTCTGTCTCTCGACGAGCAAGGATCTGGATGACCCTTTCCGCCTGATGTACACCAAACAGGAATGGTTTAAGACCAAGGCAGAGATGAATGCCATCTTCGGCGACCTGCCCGAGGCGATGCGAAACACGGTGGAGATACTCGACAAAGTGGAGCTCTACAGCATCGACCACGGCCCCATTATGCCATTTTTCCCTATTCCCGAGAGTTTCGGAACAGAGGAGAAGTGGCGCGAAAAGTTTACCGAGGAAGATCTATACAAGGAGTTTACGTCAGACGAAAACGGCGAGAACCCCTTGCCAGAGAAGGACGCACAGGCCGTCATCTCGCGTCTGGGAGGCTACGACAAGATATACCGCATCAAGTTTGAAGCCGACTATCTGGCCAAGTTGGCCTACGACGGTGCCAAGGTATGCTATGGCGACCCACTGCCGGAAAACGTGAAGGAGCACATCAACTTTGAGATTCATGTGATGAAGACCATGGGTTTCCCGGGCTACTTCCTCATTGTGCAAGACTTCATCAGTGCTGCGCGCAACGAGCTTGGCGTGTGGGTAGGTCCCGGGCGTGGCTCTGCGGCTGGTTCGGTGGTGGCCTACTGTCTGGGCATCACCCGCATAGACCCGCTGAAATACGACCTACTGTTTGAGCGTTTCCTCAACCCCGACCGTGTGAATCTCCCCGATATTGATACCGATTTCGACGACGATGGTCGTGGAAAGGTGTTGCGATGGGTGATGGATAAGTATGGTGCGGAGAACTGTGCCCACATCATTACCTATTCGAGCATGGCCACAAAAAACTCCATTGCCGACGTGGCGCGGGTGGAGCGACTGCCTTTGGAGCGGTCTAATTTCCTGAAGAAGGCCATTCCAGACCGACTTCCCGACGGCAAGAAGATGAACCTGGCAAATGCCATTGAGTACACGCCCGAGCTGCGTGAAGCTGAGGCTTCGGCCGACCCGAGGGAGAGAAACACCATCAAATATGCCAAGCAGCTCGAAGGAACAGTACGTGGAACAGGTATCCATGCCTGTGGATTCATCATTTGTCGAGACCCCATCAGCGAGTGGGTTCCTGTGGCAACAGCCGACGACCCAGACTTCCCAGAGCTGAAATGTGCCGTGACCCAGTACGACGGACACGTGATAGAGACCACGGGTCTCATCAAGATGGACTTCCTGGGACTCAAGACTCTGTCGGAGTTGAAGGAGGCATGCAGGGTCATTAAGCGCACCACGGGCGACGAAATAGATATAGACAATATTCCCATCGACGACGAACTCACCTTCCAACTCTACCAAAAGGGGCAGACCATCGGCACATTCCAGTTTGAGTCGCCGGGCATGCAGAAGAATCTCCGGGAGCTTCACCCCACCGTGTTCGAGGATCTGATAGCCATGAATGCGCTCTACAGGCCAGGCCCTATGGACTATATCCCCGACTTCATCAAGCGCAAACACGACCCCTCGCTGGTGACTTACGATATACCTTGCATGGAGAAATACCTCAAGGATACCTACGGAATCACCGTCTATCAGGAGCAGGTGATGCTGCTCTCGCGCCAGCTGGCCAACTTCACGCGAGGCGAAAGCGATGCCCTGCGCAAGGCCATGGGTAAGAAAAAGAAGGATATCGTAGACCGCATGAAGCCCAAATTCCTCCAGCAGGGAGAGGCCAACGGCCATGACCCCAAGGTGTTGGAGAAGATTTGGGGCGACTGGGAGAAGTTTGCTTCCTACGCGTTCAACAAGTCGCATGCCACATGCTATTCATGGGTGGCCTATCAGACGGCCTACCTCAAGGCCCACTATCCGGCCGAATATATGGCCGCGCTCATGACCCGACGCTTCTCAGACATTGGCGAGATTACCAAACTGATGGAGGAATGCAAGTCGATGAGCATCCCTACGCTGGGCCCAGACGTGAACGAGAGCTACGTGGAGTTTGGCGTAAACAAGAAGGGCGAGATACGATTTGGCCTCTCGGCCATCAAGGGCATGGGCTCTGCGGCTGCAGAGGCCATTGTGAAGGAGCGACAGGAGAACGGTCCTTACAAGGACATCTTCGACTTTGCCGAGCGTGTGAGCCTGCGCGACGTGAACCGCAAGGCATTCGAGAGTCTGGCCTTCAGTGGCGGATTCGACTGTTTCGGAATACGTCGTGAGCAGTTCCTCGGGACCAATTCCAAGGGCGAAATGTTCCTCGACAGCCTGGTGCGCTTTGGCCAACAATACCAGTTGGACAAGGCAGAGGCCACCAATTCGCTGTTTGGCAGTATGATTTCAGATATCGCCATAGCAACCCCCTTGATACCCAACGTCGAGGCATGGAGCACCATAGAGCGACTGAGCAAGGAGAAAGAGCTGGTGGGCATTTACCTCTCGGCTCACCCGTTGGATGACTATTCGCTCATTCTGGACAATCTCTGCAACACCACCTGCAGCGAGGTGGGCAACCGGGAGAACTTTGAGGCGCTGTCGGAGAGGCAGGAACTCACCTTCGGCGGCATTGTGACCAAGGTCAATTCAAGGTTCGACAAGAGTGGAAAGCCGTTCGGAATAGTGACTATCGAGGATTTTGAGGGCTCGGGCGAACTGGCCCTCTTTGGCGAGGACTGGGGGCGCTGGGGCAGCCGACTGATAGAAGGCAGCTCGGTTTTCATCACCGCCAAGTGTACCAAGAAGTATGCCAACAGTTCGTATTACTATCTCTTCGTCCAGAACATAGAGTATCTGCAGACCGTGAGGGAGAACCGCATTGAGCGCTTTACCATCAACGTGAAGAGCAAGGCCATAGACGAAACAGTGGTGAACGATATCCTGTCTATGGTGACTGGCACACAGGGCAAGACCGAACTATACTTCAACATCAACGACGAGGAGAACAATACCAACCTGCTGCTGCACGCAAGCACGGGAGGTATAGAGGTGAACCGCCATCTGGTGCAGTATGTGATAGACACAGAGAACATGAGCTACACCGTGAATTAAGGCAGTAATAACACATCATAGACATTAAACAAACAAGATATGCAGATAAAAATTGAGTCATTAGAAACCATCCGTGAAGCTGCACGGGAGTTTACCAAGCACATCGGCGACCACAATGTATTTGCCTTCTATGGCAAGATGGGCGCTGGCAAGACGACCTTCATCAAGGCCATCTGCGAGGAACTGGGCGTGGAAGAGGTGATTACTTCGCCCACGTTTGCCATCGTCAACGAGTATCGTTCGGCCACGACCGACGAGCTGATCTATCATTTCGACTTCTATCGCATCAAGAAACTGGAGGAGGTCTACGACATGGGCTATGAGGATTACTTCTATAGCGGTGCGCTCTGTTTCCTGGAATGGCCAGAGCTCATCGAGGACATTCTGCCCGGAGATGCCGTGAAAGTGACCATCACTGAGGCAGAGGATGGCAGTCGAGTGGTAGAGTTCTGATGTTTTTGGCATAATGTTTGTGCGGGTAAAAGTAAATGCTTAAATTTGCATCAAATATTAATCATCTATAAAAGGAAGAAAAATGGAAGTTGAAATCACAACTGCGAATTTCGAGAGTTATAAGAATGGTGAGCTGCCTCTGGTAGTTGACTTGTGGGCAACTTGGTGCGGCCCTTGCCGTATGGTTAGCCCCATCATGTCTGAACTGGCCAAGGAATACGATGGCAAGCTGATTGTTGGCAAGTGCGACGTAGAGGAAAACGACGACATTGCCATGGAGTTTGGCGTGCGCAACATCCCTACTGTGCTCTTCTTCAAGGGCGGACAGCTGGTCGACAAGTTTGTTGGCGCTGCCTCTAAGGACAAGTTCCAGGAGAAGTTCGACGCTCTGTTGAAATAAGCTTCAACTGATATTACCCTGATTTATCAGGGATATGACACAACATAATAGCCTCATCCGTTTTCGGGTGAGGCTATTTTTGTTGCGGATTGTTCTTCCCTGCGAAATCAATGGGACAGGGCTTCCAAATCCTATGGACTGACAGACTGCCATTTCGTCGGTTTGCGACGACTACCTTCTCGCGCTGTCGTTACTAACTAATCAACTTATAAAAAAAACATTCTCTTCTGTCGTCATTGCGATGAGGCTATGGGGCTTGAAATACTACGACTTCTTGCGCTGGAAAACCGTAGTGGCCAGCACGCCAAGGATAACCATAGCTGCACCGATGAAGTGGTAGAGGTGGAGCTGTTCGCCGAGAATCAGGATGCCACCCACCACCGAGATGACCGGCGTGAGATTGTTGATGACAGCCACCTGAGAGGCTGCGATGTTGGCCAGGGCATAGTTGTTGAACAGCGAAGTGACCATCGATGAGAGCACGCCGAGGTACAGGATGGCATAGACAAAGTTGATATGCGTGAGCGGCTCGAAGTAGTCGGACACTGTTCCGCTGGCCAGATGCTGCCCGAAGGCAAAGATGTTAAACACGATGTCGGCCAGGATAATCATCACAAACGTGATGTCCATAGACCGATAGTTATGGTTGATCTTGCGCCCGAAGATGTAATAGAATACGATGGAGAGCACGCTCAGCAGCACAATGAGGTTTCCGTGGATGCTCCCGCCGTGGATGCCTGCTCCGCTTTTCAGGAAGATGTAGCAGATGCCCGCCATAGAAACCACCACGCCAGCAATCTGTCCGAGGGTGTTGCGCTCCTTGAGCATGATGCGGGCCAGCAGCAGGGTCATCACCGGCGTGATGGCCGACACGATGCCTGCCTCAGAGGCGGTGGTGTATTGCAGGCCCACAGCCTGAAGTCCGAAGAACAGCAGGGGATAGAATATAGATACAGAGAGCAGCTGCAGCAGCTGTTTCCGGCTGAGTCTGGGGCACTCCACATAGCCCAGGAGGGCCAGCAGAAGCAGTGAGATGGTGGCAGCGTTGAAACGATGGGCCAATACGTCGAGCGGATTGGTGACTTGAAGGGCAATCTTCACGAAGACAAACGACAAGCCGATAATCAGCGTGGACAGGGCCATGCCGATGTAGGCTTTCATCATTCTGTCTTGAGAATGGATGATTTTCATGTGTTTTGGTTGTGTGTTTTTGAATGAATTGATGTTGTTGATTCTGTTTTCTGTGTTTTCGTGTAGCGCCTAACGGGGCCTCTCGCCCCATGGTCAGCGCTTTCGGGGAGACAGTGTTACGAGCGGGATGAGCATCTCTTCCATCGAGATGCCTCCATGCTGGAAGGTGTCTTTATAATAAGAAACATAGTAATTATAGTTGTTGGGATAGGCAAAGAAGTTGTCGCCCGTGGCAAAGACATAGCTTGTGCTGACATTGGGCGAGGGCAGCTGGGCCTTGCCTGGCTCCTTGATGACCAACACTTCCTTGGCATTGTAGCTCAGATTCTTGCCGAGCTTGTAGCGCAGGTTGGTATTGGTGTTACGGTCGCCTATAATCTTGATGGGGTTTGAGACGCGGATGGAGCCATGGTCGGTGGTGAGAATGACCTTGTAGTCGCTCTGTGCCAGCCGGCGAAAGAGGTCGGCCAAGACCGAATGGTGGAACCAGCTCAGCGTGATGCTGCGGTAGGCACTCTCGTTGTTGGCCAGCTCACGCACCATCTTTGACTCTGTGCGGGCATGCGAGAGCATGTCTATGAAATTGATGACCACCACGTTGAGGTCGTTGTTCTTCAGGTCGTTGTACTGCTGAAGCAGGCGGTCGGCAGCTGCAGAATCGTTGATTTTGTGGTAGCTGAACTTGTCGTGACGCCTGAAACGCTCTATCTGCGTCTGGATGAGCGGGGCCTCGTTGAGGTTCTTGCCCTCCTCCTCGTCTTCGTCTACCCACAGTTCAGGGAACATCTGGGCAATCTTGTTGGGCATGAGTCCGCTGAAGATGGCGTTGCGCGCATACTGTGTGGCGGTGGGCAGGATGCTCATATACATGTCTTCGTCGATGTCAAACTGGTCGCCTATCTCCTGCGCGAGCATCTTCCACTGGTCCCAGCGGAAGTTGTCTATGACAATGAAAAACACCTTCTCGCCGGCGTTGAGGGCAGGGAAAATCTTCTCCTTGAAGATGTCGGTGCTGAGCATGGGCGTGCCGTCGGGGCGCTGGCCGGGAGGGTTGGCATAGCGCTCCATCCAGTCCATATAGTTTTTCCGGATATACTTGGAGAATGCGAGGTTGGCCTCTTCTTTCTGCATCTGCAGCATCTCGGTCATCTGACTGTCGGTCGAGCTGAGCTCCACCTCCCAGTGGGTGAGCCTCTTGTAGACCTCCATCCAGTCGGCATAGCCAGTGCAGTCGGCAATCTGCATGGCCAACTGATGGTATTCCTGCTGATAACTGCTCTGTGTCACCTCGGTCACAATCTCCTTGCGGTGTATGTTTTTCTTCAGCGTGAGGAGTATCTGGCTGGGGTTCACGGGCTTGATGAGATAGTCGGCAATCTTAGACCCGATGGCCTGATCCATGATATTCTCCTCTTCGCTCTTTGTCACCATCACCACAGGTGTCTGCGGCTGAATATCCTTGATGCGCTGTAGAGTCTCCAGTCCGGTGAGTCCAGGCATCATCTCGTCGAGCATGATGATGTCGAACGTCTGCTGGTTACACTCCTCTATGGCATCTGCGCCGTTGCTCACGGTGGTGACGTCGTAGCCTTTCTTCTGGAGAAAGAGTATGTGGGCTTTGAGGAGTTCTATCTCGTCGTCTACCCAAAGTATATATCCGTTGCTCATATTTAGAATCCTTCTAAGTCATAATATTCATCCTCGAGGTCGAAAGTGGTCTTCTCTTTCACTTCCTTCTTGGGTGTGTTGTCTTTTTTCGGTGGGGTGGTGGGTTTGGCGTTGGTGCGTGGAGGTGTGGCCTGCGGCGTGCCCACCACGGTGCCTGTGCGCTTGGAGGCTGCCTTGGCCGGTGGTGCGGTCTTCACGGGGGCTTCTCCCTCGTCGAAGATGATGTCTGCGCCATTGCTGAGCGTGGGCTGATTGCGGGCTGGGCTGGTTTCTCGGACTGGTCTGACCGGTCGGACTGATTTGACTGGTCTGACTGGTCCGACTGGTCTGACTGGTCTGACAGGATTCCCAGCATTGCCAGCCTCCTCCACTGGAATCACCGTGGTGCCTGGCTGAATCACTGGTGTGCCAGGCTGAATCACTGGTGTGGCTGGTGTGGCATTTCCGGCAGGCTGGGTGGGCTCTGCTGGAATGGTGGTGGTTCCTGCAGGCACAGTGGGCGTAGAGGCAGGCACAGTGGTCTCGCCTGCGGGAATCTCTGTTCCGGTGGGCAAGGTGGGCTCCTCAGGCGAAACGATGGTGCTGTTGAGGAAGTTGTCGATGTCGCTTTCGGTGGCTGGCTGCTCAGGTTCGTCAGCAGGCTGAGTGGTGACGTCGGCCGGCTCTGTGAGCAGATAGAACGTCGACACCTTGAGTGGGGCGAAGTGCTTGTTGTAGAACTGGTTGTACTCGTCGTAGCTGAAGTTGGTGCCGAGCAGCGGGAGATTCTCCTCGCTGATGATGATGGGGCGTGCCTTGCCCATCTGTTTCACCACATTCTCCTGCTGGAGCAGCTGGTGGGCATATTGCAGCGCCTCGTCGTAGTTGCGGAATCCGGCAATGGTCAGGCGGTTGAGCCCGTCTGTTTCCTCAATGCTGATGTCGAAGTCGCGCACCAGATAGCTCGTGAAGTTGTAGCGGGCCAGCTCAAACAGCAGTTTGTTCTGGTTCACAGAGTCGGGCTGATAGACGAGCATGAACACGAAATTGGTGTTGCGCTCGTTGCTCAGCTGGCGCGCCTGTATAGAGTCGCTGTCGCTCAGCACCACGCTGCGGCGGTCCCACACGTTGCCCAGGTCAAACTTTCCGCCGCGCAGTCTGCGGCCTTGCTTCACGCCGTTGACAATCATTCCGGCCATCTCGGCGAGCTTGCTCTGCGGATATTTCTCCACCAGCGTCCTCATGTCTGCCAGACAGCCGTCTCCATCGCCGTTGTTGAGCTTGCTCAGTCCGCCGATGAAGAGGAACTTGTCGCGGTTTGCTCCCAGCGGGAATCGCGTCTCCGAGATGCCCGTGTTGCCTCTCACCTCCATGAATCGGTCGGCCTTGAAGGCATTGTAGGTGGCAGCGTATAGCGAGTCTTCGATATGCACGCCTTCGCGGGCATTCTGCGTGAAATAGGGGTCGGTGAGTATCTGTGTCCACTGGCTCTTGGGATATTCGGCGCGCAGACGGGCTATGTAGCCATTGGCCACCTGTGGCTCACCCTGCCGCGAATAGAGCAGGAAGAGGTGATAGTAGGCCTCGTCCATCTTCTCAAACGAGGGATACTGGGTCATCAGTCGTCGCAAGGCCTTCTCGCTGAGTGGCAGGTTGTCGAGCTTGTCCTTGAAAATCACGCCGCTGTTGAACAGTCCGTCCATGATGATGAGGTTGCTGGCCTGCACCTGCTCCTCGGTAAACGGAATCTGCGCCATGTAGTATTCGCGCTTGTGGGGGTCGTTCTGCGCGCTGTCCATGCGCTGTGCCGTGGCTTCTGCCTCGGCTTGAGCCTTGGCGATGGAGTCGCGCTGAGCGTCGGTGAGGTTGCCCCTATCGGCATTCCCGCCCAGTCCGGCCACCACGGTCTGGTTGTTGCGCTGCCAGTTGTCGGCATTCTCTCGCTTGCCCCACTGTCGCTGGAACTGCTGCTTGCCCTGCTGCACAGCCATCGGGTTGTAGAAATACCAGGCGGCATTCTGCTGCTGGGCCCCAGGCACGGTGGGTGTCTGAGGGCGGTTGGCATTGCCCATGCCTCCGTTTTGCTGCATCACCTGCTGGGCATTTTCCTCGGCCAGCCGGTCTTTCTCCTCCTTCTCTTTCTTCTTCAGCGCGTCTATCACTCGGTCTATGGCGGCATTGCGGTCGTGCTCGCTCATCTGGGCCAGCGCCTGAAGTGAGTCTTGCAGGTGCACTGCCTCGGTGTAGGGCACGAGCTCGTCGAGCACCTTCGACCGCTCGGAAAGCTGCTCATAGTCTTTGCGCTCCTTGTCGAGCAGTCCGATGGCCTCGCCATAGCATCGCTGGGCATCGCTGTATTTCTCGCGAATCCAGTAGAGGTCGCCGAGCTTGAGCAGCAGCACGCCCTTCTCCACGCCGCTCCGGGTAGACTTGGTGTTGCCCTTCTCATAGTTGGCGATGGCCTGCAGGGTGTCGTGCTGGGCCAGATAGATGTTGCCGATGGCATAGTACACTTGGTCGAGATACCCCTTGTTCTTGTCGGAGAGGGCCATGCGGCGGAGCTTCTGTATCATCTTCCTCGACTGTCTGCCGGCCATCACCTCGGTCTGTGCTATGCGGGCGTTGAACTCCAGTTCGTAGGGTGGGTTCTGCCCTATGACCTTCTGATAGGCCTTGTAGGCATAGTCGCCGTGGCCCAGCGCCTCCTCCAATTGTCCCAGCAGAAAATACTCGCGGGCCTTCTGTTTCTTGCGCATCTCGTGCTTGATGACCTTCTTGAGATAGGGTATGGCCTTGTCGTAGTCGCCGGTATGGATATAGTAGTCGGCATAGGTGTAGTCCCACTCCTTCTGCGCACGCCAGTGGATGGAGTCGCGCTGCATGTTGCGAATCACGTCCTCGGCATCGTAGAGGTAGTCGTTCTCGATATAGCTCTTGGCCAGCCAGGCCCTTGCGCGGCCATAGATGGCGGGCTGGGTCTCGTAGAGCCGGCTCATATAGTTGAAGGTGGAGATGGCGCCGTCGAAGTCGCCCTGGTGGAATTGCGAGCGTCCCATGAGCATCCAGGCTTTCCATAGGAACGGGTTGTACTCCTTGCGCCCCAGCCACTCGATGTCGCGCTCGGTCTTGCGGCGGTGCTTGTTCCACTCGGGCCTGCGCTTGATGCTGTGCAGCTTGATGGCCTTCTCGGCCTTCTCGATGGCCTTGTCGAAGTTGCCCTTGCCGAGCGTCATGCTCTTCTTGTTGCCCACGGTGTAGAGGGGGATGAGCTCGGTGTAGTTGTCCTGATTGCCGTTCTCCTTCTCCAGTGAGCCGTCGATGTAGGCCAGCGAACCATTGTAATAGGTGTTGTATCGGGCATTAAACGAATGCCACCACCGAGACTTGGATGTATTCTTCTCGGTGGAACATCCGACAATGAGCAGCAGAAGGCTTGCTATGGTCGGAATGACAATATATGGTTTAATCCTCAACGATGTTATAACCTGTAATTCGTGGTTTTATTGCCTTTTCGGGGTGGTCATTTTGCCAGTTCAATATATTCGTCCTTGATGCCGTCGGGCATGTTGATGCCCCGGAGGATGAGGCTCCTGTTCCAGGCTTTCACCTCGTCGCGGCGCAGCGTCTCCAGCACCTCGGCAAACTGTTCGGTCTCCTCCTCGGTGAAACTGTCCGACGGTCTGCCGCGATACGCGTCGAGTTCCTCGTCCTCAAAATATTCTATGGGCTTGGTGGCCGCCTCCATCATACATTCCTGCTCGCAGCTCGCACTGCCGCCGTCGCAGGTAGCGCAGTCGCCCAGTGGGGCTTGCACCACAGGCTCCTCGCCGTGGCGCCTCTGGGAGATATAGCCCAGGATGCCGGCAAAAATACCAAGAAATACAAGTGATAAGATGAGATATAACATGGTGTGTGGGGTCTAAATGCTGTTTCTTTTTACTGATGGTTCTTGTGTCTCGGGGCATGGGCCGAGGCTCATTGCCCGGTGGTCTCCTCGATGGTGAATCCGGCCCGTCTGAGGTCTTCCCAGTAGTGGGGATAGGACTTGGTCACCACCTCCGGGTGGTTGATGCTCACAGAGCCAAACTTGATGGCCAGCGGCGCAAAGGCCATGGCCATGCGGTGGTCTTCGTAGGTGTCTATGGCCAAGAAGGTGGGGTCGCAGGTCTCGCCGCCCCACAGCAGCTCTGAGTCGTTCTCGCTCCTGATCAGATAGCCCACCTTCCTCAGCTCTGCCTTCAGGGCCTCTATGCGGTCGGTCTCCTTGATCTTGAGACTCGCCAGCCCCGTGAAGTGGAAGGGGATGTTCAGGGCGCAACACGTCACCACCACCGTCTGGGCGAGGTCGGGACAGTTGATGAAGTCGAAGTCGAGCCGCTGCACCCGCCCAAAGCGGTGGATGAGGCTCACGCCGGCAAAGCCGGTCTTCTTGTTCTGGGTGAAGCTGGTCTTGATGCCCAGCAGCGAATAGATATACTTCACGATGGAGTCGCCCTGCTGCGAGCCGTCGCACAGTCCGTTGAGGTTGAGGCGTGCGTCGTGCCCCTCATAGAGCGCCATCATCTCATACCAGTAGCTCGAAGCGCTCCAGTCGTTCTCCACGGTGTAGGGCCGCTCGGTGTAGGCCTGCGGCCTCACCGTGATGGTGTCTACCCCCGTCCAGTCTACGTCGGCACCATATTGCTTCATGAGATAGAGTGTCAGGTCTATGTAGGGCCTCGACACGATGTTGCCGGTGAGGTGGAGCTCCAGTCCCTGCTTCATGGCCGTGCCCACCATGAGCAGGGCCGAGATGTATTGTGAGCTGATGCTTCCCGGCACGTCCAGCCGTCCTCCGGGCAGCTGCTGTCCGCGGATGTGGAGTGGGGGATAGCCCTCCTGCTCCTCGTAGTCGATGTCGGCGCCGAGGTTTCTCAGGGCGTCTACGAGAATGCCTATCGGGCGATGCTTCATGCGGTCGGTGCCTGTGATGCTGTGCTCGCCCTCGGTCACAGAGAGATAGGCTGTCATGAAACGCATGGCGGTGCCTGCGGCCTTGATGTCTATGGTGGCGGGGCGATGCTTCAGAGCCTCTATCACCACCTCTGTGTCGTCGCAGTCGGAGAGGTTGTCGGGCATGATGTGTCCTCCGGCCAGCGCCTGGATGATGAGTGCCCGGTTGCTGATGCTCTTGGAGGCGGGGAGGGTGATGGTGGATTGCAGGTTCTGGGGTGCTGTGATTCTGTATGTTGTCATCTTGGGTGTTACCTTTCGACGTGTCTTTTTTTTGCTGTCGTGTGGCCCCGTGGGTCTATGGGGTGGGGGGTGCCATACCGGCGCACTGCTGCTATCTGATAATCCGTGGACGGTCGTAGACCCTGCCCTCGTCTTCCTTGCGGGCACGGGTGCTCTTGTTGGCTCCGTTGAGCTTGGGCCCTGGGATGAGCGGACTGTAATAGAGCACGTTGCGGATGCGGGCCTTCTGGTCGGCCGAGATCTTGTATCCCAGGGTGAACGCATAGTCCATGATGTTGGCGCTATAATATATGGTATCTGTGCAGGCATATCGCTTGAGCACGTCCCACACCGTTTGCTGGGCGGCGGGGGTGTTGGCGAGATAGTCTGCGAGATAGGTGGTATATTCCTTGCGGTTGTAAGACGGCGTGTCCTTGCAGTAGTCGGTGTCGCCGCAGGAGTCGAGCGGATTGAACAGGTCGGCCGACTGGTCGGCCTTGAGGTCTTCGGTAAACATGTGGAACAGTCCCAGATAGTGGCCCAGCTCGTGGGCCAGCGTCACCACGATGTCGGCAGCGCTGATAAACGAGGCCTGATGGTTGGCCGAGGTATATCGGTCTGACTGATAGTAGCCGCCCGAGCTCGACTGTCCGGCAAACGAGCTGTTGATAGACGAGCAGAGCGGATAGCCCAGCTGCGACTTGGAGATATAGGTGGCCGTGGTGGTCTCCAGTCCCTCCAGCTCGTGAGTGCCCTTGATGGTGTAGGGCATGTGAGAGAGCCCCAGCACGTCGCCGTCGGTCTCATCCTTGAAGTGGAACATCATCACGTTGATATACTCGTTGGGGTCCCAGATGTATTTCTTGTTGTCCGACGAGACCATGAAGGCCGACTCGTCGATGGGGTAGGTGCCCGAATAGTAGATGTATTCCACGCCCGGGGTAGACAGGGTCTTGCCGTTCTCGTCCTTTGCGGCGAGCACGAATTTCACGTGGGTGTTGGCGCTCTCGCCGTAGATTCCGCCCTGGTAAATCTGGTTCACATAGTCGAGCAGATTCTTCAGTCGGGCCGCGGGAATATACTGGCTCGCATCGTTCTTATCCTGATAGAGCACGTGGAATATCACGGGCAACTGGTAGTCGTAGTTGCTGTCTACGGTGGCTGTGGTGGCATCCTGGTCTTGGTCGTTGGCCGCAGCGCTGGAGCTGTCGTCCAGTGCGTCGTCGCCCGAGCAGGCCGCAAATGTGATGGCCATCAGCAAAAATGCGAAATAGAATATTTTTTTCATTCCAATGATCATTCTGAACGGGCGCTGCATCCCCTCGCCGGCCTCTCTTGCCGTAGAGCCTTGCCCTTGTGGGACTTCCGCGTCGCTTGCTATGCGCAAATTTACGAAATAATAAGGTAATGGAGCAACATTGTCGACAAATAATAACCTTAAATTAATATAACGCGACAAAAAACTCTCAGAAAATTTGGTCATTTCCCCGATAATGCTTACCTTTGCACTCGCAAGTTCGGGATTTGGCGCAGTTGGTAGCGCACACGTCTGGGGGGCGCGAGGTCGCTGGTTCGAGTCCAGTAATCCCGACATAGAAGAACAAAGTTTTGGTTATCAGTTGATTACAATGATAATTAAAGACTTTGTTCTTCTTTTTTTTATAGGTGAACTCCGCCAAAATATGGGGTCAGTCCTAAACCTCGGTTGCAAGCCATCCCATCAAGCACACAACGGGTCAGTCCTAAACCTCGGNNTGGTTCGAGTCCAGTAATCCCGACTTATTCAAAAGGAGTTGACAATCAGCAGATTGCAACTCCTTTTTTCTTTTTCATACCCCGGTTGTCGTCCCCTCAATCCATGCTTCTTCGCCTCCGATATTCAGGTTTGCGCTATGAGATGCCCGCTCTATCGTCGGCCAATCCTGCGAGGCGGTCTCTTCAAAGTCGCCCGGAGTAAATCGGGGCGAGGAGGGGCTTTTCGGGTGGCGAAAAGGGGCTTTTCGGGTGGCGAATCGGGCCGAATCGCCGCGAGGGCGAGAAACGTTCCACCTGTCGGAGCATTTTCGTCGCGGCGGGCCAAGCCCATGGAGGCGTGGCATGTCCCATCCGCCATCTGCCCTGCCAGTATCGAGAATTCTGATCTTCTCTTGCCCGTAGTCCTGCCTCCACGGTCTGCGCCCCGCCTGCCGGTGCCCCTATCCCAGCTCGCATCACCCTGTCGGCCTGCCCTCACAGGCTCTCCCCCGTTTGCCCCATGCGCCGCCTGCCTCTGCCCTCGCGGCCCGTCGGGTGGCGAAAATCTGATGAAAGGCATGCCCCATTGCCCTTGCTGATTTTGCCTGCCCATCTTGTGGTCTCTCTACTGGTATTATACCCGATTTTCTGAAAAGTGTATCCTATG
>DCJH01000048.1 GCA_002317385.1 Prevotella sp. UBA1705 | reverse complement strand
CATCATCAGCATCACGATGATGGCGCTGAGCATGGCCGGACTGTTTGTAGGCACGAGCAAGATGATGCTCTATACCGCCATCGCCCTGGTGGGATATGGCAACTCCAACATCTTCTCCATCGTGTTCTCGCAGGCTCTCCTGTCGGTGCCCGACAAGAAAAACGCCGTGAGCGGACTGATGATTATGGGCCTGTTTGGCGGTACGGTGTTCCCACTGCTCATGGGATTTGCCAGCGATGCCGTGGGCCAGGCTGGTGCAGTGATTGTGATGGCCGTAGGCGTGGCCTATCTGTTCAGCTATATTCCACAGGTTAAACACTAAAAACAAGATATATGGAACGTTATATTGTAGGCCTCGGAGAGGCATTGTGGGATATTCTTCCCGAAGGCGCCAAGCTCGGAGGCGCGCCCGCCAACTTCGCTTATCACGCAAGTCAGTTTGGTCGTGAGGCCATGGCTGTGAGCGCATTGGGCAACGATGCCCTGGGCGACCAGACCGTGAAAGAGTTTGATGAGAAAGGCTTGAAATACATCATGCCCCGCGTGGCATTCCCCACGGGCACGGTAGGCGTAGAACTCGACGCCGAGGGCGTGCCCACCTACGACATCAAGACCAATGTGGCCTGGGACAATATCCCATTCACTCCTGAGATTGAGGAGGTGGCCAAGAACTGCAGCGCGGTGTGTTTCGGCACGCTGGCCCAGCGCAGCGAGAAGTCGAGAGAGACCATCATGAAGTTTCTCGACGCCACACCCGACGACTGTCTGAAGATTTACGACATCAACCTTCGCGCCACTTTCTATACCAAGGAGATTATCCAGGACTCGCTGAAGCGCTGCAATATATTGAAGATCAACGACGAGGAGCTCATCACCATCGGCCGACTCTTCGGCTATCCGGGCCTCGACATCGAGAACAAGTGCTGGTTGATTCTTGGCAAATACAACCTCGACATGCTCGTGCTCACCTNNAATATCCTGAAGATAAACGATGAGGAACTCGTGCTTATCGGTCGCATGTTCGACTACCCCGGCCTTGACATGGAAAACAAGTGCTGGCTCATCCTCGGCAAGTACGACCTCGACATGCTCGTGCTCACCTGTGGCACCAATGGCAGCTATGTGTTTGCGCCGGGCGTGAACAGCTTCCAGGAGACGCCAAAGGTAGAGGTGGCCGACACCGTGGGTGCCGGAGACTCCTTCACCGGAGCCTTCACCGCCGCTATCCTGTCGGGCAAAACGGTGAATGAAGCCCACGAGATTGCCGTGCAGGTGAGTGCCTACGTCTGCACGCAGAAGGGTGCCATGCCCCGCCTGCCAGAGGAACTTACCAGCAGAATCAAAGGCTAAAGAGAGAGTGATAGATACCCCAAGCCCCAACGATTGCTATGCAGCGTTGGGGCTTTTTTGATGTATCATATAGGAAGGCAACTGCGTGGAAATCATCCGATAAGCTATCAAAACTGTTGAGATAATTACAAATAATATCCATAAAAGAATAGCATTATAGGGACGAAAAATACAGTAACATAGTGTAAAGAGTGCCCATTTTGAGGAGGATGAGATGGACTTTCTACTCCGAAAACTATGCTATCGTCTTTCTATTTCTATGTTATCGTGCGATAATAAAGCCTTTTTTTCCATGCGAAAAGGTACTCAAGGCGAGTTGAAAAAGCAGGAATCAAAGGCTGGCGAAATACAACTAAAAGATAACAGACTATGATACAGGCGATTACTAAAACCCAATTTTTGTCGATTTTTTGAGGGTATAAGGCTGTGAAAAAGACGAGAAAGAAATTTCAAGAAAGGTTCTTCAATTTATTTCAACGACAATTTCCTATCTTCTATCGATAAAAGAAGCCTGACAATTCGGATGAAACGTTACTCATGATTCATCTTGATCATAAAAAAAGATATGCCCAACCGAGCATATCTTTCTATGAGATGATGTAGAAATAAAGTAGCATTGAAAACCCATGCCCTATATAGCAATGAGCTTTCCTCCGCCTCATTCCTCCATGTGTATAGCCTCCATAAACCGCTTGATGACCTCCGGCTTGCCGGTATGCTTGCCATTATCCTCCGACAACTTGCAGGTATCATTGTAGAAAGGCCACGTCTCGGTTATCTTCACAGCCACCAATTTGATGACCGTATTCATGGGATGCACACCGGGGAAGTCGTTGGTGAAATGGGTACCGATGCCAAACGATGGCAGCACGCGGTCCTTGGCCATCTCCTGTATCTCGATAGCCTCATCGGTGGTAAGCCCATTGGAGAAGACCACCTGCTTGGTTCGCGGGTCGATTCCGAGGGAATTATACTTGTCTACAATCTTCTGGAGCTCCTCTTCGTTGTCTCCACTGTCCACGCGCAAGCCCTTGAAGAGGTTGGCAAAGTCCTCGGAGAAGTTGAGAGAGAATATGTTCCATCCGAAACTGTCGTAGAGATAGGTACCCAGCGCGCCACGGAACGTGTTGCGCCAAGCATTCATCGCGAGGTGGTTGGCCATCTGGGGACCGAACATTCCGCCAATGGCACACACAAATTCATGGGCCATTGTGCCCACGGGCATGATGTCGTATTTCATCGCCAGGTACACATTGCTCGTGCCAACGAGCTTTCCGCCGGGCTTGTGTCCGCGCTTGGCGGCGCAGTCGCGGAACGCTCTCACCACGGTATCTTCGGCTTCAAACGATGCGCGACGGCGCGTGCCGAAGTCGGAGAACACACATCCGGCCTCCAGAAGACGCTCGGCCTTGCGATAGGCTCGACGGTAATAGTCCTCGTAATCAAACTTGGCGTCCTGTCCGGTAACGATGTAATAGAGCTCAGCAACGATGGCCAGCACCTTCACTTCGAGCAAAATCGTGTCCGACCAATTGCCTTCAAAACCTATGTTGAGGTGCCCTTCCTCATCCTGGATCACCTTCACCCAGTCGGAATTATAGCGGAATCCCTTCATATAAGTGTAGAACCAGTTGGGGATATAGTAGCAGCGGGCACGCATAAAAGCTATCTCCTCATCGGTGATCACCACGTTTTCGAGCATCTTCACCTGCTCTCTCACGAGGTCGGCAAAGCCCGCCGGATATACGGTGCGGTTGCGGTCGATGAACTGATACTTCACCTGCGCACGGGGATAATTATCGATAACCGCACAACACATGGTGAATTTGTAGAGGTCATCGTCGGTAAAATGATTGATAATCTGTCTCATTGTTTTGATGATATAGTGATTTTTGCAAACTTACAAAATATTGTTGAACTGAGCAAGAATAGTGGAAAAGCGATGTTAGAAACATGAAACTTTGTCTCATTTTAATCTCCTTGTATAGCCTGGGAATATCCATTCATGAGGATTGAAGGTTGGGAAAAAAGACGGCAAGAGGTGACTCGCAATTCTATTTTTATGATTAACTTTGCCGACATCATGGAAAAAACTAAGATTGAAGGCCACGCCGCAGTGCTGATGGCTAACGTGATTTTCGGACTTGGAATCCCTGTGACCAAGCTGTTGCTCGATGGCTGGGTGTCGCCCATGGCCTATATGGCCACTCGCTGCATTGGTGCAGCCGCGATATTCTGGCTCATTTCGCTCTTCCTGCCCAAGGAACATGTGGAGCGCCGCGACCTCGTGGTCATCATGTTGGGCGGACTTCTGGGCTTCGTCATCTCCCAAACGCTCACGGCCTGGGCCCTGAACTTCACGAGTCCCACCTATTTTAGCTTCATTGCAACACTCACTCCTGTGGCCACCATGGTGTGCGCGGCGCTGTTTATCGGCGAGAAGTTCACCATGCGGAGCGCTTTAGCCGTGAACCTGGCTATCGCCGGTGCACTGCTTCTGGTATTTGTGAACTGGCAAGACAGTCAGGGAAGCAACGACCTTCTGGGCATTGGGCTCGCCTTTCTCAGTCTACTCACATGGGCGATATACCTGATTATCACCCGCAAAGTGTCGGCCAAATACACCGCTGTGACGCAGATGAAATGGGTATTTCTTGTTTCCACCATCGCCGTGCTGCCCTTCTCCTGGGGCGATTTGCAGGAGGCGAGGCTGTATAGCAGTGCCTGGCAGTGGAGCGGCGCGCTGGAAATGGGCTTCATCGTGGTCTTTGCCACCGTGGCTGGATACTTTGCCATCCCGTTTGCCATGCGTTATCTCAAGGCCACCACGGTGAGCATCTACACCAATCTGCAGCCCATCGTGGCCTCGCTGGTAGCTATCGGCATTGGCCAAGACGTGCTCACGTGGGACAAGCCCGTGGCGCTCGTCATCGTGCTACTGAGTGCCTATATCGTGACTAAGAAGGACTAAAGGGGCCAAAAGAGCGGGGCGACCGCCATGCTATGGCGGTAAACAAGAACCCGGCAGAGGGAAAGGGCAAAGCCCAAGGCCAAACCCACTCAGCGCTCTCAGCCCAAAGCCCCACTCTACACTCCCCCATACTCCATTCTTTATCCCTCAATCGTCATTCCACACTCGTCATTCCACATTCAAAAGAAAGCCCTGCAACGTCACGATGGACATTGCAGGGCTTTCGATTTATGATTTGGATGCGAGCGCTAATTTACTCTGCATCAAAGTTGTTTCCGTTCTGTTCAGCGCCTTCGAAAGACTGCTGACCATTGTCGTTGTGCTCAAAACGACGGGGACGACGGTCGCCGAAGTTCTGACGATCACCACGATCCTGACGGTCGCCACGCTCAGGACGAGGACGGCGCTCACCACGATCGGGACGCGGACGACGCTCACGCTCCACATATCCCTCGGGTTTCTCCACGAGCACGCGGTGTGAGAGTTTGTACTTACCGGTCTTGGGATCTATCTCAAGGAGCTTCACCTTGATCTTGTCGCCCTCCTTGATGCCTGCCTCTTCGACAGACTCCAAGCGCTTCCACTCTATTTCAGAGATATGGAGCAAGCCTTCCTTGCCGGGCAGTATCTCTACGAAGCAACCGTAAGGCATAACACTCTTCACAGTACCGTCGTACACCTCGCCCACCTCGGGCATAGCCACGATGGCCTTAATCTTATTGAGTGCGCATTCGATGCTATCCTTGTTGGGGGCAGAAACCTGCACCTTACCCACGCCGTCGACCTCATCGATGGTAATGGTAGCACCACTATCTTCCTGCATCTGCTGGATAATCTTACCGCCGGGGCCAATCACTGCGCCGATGAATTCTTTAGGAATCTCGATGGCAACAATGCGCGGAACCTGCGGCTTCATCTCGGCACGAGGCTCAGACATGGTCTTCATCATCTCGCCCATGATATGCTCACGACCAGCCTTGGCCTGCATGAGCGCCTTCTCCAGAATCTCGAACGACAGACCGTCGCACTTGATATCCATCTGAGTGGCGGTGAGACCGTCCTTCGTTCCGGTAGTCTTGAAGTCCATATCACCCAAGTGATCCTCGTCTCCCAAGATATCGCTCAGGATGGCAAACTTATCTTCTCCAGGGTTCTTGATGAGGCCCATGGCGATACCTGCAACAGGCTTCTTCATGGGAACACCAGCGTCCATCAGGGCCAATGTGCCGGCGCAAACGGTAGCCATAGATGACGAACCGTTGGACTCCAGAATCTGGCTTACCAGACGAATGGTATAGGGGAAGTCGGCAGGAATCTGACCTTTGAGGCCGCGCCATGCCAGATGGCCGTGTCCAATCTCACGACGGCCTACGCCACGCTGTGCCTTTGCCTCACCCGTTGAGAAGGGAGGGAAGTTGTAGTGGAGCAGGAAACGCTGATAGCTACGGTCGAGCACACCGTCTACGAGCTTCTCGTCGAGCTTCGTACCCAGTGTACAGGTGGAGAGACTCATGGTCTCACCGCGCTGGAAGAGTGAGCTTCCGTGGGGCATGGGCAGCGGAGAAACCTCGCACCAGATGGGACGAATCTCTGTCGTTGCACGGCCGTCGAGACGCAATCCCTCGTCGAGGATGCAGCGACGCATGGCGTCACGCAGCACGTCCTCATAGTAGCGGGCAGCCTCTGCATGCTTCTCCTCGAGCTCCTCGGCAGCGAGATCGGCATGGGCAGCGTCGTACTTCTCCAGGAAGTCGGCCAGAATCTTATCGAAAGCGTCGTGACGAGCATGCTTCTCCAGGGCCTGACGGTTCACGTCATACACCGGCTTGTAGAGCTCATCCTTCATTTGCTGGCGAAGCTCCTCATCGTTCACCTCGTCGTCGTACTCGCGCTTCTTGTCGGTACCAAGCTCCTTGGCCAGCTCGTCCTGCAGCTCACACATCGGCTTGATGGCCTCGTGGGCAGCCTTCAGGGCACCAATCAGGTCTTGCTCGGATACCTCCTTCATCTCACCTTCCACCATCATGATATTGTCCTTCGTGGCACCTACCATGAGGTCCATGTCGGCCTCGGCCATCTGCTGGAACGTGGGGTTTACTACATATTCACCGTTGATGCGAGCTACACGCACCTCAGAAATGGTATAATCGAAAGGAATGTCAGAACATGCCATAGCTGCTGATGCGGCAAAACCGGCCAAAGCATCGGGCTGGTCCACGCCATCGGCAGAGAGAAGCATTACTTGCACATAAACTTCACAATGATAGTCTGATGGGAAAAGGGGACGAAGAGCACGGTCTACGAGACGTGAAGTAAGAATCTCTTCATCACTTGCTTTGCCTTCGCGCTTGGTGAATCCGCCGGGGAAACGGCCTGCAGCACTGTACTGCTCACGATAATCTACCTGCAAAGGCATGAAATCTGTACCCGGAACTGCCTCTTTAGCTGCACAAACAGTGGCCAGCAACACGGTGTTACCCATACGGAGCACTGCGGAGCCGTCGGCCTGCTTTGCAACCTTTCCGGTTTCAATTGAGATGGTTCTGCCATCTGGCAACTGAACGGTCTTTGTAATTACGTTCATCTAAAAAACTTATTGTTTTGACTTACATCTAATAAAATATAATGCGACAAAGATACCTATTTAACATGAGAAATAAGAAGAAAAGGGTATTATTTTTTGTTTTTTTGGCGATTTGCATTAACTTTGCAACTATCAATATAATTCAGTTTGAAATGAAGTTATCCAAACTCTTGGTTGCCGCTACGCTTGTCATGGCAGCCTTTGCCATCACCTCGTGTACCGGCAAGAAGTTTCACGTTTCTGGAAACATCGCCGATGCCCACGACTCCCTCCTCTATTTTGAGAACATGAGCCTCAACGGCGCAGTGACAGTAGACTCTGTGAAGCTCGGCCAGGACGGCGCATTCAGTTTCGATGTCGACGCTCCGAAGAACCCAGAGTTCTATCGTCTACGCATCGACAGGCAAATCATCAATATCGCCATCGACTCTACCGAGGACATTTCGGTGAAGGCTTCCTACCCCACCATGTCGTCACAATACGACGTGAAGGGCTCCGAGGAATGCTCGAAAATCAAGGAACTGGCTCTGTTGCAGATGAACCTGCAGCTCCAAGTGAACGCCATCGCCCAGAATCCTGCCGTTTCCTATCAGAAAGAAGGCGACAGCATCCAGACCGTTCTGGCGGCCTATAAGGATCATGTGAAGCGCAATTACATCTTCAAGGAGCCGATGAAGGCCTACTCCTACTATGCCCTCTTCCAGACCGTGAACGTGGGAAACATGACGGCGCTTATCTTCGACCCCCGCAGCAAGAAGGAAGACGTACAGGTGTTTGCTGCCGTAGCCACCAGCTGGGACACCTACTACCCCGGTTCGGAGCGCGGCAAGAACCTGCACAACATTGCCATCGAGGGCATGAAAAACGTGCGCATCATCCAGGCTGAGCAGAACCAGACCATCGATGCGAGCAAAGTGACCGCCTCGGGCATCATCGACATTGCCCTGCCCGACAACCAGGGACACCTCAGAAAGCTCACCGACCTGAAGGGCAAGGTGGTGCTGCTCGACTTCCATGTCTTCGCCACGAAACAGAGCACGGCACGCATCATGCAACTGCGCGAGCTCTACAACAAATATCATGTCGCCGGACTGGAGATCTATCAGGTGAGTCTCGACCCCGACGAGCACTTCTGGAAGGAGAACGTGGCCGCCCTACCGTGGATCAGCGTACGTGACCCTCAAGGCATGGCTTCGGCCATTGCTGCCCAGTATAACGTGCAGACCATCCCCACCTTCTTCCTCATCGACAAGAACAATGTGCTGCAGAAGCGCGACGCTCAGGTGAAAGACCTGGAGGCGGAGATCAAGAGCATGCTGTAGCCTCTCCCCCAACCCCTCCCCCGAAGGGAGGGGAGGAAAATGCTTCAGCACTCCGACATACACCCCTATCCACGTTTAACAACCATTCATAAGCCTTAATTCTCACCCAAACAGCCCGATAACACCCCCAACATTCTACTCTCCTCCCTACGGGGGAGGGGTCGGGGGAGAGGCTATATATTATGCACCCACTCTCAAAATTCAACTATTGTCCGGTTTGCGGTAGCAAACACTTTGAAGAACAGGACACCAAGAGCAAGAAATGTGATAACTGTGGTTTCGAGTATTTCCTGAATCCGAGTGCTGCCAACGTGGCCTTCATCCTCAACGAGAAGCAGGAACTGCTGGTCCTCACGCGCAAGAACGAGCCCGGCAAGGGCACGCTCGACCTGCCGGGAGGCTTTGCCGACATCGGCGAGACGGCCGAAGAGGGCGTCGTTCGCGAGGTGTTGGAGGAGACGGGCCTCGTGGTGACCCGCGCCACCTACCTTTTCAGCTATCCCAACGTGTATCTCTACTCGGGCTTCGAGGTGAAGACGCTCGACGCATTCTACCTCTGCGAGGTGGACGACACGTCGAAAGTCTCCGCCCACGACGACGCTGCCAACTTCCAATGGATACCGCTCAGCGACATCCACACGGAGCAATTCGGCCTTCGTTCGGTGCGACAGGGACTCATTGACTTTATCAACGGCAGGCGAAGCGTGTAGATAAGAAATAAGAGATAAGAAATAAAAAGGAAGACCATCTGGTACATTCCTGACTACAATACATAGAAGCCATCACCCACAGCCTAAGGCTTGAGGTGATGGCTTTTATTCTATTATTCTTTAATTCTATTATTCTGAGACTCCCGCGAAGTGGGTCCTCCCGATTCTCAGTCTATTTCTTCGTCAGCCTCATAGCCGCCCATCTCACGGATGGCGTTCTTCAGCATCACGTATTGGTCAAACAGATTGTTCACGGCCTCCTCGCCCTGGGTGTAGTCGTGCATCGGGCTCTTGAGGAAGAAGCTCAGGAAGCGCTGGATACCGAAGCGTCCGGCACGGGCAGCGAGGTCGCTCAAGAGAGTGAGGTCGAGCAGCAGCGGAGCAGCGAGGATAGAGTCGCGGCAGAGGAAGTTGATCTTGATCTGCATGGGATAGCCCATCCATCCGAAGATGTCGATGTTGTCCCAGCCCTCCTTATCGTCATTGCGCGGCGGATAATAGTTAATGCGAACCTTGTGGTAGATGTTGCCATAGAGGTCGGGCTGCTCCTCTTTCTTGAGGATAGTCTCCAGCGTAGACAGCTTGGAAACCTCCTTGGTGTGGAAGTTGGCGGGCTCGTCGAGCACCAGACCGTCGCGGTTTCCGAGGATGTTGGTAGAGAACCAGCCGTTCAATCCGAGGTTGCGCACCTTCAGAATCGGGGCGAAACCAGATTTCACCAGCGTCTGACCGGTCTTGAAATCCTTACCGGCAATCGGCATGCGGGTCTTCTCTGCCAGCTGCCACATGGCCGGAATGTCGACCGTGGTGTTGGGCGCGCCCATGATAAACGGGCATCCCTCGGTCAGCGCGGCATAGGCGTAGCACAT
>DCJH01000004.1:374-6715 GCA_002317385.1 Prevotella sp. UBA1705 | reverse complement strand
GTGCATGTCCGCACCGCCGAAGGGCATCGCGCCATAGTCGGCATTTCTTATTTTTAATGATAACATCATGACATAGAACTTTTCAGAATGACACATTTTCCAGCTTCTCATCCCATGACATAAGAAACGCTCCGCGTTTCATAATGCCAGACAGATTACCCTGATGGAGGTTTTCTTCATATGTCTTTTTTGTCTTTATGTCTTAAAAATAATATGTCCTTATGATAAGATTTTTGTCCTTATGTCTTAAAAATAGGATAGAGATTCTGTAGTTATGTCAAAAAGAATTGGTGTGTCTTGCCATGCGGCGGTGCGGACATGCACGGGGCATGTCCCTACTGAGCATTGGCCATTCGGCGGAAGTGGAAAGACTGTGCTGATAGAAACCAGCAGAGATTAAGGCCTTCTCGATAGTCCCGTATATAATTATTGATTATCAAGCAGTTACCATGGCGCACAAAACCTCAGCGAGAAGCATAAACAACAAGGGCCGCACCGAATTTTGTTTCGGTGCGGCCCCACGTGTAAGATGGGTCTCGCGGGATTACCAGATGTGGGCACGCTTGTTCTTGGGAAGATACATCTTGTCGCCCTTCTTCACCTTGAAAGCGGTGTACCAGGCGTCGATCTGCGGCAGAGCACCGTTCACACGCGCGTAGTTGGGCGAGTGGACGTCGGCCGTGATGAGGTATTTCACGTACTCAGGCGTAGCGTTCGACGCCCACACGCGGGCCCAGGCCATGAAGAACCGCTGCTCGGGAGTGAAGCCATCCTTCACGCCAAGCGGCGTCTGCTTCATCGAATTCTGCAGGGCGCGCAGCGCAATGTTCAGGCCACCATTGTCGCCTATATTCTCGCCGAGGGTCTGTTCTCCGTTCACTTTCACGCCGGGCAGGGCCTCGAAGCCAGAGAAATAGTCGGCCAGCAGCTTGGTGCGACTGTTGTAATTCTTCTTATCCTGGTCGGTCCACCAGTTGCGCTGGTTGCCGGTCTTATCGAACTGCGAGCCCTGATCGTCGAAACCGTGGCTCATCTCGTGGCCAATCACGCCACCGATGGCCCCATAGTTCATCGCGTCGTCGGCCTCGGGGTCGAAGAACGGCGGCTGGAGGATGGCGGCCGGGAAGCAAATCTCGTTGGTCGTAGGGTTGTAGTAGGCATTGATGGTCTGCGGCGTCATGCCCCAAAGCGTCTTGTCTACCTTCTTGTTTACGGTGCGGCCAATGTAGTCGTCGGTAGCCCAGCGGCTCACGTTTTGCAGATTGGCATAGAGCGAGAGGCTGTCGTTCACCTGCAATCCGCTATAATCCTTCCACTTATCGGGATAGCCAATCTTGATGATGAAGTTCTGCAGCTTGTCCTTGGCCTGCTCCTTGGTGGCCGGACTCATCCACGAAGCCTCCTCGATGCGCTCGGAGAGGGCGGTCTGGAGATTATGAACGAGGTCGAGCATGCGCTGCTTGGAGCTCTCGGGGAAATATTTCTCCACATAGAGTTTGCCGATGGCCTCACCCAGAACACCGCTCACCAGCGACACGGCACGCTTCCAACGGGGCCGGTCTTGCTTCACGCCGCTCTGCACAGAACTCAGTTTGAAGGCCTCGGCACGGAAGGCATCGCTCAGCTGGCTCGACGCACCGGCTATGACTTTGGCCTCGGCATACGACTTGAGGTCGTCGAGCGAAGCCTCCGCCAGAATCTTCTCCACCTCGTGGATAGGCTCGGGCTGCCCTACGTCCACCTTGTCGAAGGCTGGGAATCCGCTGGCCAGGAACACGTTGCCCCAGTCTATTCCGGGATAGTCGCTCACCAAATCGGCATAGTTCATCTTATGATAGTTGGCGTCTACATCGCGCAGTTTCACCTCGTCGTAGCTGGCTTTGGCGATGCGTGTCTCTATGTTGAGCACGGCTTCCATCTTCTTTTGGGCCGTGGCCTCGTCGTGGCCGGTGAGCATGAAAAGGTTTTTCAGATACTCTTTGTAGGCGTCGAGCACACGCTTGTTCTGTCCTTCGGTGGCGAGATAGTAGTCGCGGGTGCCCAGTCCGAGCCCACCCTGCCCGATGCTCACCAGGTTCCAGTCGGCGTTGCGCATGTCGGAGCCGCATCCCAAGCCATACATCATCGTACCTTCGCCTTGGCGGTCGAGCTGCGCGGTGACGAGTTGGTACTCCTTGCGGTTCTTGATGGCCGCGATTTTATCCAGCGTAGGCTTCAGTGGCGACCAGCCCTCGCGGTTGAGTCGGGTGCTGTCCATCATGAGATTGTAGAGCGTTCCAATCTTCTGCCCCAGCGTTCCCGGTGTCTGCGGGGTATTGGCGTATTGCAGGATAAGTTCCTGTATGCGCGTCTGATTGAGCTCATAGAGGTCGGTAAAGGCGCCGTTGTCAGAGTGTTCGGCATCCAGCGGATGGGTCTTAAGCCATCCTCCGGCGGCATACTGGTAGAAATCATCACCCGGGCGCACCGAGGTGTCGAGGTTTTTAAGGTCGATGCCCGACGATAGTCCTTGGGCAAAGACACCGGTCGTGGCCATGGCCAGACCTAAAAGCATAAGTTTTCTATTCATTGTTTGATGATATTAATTGTGTTGTAAATATTTGTTTTGTCCTATATATTATTGTAATAGACGTATGACAGCACCAAAAGACTACAGATTCAGGGCATTTTTTCCATTTCAGTGCCTATCAGGTGTTCCGGGGCCAACGCCATGTCGTCATCGGCTTGGAGTGGCTGATAACGTTGGAACTTCCGGTTGAGCCAGTAGATAATGGCTGCGCACGCACCCAGAGAAGCGATGATAGCGATTGTTTCGACCACCCCAACAGTGTCGCCTTGCAGCAGATTGTAGTCGTAGCCCAGTGTCAGGGCCATGGCCGTGGCCGCGGTGTTATTCACAATATGCACCACGATGCTGGGTATAAGACTGCCTGTACGATAGTAGAGCCAGCCGAGCAGGATACCCACGAGCGTGGCATCGAAGATCTGAATAGGGTTCATGTGGATGATGCCAAAGAGCGCAGCCGAGCCCACAATGGCCACCCAAGGCCGGCGAACGAGTTTCAACAGGAACGAGAGGATGATGCCCCGACAGATGATTTCCTCGGCAATGGGGGCCAGAATACAGATGGAGAGCAAGCCGAAAGGATTCTGCATGAGCATCTGGAACTCATCTTTCAGGTTGTCCTGAAGGTTCACGAGCTCGGCCAAATAGCCATCGGGGATCATCCAGACCACAGTAAGGAGCGACACCACAAGCAGGATTGTCCAGTGCTCGGCCTCGGGAATGGAGCCCCAGCGGATGCTCGTCCAGCGCCAACGAAGGAAGAACACGATAGCCAGCAGCTCACCCAGCATGGCGCCATAGGACAAGATCTGCGGCATAACCTGCGATAAGCCCAGGCCATTCAAACCGGCATAGAAACCATAAGGGATAGCCACCACAAAGGCACCCAGCAGCTGACACGCGAAAAACAATATGATAGCAGCAAGGATATTGCCCCAACTCTTCTTTACTTTTTGCATGATCAATATAAGATGAAGGTGATAACAATACGATGAATAACACTGATAACTACTCGTCGGGAGTGTATTCGAGGATGTCGCCAGGCTGACAGTCGAGCGCCCTGCAGATGGCGTCGAGGGTCGAGAAGCGTATGGCCTTGGCCTTTCCGGTCTTCAATATAGACAGGTTGGCGGGGGTGATGCCCACCCGTTCGGCCAGTTCGCCACTTTGCATCTTGCGTCGGGCCAACATCACATCTACGTTTACTATAATTGACATAAGCTTTCCTCCTATATTATATGGTGAGTTCCTGCTCCTCTTTCATCTCTCGGGCAATGGTGAATATCTGCGCCACGATGAACAGGAAGATACCGGTGATGAGTGAATAGGCCGATGGTGTCTCTCCGAGGGCTACCTCAAAGCCTTCGATCTGGATGATGTGGGCATTGTAGAGGTATAACAAAATGGTAAACACCCACTCAAAAAGGTAGAACAACAGCATGGCGATGCCGATATGGCGGAAACGCCGTTCGGTGTCGGTGGTGAAGATTTCGCCCCGGTTAATATGCCGTATCAAACCGAAGAACACCCACCAGAGATAACAGAAGAACAGCACGGCGCAGATGGCTGCGATACCCGTGAACACCTGAACCGTGCCTCCGTAGGCATCATGGGCCACCACACCCTTATAGTTTATCGACGTTGGGTCGAACGAAAGCCATGTGCCCGACTTCGTGTTCATGGCCTTGAAGCCATAGCCTGACTCCTTGGGGATGAGCTGACAATCGCCAAACGTCATATCCTTCTGATTGGCTTCGGCTCTCGCCTGATCCCATCCGGCAGTGAAAGCACTGGCTACTGAGCCTGCCCCCGCAAACATATTGAGTAGTAAACTCAACGCTACCGACACCATAAGAATGGTGCAAAGTACATTCAACTTCTTCATATCACATTCCTTTTAGCATGAACTGATTACTGGATGAACACTCACTACATATCGAATGAGATAATATTTTTATCGTTATTCGATATTGCAAATATAGGTTCTTCTATAGAATGCTACAAGAAAAACGGCAAATAATTATCGAAAAACAATATATATTTAACTTTCATTTGTGGTTTGAGGCACATTATTACCATCTATTTGCAGATTTCGTTGGAATCTCTTTAACCATATTCCTATACATCTTTTATAAAGCATAACTTTGCTGCGTTTATTAGAATTATTCAGAAAGAATTATTCTATCAGCATAATTCTTTCAGCATCACCCATCGGATTATCCTACCATCTTTAGGGAAATCCACCCGAATAAGTAGGGGAAAACCCTCGCCAGGATGGTTCAAAAGACCTATCTTTGCCGTAGAAGAAAAGAGAAATGATTAACGAAAGTTGAACAATTTAAAACCGAACAGCTATGAAACGAATGATGATGATTATGGCAATGATGGTTGCGATAGCAACATCCGCCAGCGCAATGTCATACGAACAGGCAAGAATGCAGGCACTCTTCCTGGCCGACAAGATGGCTTACGAGTTGAATCTCTCGGACGCTCAGTATGAAGCTGCATACGAGGCCAACCTCGACTATCTGATGTCTATCAACAGTCGCCGCAACCTCTACGGCTCCTACTGGACACGCCGCAACTCGCTCTTGGAGATGATTCTGGCTCCTTGGCAGTATGCCGCCTATGCCGCCGCCGACTATTTCTTCCGTCCGGTATATTGGGCAAGCAACGCTTACCAGTGGCGTATCTACAACCGCTACAACCGCTCACGCTACTATCGCAGTCGTCCGTCGGCCTACATCACCTATCGTGGCGGCCGCCACCTGGGATGGTACAAGAACCGCAACTGGTACAAACCAGAGCGTCCGGGCAACTGGAACAGGGGCAAGGTGTACAAAGAGCGCGCCAAGGTATATCGCCACGCCGAGAAAGAGCAGCGCAAATACTGGAAGGACGTGCGCAAGGGCAATAGAGGCAAGGGCAACGGCAGATGGGGACACCATGGCCACTAAACCGATGACGCTCACATAGACCGCTGGTCTGCAAATAGATAAACCCACAAACGGGTGGAGAAGCCGCAAGCTGCTCCACCCGTTTACTTATTCTATCCAAATAAGAAAAAATCATAACTAAATGCTTTGAAGTTAGCAGAAAAACATTTATATTTGCAATATTAATAGTGGTCAAACTATTAAACAGCTCATCAAGTGTATCACTTTAAAGTTTGAAACAATGAAACCAGAAGAGACAAAAGAGCCTACCGGACTGGACAATGTGCAGGACAAGGTGGAAGACGCAGTGAATAGCGCCAAGGAAAAAGTAGAAGATATTGTGGGTAACCTCAAGGAAAACGAGACCGTGCAGGAAGCTCTCAACAAGGTGGACGATGTGCTCGACAACCTGAAGGACAACGAAACCGTGCAGAATGTGAAGGAGAAGCTGGGCGACGCCGTGGAGAATCTCCAGAACACAGAGGCCGGCAAGAAGGTGACCGAGTTCCTGAAGGACAAGGGCGTAGATGCCAACGAGGTGATCGAGAACGTGACCGAGCAGGTGCAGAAGTCGGGATTCTTCAGCAAACTGAAGAGCTTTTTCGGCGGAAAGTAATCCACACCAGACATATATCATGAGCCGGATAGCCACCCCTGTGGGTACTATCCGGCTTTGTTGTGCCCCTACCCTCTGCAACGACACGCCCTCGACCTATGGACAGGACTATGGAAGGTGGCCTGTCTCACAACGAATTTCTCTAATTAAACGAATTGAAAGGGGAATAAAAGTGCACTTATAATATTTGACGAAACCGGCATTTCAAGATAAAACAACGGGT
>DCJH01000004.1:0-260 GCA_002317385.1 Prevotella sp. UBA1705 | reverse complement strand
CGGCTACGGATGGCACAGATGATAGTCGATCCGTCCGGAACAGTTGGGAAAGGGCAATCCATTTACAAATAATTTGTTCCTTCTTTTCGAGTAATCCTTTGTATCTCTCGTCCAGCCTTGATGCACGGGTATATCATCTGTGCCATCCGTAGCCGCTTAGCGGCTCAGTGAAATCAGTGGTGCAGGCTCTTCTATAAATCTGTGAAATCCGTGAAATTCGTGGTTAAGATATTAATGAGAACCCGTTGTTTTATCTTGAA
>DCJH01000011.1 GCA_002317385.1 Prevotella sp. UBA1705 | reverse complement strand
ATGTAAATCTTTTCAAAGAACTCTATTTCTGAAAGAGGCACGATTTTCCGGCCACTCTTTTCAGTAGCTTCACGAATGAACTCAGCAATTTTTTATATTGTTTCGTATTTCCTGAAAGCGTTTGCAAAGTTAATGCAAAAATCCTTTCCCTCCAAATTATTTGGCGAAAAATTACCAAAAGATTTCATTATTTCGGATTATTTTACAAAAGCAGAGGTAAAAAGTTGAATAATTTGGGCTACAAAGAGGTAAAAGAAACGATATGACCTATTACTCACCCAACTATAGGAACAATGCTAAAAAATATGCTCACTGATTACATTCTCTATTCGACCTATTTGAGATTAGGTGCTAATCGCGATGCGAAAAGGTAGAGATGGCAAGACGATTAGGTAGAGAACGCGAGACGATTAGGTACTCGTTTCAACATGGGCGATGGACTCTTGGGATTGCACCTGATTGCAGGCTCTGGCGTATGACGGTTAGACACAAGAAATATCGGATATGAAATCGAGGGCAATGGCGATGAAAAGAAAAAGCCGTGAACCAATGTACAAAGGACGATTGGCACACGGCTTTCAATATTTTGAATTGGGTAAATGGGTCTCTCGGTTAGAGATAAGCCCCAATTACCAACCTCGGGGCTTACTCGAAGTTCAGTTCCGGGGCTTTTTCGGCACCAGAAGCGGCTTCAAACTTGCTCATACGCTGGAAACCGAAAATACCCGCATACAACACATTGGGGAATGAGCGGACATCCTGATTGTAGTCTTGTACGGCAGCATTGTACTTCTGGCGGGCTTCGTTGATACGGTTTTCGGTTCCCTCCAACTGCACCTGTAGGCTCTTGAAGTTCTCGCTGGCCTTCAATTCCGGATAGCGCTCGGCCACCACCATCAACTTGCCCAATGCCTGCGAAAGCTCGCCCTGGGCATTCTGGAATTGCTGAAGCTTCTCCGGAGTCAGGTTATTGGCATCCAGTTTGATTTGCGACACCGAAGCGCGAGCCTTTGTTACAGCCTCGAATGTCTCACGTTCATGCTTGGCATAGGCCTGAACGGTCTTTGCCAGGTTGGGAATGAGGTCAGCACGACGCTGATAGGTGGCCTGCACATCGGCAAAAGCAGTTGTGGCTGCCTCCTGTTTTGTCACCATACCATTATATGCTCCACATGAGCCTGCACCCAAAAGAACAATCGCCGCAACGATTATCCATAAAACTAAATTTCCTTTTTTCATTTGTATTTCTATTTAAAATCTTAGTCTTCTATTATAATATAAGGTAGGATTTTACCACCCTCCTCCAGCTCCACCACCGCCAAAGCTACCGCCTCCGAAGCTTCCGCCAATGGGGCCGCCGCCTGAACCGAATCCGCCGCCACCGCCGAAGATGAATGGCGGAATCCAGTCGTCATCGTCGTTGCGCCGGGTGTTTTTGTTGCGTGGTCGCTTCTTGATGATGCCAAATGTCTCCAAAATAAACCGGATAAACATCATGATAGGCGCACCAAAGAAGAGGAAGAGGAGGAAGATGATGCCTATCCAATCGTCGAGCGTCATCTCCTCAGCCTGGTCAACCTGCTGCACGCCGGTCTTTCCAGTCTTGAGTTTGTTGTAGAAAGCTTTCGAGGTCTCCAGCACGGCCATATCCACATCGTTCAACTTCATGTTTTTCACGATGCAAGCCCGGGCTATATCGTCGCACACAATATCCGGCAAATCACCTTCCAAACCCTTTCCGGGCGCAATGAAGTATCTTCTGTCGTTTACAGCAACCACGACAACCAATCCCTTGCGGTCTTGCTTGGTGCCCACACCATACTTATTTCCGATATCCTCGGCCATACGGAAGCAATCGGCATCCTTCACATTTCCGACAATGACAAATACGGATTGCACGCCACATTCGTGGTGCAACTTGTAGAGGTAAGAGTCGGAAGAGTCGCGCATGGCCTGCGAAAGCAGATTGTCGGGGTCGCAGACATACCTGGTGCGGTCCTCCAGATGTACCATAGGCACATCGTCGGCTGTCCATATCCTTGCCTGAACGGAAAACGAAATCAAGGCAAGAACACAGACAAGCAGCAATTTGAGATACCGAACCTTCATCTGATGATACGAATCTAAAATATTTGGAGGGATAGGATATATAGGCAGTACAAGAAAATATCAGTTCTTGATCTTTGCCCAAATCCACAAAACGATGACAGCTCCAACGACTGCTGTGCCAATCTGCCCGATGACACCACTCCACTCTACGCCCAGCCATCCGAGCACATTGCCACCAACAAAGCCACCAATCAGGCCTAAAAACAAATCTATAAGGCAACCCTGTCCTTCGTGTCCCATAATCTTACCGGCAATAAGACCGGCCAAGATTCCTACAATAATTGTCCAAATCATATCTTCAACAGATTTATATTGTTAGAATTAATTATCGCAAAGATACGATATTTTTTCTTAGTTCAAAGTTTTATAAACAAAAATCTTGCCATGTGCAATGCTTTTGTAGCATTAAAATGCGATGGGAAGCTACCAAAAGACAATTGCCCACTTGTCTTTCGGAGGCGTTTCAACCCTATGAAACGAGCACTGAAAGACAGGTGGGCAATAAGATTTCTCTATTAAATAAGAGCTGAGATGGATCAAGGAATGACCTTGAACCTGACTCTGAAGCTCATCTTTTCCTGGTCCCAATTGGTGCCGAGCAACTCGAAACGGCCAATCTGAGAGGTGGAACGAACGTGCTTTCCGATACACGGACACAGGTCGAAGTCGCCGATTTTCACCAATCTGATGGTGTCGGAACAATCCTTGGGCAATCGGTCCGGGTCGATGCCGTCGGGCAGATTGTATTTATCCACAAACTCGAAAATCACGGGAAGGTCGGCCTCAATAAGTTCATTCATCCGGTCCACAATCTCTTTTTCCTCTTTTCTGGAAGGCTTGTGGTCGAGCCTGAAACTCATTTTGCTCTTCTTCCGCTCGATATGAGCATTGTCGGAACGCTCGCATCCGAACATCTGAATCATCACTTGATTCAACAGATGCTCTGCAGTGTGAGCCGGTGGGAACTCATCTTTGTTATGCTCGTTCAGCACATAGGCGTTGTCATCCATAGCGATGCTAAATTTTAAAATTCTTCCTGTGTAAGGCCTTAAATCCGTATTGATGGTGCCATCCTTGTGAAGATGGAAACAGAAATCCTCTCCTGTGAGCAGGTCGACAGCCGAAACCTCGCGCTCCGGAAGCTGCAGCACATTGAAAGCGTGCTCCGGAATCATCACTCCGGCATTCACTCGGGAGTCTGAGAAATTGACCACAATCAGCAAAACTTCATCCTGACACTTGCGCAGAAAGGCGAACTGGTATCGCGGATTAAACTTCCACGACTGGGGATTCATATACATCAGGTCGAAGAAATCTCCCTCCCTGACGGCCTTCTCTCTATTGGCAATACAGAGAATCTGCTGGTATTTCAGTTGCAACGACTTCTCTTCGAGCGTGAGTTTACGTCGGTCAAAGTAGCCCCTATAGAGCTTATCGAGATTCCAATAGTCGAAGATGGTGGTGCGCCCATCACGTCCGGAGAATCCCTCTTCGTCCATACCCCGCTCGCCAAACTCCTGTCCTGCATAGACCATAAACGGATTTTTCTGCAACAAAGCCGACACGATGACTCCAGGAATGGCTTTGGCCGCATCTCCACAGAAGTAATCGCTGGCGATGCGCTGCTCGTCGTGGTTCTCCAGGAAATAGAGCATATGCTCCTTGATATCGTCCACAGCCTGCCAGTAATAGGTGATGCTGCTGGCTGGGCGCCGGTTGCAAATCACGTCGCGAATACAGTCGTACATCCCCACTTTGTCGTAGAGATAGTCGAATCCCGCCTGGATGAACGAGCGATATTGATTGGGATCGTAGACCTCGCCGATGAAGATGGCCTGCGGATGGCGCTCCTTCACGATGCGGGTGGCATAGCTCCAGAAAGCTTTCGGCACCATTTCGGCCATGTCGCAGCGGAATCCGTCTACGCCCTTGCCCATCCAAAAGAGCAAAATGTCGGTCATTTTGCCCCAAGTGTTGGGTATAGGCTCAAAGTGTTCCCTATGACCTTGCGCAAGATAGTCTACGCCATAGTTCAGCTTCACCGTCTCATACCAGTCGTTCATGCTGGGACAATTGTCGAAACGGTCGTTGCCCGTGCACTTCGCCGGAGACTCCGCGTAGGGAGCCTCTCCCTGCTGAGGAGCCACCGGACTCACGAAATCCTGCCCCGGACAGTAGTAGAAATTGTTTTGAGAAGAGAAATGTTTACCAGTGTCGTCGCCCTGACCGAGATCGATGACGCCATCAGGCTTGGCCACAGAAGCATATTCACGTGCCACGTGATTGGGCACAAAGTCCATGAGAACCTTCAGCCCCACTTCGTGTGCGCGCTCTATCAGCCGCTCGTATTCCTCCATACGATGCTCTACGTCCACGGCCAAGTCGGGGTCGATGTCGTAGTAGTCTGTGATGGCATAGGGCGAGCCAGCCTGACCTTTCACCACAGATGGATGTTGGCGCGGGATGCCATAGGCTGTGTAATCTGTGGCCGACGCATGACGGATTACACCTGTAAACCAGATGTGGGTGAAGCCCATGAGGCGAATCCGACGCAACTGCGCCTTATCTAAATCATTCATTTTACCCACTCCATTCTCCTGGAGGGTGCCATTCTTGGTGCGGCAATTGTTATTATTGCCAAATAAACGGGGAAGAACCTGGTAAATTAATATTTTCTTGTTCATCAAGACGAACGTACAAGAGCTGAGTAGTTTGTTAGAGAAAAAGAGAGATTGCTCCCGAGGTTTATCGGCAACAATCTCTCTTCAATAATCTATTATTCTTCGATGCCGTGCGCATTGACATTCTTGTCAATACGGGCAATCATTCCCTGCAGAGCCTTGCCGGGACCGCACTCCGTGAAATCGTCGGCGCCGTCGGCAATCATATTCTGCACGCTGGAGGTCCAGCGTACTGAGCTGGTGAGCTGGGCAATGAGGTTTTGCTTGATTTCTGCAGCGTCGGTATGGGGCTTTCCGTCCACATTCTGGTAAACAGGACACTTCGGAGTACCGATAGTTGTGCTCTCGATGGCCTGCTGCAACTCGTCCTTGGCGGGCTGCATCAACGGAGAATGGAATGCGCCACCCACTTTCAAGGGGAGCGCACGCTTGGCGCCTGCCTCCTTCAGCTTATCGCATGCAGCGAGAATACCATCATTGTCGCCAGAGATAACCAGCTGACCAGGGCAGTTGAAGTTGGCAGCAACCACAACCTTTCCTTCCTTGCTTACCTCTGCACATACATTCTCCACCTGCTCGTCGGAGAGACCAATGATAGCAGCCATTGTGCCAGGGTTGGCCTCGCAAGCCTTCTGCATGGCATTGGCACGGGCAGCTACCAGGCGAAGTCCATCTTCAAACGACAGCGCACCAGAGAACACCAGCGCCGAAAACTCACCCAGAGAATGACCGGCAACCATGTCGGCATGAGCCTCATCACCCAGGCAGAGCGCCGAAATCACACTATGGAGGAATACGGCAGGCTGAGTGACGCGAGTCTCTTTGAGCTGCTCGTCTGTACCTGCAAACATGATATCTGTAATCTTAAAGCCAAGAATCTCATCGGCCTTATCAAACAACTCTTTAGCCAACGCATTGTTGTCGTAGAGGTCTTTACCCATTCCTACAAACTGCGAACCCTGTCCGGGGAATACAAATGCTTTCATTTTGATGATATCTAAATTAGTAATTATTCCGCAAAGGTACAAAAAAAATCCCAATCACCACGTAGGGCGAAAGGGATTTTCCATATCGATTTGCTTTACAGTGCGAAAAATATGCGTACCTTAGGCGCAGATTACTCTGCTACGGGAGCTTCCTCCTCAACAGCGGGAGCAGCCTCTTCAGCTACAGGAGCCTCGGGAGCTTTCTCCTCTACGGGAGCAGCAACGGGAGCGTTCTCGGCGATAACCTTAACAGGAACCTTCACCTCAACCTCCTTGTGGAAGTGTACAGTAGCCTCGTAGTCACCTACCTTGCGGGCGTCGCGCATGGTGATGATCTTGCGATCCACTTCGATACCCTTCTTAGCCAACTCCTCAGCAACAGTTGCAGCATTTACAGAACCATAGAGATGGCCTGTGGCAGCAACCTTAGCAACAACCTCAACCACTACGTCCTTCAAAGCCTCAGCACGCTTCTCTGCCTCTGCCTTCTGTGCAGCCAGCTTGTCTGCCTGCTGCTTCAAGTTCTCAGCGAGCACCTTCTTGGCGCTCTTCGAGGCGATAACACCCTTGCCTGTAGGGATAAGATAGTTGCGGCCATAGCCATTCTTAACAGTCACGATATCGTTCTTGTATCCAAGACCGATAATATCTTCTTTCAGTATAATTTCCATTCTTAGCCTCCTTGTTTTACTTCATCATGTCGGTTACGTATGGAAGCAGTGCAATCTGGCGAGCACGCTTTACAGCCTGTGCCACACGACGCTGAAACTTCAAAGATGTTCCGGTAATACGACGGGGAAGAATCTTACCCTGCTCGTTCAGGAACTTCTTCAGGAACTCGGGATCCTTGTAGTCGATATACTTAATACCGCTCTTCTTAAAACGGCAATACTTCTTCTTCTTGGTATCGATAGAAGGAGCGGTCAAATAACGGATTTCTGATTTTTTCTGATCTGCCATAATTATGCCTCCAATTTAGCGGCCCATTTAGCACGACGCTTCTCTGCATAAGCAACAGCATACTTGTCGAGCTTCACGGTCATGAAACGAATAACTTTCTCGTCGCGGCGATAGCCAGTCTCGAGTGTGTCAACTACAGACGGCTCTGCCTCGAACTCCAGCAGGCAATAGAAGCCTGTAGATTTCTTCTCGATAGCGTAAGCCATCTTCTTCAGTCCCCAGGCCTCTTCATTCAGAATTTCAGCACCATTATCGGTGAGCAGCTTCTTGAATTTAGCGACCGTTTCCTTCATCTGTTCATCAGACAAAACGGGAGTCAAAATGAAAACGGTTTCGTAATGATTCATACTACTTTTGTAATGAATTAAATGTTAATTTGCAAAATGCGTGTGCAAAGGTACTAAAATTATTGCACATTACAAGCCGCATCTTCCTGTTTTTTTGCTATTTAACATTAATTGGATAGGATATTCAGCCCAAACTTCGTACTTTTGCAACCGATATGGACAAGATATTCGATAAAATAAGCCCCATAATTCACTGGATAAAAGGAAACCTTCGTTTCTTTGGGTTGCCTCTTGTCTATATCAGCATTGTTCTTTTGGGGCTGTTCTATCTGTTCGGTCTCACCAATCACAACCTCGCCCTCCTCCCTACTCTATTGATTCCCGTAGGCATTTTTGTACATGTCTACCAAGAGAAGCACGAGGGAAATTACTAAGCAAATCGTTCCTTTAAGACTTGCAAACGATAGGTTTACGCACCCAGAATGAATGTTTGACCTATCTAAAACGATATTGTTTCGTTGCCGAAACCCTGGAGTTCCAGCAACGAAGCAACTTTTTTATCCAACTATCGCATTGGATGGGAAAATGTTTGGTGAGCCTGTCTGGCCGGGCAGCTGGACAGAACACAGCCAATTAATCCTCTTCCGGCACAATCAACTTGTAACCCTGACCATGGATATTGATGATCTCCACCTGGTCGTCGTCCTTCAGATGCTTGCGCAGCTTGGTGATATACACATCCATTGAACGAGCATTGAAGTAGTTGTCATCAATCCAGATGGTGCGGAGCGCGTCGTTGCGCTTCAATATCTCGTTGGCATGAGCGCAGAGCAAGGCAAGGAGTTCGTTTTCCTTGGTGGTGAGTTTGGTCTGCTTGTCACCCATAGAGAGCAGTTGCTTCTGCGTATCAAAGAGATAACGGCCAATCTTGTAGCGTGTGCTTTCCTTGTTTTTCTTACCACGAACACGACGCAGGATAGCTTCCACACGCTTCACCAGCTCCTCCATGGAGAACGGTTTGGTGATATAGTCGTCGGCACCCTTGTCGAATCCTTCGAGCACATCTTCCTTCTGCACTCGGGCTGTCAGGAAAATGATAGGCACCTGGGCGTTAATCTGACGAATGTCCTGTGCCAGAGAGAAGCCGTCTTTCTTCGGCATCATCACGTCGAGCACACACATATCAAACTTATCCTTGGTGAACTCCTTGTATCCAGCCTCGCCATCGGGGCAAAGCACAGCATCGTATCCCTTTGCAATCAAGTACTCGCACAACAATGTGCCCAAGTTTTCATCATCTTCGCAAAGCAAAATTTTAATCTTCTCATCCATAATCTTATCGTTTTATAAATTAATAATTCGTTTTATTTCTTGACGATAGGCAACTTGATAGTGAACGTCGTGCCCTTGCCATATTCGCTGTCAACCTTGATGTCGCCATCGTGCAGATCTATCACATTCTTCACATAGGCAAGGCCCAGACCGAATCCTTTGACATCGTGGACATTGCCCGTGTGCACACGATAGAACTTCTCGAAAATCTTTTTCAGATTCTCTTTCTTCATACCAACGCCTGTATCCCGCACCGAGAAGTAGAGATGCTGCTCGTCGTTCCACGTTTTCAGATATACATTCACCGGTTCGTTGGGCTTTCGATATTTCACTGCATTGTCCATCAGGTTGAAAATCACATTCTGAAAATGCACTTCGTCTACATAAATATCCGAGTCTACCGCCTCAATTTCCACGTAGACCTTACCACCAGTGTGCTCCACTCGCAGGGAGAAAGAGTTGGCTACGGTCTCCACCATCTCGTTGAGGTCAAGATGTTTCTTCTTGAACGACGCCTTCTTCCGGTCGAACATCGACATCTGGAGCACCTTTTCCACGAGGAATCGCAAGCGTTTCGACTCATCGGTAATCACGCCAATCAGATGTTTCATCATCTTTTCGCTCTTCACCACCGACTCATCATTGAACATCTGGGCAGCCAGCGAGATGCTGGCGATAGGTGTCTTGAGCTCGTGGGTCATGTTGTTGATGAAGTCGTTCTTGATTTCGGTGTAACGTTTCTGCCTGAATATCACGACAATGGTGAAGATAAACGTAATGAGCAAGATAAAGGTGAACACCACGCTCGGTATCATGAATCTCACGCTCGAATAGATATAGCTATTGATATCGGGGAAATGGATCTTCACCACACCTATCTTCGACGATGGGTCGTTGCGGAAAAGCACCTGACTATAGGTAAACTCCACACCATCATCGGTATAGTCGGGACAGCGATACACCTCTCGCCCATCCTGCGTGCACACCGTGAAATGATAGGGAATATTGATTCCATTGTTCATCAACTCGGCCTTCAAATCCTGATCGAGAATCTTAAAGTTCACACGTTCCTTCAGTGGTTTGTCAGAAGCCGAGTAGAGCATGTTCATCACCACCTCGTCAAGCAGGGCCTTCTGATACACATATCGGTTCTTCACGATCTCTTGCAGCGACTTGCTGGCAGCTGTGTTCGAATTCTTATCGGTGCGTAGAATCATGGCCTTGGGCATGTGTCCCGGCTTGGTGGCCATGGTCTTGAGCTCAAAAGAAGAATATACCGTTCCGTCTTTTCCAGCCACAGAATACTGATGGGAATATTGCACGGTGCCATCGTTGGGCTGGCCAGACCGAGTGCCCACACTGTCCTTCTGGAAAGCCTTGCGCTCTGTTTCGTTCACGTCCTTCTCCAAATACCTCAGCGTCTCGTTCAACTCCAGGTTGCGAGAGGCCTGATAGAGCGCGCGGTTCACACTTTCGTCGAACTGCTCCTTCTTCATATTGGCCATTTCCTGAATGTAAGTCAGCTGCAGACCCAATAATATGATGAAGGACACGCCCATGACAACGGCTATGGTCCAAATGGTTTTCTTCTTCATGCTGGCAAAGATAAGATAAATCTTAATTGATTAACACTTAAATGTTAATCTTTCATCGTTATTTTAGCGTATTTAACAAATACACTCTTATTTACTTCTTTATTATGACATAAAAACTACAAAACAGAACAAAAACAAATTCCTGTCACCCCCATCCGGCCGGAAACAAAGAGGGTGCGCCACGACAAATGGCGCACCCTCCCTATCGGATAAAGAAATATCGTGCTGTTTAAGCCTCCTCCTCGGCCAGTTCTGCCTCGTGCTCGGCCACCAGCTTCTGCTGCAGGTCGTTGGGCACAAGCTCGTAGCTGGCAAACTTCGTGGTGAACGAAGCACGGCCACCGGTGAGCGAACTCAGGGCAACGCTGTAGTTGGACAGTTCCTTCAATGGAATCTTGGCAGCCAACTTTTGATAGCCGGCCTCTGCATCCATACCCATGATGATGGCGCGACGACCCTGCAGGTCGCTCATCACATCACCCATGTAGTCGGAAGGAACATATACTTCGAGGTCATAGATGGGCTCGAGAATCTTCGGACCGGCCTCCTTGAACGCGTCGGAGAACGCATGGCGGGCAGCCAAGGTGAACGAGAGCTCGTTGGAGTCTACCGGGTGCATCTTACCATCGAATACGATGACACGCACGTCGCGGGCATAGCTTCCGGTGAGCGGACCACGCTCCATGCAGTCCATCACACCTTTGAGAATAGCGGGCATGAAGCGCAAATCGATGGCTCCACCCACCACAGAGTTGATGAAGACAAGCTTACCACCCCATGCGAGGTCTTTCTCCTCCTTCGACTTGATGTTCATCTTGAACTCCTGACCACCGAAATTATAGGTCACGGGATCGGGCATGCCCTCGGCATAGGGCTCCACGATGAGATGCACCTCACCAAACTGACCGGCTCCACCGCTCTGTTTCTTGTGGCGATACTCAGCCTTGGCCTTCTTCGTGATGGTCTCACGATAGGGAATCTTCGGCTCGTCGAACGTCACAGCGAGTTTCTCATTGTTCTCCAAACGCCACTTCAGCGTGCGCAGATGGAACTCGCCCTGACCATGAACGATGGTCTGGCGCAACTCCTTACTCTGCTCCACCACCCATGTGGGATCCTCCTGGCGCATCTTGAGCAATGCAGCCATGAGCTTCTCCATGTCCTGAGGATTATTAGATTTGATGGCACGGCTATACTTAGAGTTGGGGTATCTGATGAAGTCGAAGCGAGCCTCCGCACCCTTACCATTGAGGGTGTTACCCGTCTTCACATCCTTCAGCTTCACCGTGCAGCCGATATCACCTGCATTCAGTTGGTCTACAGCTATGCGGTTGGCACCTGCACAGGCATAAATCTGACCGATGCGCTCCTTGGAACCACGGTCCGAATTGGTCAAGTCGTCACCGGGTTTCACACTTCCGCTCATCACCTTGAAGTAGGACACCTCGCCAATGTGAGGCTCCAGTCCGGTCTTGAAGAAATAGAGACACTCCGCGCCGTCGGTATTCGGCTCCACCTCCTCGCCACGAGTGTTGCGCACCTTGGGCATCTCGCTCACGAAGGGCACCACGTTGCCCAGGAACTCCATAAGGCGCTGCACGCCCATGTCGCGATGGGCATCCACGCAGAAGATGGGATAAATGGAGCAGGCCACCAGTCCCTTGCGGATGCCTTCGCGCATCTCGTCTTCCGACAGTGTGTCGCTCTCGAAGAACTTCTCCATCAGGGCGTCGTCGTTTTCGGCAGCAGCCTCCACGAGCGTCTTGTGCAGTTCCATGGCCTTGTCCATCTCCTCAGCGGGAATATCCTCACGCTTAGGCTCGCCGCCATCGGGGCCCCAGGTGAGTTTCTTCATGATGAGCACGTCGATAAGGCTATGGAAGTTGGGACCCGTCTCCAACGGATACTGGATCTGCACGCACTTCGAACCGTAGATTTCCTGCATCGTATTGATGATGTTGTCGAAGTCGCACTTCTCAGAATCCAACTGGTTGATGAGGAATATCACCGGTTTTTTCAACTTCTCGGCATAGCGGAAGTTGTTCTGTGTGCCCACCTCGGGACCATACTGGCCATTGATCAGAATAACGGCCTGGTCGGTCACGTTGAGCGATGTGATGGCTCCGCCCACGAAATCGTCGGAACCCGGGCAATCGATAATATTCAGTTTCTTGTTGTTCCACTCCACATGAAACACGGTTGGGAAGACAGAATAGCCATACTCAAGCTCTACGGGGAAGTAGTCACTCACCGTGTTCTTAGCTTCCACCGAACCACGCCGCTTGATGACACCTGCCTCAAAAAGCATACTCTCGGCAAGAGTGGTCTTGCCGCTACCCGCACTGCCGAGCAATGCAATGTTCTTAATTTCGTTAGTCTGATATACTCTCATATCAAAAGATTTAAAGTGTTAGTATATGAATCTATTGTCTTGTTAAGGTTAGGAGCTCTTGCTTCCAATTCGGTGTTAAAGATAGGGAAAATAAAAATAAACTCCAAAAGAAAGCCATAGAAATCTCATCTATTTTAAAACAAATTAGTACTTTTACACGTCGAAAGATTATTTTATGGCTGGACTCTACATACACATCCCTTTCTGCGCAAGCCGTTGCATCTACTGCGGATTCTATTCCACCACCCGTGCATCACTGCACGACCAATATGTCGATGCGCTTTGTCATGAGATGGAGCTCATTCCCGAAAAGCCCTCCATCTCCACCATCTATCTGGGCGGCGGCACGCCGAGCCAGCTCTCCCACGAACAGCTGGCCCGACTGTTCTCTTATATATATAAGGTATATGATATTGACCCCGATGCCGAGGTCACCATGGAGTGCAACCCCGACGACATCCATGAGGGAATGTTTCTTCATCTGCCTGTCAATCGGGTGAGCATGGGCGCGCAGACCTTCGACGACGGCAGACTGCGATTTATCCATCGTCGGCACACGGCTCAGCAGGTGGACCAAGCCATGGAGATCATCCACGGGCTGGGCATACACAATGTGAGCATCGACCTGATGTTCGGATTTCCCGAGGAGACACTGGCCAACTGGCAGCAGGACATCGACCATGCCCTGCGCCTGCGCCCGGAGCACATATCTGCCTACGGACTGATGTATGAGGATGGTACCCCACTCTATCGGATGTTGGAACAGGGACTGGTGAAGGAGATAGACGAGGAACTGAGCCTCGCCATGTACGACACGCTCATCGACCGGCTCACGGCCGCAGGCTACGAGCACTACGAGTTCAGCAACTTTGCTCTTCCCGGCTTCCGCAGCCGCCACAATTCGAGCTATTGGCACAATATCCCCTACATCGGACTGGGGGCTTCGGCCCACTCCTACACGCTCTCCACTCGCCGATGGAACGTGTCCGACATCCAGCAATATATCCATTCCATAGAGCAAGGAGTCTTGCCCTATGAAGAAGAAGTATTAGACAAAGATACCCTATACAACGATCTTGTAACCACGGCGTTAAGAACGCGTGAAGGTATCGACCTCTCCACCGTCTCTCCCGCCCATCTCGACTTCCTCCTCTCCAACGCCAAGCCTTATCTCGACCGCGGACTCCTCGTGCTCGAAGACCATCGTCTCCACCTCTCCCGCGAGGGAATCAAGATCAGCAACACGGTGATGAGCGATTTGATGATGGTGTGAGAATCCTGATATAACTATCTAAGCATGCAAATTTCATCCCCAACCCATTACAACAAATCATGTCACCCAAACTATATTATGAGCTAAAAATCACATGACAGCAACAGAAATCCACAGAGTCCAGTTAGTCAGTTCTTAGATATATCATCATATGAAATAAGAGTTATCATCTTTCTAACACCGAACCAACATAAGAAAACTGAAGGAATCCCCTACTGGAAACTCAATAAAATATTATTCAGATGAACCTACGTTTCAACACATCCTTAGCAGAAGGCTATAGAAGTGGTAGTCAGATAGCACGCGTGCTAACCGAAGATTGGTTAGCTCGCAACATGTATTGTCCCATCTGTGGCAAGCCCACTATTAGGCGAGCAGAGCCCAATGCCCCAGTAAAAGACTATGTTTGCGATAACTGCTTGGCACAATACGAGCTGAAAAGCAAACGAACTGACAACGATAATTTCCAATCAACTGTGGCTGATGGAGTATATCGCACAATGATTGGGCGTATTAATTCGCTGGATAATCCAAGCTTTTTCTTCATGCACTACGACAGATACGAGGTGAATAATCTGATTATAGTGCCAAAATGTTTTTTCACTCCGGCTATCATTGAGAAGCGAGCCCCACTACCAGAAACTGCCAGAAGAGCTGGCTGGGAAGGATGTAATATTCTCCTGAGGTCGATACCCGATATCGCCAAAATCCCCATTGTTAACCATGGAGAGGTGCGTTCCATCGATGACGTGGTGAAACAATATAATCGGGTTTTCAATCTCCAGACTCATTCGGTAGAGAGTCGGGGGTGGCTTATGGACACACTTCATTTGGTTGAACGACTCGACGAAACCTTTTCACTCCATCAGATGTATGCTTTTGTAGACGAATTGAAAGTCAAACATCCTGAAAACAAACACATCCCTGATAAAATCAGGCAGCAATTGCAATTTCTTAGAGACAAAGAAATCATTGAATTTAAGGGAAGAGGCGTTTATCGAAAGATAAAATAAGATTATAAGCGGTTAGTCTCTTCGTACAAGATACTAACGGTTGCTTATCCATCTAACAATAGATTATCCACCCATTGCATCCCTTTGGAAATGATAATTCTTGATCAAAAAAGTCAAATAGTGATCATTTGATTTTGAGAGGACTTTTTGTTCGTAACTTTGTGACCAACTATGAGGTACAAAGTAACTATACAAGAAACGCTCTCAAAAACCATTGAGGTGCAAGCCTGCTCTATAGAAGAGGCTGAGATAATTATCCGAAGTATGTATCGAAATGGAGAAATCATTCTCGGAAGTGATGATTATGTTTGTACCCAAATCGTGGTAAAAGATAGTTAAAAGGGACTCCATGTTCTGAATACCATTAATACAGCTCACCCCGCTTGCAAGAGTAGCCCCGCTCTACAACATGGATTTTAACTTCAGATAGAAGGTAATAGTCAATCTGATAATGGCGTGAGAAAATCCTGAAAATCCTTTTGAAAAATATTGAAGATACTCCTCTCATAGCTCGCGTATTTGAAAACACAAGACATTTGGTTGAGAATACGCGAGAAATGAGCCGACTGCAAACTGCTGAAGGATAGACGTTTCCGATTTAATGACATTTACTAACCTTGCGATAAGCACCTTTTCGTGGTATCATTTGCTATGTTTTCGCACGATAATAAGGTAGTTATCGCCCTGCGATAAAGTATCAATCGCAAAAGCAGGAGCCCGTTTTCGTAGAATTATGGGCAGTCGCTCGCCAAATCGTTACATTTTTCCTGGATTTTGAAGAGCGCTTCTTTCTATTTCAAGGAAAATGAGACGCGTGATTTTTCAGATATTTATTGACAAATCAACACCGAGATAAGGGCATTGAAAAGCATATACAGGCATCAACAGCCTCTCCCCCCATCCCCTACAGCCTCTTCCCCATCCCCTCCCCCGAAGGGAGGGGAGTGATATACCTGATAGCTGAGTTTAACATGGAAGCCTGCCAGAGGCATAGTGGGGACATGCCCCGTGCATGTCCGCAACACCGGATGGCGGCGTAAAATTCCCCTTTCAGCGCATGGCGATGAAAGGTCATCTCTGTGGACTCCAATATTTATAGCAGGGCTCATCGCGCCAGCCTCTGTATTCTCAGAGAACTCTGTGTGAGAGAAAAACGACATTTCAAGCAGCAACATTCGGGCCTCAGACTCCCATACGGTGGTGCGGACATGCACGGGGCATGTCCCTACTGGGCGGACGATCGCATGGCGATAATCGTGTAGGAAACGTGAATATACAAAATCATCGGTACACCTGACCATTATCAGAGGTACCGATGATTGTTATTTCCGAGTCGAGACAGGCCAGCAACAACGCCTGCACCCACAATTACTCCGGATAGACAAGGTTCTCGGGACGTATGTTTTCGAGCACCTCGGTGAGGAATTTGCGCGACTCCCAGCGGGCCATGGGCAGGTCGTGGAGCAGATAGTTGCCACAGTCGCGGGGCGCAGCGCCGGGTATCTCACCTTCAAATTCGGCCACGAAACGGAATGTGCGCTTCATGAGTTCCACGATATCCTTCGACTCCAAGTCGCCGCGTAGCAACAGATAGTTGCCTGTGAGGCAGCCCATAGGGCCCCAATAGATCACCCGGTCCTTCCATTCGGGGTCGTTGCGGAGGTAGGTTGCGGCCAGATGCTCCATGGCATGGATGGCTCCATTGTGCAGGGTGGGCTCGCGGTTGGGTTCTTTCATGCGGATGTCGAAGGTGGTGACGACCTCGCCGCCCACCTGATCCTTGCGCGAAACATATATTCCCCGAAGCAATTTCTCGTGGTTGATGGTGAATGATGGGATTTTGTTCATTGTGTTTCTGTTTTGGGGAGATGAGGAGTTAAGGAGTTGAAGGAGTTAAGACGTTGGTCTAAACATCGTATCAAATCGTTGGCTTTCGACAACCGCAGAGCATTTGTCTAAACTCCTTCAACTCCTTAACTCCTCATCTCCAAATTTCAAATTATCTTCTTTAAGAATGCCCTTGTTACCTCAAAACTTCCTTCGGCCATGCGCTCCCAGAAGTCGAAATACTGCGATGCCTTGCTGTCTCTCAGCGGAACATCGCTGATGATGCGGAACGAAACGAAGGGCACATGGTAGATGTGGCACGTCTGCGCGATGGAACAGCTCTCCATATCTACCGCCATGGCGTCGGGAAAATGGTTCAGTATCTCCTGCATCTTCTCCCGACTGTCCACAAAACAGTCGCCGGTAACGGTGAGACCTCTCACTATCATCATTCCTTCCATGGGATGTTCAAGTTCGCGGGTCTTCTCTACAATGTCGCGGGGCGACTCATAATAGGTGGGCAGACCCATGACCTGACCATAGTCTACCTCTGTGCCGCAATACACATCGTGATAGGTGCAGGCCTCGGACACCACCACGTCGAGGGGTTTCAGGTCGGGGTTGGCACCGCCGGCCACACCCGTGGAGATAAGCAGGTCGGGCCCGTAGCAGTCGATCATCTCTACCGCTCCGATGGTGGAGTTCACCTTACCAATGCCACATTGCAGCATGATGACCTGTGTCTGCCCCATCTGTCCGATAACGAAATCCTTATGATGATGGTGCTCCGTATGCACCTCGTCGAGCAATGTCTTGAGCTGCGCGAACTCTTTGTCCATCGCAACAATTATTCCGATTTTCTTCATGCGGCAAAGATACAAAAAACGAAGCATATTGCACCTTTTAACTTTTAACTTTTAACTTTTCAGCAAAAAATATCTACCTTTGTCATATATTATATAAACGTTTATATCTGTTTTATGGAAACTTTGAAGAAATGCCTGCCGGACATTCTGGCAGTATTGCTTTTTGCGGTCATTTCCTTTGTCTATTTCATGCCTGCCGACATGGAGGGGCGCATCCTCTATCGCCACGACTCGTCGGCCGGACGCGGCGCCGGGCAGGAGGCCAAAGAGTATAGGGAAAAGACTGGAGAGCGCACCCGATGGACCAACGCCACCTTCAGCGGAATGCCCACCTACCAGACAGCACCTTCATACGATAGCACCGACCTGCTGGGCAGTGCTCAGACGCTCTATCATCTGGCCCTGCCGGAGAATGTTTGGTATGTGTTTGCCTATCTGCTGGGCTTCTATATTCTGCTCCGCGCGTTCGATTTCCGCCAGTATCTGGCCGTGCTGGGCTCGGTGGTGTGGGCTTTCTCCAGCTATTTCTTCATCATCATAGCGGCCGGTCACATCTGGAAGGTGATGGCGCTGGCCTATCTTCCGCCCATGATAGCGGGCATGGTGCTCGCCTATCGCGGCAAATACCTGTGGGGATTCATCGTGACGGCCATCTTCGCGGCGTTCGAGGTGAACGCCAACCACGTGCAGATGACCTATTATTATCTGTTCATCGTGCTGTTCATGGTGGTGGCATGGCTCGTCCAAGCCCTGCGCGAGCAGCAGATGGCACGCTTCTGGAAGGCGTCGTTGGTGGCTCTTGCCGGTGGCGCCATCGGCATCTGCATCAACCTTTCCAACCTCTACCACACGTGGCAATACTCCCAGGAGAGTATGCGCGGCAAGAGTGAGCTGGTGAAGAAGAATGCGGCCAACCAGACCAGCAGTGGTCTCGACCGCGACTATATCACGCAGTGGAGCTATGGCATCGGCGAGACCTGGACCCTGCTCGTGCCCGACACCAAGGGCGGAGCGAGCGTGCCTCTGAGCCAGAACGCCAAGGCCATGGAGAAAGCCGACCCCAATTTCATGCAGATCTATCAGCAGATGGGCCAGTATTGGGGCGACCAGCCCGGCACGAGCGGCCCGGTATATGTGGGCGCCTTTGTGCTCATGCTGTTCATCCTGGGACTCTTCATTGTCAAGGGGCCTATGAAATGGGCCTTGCTGGCGGCCACCATCCTGTCCATATTGCTATCGTGGGGCCGCAACTTCATGGGCTTCACCAACTTCTTCCTCGACTATATCCCGATGTATGCGAAGTTCCGAACGGTGGCCTCGATACTCGTTATCGCCGAGTTTACCATCCCCTTGCTGGCCATGATGGCCCTCAAGAAGATTGTGGATGAGCCCGAGACACTCACCAAGAACATGAAGTGGGTGTATACAAGCTTTGCCCTTACGGGTGGCATCGCCCTGCTGTTCTATCTGGCTCCCACCCTGTTCTTCTCCGACTATATATCGGTTGCCGAAAACCAGTCGCTGGCACAGATTCCCGCCGAATACCTCGGCCCGCTCAAGTCGAACCTCATCGACATGCGCAAGGCCATCTTCACGGCCGACGCCCTGCGCTCGTTTGGCATCGTGCTGATAGGTACCCTGCTGCTCCTTTTGTACAAGGCGAAGAAGCTCAACGCTCAGTTCATGGTGGGATGCGTCACGGTACTCTGCCTCGTGGATATGTGGCAGGTGAACAAGCGCTACCTCAACGACTCGATGTTCGTGGAGAAGAGCGTGCGCGACACGCCCCAGCAGATGAGCGCCACCGACCAGCAGATACTCAAGGATAAGGCGTTGGACTACCGTGTTCTCAATCTGGCGTCCAACACATTCAATGAGAATGAGACCTCGTTCTACCACAAGAGCATCGGTGGTTATCATGCTGCCAAACTGCGTCGCTATCAGGAAATGATCGACGCCTATATCTCGCCCGAGATGCAGAAGATGATGCCAGCCATTGCTCAGGCAGGCGGCGATATGACGAAAGTGAACGGCGACTCCATCTATCCGGTGCTGAACATGCTCAACACGAAGTACTTCATCATGGGCCTTCAGAACGGGCAGACGGTGCCTCTGCAGAATCCTTACGCTCAGGGCAACGCATGGTTTGTAGACAAAATCAGCTATGTGGCCAATGCAAACGAGGAGATTGACCGTGTGGGAAAGATCGATTTGAGACATGAGGCCGTAGCCGACAAGCAGTTTGCCCAGCAGCTGGGACAGGCCACAATGCAGGGCACCAATGCCATGGCTGTGCTGAAGCAGTATGAACCCAACCATCTTGTCTACGAGATCAACTCCGATAAGGGCGGCGTGCTGGTCTTCTCGGAGGTGTATTATCCGGGCTGGACGGCCACGGTTGACGGGCAGAACGTGGAACTTGGACGCGTGAACTACATCCTTCGCGCCATGAACATCAAGCCCGGCAAGCATCAGGTGGTGCTCGATTTCCACCCCGCCTCCATCCGAAAAACCGAGACGGTGGCCTACGCCTCCTATGGACTCCTACTGGTGCTCGTAGCCTGCGGCCTGTTCATGGAATGGAAAAAACGCAAGACCGAGGTCTCGGGCGAGGCATAATGCCAGCCTGAGCATCAACCTTAAAAGACGAAAATATGTACGTATATTCCCATCCCCATCCAGCCATTACGGCCGATTGCATCGTGTTTGCCTACGACAGCAACGATACCAAACTGCTGCTTATCGAACGGAAAAACTATCCCTGCAAAGGCTCGTGGGCCTTTCCGGGGGGATTTATGAATATCGATGAGACCACAGAAGATACCGCACGGCGCGAACTGGAGGAGGAAACGGGACTGAAAGTGAGCCAGGTCTATCAGGTGGGAGCATTCTCCAAGGTGGACCGCGACCCACGCGAACGTGTGGTGACCATTGCCTATTATGCCGTGATAGACCATCCGGCTGAGGTCAATGCGGGCGACGACGCGAGCCATGCGCAGTGGTTCAGCATCAGCCATCTGCCCGATTTGGCCTTCGACCATGCCGATATTTTAGAGGCTGCGCTCAGACTTTTTCAGGAGAATCATGCGAAATCGGAGTGATGGAATTTAGGACTCAGGTAGACATCCAGCCCTCTCCGTGGCAAATTGAGCCCTGCGAACGTATGCTGTTTGTGGGTTCTTGCTTTGCCGACAACATGGGGCGTCGCTTCGAGCAGGAGAAATTCCGCACGGTGGTCAATCCCTATGGAGTGATGTATAATCCCGCAAGCATCTACCATACGGTGGAGCGACTTCTGGCATCAGATGCCATGCCCTTTGCCGTAGATAGGCAGGGAACGGCCGTTTTCACCCTCGGCACCAATCATGTATATATTCTCAAGGAAACGAGAAAGATTGTAGACAACTGCCAGAAGCGCCCGCAGCGCCTGTTTGAAGAGCGCGAACTGAGTGTCGGGGAGTGTGCCGACTATCTCGCCAAGGCCATCGAAGTCATCCGTGAAAGGTTTCCCAAGGTGAGATTTATCCTCACAGTGAGCCCCATCCGCTATCGCAAATATGGATTTCATGGTAGTCAGCTCTCCAAGGCTACGCTGCTTCTCGCCGCCCAGCAACTCCTGAACGGACAAGCATCTCAGGCTGAGGATGCGGCTATTGAGTCGGGAATCTCCTATTTCCCCTCCTTCGAGATCATGAATGATGAGCTTCGCGACTATCGTTTCTACAAGGAAGACATGCTCCACCCCACTGACCAGGCAGTGGAATATATCTACGAACGCATGGCTACCACCTATTTCTCAAAAGCCACCCATCGCTTCCTTCAGGCTTGGAAACCTATCCGTGAGGCCTTCGCCCATAAGCCTTTCAATCCTGATTCCGAGGAGTACAAGCGGTTTTTAGAGGACAATCGGCAGAAAGCCACGGCCTTACAGCAGCAATTTCCCGACCTCATTCTATAGCCTCCACACCCCAAAACGCCAAAGACCCGATAGTAAGCCGAAGCCTGCTATCGGGTCTTTGTATGAAGTATATAGCCCCATTGTCCAAGCCAAAAATGCTCGGAGCAATGGGAAAACGATTAATCCTTGTTAGAACGCTTACGCTCCAAGTGATCGAGAACAATCTTGCGCATACGCATGCTCTTAGGCGTCACCTCCACATATTCATCTTCCTTGATGTATTCGAGGCACTCCTCCAGACTCATCACGGTCTTCGGGATGATGCGAGCCTTATCGTCTGAACCAGAGGCACGCACGTTGGTGAGCTGCTTCGCCTTGGTAACGTTGATCACTAAGTCATTGTCATGCACGTGTTCTCCTACTACCTGTCCACCATAAACGTCCTCTCCAGGGTCGATAAAGAACTTACCGCGGTCCTGCAATTTATCGATAGAGTAAGCGTAGGCAGTGCCATTCTCCAGTGCTACCATAGAGCCGTTGGTGCGACGAACGATTTCTCCCTTGAACGGCTGGTACTCCTTGTAGCGGTGTGCCATGATAGCCTCGCCCTGGCTGGCCGTCAATACATTGGTGCGAAGGCCGATAATGCCGCGCGACGGAATCTCAAACGTGATGTTCACACGATCGCCTTCTGTATCCATTCCGGTCAAATCACCCTTACGGCGGGTCACCATGTCGACCATTTTACTGGAGTAATCCTGCGGAACATTGATGTCGAGCTCCTCTATCGGCTCGCATTTCACACCGTCAATCTCCTTGTAAATCACCTGCGGCTGGCCCACTTGAAGCTCAAATCCCTCACGACGCATGGTCTCGATGAGTACCGACAAATGAAGTACACCACGCCCACTGACAATCCATTTGTCGGTAGCGTCCTCCACATTACTAATCCTAAGCGCCAGGTTTTTCTCCAATTCGTTCTTCAATCGGTCTCCAATCTGACGCGAAGTGCAGAACTTTCCCTCCTTTCCAAAGAATGGAGAGTCGTTGATTGTGAAGAGCATGCTCATCGTTGGCTCGTCGACGGCAATGGGTGGAAGTGCCTCCGGGTTCTCGAAGTCGGCGATGGTGTCGCCAATTTCAAACTTCTCCAGACCAATAACAGCACAGATATCTCCGCTCTCAACGATTTCGGCGCGCTGATGTCCGATACCTTCGAAAGTGTGAAGTTCCTTGATTTTTGTCTTCTCCATGGAACCGTCGCGATGGCAGATGGTGATGTTCATACCATCCTTGAGTGCGCCACGATGGATTCTACCTACGGCAATGCGACCAGTATAGTTACTATAGTCGAGAGAAGTGATAAGCATCTGAGGCGTTCCCTCAATGTGCTTTGGGGCCGGAATAGCCTCCACAATCTGGTCTAAGAGATAATCTATGTTGCTGGTTGGGGTCTTGGGATCCTCGCCCATCCATCCATTCTTGGCCGAACCATATACTACAGGGAAGTCGAGCTGGTCTTCGGTGGCGTTCAAATCGCACATCAAGTCGAACACCATCTCATATACTTGCTCGGGTCGACAGTTGGGTTTGTCTACCTTATTCACCACCACAATAGGCTTCAAGCCTATCTGCAATGCTTTCTGAAGCACGAAACGGGTCTGTGGCATAGGGCCTTCGAAGGCGTCTACAAGCAACAGACAACCGTCGGCCATGTTGAGCACGCGCTCCACTTCGCCTCCAAAGTCTGAGTGTCCCGGTGTATCAAGAATATTTATCTTTACGCCTTTCCAGTTGATTGACACATTCTTGGAAAGGATGGTTATCCCTCGTTCACGCTCCAAATCATTGGAGTCCAGCACCTGGCCGCTGTTGTTCTGGCCGTCACGGAACAGTTTTCCAGCGAGCATCATCTTGTCGACCAGAGTGGTTTTGCCGTGGTCGACGTGCGCAATTACTGCGATGTTACGAATGTCTTGCATTGAATTTACCTTAAAATTGTGCTAATCTATTTGAGTGCAAAATTACAAAAAAGATTGGAGAAAGTGCGTGGGATATCGAATCTTTTTAGTAACTTTGCATCGCATTTACGGAAAATCCGGCGCATTTAATGCCGCAACTCGTTGTGATTAAGGCGGGTAAGCGACAGCAGAATGTTATGATGCAACAACCATTAATCATCAAAACAATGTATTTAAACAAGGAAAAGAAAAGTGAGATCTTCAATCAGTATGGCAAAGACGCTAAGAACACTGGTTCTGCAGAGAGCCAGATTGCACTCTTCACCTACCGCATCTCTCATCTGACAGAGCATGTTAAGGCCAACCACAAGGATTTTGTGACCACCCGTTCACTGACCAAGCTGGTAGGAAAGCGCCGTGCCCTCCTCGACTACTTGAAGGATCGTGACATCGAGCGCTACCGCGCCATCATCAAAGCTCTGGGTCTGCGCAAGTAATTGAAGCCTTCATGGTATTGCCCCGCGTGGGCAACCCCATTCATACAACAACTTAAAAGAGCCGCATCTTGAATCTTCAGGATGCGGCTCTTTCGTGTTTATCTATCAGAAGGAGTACTTCTGAATATCGCAAAAAAATAGTTCTCACATGGCCTTGCGGTGTTCCTTCTCCGTGACTGACAGGTCTGGGCAGATCTCTCGAAGGGGTTTCATGACAAATTGCCGGTCGAACATGAGGGGGTGAGGAATCTTCAAGTCGGGCAAATCGACATGCAGATGGTCGTAGAGCAGGATGTCGATGTCGATGGTCCGGTCGTGGAAGATGCCGTCGTGCGACTTCTGCAGTCGGCCCATCTCGCGCTCAATGTCCTGCGTGATGGTCATTACCTCATGCGGCGAACGCTCTGTCTGGCAAGCCACACAGGCATTGACAAACCGATGGGGCGATGAGAAGCCCCACGGTTCAGTCTCTAAGAAGGATGACTGCCGCACCACTTCTCCTACCCGTTCGTCCAGTTTCCCAATGGCTTTTCTCAGCAATTGTTCGCGGTTGCCCAGGTTGGAGCCCAGTCCAAAATACACCAGGTGCTTCATGTAGCGTATCGTTAAACGCAGAATCCCGACCGATTAGTCTACAATGAGCAGACTATCGCCGAAGCAACCAAACTGGTAACCATGCTTCACGGCCAGGTTGTAGCACTCCATGACGTTCTCATATCCACCGAAAGCAGCCGTCGACATCAGCAGCGTTGACTCTGGATGATAGAAATTGGCCACCATAGAATCGGCCAGACCAAAGTCATAAGGCGGGAAGATGAACTTGCTGGTCCACCCGTCGTACTCCTTCAACATGCCATCGGTGCCTACCGCAGTCTCTGTGGCTTTCACCACGCTCGTACCCACGGCACACACATGATGTCCGGCCAACTTGGTCTTGTTCACCAGGTCGCAGGCCTCCTTGTTGATGATCATCTGCTCGGAATCCATCTTGTGCTTGGTGAGATCCTCCACCTCAATCGGTGTGAAGTTGCCCAGACCACAGTGCAACGTGATGAACGCCGTGTTGATACCCTTGATCTCCATGCGCTTCATGAGCTCACGACTGAAGTGCAATCCCGTGGCCGGAGCAGTCACGGCACCCTCGTTCTTGGCAAAGATGCACTGGAAATCCTCCATATCTTCGGGCAAGGCATGGGAGCGCACGTGCATGCCGCGCATAGAGGGGTCTTCGGGACGACCATTTAATATATAGGTGGGCAGCGGCGACTCGCCGAGCGCAAACAGGTCGTGCTTGAACTGTTCGTGTGAGCAATCGTAGAGGAAGCGCAGCGAACGGCCACGGCTCGTGGTATTGTCGTAGACCTCAGCCACCATCGTTCCCACCTCGTCGAAGAACAGTTTGTTGCCGATTCGAATCTTGCGGGCAGGCTCCACCAGCACATCCCACAGATGGGTTTCCTCGTTGAGCTCACGCAGGATGAACACTTCGATCTTGGCATCGGTCTTCTCCTTGGTGCCGTAGAGGCGCGCAGGAAACACCTTGGTGTCGTTCAAGATAAACGTATCTCCCTCGCCAAAATAGTCGAGCACATTGCGGAAATCGAGATATTCGCCCTCCATGGGTTTGCCTTTGGCATCCTTCCTATACATCTCAATCTCTCCGGTGGTGCGGTGAAGCACCATGAGGCGAGCCTCATCGCGGCGCGTCACCCGGAACGAGCCCTTGGTGCCGTCGTCGTTGGTGAACTCACGCACGAAGCTATGGGGATAGAGGGCCACCTGGTCTTCAGGCAGCTTAAACTTGAATTGTGATAATTTCATATCTTCTTTTCCTTTCAGTTTCTTTGATGGTTGATACTTTGAGGGTATAGGTTATGCATCGGGAAGGGCAGCAACCCATTCGTCCAGATGGTCGAAGTCTAAGCAATTGTCCACGCTATACTCGCCCACACGGGTACGGCGCAGCGCGGTGAGGTAGGCCCCGCTATCAAGCGCACGCCCCAAGTCGCGGGCCAAGGCACGGATATAGGTACCTTTGCCGCAGACCACACGTATCGTCGCCCGATGGTTCAGGGCGTCGTAGTCGGTCAGCTCCACCTTATCTATATGTATCTGCTTGGGCTTCAGCTCTACGCTCTCGCCCTGACGGCGGAAGCTGTAGGCCCGCTTGCCATCCACTTTGCAGGCGCTGTAGGTGGGCGGCACCTGCTCGATGTCTCCCTCAAACTGGCGGAGTTTCTCCTCGATCAGTTCTCGGGTGATGTGGTCCACGGGGTAAGTCTGGTTCACTTCGTGCTCCATATCATAGCTCACGGTGGTGGCACCGAGCTGCAAGGTGGCCACATACTCCTTGGTATGGCTCTGCAACTGCTCTATCTGCTTGGTGCACCGACCGGTGCAGAGGATAAGCACGCCCGTGGCCAGAGGGTCGAGCGTACCAGCGTGACCTATCTTGACTTTGCGCCCCAGCTTATGAGACAGCAGATAGCGCACATGGGCCAGCGCCCCGAAACTCGACATACGATAGGGCTTGTCGATAGCAAAGATTTCTCCTTCGATAAAGTCCATGCCTCCCTATCCTACCATTACCAATGAGTGACCGGTGAGCAACAGGGCGAGGATGATGCCTCCCACGATGATGCGATACCAGCCGAAAGCCTTGAATCCGTATTTGGTGAGGAAGCCCACAAACCATTTCATGGCCAGCATGGCTACCACAAAAGCCACCACACAGCCCACGATGAGCAGCGTGATGTTGTGGGATGTGGCCCAGGCGGTGTCTTCCTTGAACAGGTCGAGCAGGTCGAGCAGTGTGGCTCCGGCCATGGTAGGCACGGCGAGGAAGAACGAGAACTCGGCCGCATTCTTACGCGTGAGCTTCTGCTGCATACCTCCCACGATGGTGGCCATGCTTCGGCTTACCCCCGGGATGACCGAAATGCACTGGAAACAACCGATGAGAAACGCACGGCGCGCGGTCACCTGATGCTCCTCACGACCCTTGTTGAAGATTCGGTCGCAGAACAACATGAACACGCCGCCCACCACAAGCATAATGGCCACCACCAGCACGGAGTCGAGAAGCCAGTCGAGCAGTCCGCTCTTCTTGGCCGCCAGACCCACCACAACGGCGGGGAGGACCCCCACAATGAGCAGTCCGTAGAACTTCATCTTGTCGGAAAACTCCTCCCGATTGCGCATCTGGAAGAAGTGTTTCCAATAGAGGCACACCACCGAGAGGATGGCGCCAAACTGGATGATAAATGTGAAGGCGTGCACAAACGGGTCGCCCTGCTGCACCCCCAGCAGGTTCTGGGTGATGATCATGTGGCCCGTAGACGACACTGGAAGGAACTCTGTGAGTCCCTCCACGATGGCTATGATGATAGTCTGTATCAGATCCATGCTGCGCCCGGTTAGTTATTTTCTGTTTCAGAAACCTCCGACATCGCCTCACGACCAGCCTCTCCGGGCACGGCAACGCTCTCAGCATCGGATTTCGGTTTGCGAATCACGGCGTAGATCATCGATATAAACCCGATGAAACATACCACCGGAGCCACCTTGATGCGCCTGGCACTGAAAATGTCGGCATGATAGGCCTGCTCCGTAGAGCCGCCACCGCTCATCAGGATAAACCCGATGACCACAATCGCAAAGCCGATGGCCAACAGGATGAAGTTGGTACGGTCGAATGCTAAATTCCTTCTGTCCATATTCTTATTGATGAATTGTTGCTTGTTATGGGAGTTAAATCTTATACAGTTCGCCGGCCTTCATCTTCAGGAAGCGGTTCACCGAGATATAGGCACACAACGCAGTGATGACAATACCGAAGAGCACCACCGACAATCCGGTGATGGCCATATCCTCCCAGGTCACGATATTGATCACCTCGGGCTCGTAACGATAGAGCGCATACATACATCCGGCCAGGAACAAGATGGCCAGGAAGGCCGCCAGCAGGCCGGTGCCCACGGCACGTTTCACAAACGGTTTGCGGATGAATCCCCACGACGCACCCACGAGTTTCATGGTGTGGATGGAGAAACGGCGGGCATAGATGTCGAGTTTCACGGTATTGTTGATGAGCGAGAACGACACAAACGTGAGCAGGATGGCCAGCACGAGCATGGCCAGCCCCACTTTCGTGAGGTTGCGGTTCACCGCATCGATCAAGTCTTTCTGATAGTTTATCTCCGAAACCTTGGGGTATTTCTTCAACTCCTGACTAATCCATTTCAGCGAGTCGCTATTGGCATAGTCGCTCTTCAGGGTGAGTTCTATCGAGGAGGAGAACGGGTTCACGCCGTCGGTAAACTCTGCAGGGTTGATGCCCATCTCCTTGGTGGCATCGGCCAGCGCCGCCTTCTTGCTGATAAAAGCCACCCGCTTGATGTAGGGGCGCTGGGTGAGGCCATTAGACATGGCCTGAGCCTCGGGGTCGGTCATATCCTGTTCGAGCATCATCGATACTACGAGATTCTCTTTCACATACGACGAGAGGTTACGTCCCGTAAGCGTAAAAAACACAACAAGTCCGAGCAGAATGAGCACCAAGGCTGTGCTGATGCAAAGAGTAGCGGCCTGCAGACTGGGACGCCTGCCGGCAGAGTGACGTTTTTTTCCCATTTTCGAATTGGCAATAGCTATGCAAATTTGGTACAAAAGTAAGAAAATATTAACAAGATAGCAAGCCTTTAACGTGCATTAACCAAATAATAAGGCCACAAAAGGCCTGAATCAAAGTTTTTTGCTACCTTTGCTTCGACTAACGCAACCAGCAAATTGTTGTAAAATATGAGTACCATTATATTTCCAAGTCCCATCTACGGACCTGTGCATAGCCGCAGACTGGGCCTCAGTCTGGGCATAAACCTCCTGCCGGGCGACGGCAAGATATGCGATTTCGACTGTCTCTACTGCGAGATTGGGTTCAACAAAGACGGATTCACCCGCACCAAGCACCCCTCACGCGAGGCTGTGGCCGAGGCCCTGGAGCAGCAACTCATCAAGATGGATCGCGAGGGGCAGCAGCCCGACGTGCTCACCTTTGCCGGCAACGGCGAGCCCACGAGCCACCCCCACTTCCCCGAGATCATCGACGACACCATCCGTCTCCGTGACCGCTGGTGCCCGCGGGCCAAGATCAGCGTGCTGAGCAATGCCACATTCATCGGTCGTCCGGCCATCCGCGAGGCGCTCATGCGGGTGGACAACAACATTCTGAAGCTCGACACCGTGAGCAACGACTACATCCGCAGGGTGGACCGCCCTACCCAACCGTCGTACACGGTGGAGAAAATCATAGCCAACATGAAGCTCTTCAACGGCCACATCATCATCCAAACCATGTTTATGAAAGGCCACGGAACCGACAACACCGGCGAGGAATACGTGGGGCCGTGGCTCGAAGCGGTGAAGGACATCCAGCCCGAAAGCGTGATGATCTACACCATAGACCGCGAGACGCCCGACAAGAGCCTCGCCAAGGCCACGCCCGAGGAGCTCGATGCCATTCGCGACAGGGTCATCGCGGCCGGCATTCCCTGCACGGCTTCCTATTAAACCCATGGTCAAGCGCATGGATTCAAGTATCGAAACCATGCGCTTGGCATTCCATACCATGCCCCGATGGGCAAAGATTTTGTCAAGTTTATTCCCATCTTTTAAATTCAAAACGGCTTTTCTCCAAACTGCGTAGGATTGGCGATAAGGGCCTTATCGACCTTACGGCATGGCCCGCAGGTGATGTTTTAGCCCCAATTCGGCACCAACGAGGATGCGAAAAGGTAGTAATCATTAAGCTAAAAGGCCGTTCTCTGCTTCTGATTAGGTAGTTATCACCATGCGATAACTACCTTATCGTGGGGCGAAAACAGGCGATTACCGAGACTAAAACTATCGGCATTTTGCAACTGCCTGGCTTTCAGGGAATTAAAAACAACAGTTTTTGCGCCGATTTTTCGACCCAGAGGGTTGAAAAATAGGAATTTCAGGAGAAGAGAAGCCTATCTTCAAGATATTTCATCATGATTTTATGGCCGTTCCACAACGGCGGAAAGGGATTCAGAGCAGGTCTGCATCCTTATCCATACGCGGCCTGAAATGGTTCACCAGCCTATACACCCGCTCCAGCTCCACGGGGTCGGTGGTCTGGTTCACGATGGTTTGGGCAAACGGAATCATGCGCTTGGCCTCAGGTGTGCGCAGGTAGCGCTCGTCCAAACACCATGTGCCCAGGCGCAGACGGTCGAGGGCATCGGCATCCTTGAACACATGATACACCTCTAACCAAGCCTCGGCCATACCGCCTCCCTTCTGCCGGATGAGCCGGTTGCCGAGCTCGTCGTCGCGGTCGTGAAACTTCATCGCCTCGTAAGCCTCGGGCAGAAAGTCGAGATTTCCCTCCGCGCAATAGCGGCGATAATATTGCGATGCCCTGCCGCCATGGCCCACGTCGAGATAGTTGTCGCGACGACGGGTGTCGTGGAAGATGGCAGCGTGGGCCAGAGCAGTCATGCTCCGGTCGTCGAGCACGCGCTCCTCGCCGATGCGCAGGGCATGGAGGAGCACACGCTCGCAATGGCCCTGCGTGTGGATGTCGATGTTGCCGGGTATTTCCCAGAACTCCACACGCTGTTCCATATAGTTCATCCATTGGACAAACAATCGGCGCACACGGGGCGCTTGTTCGCTGATGATGGTCTCTGAAATATTCATTCTCCGATTGCAAAAATACTAAAAAATGGGCTATCAGGTCGAAACTTTTCGTTATATTTGCATCAAAGCGTGCAAGAAAATGGAGAAAAACGCATTTTGGGAGATGAACACTGAGTTCAAAAGGAAACTCAAGGAGGGAGCCATCGACGAGGCACGCCGACTGCTCTACAACATGACGCTGGCCTACCCGCAGCTCGTAGACAACGACTTGATGGGCAACAAGGCCATCATCCACAATGCGCTGGGCCTCGACAAAGTGATTCCCAATTTCAACCTGGCCTACTTCGTAGACTACGCTATGCGCCTGGCCGACACCGACTGGGACGGCGAGCGGCGCAACGGGCGGGTCATCCCGTCGCTCGGGCAGCGCATCACCAACCGTCTCATGAGTGGCATTGCCGAGCGCTCGGAGCAATATATCAAGGGCGTGATGCCGTTTTTCCGCAAGGCGTTGCAACACAATCCGAGCAACAAAGACAACCTACGCCACCTCGCCCAGCTCTATGTGAGGGTGAAACTCAAGTCGCAGGCCGTAGCCCTCTACCGTCAGCTGCTGCAACGATACCACGACAGCTACCTCTATGCAGAGCTGGCCGAGCTGGTGGCCGAGCCGCGACTGAAGGTTGCCCTGCTCTGCCAGGCCATTTCGCATCAGCAGAAAGAGACGTTCAACATGGGCTATCGGGCCCGCCTGGCCGAGCTGCTGCAGATGCCCGAACCCACACGGGCAGCCTACGAGATACGCAAAAGCATGGCCGCCCGCAAGAAGGCGGGACAGACACTGCCAGCCAACGTGGAGCGCATAGGCCGCATATTGGCCGAATATACGCCTGTGACCGAGGTCGAGCAGACGCTCTTCTACCAGCGCATGGCGCCTCTGGCCGACCGATATATCGGCCAGTAGCATTCATCCTCAAACAGACATCGACATGAAAACCCATATCCACATCAGGCCCGCCACCAAGGAGCAGGCCTCCGAAATCGCCACTCTCATCATGCTTGCCATGAATCACGACTGCTGCAAAAACTTTGCGGGGCCCCACCATTCGCTCGAAGATTTCCACGCGATGATGACCCAACTCGTGGAGACGGAGCATAGCCAGTATAGCTATCGTAACGCGCTGGTGGCCACCACAAGTCGTGGCGTGCTGGCCGGCATATGCGTGGGCTACGACGGTGGCGACCTGCAACAGCTCAGGCAAGCCTTCTTCGATGCTGCCCGTCAGCATCTGGGACAAGACTTCGAGGGCATGGACGATGAGACTCAGACAGGCGAATTCTATCTGGACTCGCTGGCCGTAAAGCCCGAGTTCAGGCAGCAGGGCATAGCCGGACAGCTGCTCCGCGCCATGATCAATGCCCACGGCGACGACCAGCCCGTGGGCCTGCTCGTGGACCAAGGCAATCCCAAGGCCGAGAAGCTCTATCAGCGGCTGGGATTCCGCTATGTGGGCGATGCCGAGTGGGGCGGCCACGCCATGCGACATCTGCAGTATCCTGTGAAATGTGCGTGGGCACGGGCCGACGAACTCTCTGAGAAATACCACGATGAAGAGTGGGGAGTGCCCCTGCACGACGAGCAACGGCACTATATGTTCCTGCTCATGGAGTCGATGTCGTGCGGACTTTCGTGGCAGATGATGCTGCAGCGGCGGGAGATTTTCCGCCGCTGCTTCGCAAACTTCGATGCCCATGTGGTGGCGAAATTCACCGAGGCCGACGTAGAGCGCATCATGGGCACCGAGGGAATGATTCGTTCGCGCCGCAAGATTGAGGGCATGATTACCAATGCCCGCGCCTTTGTCAAGGTGGCGCAGGAGTTCGGTTCGTTCGACAACTATATCTGGAGTTTCACCGAGGGGCGCTCGCTGCTCTATCGGTCGCATGCCGACCAGTGGGTCACGCTCAACGAACTCTCCGACCGCGTGGCGCTCGACCTTAAGCGGCGCGGCTTCTGCTATGTGGGCTCCACCATTATATATAGTCACCTGCAGGCCATCGGCATCATCAACGACCACCGTCCCGGCTGCTTCCGCTATGCCGAATTGGCCCAAGGATGCACCATGGTGGATGATTAGACAGGCACTCTCCCAATATCAAATACCACAATGAAAACAACAATTTTAGCCATCATCATGGCGGCAAGTCTGTGTCAAGGCCATGCCCAGACTAAGAAATGGGAACACAACATCTTCGCCTCCGGCGGTCTTTTCATAGACCATACCGATGGCAAAAGCCAGTCGGGAACAGCCCTTCGGATAGGCTACGGACTGAATTACTACTTCTCCGAGCATTGGTCGGCGATGCCGGCAGTGGCGCTCCGCACCGAGTGGGAGGGAAGTTTAACACCCCCGGAAGGTGCCGACCAAGACTACTTCTCCTTTGTGGATATACCCCTCACGCTGCAATATCACGTGGCGGGACAGGGCAACGGATGGGTGCTGGGACTGGGACCGGTATTCAGTTTCGACATCAATCATGACAAATACTATAACGATGCCAACCCCAACGACCCCATTGATGGCCAGACCAAGCTCAGGACTTTTGCCTTGGGCCTGCAGCCCAGCGTGCTCTACCAACTGGGAAAATTCCGCTTGGGCGTGGAGGGAAACATCGGATTGAACAACGTGGCCAAGCACTACCCCACCTATCAAGGCAGCAAACACCTGCACAACATCATGGCTTCGGTGTACTACCACTTCTAAATGCCACATCGGCGAGGCATGTATCTCCCTGCCTTGAGGAGCTGCCTCGCCATCAAAAAAGCGCGGATAGCCGCTGCCTTGAGCAGTCGCCATCCGCGCCTATATATATAATGGTATAGCCTTATACCCTCACAATGTAGCTGCCGCTGCCCTGATGAGTGGCCAAGATGAGCACTTCGGCTATCTGAACATGCTCCGGAGCCGAGGCAGCATAGTAGGCCACGTCGGCAATATCGGCACCGGTCAGCGGCTTGATACCCTTGTAAACATTCTCGGCGCGGGCCGCGTCGCCATGGAAACGCACGTTGCTAAAGTTGGTTTCCACCAGTCCTGGCTTGAGGTTGGTCACTCTGACGGCTGAGTGTGCCACGTCTAAGCGAAGACCGTCAGACAGTGTTTTCACTGCCGCCTTGGTGGCACAGTAGACGTTTCCCCCCAAGTAGGCACCGTCGCCGGCCACACTTCCGATGTTGATCACGTGGCCGTGGTTGCGGCTCACCATGCCCGGCACGATGAGACGGGTCATGGTGAGCAGGCCCTTGATGTTGGTATCTATCATCCTATCCCAGTCTTCCACGTCGCCTTCATACTCCGGTTCCAGTCCCTGGGCGAGTCCGGCGTTGTTGATCAGCACGTCAATCGCCTTCCAATCTGCCGGAATACTCTCCACCGCCTGGCGCGAAGCCTCGCGGTCGCGCACGTCAAAACAGAGGGTCAGCACCTCGGTTTCGAGCGATGATTTCAACTTCTCCAGCAACTCAGCGCGCCGTCCGGTCAGGATGAGTCGGTAGCCGCCTTCGGCAAATTTACGTGCGCAAGCCTCACCAATCCCGCTTGTCGCTCCGGTAATCAATACTGTTCGTTTCATATTTCTTATGGGTTTTAAACGATTTCTATGCGCAAAGATAGGAAATAATAGCGAAAGGTGGCAGGATATTCCGGCTTTTCTCCTCGACAATTTTCTGCGCAATGAGAGCTTAAAAACTAAAAAGCGGCAAAAAGAACAGATATTTGAAATAAAATGAGTATATTCGCAAGAAATTGCGGACAATATGAAAAATCTATTAGGATTATTCGCCATCGTATGCTGTTTGGTGGCCTGTACCACTTCGAAGACCACCGAACAGAAGTATGCCCAGCAGCGCAGGCAGTTCATCCAACTGGCCGATTCGCTCAACAACAGAACCTTTACTTTAGACTTCGACTACGTGATGCCACGACGGGGAAGTGCGCGCTACATCACTCCCGGCTATTCCGTCAGGGTAGACGGCGACTCCATCAACAGCTATCTGCCCTATTTCGGCGTGGCCTATCGGGCCGATATGAGCTACGACAACCGCAGTCCGCTCGACTTTGAGACACCTCTCATGGGGTATGTTGTGGAACAGACGAAGAAAGACTGCTACCGCGTCACCCTGCGAACTCAGAACCGTTTGGACCAGATGGTCTACCAAATCGACATCTTTGCCAACGGCAAGGCTATGCTCGACGTATTTCCAAGCGACCGAGAACCAATCTCGTTCAGCGGCGAGATGAGATGGGAGGAAGAGCGATGAAGCGGCTATTGACCCTCGTTTTGCTCTTCTTGCCCATGGCATTAAGGGCGCAGACGCTGGACAATACGGCCCAACGCTACTCTGTTCAATATGTAAAGGACCACCTGTTTCTGCAGAATGGGGAGGATTTCAACGTGGTAGACATCGACCTGGAGTGGCCCGAAATACTCGGATACAGCTTCAGCAAGGCGACTGTGCTGCAGCAATATATCATCGAGAAACTCTTCGAATACAACACTTCCCACCTCGATTCGGCCTATCAGGCCTACCAAAACAGCCTTGGGCAGCCCGTCAAGGCACCCCTGAAGAGTATTCCCGACGACAAGCATTTCTGCTATATCACGGCCAATGCACACATCAAATCGTATGATTCCGGCCATTGGATATGCTACAAACTGACCTTCAAGGCCGAGCCCGAAAGCCTCTCGGCCGTGAAACCAAGGGCCCTCACCCAATATTGCATCTACGATATTGAGCGACAGAAGGTATTCACCACCAACGAATTTATCAGGCAAAGCGTCACCAACTCAGGCGAGGCGCCCCAAGAATTCTATGCGCAGCTATTCGCCCCACTGGCCGACGACGATTACATGGAGCTCACAGGGGCAGCCATCGACGGCATCTGGCTGCTGCAGCAAGGCAGAAATGTGGGATTCCACGTGACCTGCATGACCCAGACCGAGACCCTGAACTACGACACGGCGATGCCTTACGACCTGGTGAGGAGCATCATCTCGAAAGACGGACGCAAACTCATTGAGAAGCCCCTGCCCCCAGGTTCACCCCAATTTACGGTGCTCCCCACCACCTGGAAAGGCGACACCATATATAAGAATGTAGATGAAATGCCGGAGTTCAAGGGCGGAACGGCAGCCCTGAGCCAGTATATCGCCAATTTTCCCCGACCCAAAAATCCTGTCACGGGCAAGCTCCTGGTGTCGTTTGTCATCGACAAGCAAGGGGAAAGTCACAATGTGCGCGTGGTCAGTCCGCTCACTCCGGAGTGCGATCGCCATGCAGTGAACCTCGTGAAAGGCATGCCTAAGTTCACCCCCGGGTGCCTCAAGGGGCAGCCCGAATGCGTCAGAATGTTTCTACCCATATCCTATCAAGAAAACATAACTCATGACAGAAACTCAGAATAACCCCAATCCAGACCACCAGCGCCCACACGCGGCGGAAGAACACCACCATCATCATCATGACCATGAGCATCACCACCATGAGCATGAGCACGTGCATCATCACCATCATCACCATCGTGAAGAATACCAAGCCTATCTGGAGCACCGCAAGAAAAAGCGCAGGCGCATCATCCGAGCCAAGATTCTTAAGGTGGCCGCCATCCTATTTGTCATCATCTCCTTCTTCGTCATTGGCATGGCACTATTTGCGCCCGGCCTGCTGCAGTCGCTCACGAGCAAGGAGACCGACCTCGGCAATGGGGTGTTCGGTGCCCAATCGACCAACAAGCACATCCGACTCGACTACAACGGCATAGATGTCTCCCATCATCAGGGACTTATCGACTGGGACCGCGTGGCCTTGGACACCTGCGTGCAGTTTGTCTATATCAAGGCTACGGAGGGTAGCGACCTCGTGGACGAATATTACACGCAGAACGTGGCAGGCGTGCGCAAAGCCAAGATACCCTTCGGTTCCTACCATTATCTCACCTCAAAGAGTAGCGTTCAAGACCAGTTCCGCAATTTCTATGGCATTGTAGACCGACGCATCCAGGTCCTTGCCCCCGTCATCGACATTGAGCAGGAAGGCGTGGCAGGCTGGACGCGCGAGGAGATTCAGACCAATCTGGCCCTCATGATCAAGCTCATTGAGGAACATTACCACTGTTCGCCCATCATCTACTCCTACGCGCGCTTCTATAATGAGATGCTTGCCCCGAGGTTCAACAGCTACCGACTGTTCCTCGCCCACTACAACATGAGACAGCCTGTGGTGGCCGGAGCCGGCACCCACAACATCTGGCAGCACTCCGACCAGGGCGTCGTAGACGGTATAGAGACACCGGTAGACCTCGACGTCTATGCCGAAGGCACCAGCCTGAAAGATCTTCTCATCTCATCAAAATATTGAATCCGAGGCCAGAAAACGCCCTCAACACCCCATCTTTCCGTCCGTATCCTCCTCCGAAAAAACACCTGGGAGGGTACGGACGTTGCGTTTTGATATGTAATCAAGGCCTTTTTCTACCATTATGAAAAGCACAAAACCATGATTCAAATCAATCTGAAATGTTTTTCTTTTTTATTTACAGACAATCTGTAAGCAACCTATTAACATCTACATTGCACTGTGGTATGAATACAATCATTATTTCATTGATTTATGACACTTAGTAAGTTAATAAACCTTTAGATACGCAAACAATCCCCAGCATGTTTACATTTTGTCAGATTATTATAGAAATCCTTTATACTTTCATATTTTAAGCTGCAAAAATAATACGCTTCATATCTTGGCGAAAAATAATGATAAAATAGTGTTAAATACTTGCTCGTATTTCATATTTTATGCATACCTTTGCAGCGTAAATAATAAATACCTAAAAGAAAGAAGATAAAGTATGAAACATTTCGTTCTTATCTCAGCTATGTTGCTCATGTCCGTTGCCAGCTTCGGACGCAAGCACGTGAGTGAAACAGCAACCGTCGTTGCAGATACTATCTATTATGCAGCCGACCAGACATCGGTAGCCAATGCCAATCAGGCAGCTTACTACCGCTTGTTGCTGACGCAGGGTGAGGGTTCGAAGAAGGAAGCCGTCTTCACAGACTATTACATGGACGGTACACTCAAGGCAGAAGGCGGTTACGCTTTCATCGATCTCGGTAACGACAAGAACACCGTTTTCAACGGAGACGTTACTACTTATTATGTCAATGGCAAGGAGAAGCTCCACGGCAAGTATGTCGACGGTAAGCGCCACGGCTATTTCACACTCCAGTTGCGAGACGGAGGCGTGGCTGTCATCGCCTATCAGGATGGCAAGTCAAGGTTTGATTATTTCACCGTGACCAGCCAGAACGGACAGCAGGAGAAGCGTCCCCTCTCTGAAATTAGATCTCTCTTACAATAATAATACAATAAGCAACTACTAAACAAAGTAAAGCCCGTGTTCGTGAGAATACGGGCTTTTGTGTGTCTGTCTGCCACCTCGCAGTGCCGCCTCACCCAGGGGCTTTTGCCTCAAGATAGGAATCGCGGGAGGATTAGTACCTAATCGCACGACGATTAGTACCTTAAGGCGAGGCGAAAAGGTAGTAATCGCAAAGGGCCTGCATAGACATGACAGGCACAGGTCTGCGCAGCCGCATAGAGAGAACGATGCAGAGAGAGGAGAATACATAAAAAGACCGAAAACGCAGGATGCCCCATCGTGGAGCAATCTTGCGTTTTCGGTTATGAAATGAGGATAAGAAAGGGGCGAGAAGGCCCGTACTATCAGAGGTCAAGATCAAGCTCTACGGGGCAATGGTCACTGCCAAAGACCTCCGTGTGAATCTTAGCGTCGGCAATCTTATCGCGCAATCGCTCCGAGGTGATAAAGTAGTCGATGCGCCACCCCGTGTTCTTCTCACGGGCGCGGAAACGATAACTCCACCAGCTATAGGTCACCTGCTCGGGATAGAGCGTGCGGAACGTGTCGATGAAACCACTTGACAGAAGTGTCGTCATCTTCTCACGCTCCTCGTCGGTGAACCCCGCATTGTTACGATTGGTCTTTGGATTCTTGAGGTCTATCTCCTGATGGGCCACGTTCAGGTCGCCGCAGACAATGACAGGCTTGCTCTGATCCAAGCGCTTCATGTACTCGCGGAAGTCGTCTTCCCACTGCATGCGATAGCCCAGTCGGCGCGGCTTCACCTCGCCCTCCAGGGCATCCTGTGAGTTGGGCACGTAGGCCGTGATGAGATAGAAATCGGGAAACTCCAGTGTCACTGCCCTACCCTCGTGGTCGTGAGCGTCGATGCCTAGCCCGTAAGCCACGCTCAGCGGCTCGTGCTTGGTGTAGATGGCCGTACCGCTGTAGCCTTTCTTGTCGGCATAATTCCAATACGACTTATATCCCTCGAACTGCAGGTCGAGCTGTCCGGCCTGCATCTTAGTTTCCTGAATGCAGAAGAAATCGGCATCGAGTTCTTTGAAATAGGCTTCAAAGCCTTTGCTGATGACATTGCCGTTATCGTCGGTCTTGGGCTTGACACAAGCCCGAAGTCCGTTTACGTTCCATGAAATGAACTTCATCTGTTTACTTATTTGAGGTTGAAATGATGGTTGAGTAGGCTGGGCGCCCTCGTCCTCACCCTTGATGGGCTGGAAGCACTGGGCAAAGCCCCTCAACGTGTATTATTTCTGCCTGATCAGGTTCATGAATTCCTCACGCGTAGTGCCTTGATTGAAGGCTCCGCTGAAGTCTGACGTGGTGGTTACGGAGTTTTGTTTCTCCACGCCGCGCATCTGCATACACATGTGCTGGGCCTCGATCACAACCATCACGCCCAATGGTTTGAGCGTTTCCTGTATGCAATCCTTAATTTGCTGGGTGAGACGCTCCTGCACTTGCAGTCGGTGGGAGAAGATATCCACCACGCGTGCAATCTTGCTCAGGCCAGTGATATAGCCATTGGGGATATAGGCCACGTGCACCTTGCCATAGAATGGCAACATGTGATGCTCGCACATCGAGTAGAAATCGATGTCCTTCACGATGACCATCTGACTGTATTCCTCTTTAAACAGGGCGTCGGTCAACACTTTGTGGGCATCCTGCGTGTAGCCCCGGGTGAGCACCTGCATGGCCTTGGCCACGCGCATGGGTGTCTTCTGTAGACCTTCGCGGTCGGGATCCTCACCCAACAGTTTCAATATTTCCTTATAATGAGCGGCCAATTCCTCCAGTCCGTCGCGAAATTCTGATTCAGGATTCATTCTTGTATGTAGTAATTTAAAAGTATTAGATGTGATGATGGGGCTGCCTTACAGGCAGCCCTACCTTAATATTGTACGGTGATTTTGCCGGAAACGATAGTTGCCGAGCGGTAGCCCATAGCCTTAACCTGGTTCAAAACCCGCTTAGCCTCCTGGTAACTCCGGAAGTTGCCCACCCTGCAGATCCATCGTGGAGAATAGAAATGCACATAGACGGGCTGGTCGGGGAACCGCATCTTGATGGCATTGCCAATCTGCTGAGCACGTTGGCGGTCGTTCCGCGTGTTTCCTCCAGCGTATGCCTGCACGCGATAACCGGTCACCTTTCTACTTCCGCGCATCACCTTCTTGCGCATGTCGACGGTCGGAATGTTCATTTCGCCATCCTCAGCATCAGTCTTTTCTGCCTCCCGGCTCTTGTTTTCAGCACGTCGGCGAGCTTCCGCAGCCCTGCGTGCATCCTCTGCTTTCTCAGCCTCGTGGGCCTTCGCACTGTCGTTGTCGGTCTGGCGCATCTGCTCCTGCGGGTTCTGCTCACGGGTCTTCACGACATCCTGTGGTGTCTTAGCCGCAGTTGCAGCATCCACAGCCGGCTTCTTAGCGGCTGGAGCGGGAGCCTGATTGTCCTTGGTAGCAGGCTTCGTCGGGACAACATTCTTCTGCTGGGCCGATGCCTTGCCATTGACAAGTTCGTCTATTTCCTTGCTCTGAGTGATCACCACCTTGCCTTTACCATTCTTGCTCTTCTGCAGATGGTCGGTATAGGTCTGTGCCTGGGCCATGCCCGAGCAGCTCAGAGCCGTGACGAATAATACGACGAATTTCTTTGTATTCATTGAGATGTTGACTATAAACCTTGAGTTTTAACCGTGGCAAACATGGTCAATGTCTGAACAGTTGAGTTCATTGGACCTCGAACCCCTACCCCGCGCATCCCACCTGGGCACTTTTCGGCCCAAGCATGAGCGCCTTCGGGCCAAGCCCCGAGGTCCAATGATCATAGTTATTGGATTACTTCTTCCAAGCGTCGATGATGGCCTTGAAGTCGGCTGCCTTGAGCGAGGCACCACCAATGAGACCGCCATCAATGTCGGGCTTAGCGAAAAGTTCAGATGCATTCTTGGCATTGCAGCTGCCGCCATAGAGGATTGTGGTATCCTCGGCTGCCTCCTGGCCATACTTCTCGGCTACGATAGAGCGGATATAAGCCAGCATTTCCTCTGCCTGATCGGATGTAGCAGTCTTGCCTGTACCAATGGCCCAGATCGGCTCGTAAGCCAGAACGATGTTCTTCCAAGCCTCTGCAGAGAGATGGAACACAGAGCCTTCGAGCTCGGCCTTCACCACTTCGTTCTGCTTCTCGGCCTCGCGCTCCTCGAGAGTCTCACCGCAGCAGAAGATCACCTTCAGGTCATTGGCCAATGCCAACTCCACTTTCTCCTTCAGGATAGCGGCTGTCTCGCCATAGTACTGGCGGCGCTCAGAGTGGCCGAGGATAACATACTGTGCACCGGTAGACTTAACCATAGCAGCAGAAACCTCGCCTGTATAGGCGCCCTTCTCCTTGTCGGCACAGTTTTCTGCGCCCAGGGCAACCACATTCTGGTCGAGCAGGTCGGCCACCTTGGCCAAATGGATGAAAGGAGTGCAGATCACAACACCGCAGTTGGGCTTGTCGGCCACCAGAGCGTCGTTGATTTCCTTAGCCAAAGCTAAACCTTCCTGCAGGTTCTCGTTCATTTTCCAGTTACCTGCTACAATTTTCTTTCTCATAACTAATTACTATTAAAAGTTGATAATCGTGATAATCTTATTCGTTTTCGGCCTTGCTCCTCCGCTCTTTGCGGATGCGGAGCAGTCGCGTCTTGCGTCTCACCACCTGGCTCCAGGCCCATGTGCGGTCGGCGAGCGTGAGCAATATGAGGGGCAGGAAGAACCAGAGCACCACCTGTGTGATGGTCTTCGCCACCGAATCCTCGGGCATCTGTCCGATGGGGAGCCGGTCGAGCCGATCCTTCAGCTCCTCACTGCTGGGCAGATTATTGTGGCTCCACTTGCGGATGATGGTTCCGTTCTTGAGCAGCAGCAGGCCCGGATTGCTGCGGATGATGGTCTTGAGCGTGGTCTCATCGGTGAGATAGAAGGGGTATTCGGCCCCGGTGATATCCTCCCAATGCTGTATTTCCTTCTCGGTAGATGCGGTGAGGCAGTAGAATGGAATATTCTCCTGCTGCGCATACTCGTAGATCTGGTCTATATCTCCGAAGTTTGAGTCGTCGGCCACGCCGAGATGGGTGGAGATGAGCAGGAAGGTGTAGCCCTTGCGGCTAAGCACTTCCTCGGTGATGTCGTCGCCCTCGGCGCGCTGTATGGAGAAATCGTGGATGGGAGGAACATATCCTGCCTTGGTCTGCACGGTCTTCGAGTCGATGAACTGCCACGTGGAGTCGGGATAGTTCTCCAAGGAAAACTCCTTGCGCACGCCGTTTTTCTCCATCACAAAGGTCGTCTCAAACTGCGGCTGGGGTGCTCCCGCGGGTATCTCCATGCCCTTGGGGATATTGGCCCCCACGTGATAGGGGCGGAAGTCAAATATGGGGAGTCGATAGAGGCAGTAGGCGCTGGTGAGCAGGATGAACAGGATGGTGAAGTTGATGGCTATCCACTGGTTAGACCGCGAGATGAAACGATACATGCCCAGCGGCCACTTCCACAGCACAAAGGCACACAACAGCAGCACCAGGTTCTTCACAAGCGTCTGCCCGTTGGTCAGCTTGATGGCGTCGCCAAAGCATCCACAGTCGCTCACAGGGTTGGCAGCGGCCACCCAAACGGTGATGAGCGTCATGCAGACCATCAGTGCCAAGGCCAGTTTCGACACCAGTCGGCGGCGGATGGCAAACAAGATGAAGATGCCGAGAGCAAACTCAAAGGCCGACAACAGCACCGAGAGGCTGAGCGTCAGTACGTCGGGGGCATAGGCCTGCAGCCCCAGCGCTCCGAGGTAATCCTGCAACTTATACTGCGTGCCCAGCGGGTCGATGGCCTTGGCATAGCCCGAAAACACGAAGGTCACGCCGAGCAGCAGCCGGCAGAGGTTGGTCACGAGGCGCATGCCCCACCCCAACTCCAAGGCACGCCGGCTCGAGCGGGCCGTGGAAGTCTGCTTCGGCTGGGCCGCGTCGTTCCCCTGAACATGGGTCTGGGCTGTGGGTTTATCCTCTTGCAACATCTAAAATCTACTCAAAAACCTGATTGCTGATCCTGAAATCCATCGTTCAACATAGGCTCACGACTTCAGGCGGATGGCCCCAAACACGGCATAATTGATGATGTCCATGTAGTTGGCGTCCACCCCTTCAGACACCAAGGCGGCACCTTGGATATCCTCCAGCTCTTTCACGCGCTGTATCTTGGTCAGAATAAAGTCGGTGTAGCTACTCACACGCATGGCCCGCCATGCCTCGCCGTAATCGTGATTCTTCTTCACCATCAGCTCGTAGGCCTCGCGGGCATGGTCGTCGTAGAGTGCCAAGGCCTCGTCGGCCGTGAGGTCCACGCTATCGGTGAAACCTTTTTCAAGCTGAATCAGCCCCACGATACCATAGTTGATGAGGGCCACAAACTCAGGTCTGATGCCCTCGCCCACCAGCGATTGCCCGGTGATTTCCAGCGAACGGATGCGCTTGGCCTTGATAAAAAGCTGGTCGGTGAGCGACGACGGGCGCAGGATGCGCCACGAAGCCCCGTAGTCGTGGAGCTTCTTGGCGAAGAGCTCACGGCATTCGGCCATCACGTCCTTGAACTGCTGATCTGTGTTTATTTCTGACATAACAGATGCAAAGTTAGCTAATTTAATTGTAAATGACCAACAGTAGAAGCGAAATTTAGCGGCTACACCTTATTTTATATCATGCTTTTATCGTTGCAACGGCCCGATATCCCCCAGACCATCAACCCTCGTGGCATCTCTACCGAGGCTTCCGGCACGCTCCATCAGCATGTCACATGGCATGAAATTCATGATGAAATAGTTTGAACCAACGACTTCAAACACCGCCATCTCCCTCCCACGGCCCAAGATGGAGGCAAAAATCGAGAAAACAAGAGGGATTGGCAAAAAGACTATTAATCAGCCGTTTATCAACAATAGCTATCTATTTGTTTGGCGATAACTACCTAATCGTCTTACGATAAAGGCCTTATCGCACCACGATAAATACCTTTTCGCAAGGCGAAAAGCCCCTCGCGGCAGGCCTGAAAGATAGAAATAGACTCACGAAAAGGGCCTTTTCGCAGTAGAGTCTCTACGAAACGGCTTCAAAAATTGGACGAAACATCATCGGCAAAAGCTATTTCTTGCTCAACGAAAACCTATCTGAACCATTAAAAACTATGAATAAACAGGACAAAACCGCCTATTCCTTCTGCCGCTTATGGATGACTCTCACGGTGCCGCAGAGAGCATCATAGCGCACCTGAAGCGAGTCGCGGCGCACGCGCAACCGGTTTTTCTCACCGAAAGACGATGCCCGGTTGTAAGCCAAGATGGTGGACTGCAGGGCCGAGTCGGTCTTGCCTATTTCGTCCTGGGTCATGAGCAACGAAGCCTCCTGCCATATCTTGAGCGCCCGTTTGCGCGACTCCACGGCCTTGGGATGCTGCGCACGCAGCTGCTGGATGGCCTGAAGCGTCTGTGCATACTGCTTTTGCTGGTAGAGAGAGTCTATGCGCTGCATGAGCGGAGCGGCCTTCTGGTCTGCGGTGGGCTGGCATGAAGCCAGCAGAAGAGCCACGAACAAGGGTAACATTTTGTGCATCATGGCCACAAAGATAATGAAAAAAGTCTGAGACCACGGCCTGTCTGCAATCTTTTTTGTACCTTTGCATATTGATTTGAAATTGAATAAGGATTAACATGCGACAACTCAGCGATGCCGATTTGGCAAAACTCCTCGATAAAGACATATTTCACAAAATCTCGGAAGCAGCCGACAGCCTCGGGCAGGAATGCTATGTGGTGGGCGGATATGTGCGCGACCTGTTTCTCGAACGCCCGTCCAACGACATCGACGTGGTGGTGGTGGGCAGTGGCATCAAGGTGGCCTCGCGGCTCAAGGAGATGCTCGGTGGCAAAGCCTACCTGTCGGTGTTCCGCAACTTCGGCACCGCCCAGGTGAAATATCGCGGGGTGGAAGTGGAGTTTGTGGGCGCCCGCAAGGAGAGCTACAGCCACGACAGCCGTAAGCCTCACGTGGAAGACGGCACCCTCGAAGACGACCAGAACCGCCGCGATTTCACCATCAACGCCATGGCCGTATGCCTCAACCACGACCGCTTTGGCGAGCTGGTAGACCCCTTCGACGGCATTGCCGACATGGAAGACGGCATCATCCGTACGCCCTTAGACCCCGACATCACCTTCTCCGACGACCCCCTGCGCATGCTGCGATGCGTGAGATTTGCCGCCCAACTCAAGTTCTACATCGAGGATGAGACTTTCGAGGCACTGGAGCGCAATGCCGAGCGCATCAACATCATCAGCGGCGAGCGCATCGAGGAGGAACTCAACAAGATTATGTTGACCGACCAACCCAGTCGCGGCTTTGTGGATTTGCAGCGCAGCGGACTGCTCAAACTCATCCTGCCGGAGCTCTCAGCCCTCGATTTGGTGGAGACTCGCAACGGCCGTGCCCATAAGAACAACTTCTACCACACGCTCGAAGTGGTAGACAATCTGTGCCGGGCGCAGAAGCAAAGACTCGCCGAACTGGCCGAGAAACTGCCTCAGCTCGACCCCGAGAGCAGCGAGGCCCTGGCCTGCCAGGCCGAGATAGACCGCATCAGCGAGCACAAACTGTGGCTGCGCTGGGCCACACTGCTCCACGACATCGGCAAGGCACGCACCAAACGATGGGACAACGCCCTGGGCTGGACCTTCCACAACCATAATTATATAGGGGCCAAGATGGTGCCTACCATATTCCGCCGCATCAAACTGCCCATGGACTCGAAGATGAAGTATGTGCAGAAGCTGGTAGACCTACACATGCGCCCCATAGGCATTGCAGACGAAGAGGTGACCGACAGCGCCGTGCGCCGATTGGTGAGCGACGCAGACGACGACGTGGACGACCTGATGATGCTCTGCGAGGCCGACATCACGAGCAAGAATCGGGTAAAGAAAGAGCGGTTCTTGGAGAACTTCAGGCTCGTGCGCGAGAAGATTTCCGACCTGCAGGAAAAGGATTTCAAGCGCCTGCTGCAGCCCGTCATCGACGGTAATGAGATCATGGAGATGTTCCATCTGAAGCCCTCGCGCGAGGTGGGCACACTCAAACAGACCCTCAAGGACGCGGTGCTCGACAACAAAGTGCCCAACGAGCGTGAGCCCCTCATGCAGCTGCTGATGAAAAAAGCCAAGGAAATGGGGTTGTGCTAAAAAGTAAAAACGTATGTTAAAAAGCCGGCGAAAACTCAAGAGTTTCCGTCGGTTTTTCGTACATTTGCACCCGATAAAAACTCGACAAAGCGGTTCAGTTTTTATTTCATCATCTTTTTCAGGGTGACTTATCTTAGAAATAAATATATNATTAATAAATAGGTATGAAAATTAAGAATTGTTTGTTCATTGCTGCAGCTGCCCTGACGCTGATGTCTTGTGGAGGAAAAGGCAGACAGGGTATGCCCAATTTCGGCGACAATGAGTTTGCCGTGAGCACCATCGGCACCCAGAGCACCGGTCTGGAAACCACCTATCCTGCCACCATCAAGGGTGTTCAGGACGTGGATGTGAGGCCCAAGATTTCAGGATTCATCACCAAGGTTCTCGTGCACGAGGGCCAGACGGTGAGCGCCGGACAAGTGATGTTCCTTATAGACAGTGAAACTTATCAGGCCGCTGTGCGCCAAGCCACTGCCGCTCTCAACACCGCCCGCTCACAGGCCAATACCGCCCGTCTGACCTTCGAGAACAATAAGAAACTCTTTGAGAAGAATATCATCGGACAATATGAGCTCTCTGCCTCGCAGAACAGCTACGCCACGGCGCAGGCCGGAGTGGCTCAGGCTCAGGCTGCGCTGGCCTCAGCCCGCGAGACGCTGGCCTGGTGCACGGTCAAGGCGCCTGCTGCCGGTGTGGTGGGAAGTCTGCCTTTCAAGGTGGGAACGCTGGTGAGCGCCTCCAATGCGCTGACCACCGTGTCGAATATCTCTACCATGGAGGTGTTCTTCTCGCTGAGTGAGAGCGAGATTCTCAACATGTCGAAGAGTGCCGGAAGTGCTTCGGCCGTCATCGCCGAGATGCCCACAGTGAAGCTCCAGCTTGCCGACGGCACCATCTACAACCATCCTGGAAAGGTGGTGAAGATGAGTGGTGTGATCGATGCCTCTACCGGCTCCTACTCGCTGATAGCCCATTTCCCCAACCCCGAGAAGCTATTGAAGAGCGGTGGCGCCGGCCAGATCATCATTCCGCAGGAAGCCAACCACGCCATTGTGATTCCGCAGGAGGCCACCTCGCAGGTGCAGGACAAGGTATTCGTATATCTCGTGGGTAAGGATAACAAGGTGAAATACTCCGAAATCAAGATCAACCCCGAGAACGACGGCAATACTTTCATTGTGACCGAGGGCCTGCATGCCGGCGACCGCATTGTGACCAAGGGTATCACCAAGCTTTCCGACGGTATGGAAATCAAGCCCATCACCGAGGCTCAGTACATGAAAAAGATAGAAGATGCTGAGAAACTCGGTGCCGCCCAGGGCAATGCCGGCGACTTCGCCAAGGCTATGGGTGGAAAATAACCCAAGCATCACAATAAGAAATGAGAACTCTGAACCCATGACTGCTCCCTCATCGAAGTAAATCTAAAGTTCAAAGTTCAATGTTCAAAGTTCAAAGAACAAAGAGAATATGTCATTTTCAAATTTCATCAAACGCCCGGTACTGTCGACGGTGATATCCATCTTCTTCGTCTTGCTGGGTATTATCGGACTCATTTCGCTGCCTATTGAGCAGTATCCCGATATTGCACCACCTACCATTGTGGTGATGACCTCCTACCAGGGAGCCGATGCCAAGACGGTGATGAACTCTGTCATCACTCCCTTGGAGGAGAGCATCAACGGTGTGGAGAACATGACCTACATGCAATCTACGGCCAGCAACTCTGGTTCGGCCATGATTACGGTGTATTTCAAGCAGGGCTCCGACCCAAATATGGCTGCTGTGAACGTGCAGAACCGCGTGTCGCAGGCTCAAGCTCTGCTCCCTGCCGAGGTAACCAAGGTGGGTGTGACGGTCAGCAAGCGGCAGACCTCCAACGTCATCATGTACTCGCTGACCACCGAGGATGGTCGATACGACAGCAAGTTCCTCACCAACTATAACGAAATTAACATCTCTCCGCTCATCAAACGTATCAGCGGCGTGGGTAACGTGCAGAGCTTCTCTACCGAGACCTACTCCATGCGCATCTGGCTTCAGCCCGATAAGATGAAGCAATACGGACTTGTTCCGAGCGACGTTACGGTGGCCCTGGCCGAGCAGAACATTGAGGCCGCACCGGGATCATTCGGTGAGAACAGCGACGTGGCCTACGAATATACGCTCCGATACAAGGGTCGCCTGTCTACAGTGAAGGAGTATGAGAACATCATCCTTACCTCGAAGACCACTGGCGAGACCTTATACTTGAAGGATGTGGCCAAGATGGAGCTGGGAAGTCTGATGTATAATGTGCACATGACCAACAACGGGCATCCTGCCGTGATGGGTATGGTGCAGCAGATTGCAGGCTCCAATGCCACCAACATTGCCACTCAGGTGAAGCAATCGCTGGAGGAGGCGCAGAAATCCATGCCTCCAGGGATGGAGTACACCATCGAACAGGATGTGACGGAGTTTCTTTTCGCCTCTATTCACGAGGTAATCAACACGCTCATTATCACGCTGGTGCTGGTGTTCTTCGTGGTCTACATCTTCCTTCAGGACTTCCGCTCCACGCTCATCCCTATGATTGCTGTGCCGGTTGCGTTGATTGGTACCTTCCTGTTCCTATGGGTCTTCGGGTTCTCCATCAACTTGTTGACGCTCTCGGCGTTGCTTTTGGCCATCGCTATCGTGGTCGACGATGCCATTGTNNCATTGTGGTGGTCGAAGCCGTGCACGCCAAGCTCGACCAAGGCTATCAGAGCGCCCGCATCGCAGCCATAGACGCTATGAACGAGATTTCGGGAGCTATCATCTCCATCACCCTCGTGATGTCGGCCGTGTTTGTTCCGGTATCGTTTATCGGTGGAACATCAGGTACGTTCTATCGCGAGTTCGGTGTGACCATGGCTGTGTCCATCATCATTTCGGCCATCAACGCCCTGACCTTGTCGCCGGCTCTCTGTGCCATCTTCCTCAAGCCCCATAGCAGTGAGGAGGGTGCCAAGCGCTCTACGTTCGTGAGTCGCTTCCACGAGGGATTCAATCACGTATTCGAAAAGGCTACCAACAAGTATAAGAAAGGTGTGACCCGCATCATAGAGCACCGCATTATCACGGCCATCACGGTGGTGATAGGTATTGTTGTGCTGGTGGTAATGATGAGTGTGACCAGTACCGGACTCGTTCCCAACGAGGATACAGGTACGCTCTTCGTCACGGTGTCTGCCGCACCGGGTACCAGTCAGGCCCGCACGCAGGAGATAGTAGACCAGGTCGACAAGATGCTGGCATCTAATCCCGCCATCAAGCGTCGCGAGGCCGTGGCCGGCTACAATTTCATTGCCGGACAAGGATCAGACCAAGCCACCTTCATCATCAAGCTGAAGAGCTTTGAGGAGCGTGCTTCGAAGAACATCTTTGCGCGTATCAAGGATGCCATATCCGGGCAAGGCGTGGCCGCTCTCTTCGTCAATCCGCTCGAAGCCAATATGGTTTTGGGTATGATCTACAAGCAGACTGCCACCATCAAGGATGCCCAGATTCTGGCTTTCGGTCCTCCAATGATTCCCGGTTTCTCTGCCAACAACGGTATTTCCATGACTTTGCAGGACAAGACCGGTGGAGATCTCAACAAGTTCTTCCAGATTACGCAGACCTATCTCAAGGAGTTGGGCAAGCGTCCGGAGATTCAGAACGCCATGACTTCCTACAACCCTAACTATCCCCAGTACATGGTGGATGTGGATGTAGCCAAGTGTAAGCAGGCCGGCACTACCCCAGCATCTGTGCTTGCCACCATGCAGGGCTATTATGGCGGTATGTATGCCTCCAACTTCAACGCCTACGGCAAGCTCTATCGTGTCATGATTCAAGGCGATGTAGCCAGCCGAATGCGCCCCGAAGGCCTGAGCAACATCTATGTCCGACTGGCTTCGGGCAACATGGCTCCTGTGTCGGAGTTCGTGCATCTGCGCCGCGTCTACGGACCGTCGAATATCAACCGTTTCAACCTCTTCACCGCCATCAACCTGAATATCACCCCGAACACCAACTATTCTACGGGTGATGCCTTGAAGGCTTGCGAGGAAGTAGCGGCCGATTACCTGCCCGAGGGCTACGGATATGAGTATTCCGGCCTGACCCGCTCGGAGGCAGAGTCGAGCAATTCCACCGGTCTGATCTTCGCGTTGTGTCTCGTTTTCGTGTATTTGATATTGAGTGCACAGTATGAGAGCTACCTCCTGCCGTTGTCGGTCATCCTTTCGATTCCCTTCGGTCTGGCCGGAGCGTTCCTCTTTACCAATATGTTCGGCCACTCGAACGATATCTATATGCAGATCTCGCTCATCATGTTGATCGGACTTTTGGCCAAGAACGCCATCCTTATCGTGCAGTTTGCCCTCGACCGTCGCAAGACAGGTATGGCCATCAAATACTCAGCCATCCTGGGTTCTGCAGCCCGTCTGCGCCCTATCTTGATGACTTCTCTGGCTATGGTCATCGGCCTGCTGCCGCTGATGTTTGCCTCTGGTGTAGGCAAGAACGGCAACCAGACCCTCGGTGCAGCCGCCGTGGGTGGTATGTTGATCGGTACATTCATCCAGATCTTCATCGTGCCGGCGCTGTTTGTCATCTTCCAGTGGTTGCAGGAGAAGATTTCTCCGATGACCTTCGACGACGATGAGAACCCTGAGGCCGCCGCAGAGCTGGAGCAATATGCCCACACCGCCCGACTGACCTCTACGAATCAGAATGAAGAATAAAGCTATGAAGATAAGAAATATTATATTAGGTTCACTTGCAGTGCTGTCTCTGACAGGCTGCAAGAGCCTCTATGGCAAATACGAGCGCCCACAGGTGAAGACCAGCGGACTATTCCGCGACAGTGTCTCGCTGACCGACACGCTCGCCGCCCGCGACACATCGAGCTTTGCCAACCTGCCTTGGAGCCAGGTGTTTACCGACCCACAGCTCCAGGCACTCATCCGCAAGGCACTGGCCAACAATCCCAACCTGCTCAACGCGGCACTGAATGTGGACATGGCCGAGGCCCAGCTCAAGATGGCGAAGCTCGCCTTCCTGCCTCAGGTGGTGTTCTCGCCGCAAGGCACCATCACCCGATTCAACGACAATACCACCAAGAGCTACACCCTCCCCGTGACCGCAAGCTGGAACGCTTCGCTCTTCGGCGGACTCACTGCCGCCAAGCGTTCGGCTCAGGTGCAGCTCATACAGATGAAGGATTATCAGGTGTCTGTGCAGACATCGCTCATCTCTGGGGTGGCCAATCTCTACTATTCGCTCCTGATGCTCGACCGTCAGGTGGAGCTCATCGGCGATATGGAGACTCTCACCAAGCAGACCTGGGACCAGATGGTGGCCCTGAAGGAAAGTCGCATGGGCTATCGGTCTACCTCTATCGAGGCTGCGCAGTCGAGCTACTACTCGGTGCTGACCAAGAAGGCAGAACTGCAACGCCAGATTCGTGAGGCCGAAAACTCCCTGAGCCTGCTGCTCGGCGAGCCCGCACAAGGCATCGCCCGTGGCAAGTTGGCCGACCAACGTCTGCCCGAGGAGTTCTCCACCGGCATAGGCATACAGCTGCTTCGCAACCGCGCAGACGTCCANNGCCAATGAGATGGCGCTGGCTTCGTGCTTCTACGACATAGAGAGAGCTCGCAGCAACTTCTATCCAAACATCAACATCAGCGCCTCAGGCGGATTCAGCAACGGCTCTGGACTGGTGAACCCGGGCAAGTGGTTGCTCTCTGCCGTGGGCTCGCTCACCCAGCCTATCTTCATGCACGGCCAGCTCACCGCTGCCTTGCGCGTGGCCCAAGACCAGTATCAGCAGGCCTACAACACCTGGCAAAACAGCATCCTCACCGCCGGATCGGAGGTGAGCAACGCCCTGGTGCTCTACAACACATCGGCTCAGAAGAGTGCCATAGAGACCCAGCAGATCGAGGTGTTGAAGAAGAACGTGGAAGATACCCACGAACTTCTCAACATGGCCGGCAGCACCTATCTGGAGGTTATCACCGCCGAGAGCAATCTGCTCAATGCGCAACTGTCTCAGGTGGCCGACGACTTCTATAAGATGCAGGCCGTGGTGAACCTCTACCAGGCACTGGGCGGAGGCGCAAAATAGGTAAGAAATAATAAATCATAAATCATAAACTATGGCAAGTGATATCAGCCCCAAGGCCGAAATCTCCCCGAAAGCTAAGATCGGAGACGGCTGCAAGATATTTCCCTTCGTGTATATCGAAGACGATGTGGTGATTGGAGACAACTGTGTCATATTCCCTTTCGTGAGCATTCTCAACGGCACGCGACTGGGCCAAGGCAACAAGGTGCACCAGTGCACGGTGCTCGGCGCCCTGCCCCAGGACTTCGCGTTCACCGGAGAAGAGACTGAACTCATCATCGGCGACAACAATATCATCCGTGAGAACGTGGTCATCAACCGCGCCACTCATGCCGATGGCCGCACGGTGATAGGCAACAACAACTTTCTCATGGAGGGAACCCACGTGAGCCACGATACCAAGATTGGCGACCGCAACGTGTTTGGCTATGGTACGAAGATTGCCGGCGACTGCGAGATAGGCAATGGCGTGATCTTCTCCTCATCGGTCATCGAGAATGCCGGCACCCGCGTGGGCGACCTCTCGATGATTCAAGCCGGAACCACCTTCTCCAAAGACGTGCCCCCCTACATCATCGTGGGCGGAGCACCCGTGGCCTACGGCGGCCCCAACTACACCATGATGACCTCGGCGAACATCGACGAGAAGGTGCAGAAGCATGTGGCCAACGCCTACAGATTGGTGTTTCATGGGCAGAACAGCGTGTTCGACTCCGTGCTGCAAATCAATGATCAGGTGCCCGACAGCCCTGAGATTCGCAACATCGTGAACTTTATCAACGCAACAGAAAAAGGTATTATCAGTAAAATGTAATAATTCATACCTATACATTTTACGTTGTACGTGAAGGAAGGCCAGCTGTGAAGTTGGCCTTCTGACGTAAATAGGTTGGCCGAATTGCTCTGCCAACCTATTTTATGATTATGTTTTCCACTTGGGGAGACACTCTAAAATATCCCTCGAAGCCCCGTCCACAACAGCGGACGAATGCTTTTCAGGCCTATTCAAATGCCCCTTAAGGCTTCACCGCGGCTATCTTTCGCTTCGCCTCCTGCATGATATCTACAATCTGGTCGCACCAACTGTCGAACTCAGGGTCGGCTATCTGATACTCCTCGTGGCTCAGAATATAGTCGAGCACCCGCCTCACACCCTCGCGATAGCTCACCTCAGCCTTGAAGCCGGGCACCACACGCTTGAGCTTCGAGTTGTCGAACACCACCGTGGTAGCCTTGTCTCCGAGCAGATTGCCCGTCATGTCATACACGCCGCTGGCCGCCAGCAGGTCGCTCGACACATGACAAGCATGCAGCTCCACGCCGAGGGCATCGGCCAAGGTCTGGTAAATCTGATTCCAGGTAAGCGATTCGTCCGAGGTGATCTGGAACGTCTCGCCGATGGCCTGGGCATTGCCCATCAGGCCGAAAAAGCCTCGGGCAAAGTCGGTGTTGTGGGTAAGCGTCCACAGCGAACTGCCATCGCCGTGGATAATCACCGGTTTGCCCTCCATCATTCGCTTCACCACCTGCCAGCTTCCCCTGCTGCCATGCACGGCGGTAGGCACCGAGCGCTCGCAATAGGTGTGGCTGGGGCGCACCACCGTCACCGGGAATCCGTCTTCGACGGCATGTCGGGCCAGCACCTCCTCGCAGGCCTGCTTCTTGCGTGAATACTCCCAGAAGGGGTTGTCGAGCGGTGTAGCCTCATCGAGGAGATAGCTTTGGGCCGGCTTCTGATAGGCCGAGGCCGAACTGATGAACATATATTGGCGCGTGTGCCCATGGAAAAGGCTGAAGTCGCGCTCCACATGCTCCGGCGCAAAGGCTATGAACTCGGCCACCACATCATACACTTCGTCGGCCATCAGCGCCCCGATGTCGTCGGAGCGGATGTCGCCCTGCAACAGTTTCACCTGCGCAGGCAGGTCTGTATTCCTGTTGCCTCGATTCAAGAGCGTCAGTTCCCAGTCGTCCTGGGCAGCTACCAGTCGGGTGATGGCCGAGCTGATGGTGCCTGTTCCGCCTATAAACAGTGCTTTTTTCTTAGTCATTGTGGGTTTCCTTTCTATTTCTTCTGGATGCAAAGATAGGTCATTCCGCTGAATAAGCCAACGTCCCGACGCCCTTTTATCGCGTCACCCGGAACCAGTCGGCATCTATCCAGCCACGGTTTCCCCTGGTATTGGTGCGCTCACTCACATATCCCATCTTGGCCCCTATCCATTTGCCCTGCCTCAACGTGAACTCATCGCCGGCAGACTTAAACTGTTTTCCGTCTAAGCTGTAGCTGAACCGGCACTTGCCGCCGGCCACCGCCATGCGCAGATAGATGTCCATATAGAGCGCAGGCGAATATTTCATGGTGTCGCGGTCGGTGGGTTTCAGCGTGGCAATCACACTGCGCGACTCCATCCCGCCCGTGTCGGCACCGTGGCACGACAGCTGCAGGAGCTGGAAATCCTGTCCCACGCGGTTCACCACCAAAGCCTGATAGTTCATGCCCATCATGATGATGCCGCCATACTGCCCGTCTTCCTTCGAGGCAAACCTTATCTTGGTAGTGGCCGTGAAAGTAGGCGCGGGCAACTTCTGAAGCAGCAGGTTGCCGGCCTCCCAGAGGCTCTTGAAGTCGGAACTCAGGTCGGCGTTGTACAGTCGCAGGCTTCCGTTGCTCGTGGGCATGCCCCACAGCTGGTTGTAGTTGGCATGCCACTGCCACTGAAGCCCCAGCTCCGTGTCGTTAAACTCGTCAGACTCCTGTGGGTTCTCCATCGTAGTCGAGGCCGATTTGGGCTTGCGATAGGTGGTGTAGGGCTCGCCTGTGCCGTCGTGGTCCTTGTCAAGACCCATCACCGGCCATCCCGTCGACCAGTCTACCGGCTGCAGAAACACCACGCGCCCATAGGCATACTTGTCGTTGAAATGCAGAAACCAGTCTTCGCCCTGGCTCGTATGCACCCATCCCCCCTGGTGAGGGCCGTTCACCTGGGTCTTGCCCTGCGCCATGACCACCCTCGATTCGTAGGGCCCAAAGATGCTTTTGCTGCGCATGGCCAGCTGCCAGCCATGCTGCACGCCACCTGCGGGGCACATGATCCAGTAGTAGCCGTCGCGCTTGTAGAGCTTCGGACCTTCGGTGGTGTGGTGCTGCTGTCCACCGTCGAACACCATTCGCGGCTGACCTATCGGGCGCAGGCCGTCGGCCGAGAGCTCACGGATGGTGAGCACCGAGTTGAATCCTGCCCTACTTCCGGCCCAGCCGTTCACCAGATAGCACCGCCCGTCGTCGTCCCACAGCGGACAGGTGTCTATCATGCCCTTGCCCTCGACGACGCACACGGGCTTCTCCCACGGGCCGGCAGGATTCTTGGCCTTCACCATGAACACGCCGTGGTCGGGGTCGCCCCAGTAGATGTAGTATTCGCCCTCGTGATAACGGATGGCGGGGGCCCACACGCCCTTGCCGTGCTGCGGACTGTCGAAGAGGCTCCGAGGCTCCTGCTCTTGGAGCGCATAGCCGATGATGCGCCAGTTCACCAGGTCTTTGGAATGGAGAATGGGCAGTCCGGGAATGCAGTTGAAGGAGCTGGCGGTGAGATAATAGTCGTCGCCCACAGCCACAACATCAGGGTCACTATAGTCGGCAAAGAGCACTGGGTTCTTATACATCCCATTGCCCAGGTCGGGATTCCACACCTGAGAACGATACTGAGCCACGGCCACGCCAGGCAGCCAGCCCATGACCAGGGCCACACACGATAGCCGCGCCAGCCATGCGCGACACAGAACGAAGGGTTTGAAAGTCGGTTTTTTGTTCATCAGTAGATTTGTTTTATGGTCTACCTATATAATACGGAAGACCCAACAAAATTACTTAATATTTCAGAAACTATCCCTCTTTTCCGCCATAAAAATTGATCTCTCGGTCTGAGAATCTGCAGATTCATCTGTCGGCCAGACCTGGCAGGGGCAATCAGGCACAAGGCCACAACAAATCAATCTCTTATCAGTCTCATAATGAAATCCTTTTTTTCATAGATATACGCTCAACTCTCCGACTATTCCGAGAAGAAATCCATATTTCTGCCTGTAATCTCCATTCTTCGGGCAGTCGGGGGCACGACTGTTCCGAGAAGGGCGCGCAGATGGACTCAGCTCTTCTCCCGAAGGGTTCTTGCGCGCGTTCATTTTATCTTTCGTCCTCTATAAGTATTATACCGCGATTCTTGAAAAGTGTATCCGATGGATATACGATGAGAGCACCCAACATGTTGTGTTTCAGCGGATAAATTCTCCCACTCAAGAGTTTTTTTTATCTCGAATTTAAGAATTTGAG
>DCJH01000012.1 GCA_002317385.1 Prevotella sp. UBA1705 | reverse complement strand
GGTGTCCTTGGGCAGGCAGTAGCCACCATAACCAAACGATGGGTTGTTGTAGAAACTGCCTATGCGCGGATCGAGACAAACGCCCCGGATAATGCTCTGGGTATCGAGTCCTTTCACTTCGGCATAGGTGTCGAGTTCGTTGAAGTAGCTCACACGCAAAGCCAGATAGGTGTTGGCAAAGAGCTTCACGGCCTCGGCCTCAGTGAGCCCCATGAACAGAGTCTCCACATCCTGTTTGATGGCTCCCTGCTGGAGCAGGGCGGCAAACTCATGGGCTGCCTCATCCAGACGCTCGTTGCCCTCTGGCCGACCCACAATGATGCGACTGGGATAGAGATTATCAAACAACGCCTTGCTCTCGCGAAGAAACTCGGGCGCAAAGATGATGTTGTCTGACTTATACTTGGCACGCACGCCCTCGGTGTAGCCCACGGGGATAGTCGACTTGATGATCATGATAGCCATGGGATTGACCTTCATCACCAGTTCGATGACCTCCTCCACATGTCGGGTATCGAAATAGTTTTTCTCTGAATCGTAGTTTGTCGGCGTGGCAATCACTACGAAGTCGGCATCCTCATAGGCCATGGCCCCATCTGTCGTGAACTCGATATCCAATTCCTTTTCGGCCAGAAACTTTTCGATATAATCGTCCTGTATGGGCGACTTGCGATTATTCAGCATCTCTACCTTCTCCGGCACCACATCTACTGCTATGACATGATTATGCTGGCTCAGCAAAGTGGCGATGCTCAAGCCCACGTAGCCTGTACCGGCTACAGCTATATTAAATTTCTTTTCCATTTCTCAACGTTGTTCTATAGGGTTAATGAATGAACTCTTATATTCTTTATGCCCTCATCCTTCTCATACACTCCCTGAGCGACGTCTCCCAATAAGGGATCTTGATACCAAAGGTCTGCTTGATCTTCGTCTTGTCTAATACGGAGTAGGCCGGACGGGTGACGGGCGAGGGGAACTCGTCGCTGTGGCAGGGCTGGATGTCGCAGGCGGTGTGGCCGGCGAGCTCGGCTATCTTCACGGTGAAGTCGTACCAGCTGCACACGCCCTCGTTGCTGAAATGATAGATGCCGCTGTGGCCTCTGTACTTGCGGTTCTCCACAATGTCGAAGATGGCCAGGGCGAGGTCGAGGGCATAGGTCGGGGTGCCACACTGATCAAAGACCACTTTCAGCTGGGGCTTCGTGGCGGTGAGATTGAGCATGGTCTTCACAAAATTCTTGCCAAACTCAGAGTAGAGCCAGGCCGTGCGCAGGATGATATGGTCGACGCCCGTGGCCTGAATCTTCTGCTCGCCGTGGAGCTTGGTGAGGCCGTAGACGCCGGTGGGGGTGCCCTTCTGGTCTTCCTTACAAGGCACGTTGTAGGGATCGCCGCCAAACACATAATCGGTGCTCACGTGCACGAGGAGTCCGCCTACCTCTTTCATCACTTTGGCCAGATTCTCGGGGGCCGTGGCGTTGAGGGTCTCGACGATGGGCCCGGCGGTCTCGGCGGCATCGACATTGGTCCATGCGGCGCAGTTGATGACGCAGCGCACACCGTTCTCCTGCACCATCTTGCGAATGTCGTCGATATTGGTGATGTCGAGCTTGGTATATCCGTCGCACACATCGGTGAAGATATAATGGTCTTGGCTGTTTTTAGAAACGAGTTGCATCTCGTTGCCCAACTGTCCGTTGGCGCCTGTTACAAGAATGTTCATTGTGTATCAAAGCCCCCTAAGATAGGGGGTTGGGGGTCTGAGCGGCCTGCCACTTTGGTAGGGGATGGCCATGAGCGGCCATTATCTCATCGGCTAAAACTTTATTTCAGACACCCGTAAAAGTGAATATTATATTTGATTACTATGATTGAGAGAGGAATTCCTAACTCTGGGCGATTGTCCAAAGAGCCAACTGAGAAATTCTTCAACTCAGGGAGCGGTTGCTCAGACCCCCACCCCCCTATCTTAGGGGGCTATAGAGATCGACAGAATAGTCGAAGAGGTAGTCGGCATCCTGCAGCAGAGGATGGTGAGAATCCTTGGGTGAGAGAATCACGCGGTCTGCCGGGATGCGCCAGTCGATGTCCAGCTGTGGGTCGTCCCAGGCGATGGCGCCCTCGCTCTCTCTGCAGTAGAGGTTGTCGCACTTATACTGGAACACGGCGGTCTCGCTCAGCACGCTGAACCCATGGGCAAAGCCACGGGGCACAAAAAACTGTCGCTGGTTGTCCTCGGTGAGCTCCACGGTCACATGCTGTCCGAACGTTGGCGATCCTTTGCGGATATCCACGGCCACGTCGAGCACCGCGCCCTTCACCACTCTCACGAGCTTGCTCTGCGCATGCTCGCCCTTCTGGAAATGCAGGCCACGGAGCACGCCATACGACGACTTCGACTGATTGTCCTGCACAAAGTCTACCCGACGAACCTTCTCGTTGAACTCCTTCTGGTTCCACGACTCATAGAAATAGCCGCGGTCATCGGCAAAGATACGCGGCTCGATGATCACAACGCCTTCGATGGCGGTTTGGATTACTTCCATTCTATCAAAAAATTTATTGTTTTTGTCGGCAAAATCACTGCGATTTCCTATTGAAAATCCCTCAAAAAGGGCGACTCGCACATATATTTGGTATAAACTTGACTCTTTCCTGACGTATGTTCACAATTCGCCGACCTCAACTATCGATACAAGAAACCCACCTCGAGCATAGTATATTATTCTTACTATCAGCGAGTTACGGATTCTTCTTACAAATAAAAGAACAGGAAAGGCATCAAAACCTGCCAGAAATCCTTATTCTTAAAGCACAAAGGTAAGCATTTACTCCGAATTTACAAACAAAAATTGGAAAAGTTTTAGCTTCCCGAATGACTGATTTTTGCCTCGTGGAAACATGGATTCTCTCGCCAGAAACTCTATGAATCGCTATTGTATTCCGTGCGAGTCTGAGCAAGTCTGTGTGAGCAAAACATCTAATTCAATTTTTGAACAACGGATGCCACGGAAAAATCGGAACCTTGCGGACACGAAGATTCCTCAGAAGGCCACTACGCGACCTGCGGATAAGACGGAAACAGCGCACGCAGTTCCTACATAATAATAGCCACTCAGTGCGTTTATGGCGAGCGACCACCTATTCACCTCCACCCATCTTCTGTGAAATTCTGTGCAAGTCTGTGTGAGCAAAAATACAAAAAATATGTTCTTTATGTCTTTCTGTCTAAAAATCCGCGTGAGCACCATCATGGTTTCCTGTCCATCACCCCACCCTACATGTCTTTGATGAAGTGCGGATGTGTCTTATCGCCATATTCCGGCCGGAACCGGTAGCCGTCGAGTTCAAACTCGGCCAGCCGCCTCACCGACCGCAGCCGCTCCTGGATGATCATCCGCGTCATGGCCCCTCGACAGCTCTTCGCATGCACCGCCACCGCCTTCAGCCCCACGCCCTGGTCGGCATAGAACAGTGGCTGCACCACCTTCACCGCGCTTTCCACCCGTCGCCAGTCAAACAGATGCTCCATCTCCTCCGTCGCCAGATGCACCAGCGTGCCGTCGTCGGCCTTCACCGCATCGATGAGTACATCCGTGAGGCGCCCGCGCCAGAATTCAAACATAGTCCGTCCACCCGTCGCCTCCAAACTCACCTTGCCCTCCAACCGGTAGGGGTGAATCCTATCCAGTGGTCGAAGCAGTCCGTAGAGGAACGAGGTGATGAGCAGATGACTCTGCGCAAACCTCAGGTCGGCCGACGAAAACTCTGCCGCCTTGAGGTATTTGTACGCCTGCCCATAGTAGGCCAGCACAGCGGGCAGCTTCTCGCCCTCATCCATAAACGTGGAATAGCGCAGCCTGTTCTCGGCCGCAATCTGACTGTTGCAGTGCATCGCCCTCGCCAGGTCGTCGGCCGACCATCTACTCAACTCCTGCGCCAACTGCTGCGCCTCCTGTTCAAACATCGGAGTCGACACCACAGGCACCTTGATGCCCGACTGGCTATTCATGATCTTGGCACTCGCCAAAAGTATCTGCATAATAATCTTTCTTGGGTTTGTCGCCGACAGAGCGAATCCGCCTCACCCTACATCCGGGTCTCGCCACCCCACTCCACCGACTTCTGTCTATGAGGACAAAGTTATAAAAAATATCTGAAATCAATGTCCTCCCACCCCATTTCGTGCGCTCTACACCCTTAATCCACATTTTTTAGACACTTTTTGTCGTCATAAATCAATCCTACGGTTGGTAGCAGCCACTTATTGCCCGCACCCCATAGTAAATGAACATATAACCATCTATATAACAACACATTACAAAATTACAAACTTGATTCCTACACCATCAACTAATCTAAGAATCACCCCTATTTCACAGCCAAAAAGGCAAGATATATCCCATCATTTTGGCCGTTATTCTCACCAGCACCCCAACTGGACCATTATATCGCAAAAATAGGCGATTTTCCCTTCCACTCATCATCCCATAGTCTCCACATCCAGATAATCCGTTGACAATAAGCACCTTATCGCATCACGAATAGCACCAAATCGTCTCGCGATTACTATCTTTTCGCCTCATGATTAGGTATTAACGGCTATCGACCCCCATATTTCCTAACGTTTCCACCCCACCCTTCCATTAATTACATAGTAATTAATAGATAACTGCCTCGCCCCCATCCTGCTGTGTCAATATATCGGAACAACCTACTAATTTGTCGCAGCTCCTGCATACACAAGTATTTTCTAATACTACTAATTTGTCGCACAATTGCATAGTTTCCTATTATTCAATGATTTACCAAACTAACAATCTCAACAACTCTCAAGGTCAACGCGTATAGAATCATCCTATATCTTCCCAAGAACACCTATATATGTAAATATATCATCATAGAAAATACAGGACATTCCCTATTTGTCGCCGTCTATTTCCCTATTTGTCGCAACCCTAAATAATAGCTTCCCAATTCGTCGCCACCACCCTACTAATTTGTCGCAGCAATCTTACTAATTTGTCGCACCAACTTACTAATTTGTCGGCAAACATCTTCATAATCTATTCTAAACCAACAACTTATAACACCTCTACTAATATCAATGAACTAAAGACATATATAAAGATATACAATCTTTTGAAAATTTTAATTTCGTTTTTCTGTTTTTTGGATCCTTCTTATGGGTCTTCTTAAATATATTCAACCATTTATACTTATATATATATGAGCAAGTATATATTAATATTTATCATTTCTTATTTAAATAATCACAGCGAGTGGATATGTTCATA
>DCJH01000051.1:27990-28359 GCA_002317385.1 Prevotella sp. UBA1705 | reverse complement strand
TTAAACGTGGTGCTCTGAACAATAGGCAGCACGCGTGGCTCGCCATTTTTGGGTTCCCACCCGGCCTGCACACATAAGGTTTCTCTTTTCATGTTATTGCGATACTTATTTTGTTAAACAAGAGCAAAGTAACTAATAAAATTTGAAAATTGCAAGACTTGCGACCATAAATCGCGAGATGGTACTGGAATAGCAGAGAAAATGGCGTTAATATCCTGTCGTTGCCGAGACTTTCATCTGTTAATTTCTTTTAAGAGGATGATAAATACAAGCATACTTGCGAGTTATATGGCGAAATTTTAGTAATTTTGCACCTGATTTACTCCGTGGAGGCTGAAGAAGTAGTAACAAAGGTTGCTCGCCTTGCGG
>DCJH01000051.1:23499-27942 GCA_002317385.1 Prevotella sp. UBA1705 | reverse complement strand
AACGGTCAGCAGTTCAAGGCTGAGCAGGGCAAGAAGCTCTTCGTGCACCACATCAAGGATGTAGAGGCCGGCAAGACTGTTGAATTCGACAAGGTGCTGCTCGTAGACAACGAAGGGAGCAGTAACCGTCGGCGCACCTCAAGGTTGAAGGTGCCAAAGGTAGTAGTAGAAGTAGTGAACCCACTCGTAAAGGGTGACAAGGTCATCGTTTTCAAGATGAAGCGTCGCAAGGATGCCCGCAAGAAGAATGGCCATCGTGCACAGTTCACTGAGGTTGAAGTTAAACAAGTAATCGCTTAAATCAGGAGGAATTCATTATGGCACATAAAAAAGGTGTAGGTAGTTCTAAGAACGGACGTGAATCAGCTTCACAGCGTTTAGGCGTAAAGATTTGGGGTGGTCAGAAGATTGTAGCCGGCAACATCATCGTTCGCCAGCGCGGCAACAAGCACTTCCCCGGCGAGAATGTGGCTCAGGGCAAGGACGACACTCTGTATGCACTGACCGACGGTATCGTTTACTTCCACAAGGGAGCTCGCGACAAGAGCACTGTTTCAGTTCTCTCGCCCGAGGCTTACGCTAACAAGACCAAGAAGGCCGAGGCATAACAAACAAAACATCTTATTCCAAACAAACATAGAAGCCTGTTCTCTCTGAGAGCAGGCTTCTCTCGTTGATATACCTATATATCAGCACCAACCATGAAATCAGCCCCTGCCCAGCGGCCTGCAACAGGCGGGAGCAGCCCTACCCTATCTTTTTTCATATTTTTTACATTAAAATTGGCCCTACATATCATAATATTCACTATATTTGCTACATTAAATCTGATCGACTGTTAAACCCAATTGAATACTATGACCGTTAACAAGCAAATTGTTGAGTGTGTCCCCAACTTCAGTGAAGGACGCGACAAAGCTGTAATCAAGCAGATTACGGATGAGATTACCAAAACCAAGGGAGTGAAACTATTGGATGTAGACCCCGGAGAAGCCACCAACCGCACGGTAGTGACCTTCGTGGGCGAGCCTGCCGACGTGATGGAGGCTGCAGTGGCCGCAGTGGCTATGGCGGCTAAACTGATAGACATGCGCCAGCACCACGGGGCACATCCCCGCATGGGCGCTACCGACGTGCTGCCGCTCATCCCCGTGGCCGGCATCACACTGGAGGAGTGTGCCGAGCTGGCCCGGCAGCTGGCCGAGCGCATCGCCAAGGAGCTGCGCGTGCCCTGCTATTGCTATGAGTCGGCGGCGCTCAGACCCGAGAACCGCAATCTGGCCGTGGCCCGAAAGGGCGAATACGAGGGCTTGGCCGAGCGCATGACCCATGCAGAGACAGCACCCGACTTCGGCGCACGTCCCTGGGACGAGGAGATGGCCCGCACGGGATGTACGGCCGTAGGCGCACGCGACTTCCTCATCGCGGTGAACTTCAACCTGAACACCACTTCCACTCGAAGAGCCAATGCTGTGGCCTTCGACGTGAGGGAGAAAGGACGCCCCCTGCGCGAGGGCGACACGCTCACCGGCAAACCCATGAAAGACGAGAAGGGTGAGACCATCATGGTGCCTGGTACACTGAAATGCACCAAGGCCATCGGCTGGTATATCGACGAATACGGTATTGCACAAGTGTCGATGAACATCACCAACATCAACGTGACACCCCTGCACAAAGCCTTCGACGAGGTGTGCCGCTGCGCCCAGAACCGAGGCCTGAGGGTGACAGGCACCGAAATTGTGGGCCTCATCCCCAAACGCACGCTCCTCGAGGCCGGCATCTACTTCCTGGAGAAGCAACAGCGCTCCACCGGAATACCCGAGGAAGACATCATCAAGATAGCCGTCAAGTCGATGGGACTCGACGACCTCAAGCCCTTCAACGCCCAGGAGAAAGTCATCGAGTATCTGCTCGAAGCAGAAGACAAGGCTCCTAAGCTTATTGACCTCACCGTCAAGGGGTTTGCCGAGGAAACCTCGCGCGAATCTCCAGCTCCCGGCGGAGGCACCATCTCGGCCTACATGGGTGCGCTGGGCGCTGCCTTAGGCACCATGGTGGCCAATCTCTCCAGCCACAAGCGAGGCTGGGACGACCGCTGGCAGGAGTTCAGCGAGTGGGCCGACCGCGGTCAGAAACTCATGGACCGCCTGTTGCTGCTCGTAGACGAAGACACGCAGGCCTTCAACCGCATCATGAATGCCTTTGGCCTCCCAAAGAAGACCGACGAGGAGAAAGCCCTGCGCTCACAGGCCATACAGGATGCCACGCTCTACGCCACACAGGTTCCGCTGCAGACCATGAAGGCTTCGTTTGAGGCATTCGACATCTGCCGCGCCATGGCTGCTACCGGCAACCCCAACAGCGTGTCGGACGCCGGCGTGGGCGCACTGGCCATCCGGGCTGCTGTGAGGGGTGCCTGCCTCAACGTGAAGATCAATGCCGCCTCGCTCAAAGACCGCACAGTGGCCGACCCATTAGTGGCAGAGGCCGAGCGTCTGGCCCAGCAGGCCGACACTGTGGAGCAGGAAATCATGAAGATAGTAGAATCTAAAATTGGATAGCCATGACACAGCAAGAGTTTCAAGAGGAGATCAGGAGAGGCATCCCCAGTGAGTTGCCCGAGCTCCAGCCCTACGACACAGAGATCAACCATGCCCCAAAGCGCAAAGATATCCTCACGCCAGAGGAGAAGCAGCTCGCCCTGAGAAATGCCTTGAGATATTTTCCCAAGGAGATGCACGCACAGCTTGCCCCGGAGTTTGCCGAGGAACTGAAGACCTACGGACGCATCTATATGTACCGTTTCCGCCCGACGTATGAGATGAAGGCCCGTCCCATCGACGACTACCCCCATCGCTCGCGCCAGGCTGCGGCCATCATGCTCATGATTCAGAACAATCTCGACACACGGGTGGCCCAGCATCCCCACGAGCTCATTACCTACGGCGGCAATGGCGCGGTGTTCCAGAACTGGGCACAATACCGCCTCGTGATGAAATATCTGAGCGAGATGACCGACGAGCAGACGCTCGTGATGTATTCGGGCCACCCGCTCGGGCTCTTCCCCTCGCACAAGCAGGCTCCGCGCGTGGTGGTGACCAACGGCATGGTGATACCCNNCGACTGGGAGCGCGACAACGCCCTCGGCGTGAGCCAATACGGACAGATGACTGCTGGCTCATATATGTATATCGGCCCACAGGGCATCGTTCACGGCACGACCATTACCGTGCTCAATGCCGCCCGCAGGGTGATGGAAGGCTCTGCGAAGAAGCCCTTGTTCGTCACCTCAGGATTGGGTGGCATGAGCGGGGCTCAGCCCAAGGCCGGAAACATTGCCGGTGTGGTGAGCGTCACGGCCGAAATCAATCCCAAGGCCGCGCAGAAGCGCTACGACCAGGGATGGGTAGACGAACTCCACTCGAACCTCGACGAACTCATTGCCGCCATCCGCCGCGCGGTAGACGAGAAGCGCACGGTGTCTATGGCCTACGTGGGCAATGTGGTAGACCTCTGGGAGAGATTGGCCGACGAGGAGATAGAGGTGAATCTGGGCTCAGACCAGACCTCGCTCCACAATCCGTGGGCCGGCGGCTACTATCCCGTGGGCCTCAGTCTGGAGGAGAGCAAGCAGATGATGGCCGAGAACCCCGAGCAGTTCAAGCAGGAGGTACAGGCCTCGCTGCGCCGACAGGTTGCTGCCATCAACAAGCTCACAGCCAGGGGAATGTATTTCTTCGACTANNGATGGCCTATGTGGGCAACGTCGTGGACCTCTGGGAGCGGCTGGCCGCGGAGGAGATTCCGGTAGACCTGGGTTCGGACCAGACCTCGCTGCACAACCCCTGGGCGGGCGGTTACTATCCCGTGGGGTTGAGCTACGAGGCGTCGAACAAGATGATGGCCGAGGAGCCGGGCCGCTTTAGAGAGTGTGTGCAGGAGTCGCTGCGGCGGCAGGTCGACGCCATCAACAAATTGACCGACAGGGGAATGTATTTCTTCGACTACGGCAACGCTTTCCTGTTGCAATCCAGTCGCGCAGGGGCCGACATCGTGAACCCCGACGGCTCATTCCGCTATCCGTCCTACGTGCAGGACATCATGGGACCACTGTTCTTCGATTACGGCTTTGGCCCGTTCCGCTGGGTATGCTCCTCGTGCGACCCACACGACCTGGAGGTAACCGACCGCCTGGCCACCGAGGTGCTCGAAGAAGAGCGCCGCCATGCTCCGGCAGACATCTGTCATCAGCTCGACGACAACATCCACTGGATTAAGGAAGCCGGCAGCAATCATCTGGTGGTGGGCTCGCAGGCCCGCATCCTCTATGCCGACTGCGAGGGCCGCACGAAGATTGCACTGGCCTTCAACGAGGCCGTGAAGCGGGGCGAACTCAAGGCTCCGGTGGTGCTGGGACGCGACCACCACGACGTGTCGGGC
>DCJH01000051.1:0-23389 GCA_002317385.1 Prevotella sp. UBA1705 | reverse complement strand
AATGGCGGAGGCGTTGGCTGGGGCGAAGTGATGAACGGAGGCTTCGGCATGGTAGTCGATGGCAGTGAGCAGGCCGACCGCAACATCCGCGAGATGCTGTTCTGGGACGTGAACAATGGCATCACGCGCCGCTCCTGGGCACGCAACCAAGGCTCCATGGACGCTATCCGTCGCGAGATGGAGCGTACGCCCGAGCTGAAGGTGACACTGCCGAATATCGTCGACGACGACATCATTGCAAGTGCCTTTCCGCTGGCCTAATCATCCACAAACAGACAATATCACATCATTCAAACCCTTAAACCTAAAACAATGGAAGAAAAGATTCATGAGATAAGCGCAGGACATCTCACGCTGAGCAAAGTGTCTAAGATCATGCGCCACAACTATAAACTCAAACTGGGAGATGCTTCCCGCAAACGTATCCTGCGCTGTCGCGAGTACCTCGACAAGAAGATTGCGGAGAACAAGGAGCCTATCTACGGCGTGACCACCGGCTTCGGCTCGCTCTGCAACATCAACATCGACCAAGACCAGCTGTCGCGTCTCCAGATCAACCTGATGATGAGCCATGCCTGTGGCTGCGGCGACCGCGTGCCCAACGAGATTGTCAAGATGATGCTCCTGCTCAAAATACAGTCGCTGAGCTACGGCTACTCCGGCTGTCAGCTCATCACCGTGGAGCGCCTCATCGACTTCTTCAACGAGGATGTCTACCCCGTGGTCTACATGCTCGGCTCGGTGGGCTCCTCCGGCGACCTCGTGCCGCTGGCCCACCTCTGCCTGCCCCTGGTGGGACTGGGCGAAGTGGAGTATCAAGGCAAGGTGATCAGCGGACAGGAACTCATGCAAGTCAAAGGCTGGGAACCCATCCAGCTGGCCTCCAAGGAGGGACTGGCGTTGCTCAACGGCACACAGAACATGGCCGCATTCTGCTGCTGGTCTATCATCCATGCCACACAGCTGAGCAACTGGGCCGACTACATCGGCGCACTCTCTCTGGATGTCTACGACGGCCGCATTGAGCCGTTCCACCCCGCCGTGCACGCCGTGCGTCCGCACAAGGGCCAGATAGACACCGCCGCCAACATTGCCAACATCCTCAAGGGCAGCGAAATGATTCTGCGACCCAAGAAACATGTGCAAGACCCCTACTCCTTCCGCTGTATGCCGCAGGTGCATGGCGCGGTGAAAGACACGGTGCGCTATGTGCAGACCGTGACCGACGTGGAAATCAATGCCACCACCGACAACCCGACGGTGTGTCCTGACGACGACCTCGTGATCTCGGCAGGCAACTTCCACGGCGAGCCCATCGCTCTGCCCATGGACTTCCTGGCCATCGCCATGTCTGAGTTGTCCAACATCTCCGAGCGTCGCATCTACAAGCTGGTGTCTGGCACACGCGGGCTGCCCAGCTTCCTCGTGGCCTATCCCGGCGTGAACAGCGGATTCATGATCACGCAGTATTGCGCTGCCTCGGTGGTAAGCCAGAGCAAGGGGCTCTGCATGCCGGCCTCGGTAGACAGCATCCCCACCTGTCAGGGGCAGGAGGATCATGTGAGCATGGGCGCTAATGCGGGCACCAAATTATATAATGTGGTGCTCAACACCGAGCGTGTGCTGGCCATCGAACTCTTCAACGCGGCACAGGCATTGGATTTCCGTCGCCCGCTGAAGACGTCGCCCATCCTGGAGCAACTCTATGCCGACTATCGCAAGGTGGTGCCATTTATCGACGAGGATGAACTGATGTATCCCCACATCGCCAAGTCCATCGAGTTCCTGCGCACCGAGTCTATGCCCAATCTGAACAAGGATTTGTAAATGAGAACCATCATCATCAACATCGACCACCTGTGGGGCATCCTGCTCCGGACGGTCCATCGACTGGCCGGAGCAGAGATGTCGCGGGTGGAAACCCTGCGCAACGCATGGATTGAGATAACCGACGGACTGATCTCGGCCTACGGCGAGATGCCCTTCCCCAGCGAGCAGACCTACGACGAGGTGGTCGACGCGCAGGGCGGGAGCGTCATGCCATGCTTCTGCGACAGCCACACCCACATTGTCTTTGCGGGCAGTCGCGAGCAAGAGTTCACCGACAAGATTCAGGGCATGACCTATGCAGAGATTGCCCGGCGAGGAGGCGGCATCCTCAACTCGGCCGACCGGCTGCACGAGACGACTGAAGACGAACTCTATCGCCAGGCCATGCAACGCGTGGAAGAGATTTCTGCCAAAGGCACGGGGTGTGTGGAAATCAAGAGCGGCTATGGCCTCACGCTCGAAGATGAACTGAAGATGCTGCGCGTCATCAGGCGCATACGCGACTCCTCCAGCCTCCGCGTGGTATCTACCTTCCTCGGCGCGCATGCCGTGGGGCGGGCCTACGCCGGACGGCAGGCCGACTATGTAGACCATATCATCCGCGACATGATTCCTGAGGTGGGCCGGCAGCAGCTGGCCGACTACATCGACGTGTTCTGCGACGAGGGATTCTTCACCCCCGAGGAGACCAGTCGCATGCTCGAAGCGGGTGCCCGCTATGGCCTGCGCCCCAAGATTCATGCCCACGAGCTGGCCGACTCTGGCGGAGTGGATGTCGGACTGAAGCACCATGCCCTGTCTGTAGACCATCTGGAGAGCATGCCCGACCGCTATTTCGAGATGCTCAGCGGCTCAGACACCATGCCCACGCTGCTGCCCGGTACGTCGTTCTTCCTCAACATGCCCTACGCCCCCGGCCGCAAGATGATAGACCACGGGCTTTCCATCGCCCTCGCCTCCGACTACAATCCCGGCTCTACGCCCTCGGGCGACATGAAGTTTGTCATGTCGCTGGCCTGCATCAAGCTCCGCCTCCTGCCCGAGGAAGCCTTCAATGCCGTGACCATCAACGGAGCCTACGCCATGGGGCTGGCCAACGACTACGGCAGCATCTGCGTCGGCAAGCGCGCTCACCTCATCCTCACCCACCCCCTACCCTCGCTTGCCTACCTGCCCTACGCCTACACATCGCCATTCGTCCAGCGCGTGTTCCACTCTTGAGGCCCGCACCGCCGCATGGCTCTCCCAGACGGGATGATAAGACATAGTGACAGAATAACATTCTATCCTTTGTTTTAGACAGAACTACACAACGGGCATATATAATGACATAAGGACAGAATTCTTTTCATAAGGACATATCATTTTGAAGACATCAAGACAAAAAGGCATATGAAGGAAACACCCAGCAGGGTGATTGGCATGTCATTGTGAAATGCGGAGCGTTTCTTATGTCAAGGGTTCAAAGGCAGGAAAATATGTCATTATGGAAAGTTCTGTGTCCTTATGTTATCAAGATGGATAAGTTTTGCCAAGCATGATATGTGGCCATGCGGCGGTGCTGACATGCACGAGGCATGTACCTACTGAGCTATTGTTATTCCCATCATAAACTATTGATAATCAGACCGGATAGACGTAGGGCTGCAATAAGGTACTAATCGCCAGACGAAAAGGTACTAATCGTTATGCGATAAGGTACTAATCTACACGCGATTAGCACCTTATGGCAAAAGCATTGGATAAGAGACTGAAAGACGAGGGAGGGTAAGGGCGTAATCAATAGACTTTGATGTCGGTAATGACAGAGGCTCCTACAGATTCGTTGAGGCGCTTCACCAATTGGGAACGCATCATGCTCAGGTCTTGACGGAGGGCGGGATTGCTGATTTTGACGAAGAAAACCTGATTCTTAATGAACTTCTCGCCGGTGTAGGCAGCTACGCTTGGGCCAACAATGGTGTCCCAAGCGTCTATCAATCGCTTCTGCATCAGCGGCGTCTCCAACCCCTCTTCGCGGATGAAACGCTGCAGAATGTCGCTCAACGACTTCACATCGCGCTTAAACATCGGCCCGACTCCTTTCGTTGATTTCACCACCTACGACATCAAACAACTTGTAATCCTGCCGACTGTGGCGCAGTATCTTGTCGAGATGCTCGCGGTTGGTGTCAGTGATGAATATCTGCCCGAAGTTGTCGCCAGACACCAATTGCACAATCTGCTCTACCCTTTGAGAGTCGAGCTTGTCGAAAATATCGTCCAAGAGAAGCAGGGGCGTAGTGTTGGAAGCTGTGCGACGTAGGAAATCGAACTGCGCCAACTTAAGCGCCAGCACAAAAGTCTTGGTCTGGCCCTGACTTCCCTCGCGCTTCATGGGGTAGTCGTCGAGCAGCATTTCGAGGTCGTCGCGGTGAATGCCATGCAGACTATAGCCCACGGCCCGGTCTTTGAATCGGTCGCGCTGAATCACTTCGAGCAGCGGACCACGCTGGCAATGCGACACGTAGCGCAGGCTAACCGTCTCTTGAAGACCCGAAATGTGTTGATAAATTTCCTGAAAAATAGGCACGAGTTTGGAGACAAACTCATCTCGTTTCTGATAGACAATTTCGCCTTGCTCGGCCATCTCCTGCTCCCAGAGCTCCATGAGGGTGATGTCGGGCTCTGTTTCCATCTTGAGAAGGGCGTTGCGCTGCTGCAAAGCTTTGTTGTAACGGCTCAACGCATCGATATAGACGTGGTCGTATTGGGCTATCACCACATCCATGAGCTTGCGCCGTTCCTCTCCTCCTCCCTCCACCAGGATACTGTCGGAAGGCGATACAAAGATGAGGGGAATGAACCCAATGTGTTGGGAAAATTTACGATAGTCTTTCTTGTTACGGCGGAAGTGCTTGGCCTTGCCGCGCTTCATGCCCACATAGATGTTCTCTTCGTCGCCCGATTCAGCAAGATAGTTGCCCTCGATGACGAAGAAATCTTGTCCGTGAGACATCACGTGACCATCTATATTAGTAAAGCTACTGTGGCAGAACGACAGATAATAGACCGCATCGAGCAGGTTGGTCTTGCCCTCTCCATTATTGCCTATAAGACAGTTTATCTTGGGCGAGAAGGCCAGTTTGGCCGCATGGATGTTCTTATAATTGATAATGGAAATGTTCTTTAAAATCATATCATCTGTCTCTGGGGACTGCAAAGTTAGCGGTTTTAGAAATCAAAAAAGAAAAAAGAGGCTTATAAATTTCAATATCTAAGATAAAATTGCTAATTTTGCTGCGATTTATCGTAAATAAATAAAACAACAAAAATAATGGCAAACAAAAACAATCAGGCAACCTATGAAGCTGCCACCCAGTCAGAAGCCTTCTTCGAGAAAAACGGAAAGGCACTGCTTATCGCTGTCGCAGCATTGATTCTTATCATTGCAGGCTACTTCTGCTACAAGACATTCATCAGCACTCCTCGTGAGAACAAGGCCAGCACGGCCCTCGCCCGCGGTCAGGAGTACTTCAACGGAGAGCAGTTTGACAAGGCGCTCAACGGCGATGGAGCCGGCTACACGGGCTTCGTGAAGATTGCAAGCGACTATAGCAGCACCGACGCCGGCAACCTGGCCAAGCTGTATGCCGGATTGAGCTATGCCAACCTGGGTAAGTGGCAGGATGCCGTGAAATACCTGGAGGACTATTCGCCTGCAGGCGATGCCATGGTGAGCCCGGCCGCTATGGAGGCCCTGGGCAATGCCTACGCACACGTGGGCCAGATAGATAAGGCCATCAGCACACTGAAAGACGCTGCCAGCAAGGCCGACTCCAAGGGCAAGGATGGGGTGAACTATAGCCTCTCGCCCACTTTCCTGCTTCAGGCCGGACAGCTTCTCGAGTCGCAGAACAAGCAGGACGAGGCCCTGAAGATCTACCAGGATATCAAGACCAAGTATGTCAACTCTCCCCTCGTACAGAGCAACGAGATTGACAAATATATTGAAAGAGTAACCAAATAATAATGGCGACAGCACTTCATAACCTTTCTGACTACGACTTCGACAAAGTGCCCGATGCCAGCAACATGTGTTTTGGCATTGTGGTTTCAGAATGGAATCCTGAGATAACGGGTGCCCTGCTCGACGGAGCCGTAAAGACTCTGGAGAAGCATGGCACGCTTCCGGAGAACATCCACGTCAAGACGGTGCCGGGAAGTTTCGAACTTGTATATGGCGCGCAGCAGATGTGCAAGCATGGTGGCTATGATGCCGTGATTATCCTGGGCAGTGTCATCAGGGGCGAGACGCCTCATTTCGACTATATCTGCGAGGGAGTGACCTATGGAATCTCGCATCTGAATGCGTCACAGAACATCCCCGTGGTGTTCGGACTCCTTACGACCGACAATCTCCAGCAGGCCAAAGACCGCAGCGGTGGGCAGCTGGGCAACAAGGGAGATGAGTGTGCTGTAGTGGCCATCAAGATGGCCAAGTTCTAAGACAGAGCAGATGCTCGACTTTGCAGCCATAGATTTTGAAACCGCAAACGGCTATCGTTCGAGCGTTTGCAGCGTTGGTGTGGTGATAGTAGAGAATGGTGAAGTGACCGATTCATACTATCACCTCATTCGTCCCGTACCCGAATACTACGACGGATTCACCACAAGGATTCACGGACTGACCTGGAACGACACGGCCGACGCGCCTTATTTTCCGGAGGTGTGGGCCGAGATAGCACCCAAAATCAGGTATCTTCCGCTGGTGGCCCACAACAAAGCCTTCGACGAAAGCTGCCTCAAAGCGGTGTTCCGTACCTATGAGATGGAATATCCCGACTACCCATTCCTCTGCACGCTCGTGGCCGCCCGACGCACCTGGAAGCGCGGACAGCTGGCCAACTACCAGCTGCAAACTGTGGCTCAAGCCTGTGGCTATGACCTGCAAAACCACCATCATGCCCTCGCCGACGCAGAGGCCTGCGCGGCCATAGCACTGAAAATATTATAAGAGAACATTAAACTTCAAACAGAGAAGATATGAGACTGTACGAATTGATACAAGCTTACGAGTTCGATGAGGTGATGCCGGTCATCGTAGATATGTTTCCGGGTACGTCGAAATACGAGAAACCGCTGAAACAGGCCTACGACATCCTGCTGGAAATGAAGCCTGTGGCTTCAAAGAAAGACATACGCTACAAGATTCTCACGGCCCCAAACAGCGACGAGCAGTACATGGGTGCTGAGGATCGCGACTTCGATACCACATGGGAAGTGTGCTTGGGCAAGAATATTTCGCGCGAGAAAGGCGTGGATTTGACTGATATTGAGCTGGTGGCCAACACCCTGGTCAACATCTGTTTCATAGCGCGGCACCCCAAATCCTTTGATAATGCCTATGCCGAGCTGACCAAAACGCAGCGCTGATAGGCCTTCAAGAAACAGCTTTCCCCCAGGGGAATGCCAGAAAACAACAATCTCTTGTAAGTCTCCCAACCGGAGCATCTTACAAGAGATTGCTTCATTTTATACCCCTTCTTCCTCCTCGGCAGACGTGTCCGACTCTGTGTCGAGCCGCGTATCCTTAGATACCGAGACATTGCCGAAGTTGTCTACCTTGAGCACCAACGGCACATATTCGTCGCTCGACTTATCCGGATTGCCCACGCTGGCGGCGAAAAGCAACTGGTTTCCCTCCGCCTTGACAAACACGATGCCCAGCAGAGCGCCATCCTTATAATAGATGTTGTCTACATAACTCTGGAAGAAACTCTTGGTGAAACTACGTTTCAGAAATTCGGAACCGTCCGCACGGACAATCCGCAGGGTAATCTGGTTGTCGTAATACCGTGCGTTTCCGTCCGACGCCAAGGGCAGCGAGGGGTCGGCCACCAGCTTGGTCTCCACCGTATATTTATTTCCCACCCACTCCACAGAGCGTGTCTGGCTGTAGTCGCCCATCTTCTTAGTGGTGGGGGCAGACACTGCCGCGGGCTTCTTCTTGGTGATGATGATGGTGCTGCTCTTCTTCTCGGAGCACGAAACCAGCATCAGCGCCGACAGGACCAATACCGAAAATCCTAAACTTCTCTTCATGAGGCTTACCTTTGATTGTCTTGCAAAGGTAAAGAAAAAAGTTTGATAAAACAAAAAAGACATCCTCTATTCACATAGAGAATGCCTCATCCTAAATACACTAAAATCTTTTTATACCCATTGAGTTCACACGATATAATAAAAGTTTAGTTTATGAATTGTCTACATTCTTACTTTGTCTCAGCGTCATTGCCGCCTTCGGGCTGTGCGCCGCCATACTTGCGACCACGCCCGGGGCCGCCCATTCCACCGCGCTGCAGGCGACGCTGCTTGTTCTCCTGATACTTGGCATACTGCTCGCTGGTGAGAATCTTCTTGAGCTGCACCTCGTAGTCGGCCTCGTTCTGCTTTCTTTCCTTCATGCGCGACTCTATCTCCTCCTTGCTCGGACGCTGCGGACGGGCCACAGAGTCTATGGGCTGACCACCTCTCGGACCACCGAAGTGGCGGTGTGCGCCACCCATTCTGGGCATCTTGCCGGCATAGGCCTTGTTGAGTTCCAGCAACTGCTGTCTCTGACTATCATTCAATCCCAACTCATCCGCCATGCGGGCGGTGCGATACTCGATAATCTCCCCGCGGTCGGGTTTGCGTTGTCTTAAAGTGTCGGTGCTCTGTGCGCTAACGCTCGACGCTGTCAACATCATGGCAGCAATCATCATCATAAGTTTTTTCATAACCTCTCAATTTTGTTGTTTAATTCTTTTTTTTATCGTAGGCAACCCTGTTCGGGGTGCCCTTACGTTTAGCTGCAACTGATTTTTTGACGATATGCCACCGAAAAGGTTTAAAACTCCAATCAAAAAAAATATTAATAAAAGCCTTTTCCTCATTTTTTTTGTACCTTTGCAATAACCCAAACATCAACCCATATGCGCGCGAGACATTTCCCTTTCTATCTTCTTTTGCTCCTGCTCTGTGCCTGTGGCCAGAAGAATCAGGAGGCCGAGCCTGAGACTCAGGCCGTAGATACCATCCCCATGATGGTGATGCAGATACAGAAATGCTCCCGGCTCTACACCTCGGAATACCAGCTACACAAGATCGTGACGTTCAACGACTCCATGTCGCTCAACGGTTCGTTTCTCCAAAAAGACTTCAAGATAGACCTGCCCATGTGGCGACGCAAACTCGCCATCCCCATGACGGCACAGGTGAAAGCATTTGTCGACTTCAGCAAATTCTCGGAAAAGAACATCAAGCGGCACGACGGCCGCATTGAAATCATACTCCCCGACCCGCAGATTGCCATGACGAGCACGCAGATAGACCACGAGGAAATCAAGAAAAAAGTATCTTTCCTGCGCAGCAACTTCACCGACGAGGAGATGACCCACATCCAGCAGCAGGGACGAGCCGACATCATCCGCTCGCTCTCCCGACTGGGAATCATTGAGAACGCGCGCCAGAGCGCTGCCCGACAGCTCATTCCTATCCTGGCCCAGATGGGCTATGAGGAAAGCCAGATCACCATCACCTTCCGCAAAAAGTTTACGCTCGCCGACATCCCCACACTCATTCGGAAAATAGATTAGCACATGGAAGACTCTCAAAACAACACCAACAGCATATTCAACGGCATCACACGGGTGCTCGGATTCACCCTCTTCTTTGTGCTCATAGCGGTGCTCTGCATCGTGGGCTTCGTGTTCTGGACGGTCAAGAGCTGCTCGTTTGGAGCGAAAGACGAGGGGAAAATATCGCTCACGCCCACCCAGATTACCAAGATTCAGGACATCGGGCAGTGGGAATTTCTATCGGTGAGCGACGAGGAACTCATGGACACAGTGCGCCACGGATTCTTTGGCGACGACGAATTGGCGCGCATCTACTACGGCACGCTGCGCCTGGGCATCGACCTCAACGACGCCCAGGAGGGCTGGATCACCACCGACAAAGATACCGTATGTGTGCTGCTGCCCCCCATCAAGCTGCTCGACAACCGATTCTTAGACGAGGCTCAGACCCAAGCCTTCTACGAATCGGGCAACTGGAGCGAGGCAGCCAAGGCCCAGCTCACCCGCCGTGCCGCCCAAAAAATGAAGTTGCGCTGCCTCACCGAGGCCAATATCCGCAGCGCAGAGCGCAATGCCATCGACCAGTTCTCCACCCTTCTGCGCTCCATGGGCTACGAATATTCCAAGGTGCGATTCCGCGAAGAGCCCCAGAAGAAGCACTCCTTCTGGAAACCATAAACCCTGCGGCCCGTAGATTCACGTTGAATCTACGGGCCGCAAGCATTCTATCCTAAGTTCTTTTCGCTACTCTCCCTGATCTTGATAATCATCGGAACAATCTTCTTATAGATTTTCCGGTCGCCCCTGATGCGCTTGATAAGCAGTTCGCAGGCCGCGAATCCCTGCTCGTGGGCTTGGTCCATGATGGCCGACAGCTTAGGCGTGACAAACGCAGAATTGTCTCCATCAGTAAATCCGATGATGGATACGTCGTCGGGAATCCTCAGATTCAGGCTCTTGATGGCATCAAACGCAGCATAGGTCAGTATGTCGTTGAAAGCCAATATCGCGTCCGGCCGGTTGTCTTTGCACAGCAATCCGAGCGCGGCCTGGCGTGCTACGTCGAAGTCTATCCTGTCGCACACCACCAATTCCCGATCTATCGCGATATGGGCATCGCGCAACGCCTGCAGGTAGCCGTGCTTGCGGCGCTTCACCATGTCGAGATGGTTGGGACCTCCGATAAAGGCCACCCTGCGCGCCCCCTGCTCTATGAGATGCTTCGTGGCATCGTAGGCCGCCACATCGCCGTTGCCCACCACCTGAGAGAATCGCTCCGGCAGGCACGTGCGAGCGAAAAACACCAGCGGCATGTCGATGTCGGCCATCTGCTCATAGTGTGAATAGTCGATGGTGTCCTGCGCCAGACAAGCTATAATGCCGTCGACGTGCATCGAAAAGAAGTTGTCCAACGCCTTCTCCTCCAGCACATGGCTCTCGTGGCTATTGGCCGAGAACACCGAATAGCCATGGTGCGTGGCACAGTCCTCAATGCCGTCGAGCACCGAAGCGAAGTAGTGGGTCACCAGATTGGGCACTATCACCCCGATAATGTGGGGCGCCTCCTTGCGCAGACTCTGGGCAAAGGGGTTGGGCCGATAGTTGCGTTGCTTGGCCAGCGCCTTCACCTTCTCCTGCATCTGCTGGCTTACCTCATGACTTCCATGAAGCGCACGCGACACCGTGGCAATGCTCACACCGAGCTCTGCCGCCAAATCCTTGAGTGAAGTTCTGCGCTGTTTCAAACCTTTCGAGTATCTCTGGGCAAATTTATAGAAAAAAATCGAAACACGAAAAGCCTTTCCCCATTTTATCCCCACTATCTCATCCTTCATGAAAAATATCCCCGAAAGTCCCGTCTCCCCGTGCTCAACCCAAGCCTTCCCCCGTCCTCAAACCATCAACTTCCCTATCCCATTCATCCGCTTCCTATCCATCCATAACCCGTGTCCATAGAGCCGAAATCAGCGCGTGTAAGTCCTCGCCTTGCAATAACGCCCTAATCGCCTCGCGATTAGTACCTAATGGCGTGACGATTAGTACCTAATCGTGAGGCGATTAGGGCGTTATTGTAAAGCGGGGGAATAGGGAGGGTCAGAACTCGAAGCCGAGGCTGATCATGAAGCTCACTTCCTTGGACTTGTTGGAATAGCCCAAGGTGGCTCCCACGGGGCCGAGGAGGGTGCGATAATAGTAGGCGAGCTGAGCGCCGAGCATGGGCGAATGGCTGAGCAAATCGCGTAGGCGGTCGGCATGCTGGGCACCGGAGAGTTTGAGAAGTATGAAGTTGTTGGTGGTGATCTGCTCCTGCAACTTGAGCTGGCAGGCCACAAACTGCTTGTCGGTAGACTCGATGTGGTGTACGCCGGCAAAGGGCATCTGCTGCTCCAGATAGTGACCGAACCACTGACCACCTATTACATTGCGGCGGATGGTGGGGATGTCGGCACCGAAGAGCATGCGCCCGTAGAGCAGAGGTTGCAGGGTGAGCCGCCGGGTGAGGGGGAACGACATCTGCCACGCGGCGCTCAGCTCGCTGAAACCGATATGCCCACGGTAGTTGGCAAAGTTGTCGGTGAAGTAGGCAAACTCCCCCTGGAACTTCGCTCCACGCGTGGGAAACGTCCAGTCGTCCTCCGAATTGTAGTGCAGGTTGGCATGATAGCTTATGAAATACTCGTCTCCCACCTTGAATCCTGCGTTCTCCATCTGGCTCGATACCAATATCTTGGGGTAGTCGTAAAAGTCGGCCCGCGCCGAGAGGTCCATGCTGAGGTTCCTCACACTGATATTGAGAAAGCTCAGGCAGGCCTGGTGCTGGTTATAGGTGATGCTCCAGTTGTTGTGCCCCTGCTCGTAGAGGCTGAGGCTGTTGTGGCGGAAAGTGTAAGACAGCGACATCTCGACAAACCGCTTGGGCGTCCATCGGGCGGCGCCTTGGGCCATGATGTTTTTGCCCAATCGCAGGGTAGCCTCCAGGTCGAGCGGTCTCCAGGCCGACGAATAGATGCCGTTGAGCTGGAGCGCCACCATCTCCTCGGTGTCGAAACGCACGCCGAGATTGCCCTGAATGCGGTCGTGCCGGGGCCGCCGAGAGGGGCTGTCGGCCGAGTAGTCGATGGGCATGGTGGCCTCTGGGCGGAGCGAGAGATGGGGCGGCAGATAGTCTTCAGGCAGTCCCAGCCGGTTTTTCAGCAGCAGCAGTTCGCCCCAATGCTTCGTGGCCTCCTCCTCGCCGCGCCTGATGAGCGTGTCGATGGCAGCGAGGGTGAAGCTCGCTGGGCCATAGCCCACGGTGTTGACGCGTATAGGAATGTCGGTGATGGCCAGGTTTTCCTCGTATTTATTTTTACAGTTCACGTCTACTATCTGCCCCAACACGTCGGCTCCGGTCACCAAATCCTCGGCCGTCTTGGGCGGACCCTGTACGGTGACGCCGATGATATAGTCGGCCCCCATCTGCCGCGCGATGTCGGCGGGGAAATTGTTGCGCAGTCCGCCGTCTACCAGCACCATCTCGCCCTTGCGTATCGGGGCAAAGGCCGCAGGTATCGACATGCTGGCTCGCATGGCGTCGGCCAGCACGCCGCTATGGAAATCATATTCGGTGTTGTCCACAATGTTGGTGGCCACACAGGAGAAAGGTATGGGAAGATGGTTGAAGTCTATGGAATCGTTGTATCCATAGGTCAGTTGGGTGAAAAGTCTCTTAAGGTTTCGGCCCTCGACGAAGCCACCGGCCTCCTGCAGGCTCTTCTTCCAGGGACTGAAACTTTTGGACAGAAGATAGGTGTTTTGCTTCTGTCGGTTGATGAGATTCTGCGAGTAGTACTCCCGTTTGTCGCTCAACAGAAAGGCCCAGTCCTGCTTGCGGACGATGGAATCGAGCGCCGCCGAGTTCCATCCACAGCTATATAGGCCTCCCACAATGCTGCCCATGGAGGTACCTACTACGATGTCGACGGGTATTCCGGCCCGCTCGATGACCTTCATCACGCCGATGTGGGCCATGCCTTTGGCGCCGCCACCCGAGAGAACCACGGCTACCTTGGGACGTTTGAGGCTATCCTGAGCCCGGACTGAGGGGAAATGCCACCAGCATCCCATCATGACGAGCAGGGCGAGGCAAAGTTTTTTCATGGGTATGGACATGAGCTTGGATGTTGAATGATAATCAGTTGCAAATATAGCAATAAATAATAAAAAACAAAAATATACTAAAAAGTTTTCTCATATCATGTAATATGAGTAATTTTGCACTCTATTTGAACGTTGTATAGAATGAGATTTGCAATTATAGCCGCAGGAGAAGGCTCCAGACTGGCTGCCGAAGGCGTGAACGCCCCCAAGCCGCTCGTGAAGGTAAATGGCGAACATCTGATAGACCGCCTTATCCGAATCTTCAGCTCCAACTGCCATGCGGAAGAGATTGTCGTGATTTGTAATGACCTGACGCCCTATGTGAGCCAGCATCTGCAGGACATTGTGGAGCACGGACTGAACGGCGTCGGCGTACCATTAAGATATGTGGTGAAGAGCACCCCGAGCTCCATGCACTCCTTTTTTGAGCTCAGCACGCTCGTCGAAGACGGCCCGTTTGTGCTCACCACGGTAGACACCATCTTCAGAGAAGACGAGTTTGCAGACTATATCCGGTCGTTTGAGCGCATCGTCGCTGACGGCAAGGACGGCCTGATGGGCGTCACCGACTATATCGACGACGAGAAACCGCTGTATGTGGGCACCGATGCCGACATGAACATCACCGGATTCTATGACGCCAACGACTGCGATTGTACTTATATATCGGGCGGAATCTACGGACTCACGGCCAGCGCCATCACCACGCTGAGAGACTGCATGGAGCGTGGCGAGAGCCGGATGCGCAATTTCCAACGTGGACTTGTGCGCGATGGAAGGCTGCTCAAAGCCTTCAATTTCTCCAAAGTGCTCGACATAGACCATGCTTCGGACATTGAGAAAGCCGAGCAGTTTCTGGGACATGCAGACCTATAAAGACGGGCAGCGCATGGGAATGACCAGATTTTTAGCCGTCCGCCGCGACGATATCTATTCTCCCAACTCGGTGGAGAAAGACCGCCTCATCCTGAAAAGGGTGTGCGACCAACTGAAAACAATGGCGCAGCTCGACCAGCCTATCCGCATGATCGACGAGGCCGAACTGGCCGCTGTGGAGGTGGAAGCCGACTGCATTGTGACCATGGCGCGCTCTGACGCTGCCCTGCAACGGCTGCTCGACCTGGAGCGCCGGGGCTGCAAGGTGGTGAACACGCCCGAGGGCGTGGGCCGATGCCAGCGCTCGGTGCTCGACAAGCTGATGCGGAAGTCGGGCATCTGCATGCCGCCGCTCACCGGAGAAGACGGCTATTGGCTCAAGAGAGGCGACGCTGCGGCCCAGTCGAAAGACGATGTGGTGTTCTGCGAAGATGCCCACGAACTGAGGCACGCGCAGAATTCGTTCCGCCATCGGGGCATCACCAATTTCGTGGTGAGTGCCCATGTGCCGGGCGATTTGGTGAAATTCTATGGCGTGGGCAACCGGATGTTCCACTATTTCTATCCGAGCGACGACGGCATCTCCAAGTTTGGCGACGAGCTGCGCAACGGCAAGGCCCACCATTTCAGCTTCGACGTCAGCGCGCTGAGGGCCGAGGTGATGAAGCTGGCCCACCTCACCGGCGTGGAAGTATATGGCGGCGACGTGATTATTGGCCACGATGGCCGGTTCTATATCGTCGACTTCAACGACTGGCCGAGCTTCTCACGCTGCAGCGAAGAGGCCGCCGAGGCCATTGCCCGACAGGTATTGATGAAATAAGAACAAACCCATCCCGTGAGGGAGCATACAGGAAAATAAAGGAATATGTCAACATTTAAAGAATTATTGCAAGCTTCTTTCAAGTCGAACGACACCGAAGAGTGGTTGGATGTACATTTCAACCGTCCCATCGGACTGGTCTTCGCCCTGCTCTGGAACAAGCTTGGCATCCACCCCAACGTCATCACCGTATTGTCGATATTTCTTGGAATCGGCGCGGGCTGGATGTTCTACTATACAGATCTGGCCCACAACCTCATGGGCGTGGCGCTTCTCGTGCTGGCCGACTTCTGCGATTCCACCGACGGCCAGATGGCACGGCTCACCGGAAAGAAGACCCTCGTGGGGCGAGTACTGGACGGAGCCTCAGGCGATGTGTGGTTTATAGCCATCTATGCAGCCCTCTGCCTGCGCATGCAAGGCCAATATATACCCGGCACAGAGATAAAATGGGGCATCGGCATCTGGTGTCTGGCAGCCATCGCAGGCATCCTGAGCCACTCGCCGCAGAGCATGATCGCCGACTATTACCGTCAGATTCACCTCTTTTTCCTCAAGGGAAAGGAAGGCTCAGAACTCGACAACTACGCCCAACAGCGCGCCATCTACGAGAGCACACCCGCGTCGAAGGTCTTCGCCAAGCTGTTCTACAAAAGCTACTCGGGCTACTGCAAGAACCAGGAGACCCGCACGCCCAAGTTCCAGCAGTTTTTTGCCCAGTGGAAAGAGGCTGCAGCCACCCGCGACAAGGCCGACCTGGAGCCCATCAGGCAGGATTTCCTCAAGGGCAGTCGGCCACTGATGGCCTACGCCAACATCCTCACGTTCAACACCCGGGCTATTGTACTCTACATCACTTGCCTACTCAACTGCCCTTGGGTCTACATGTTGTTTGAGATTACACTGCTCAATCTGCTTTACATTTATATGCACAAGAGGCACGAGACGATATGCGAACAGCAGTCGGCAGCCCTCGCTAAACTTTAGAAACAATGATCAAGGGATATATTTTCGATTATGGCGGTACGCTCGATACCGCAGGTTGTCATTGGGGTCAGATGCTCTGGCATGCCTATCAGCGGCAACAGGTTCCCGTGACCGAACAGCAATTTCGCGACGCCTACGTCTATGCAGAGCGCACACTGGGCAAGGAACCCATCATCAGGCCCGACTTTACGTTCTACAAAACGCTGAGCGTGAAGATTCGATTGGAGATGGAGAGCCTCTGTTTCACCGGCAAATGGGATGCCGACGAACAGCAATTCAACGAGAAACACCAGGCTGTTCTCGACGACCTCTATGCCGAAGTGAAGCGGATCACGGCCCACAGCCGCGACGTGCTGGCCCAGCTCCACGCGCAATATCCCATGGTTCTGGTGAGCAACTTCTACGGAAACATCAACGTGGTGCTCGAAGAGTTCGGACTGAAAGAGTTTTTTCCCGAGGTCGTTGAGTCGGCCGTCGTGGGGCTTCGCAAACCCGACTCCCGCATATTCACGCTCGGCGTGAATCGTCTCGGGCTCAAACCGGAGGAGGTCTGCGTGGTGGGCGACAGCTTCTACAAGGATATTGAGCCCGCCATCAAGGCCGGATGCCACACCGTGTGGTTCACCGGCGAAGGCTGGACAGACAAGACTTACGATGAGTCGCTGCCCGACAAGGTGATTACCGACCTGGCCCAGCTGCTCTAATTTCCACCGTCGAAAGGCGATAACAAAATGAAAAGGATGAAAAGATTCAGGATATTTTTGACCATGACGCTACTGATGCTTGTGACAAGTATCAGCGCGCAGATTCGCGGTGTCATTACCGACGCAGAGACCGGCGATACCTTGCTCTATCCCAGTGCATCTTACAAGGGGTATCATGTGGCCGTGAGCGGTAATGCCATGGGCGAATATTCCATCGACAGACACGAGGGATGGCAGCTCACTTTCTCGGCCGTGGGCTACAAATCGAGGACGGTGAACATCACCGCCAGCACGCCGGCGCGACTCGACATCAAGCTCAAGCCCGACACCAAACAGCTCAACGAGGTGGTGGTGAGGTCTAACCGTGGCAAGTATAGCCGCAAAAACAACCCCGCCGTGGAGCTCATGAAACGAGTGATAGCCGCTAAGAAGCGCACCGACCTGCAGAATCACGACTATCTGCAATACACCAAGTATCAGAAGTTGACCTGTGCGGTGAACGACATTACCAAGGCCGACATCGACTCGGGCTTCATCAGCAAGCACAAATGGCTGCTCGACCAGGTGGAGACCAGCCCCTACAACAACAAGCTCATCCTCCCCATCAGCGTAGACGAGACTGTTACCCAGCACATCTATCGCAAGGACCCGAAGTCGGAGAAAGACATTATCCAGGGTCAGAGCACTACGGGAATCAATCAGCTCTTGCAGACCGGCGACATCCTTACGGTGGCCATGAAGGACGTGTTTACCGATGTAGACATCTACGACGACCAGGTGAGATTGCTGCAATTCCCCTTCACCTCCCCCATCGGAAAGGATGCTATAGTCTTCTACAGATACTATATCGAAGACACGGTCTATGTAGACCATGACCTCTGCTATCATCTTCAGTTCCTCCCCAACAACCAGCAGGACTTCGGTTTCCGCGGTGAACTCTATATATTGGCCGACTCGACACTTCACGTGAAGCGCTGCAACCTCACCATTCCCAAGCGCAGCGACGTGAACTTCGTGGAGAATCTGCAGGTGACGCAGGAGTATCGCCGACTGCCCGACGGCGAGTGGGCACTGAGTGTAGACGATATGATAGTGGAGATGAAGATCTCAAACTTTCTCTCCAAGGTGCTCGTCACCCGAACGACCCGACTCGACGACTATGCCTTCGACGAGTTGCCCAAGCAGCTGTTCAAGGGCAAGGCCAAGGAACGGCGTGAGGCCAATGCCCAGATGCGCGACGAGGCGTTCTGGAACAAATACCGCACCGTAGAACTCACCAAGAGCGAAGGTTCGATGAATGCGTTCATCCACCGCATCGAGCAGACCAAGGGCTTCAAGTATATCATATTCGGTGTGAAGGCCTTGGTGGAGAATTTCGTGGAGACTGGCGACGAGAACCACCCGAGCAAGGTAGACCTCGGCCCGATGAACACCACGATTACCAAGAACTTCATCGACGGATATCGCACCCGACTGAGTGCGCAGACCACTGCCAATCTCAACAAACACTGGTTCCTCTCGGGCTACTATGCCCATGGATGGCACTCCAAGAAGAACTACTACAAGGGCGAGCTGACCTACTCTTTCAACAAAAAGGACTACCTGCCACGCGAGTTTCCACGTCGCACCATCTCCTTCACGTCGACCTACGACGTCACATCGCCGTCGGATAAGTTTGTGCATACCGACAAGGACAACGTGTTCACAGCGTTCAAATGGGCCACCGTCGACAAGATGATGTTCTATAATCGTCAGGAACTCAAGTTCGAATACGAGCAGGAGTGGGGACTCAAGACAACCATTGGACTCAAGACAGAGGAGGACGAAGCGGCTGGACGCCTGTTCTACAACAAGCTGAGCACTGGCACAGACTTCACTTTTCCCGAGGGCGTGGCAGCCGGCGACATGCTCCACAACGGCAAGATACGCACCACAGAGCTGAGTATGCAGTTCCTCCTGTCGCCCGGCCGTACCTACATCAACACCAAGCAGCGCCGCATTCCCATCAATCTCGACGCTCCCGTGTTTATGCTCCAGCACACCATGGGACTCAAAGGCGTGCTCGGCGGACAGTATAACTACAACCTCAGCGAGGCCGGAATCTACAAGCGTTTCTGGATGAACAGCTGGGGAAAGATAGACACCTATATCAAAGCGGGTGCCCAGTGGAACCGCGTGCCCTACCCTCTGCTCATCATGCCGGCGGCCAATCTGAGCTACATCATCGAGGATGAGTCGTTCAATCTCATCAACAACATGGAGTTTCTCAATGACCGTTATGCCAGCTTGGACATGGGATGGGATCTCAACGGAAAGATATTCAACCGCATTCCGCTCCTCAAGAAACTCAAATGGAGGGAATATATCGGCGTGAAATGCCTCTGGGGCAAGCTCACCGACAAGAATAATCCCTACCTCGAACAGAATGCTGGCAGCGACGTGCTCATGCAGTTTCCCGAGGGATGCTACGTGATGGACCCCAAACGCCCCTACGTGGAGTGGGTGGCCGGTATCCACAATATCTTCAAGGTGCTCCATGTGGAATATGTGCACCGCTGCAACTATACCTCCCTGCCCACGGCCAGCCGCCACGGCGTACGCTTCATGTTCCGCATGACATTCTAAGAAGGGAGGCGCAGAGGGCTGCGCGGCAGAGAGAAGAATAAGGAAAAAGAGAGATGAACATTCTTTTGGCAGACAATCAGGACATCAGTCGGGCAGGACTGATGTATCTCCTCGGCAGCATGGCTGAGGTGAATTACAAGTATGTGGAAGACAAGGCGGAGCTCATACAGGGCCTGCGCGAGGTGCCCGACAGTGTGGTGGTGCTCGACTATACGCTCTTCGACCTGAACGATGTCGAGGAACTACTCATCCTTGGTCAGCGCTTCCACGAGTCAAGTTGGTTGCTGTTCAGTGAAGATCTCAGCGTAGACTTCGCCCGAAAGGTCATGGCAAGCAGCAACCAGTTTGGCATATTGATGAAGGATTCCCCCTTATCGGAAATCAACGAGGCCCTGTTTTTTGCCATCCATCACCGCCGATTCATCTGTCAGCACATCACCGAACTGCTGCTTGCACAGGAACCTGCGCACGAGGAAGGCGTGAAACTCACCAAGACCGAGACCGAGATTCTTCGCGACATAGCGCTCGGTCTCACTACCCGCGAGATTGCCGACAAACGTTTTTCCAGTTTCCACACGGTAAATACCCACCGCAAAAACATCTTCCGCAAGCTCGGAGTGAACAACGCCCGCGAGGTAACCAAGTATGCTTTGAGGGCCGGGCTCATCGACTCGGCCGAGTATTATATCTAATGCAAGGCCACAAAAGTCCTCGCTGAGGACATGATTCAAACTGCATGAGAACCGCTTTTTATTTTTAAAAGCACTCCCACATTGCATTTCCAAGGGGAACAAATTCTTTAATCTTTCACGTTTATTCTCCCTCCGACTCCACCGAGTAGGTCAGAACATAGTCGGTATTCAGTTCATAGGATACCGCAACCAGTTTTGGAAACCTGAGATCAGAGACCTCTACCCTACCCCTTGCCTCGGGCTTAAAGGGAGCCAGGCGCATCTCGAAATACTCCAGGCGCTCCTCGTTAAGATATTTGAAGACGGTCTCCTTGGCGCTCCAATTGATGAGTTGATGGGCCAAACTTCCCTTCTGCTCATCTTCACGGATAAACCTATCGGCCACCCGGCTCACCCTGTCGGACACATATTCTATGTCTACGGCTACACGTCGGTTGGCCGACATCACCAGGGCGGCCCAGCCTTTGGTATGGCTGATGCTGAGATTCCAGCCGGGCAATGTGGGCCGACCGGTATCGTCGTGGTCGATCACGAGGTCGTTGCGCCCGGTCATATAGGCCAACAGGGCATACACAGCCTGCACCTCACGACGACGCGAGGCAGAGTGGAGCGCCGAAAGATCTGCTCTCTCAGGAATGGGCATGGCTTCTATGGGCTCGGTAATCTGCCAGATGCACAATCGGGCATCACGGCCTATCTGTCCGTCTCTTACTAAAGGCATGGGCGAGGACTTAGGAAAGTGTAACCTTGACGCGGCTGATGCGCCGGCCTTCCACGGCCATCACCTCAAAACGATAGTTCTTATAGTCTATCCTTTCGTGGATACTCAGGAAGTCACCTTTGATTTCAAGCAGCAGTCCGGCCAAGGTATCGGCATCGCCTTCGATGTCGGCGAACTCATCGACATCTATTTGAAGTATCTTGCAAAAGTCGCTCAGCAGGGTCTTTCCCTCAAAAAGGTAAGTGTTGTAATTGAGTTTCGAGTAGGTGTTCTCATCGTCATCGTACTCGTCGTTGATCTCACCGACAATCTCTTCAAGTATGTCTTCGAGCGTCACCAGGCCGCTCGTGCCTCCAAACTCGTCGACAACAATGGCAATATGCACCTTATTTTCCTGAAATTCGTGCAGCAAATCGTCGATCTTCTTGGTCTCAGGTACGAAATAAGGAGGCCTGATAAGACTCTGCCAACGGAATCCAGGCGCCTTAGAGAGGTGCGGAAGCAGATCCTTGATGTAGAGCACGCCACGGATATTATCGTCATTATCCTGATAGACAGGTATGCGACTGTAGTTGTTTTCCACGATGCATTTCAACACATCTTGGTAACTACTGTGAATCTCCACACCCACCATGTCTTGCCTACTGGTCATAATTTCCTTGGCAGTCTCATCGCCAAAGCGTATGATGCCGCGCAACATGCTCTGCTCATCCTTGATTTCCTCCTTATCGGTGAGCTTCAGCGCGTGCTCCAAATCGTCCACACTGAGTTGGCGCTTCTCCTTGGGCACCGCCTTTTCGGCTATCACACCACTCTTGAGGAGCACCGTACCAAGGGGCCAGAACAGCTTGCGGAAGAACAAAATACCGCCCACCGCACGTCTGCAGAACCGGAGAGGATCCTGCCGACTATACACCTTGGGCATGATTTCTCCAAAGAGAAGCAAGAGGAAGGTGAGCAGCACGGTGATACAAACAAACTCCAACCACTCCGCCTGAAACTCAATGAGCGAGCCGAAGATGTAGTTGCACAACATGATGATGGTCACGTTGACAAAGTTGTTGGTAATCAGAATGGTGGCCAGCGTGCGCTCAGAGTCCATCCTCAAAGTCTGGATGGAAGCGTCGCTATCGTTTTTTTCCGGCTCGAGATTGTCGAGATCCTGGGGAGAAAGACTGAAGAAGGCTATTTCTGAACCGCTGGCAAAGCCCGATAACAAAAGCAGAAAAGCAGCCAACAAAGCTGCTATGACAACACCGGTGGTTATCGGATGGAAAACCACTAAATCTCCTAATTGCTGTATGTCCGAAATATCCAAGTCGCGTTAAATTAGAAAGGCAATCGGTCGTCCGGCTGTTCGGCCTGTGCATTCACACTGGCCACCGGTGGCACCTCACTGCCCGCAGATGCCTGTTCCGGCGATTTCTGTCGCGGAGTGAGCATCTCCATATTCTCTACAAGTATCTCTGTGACAAACCTTCGCTTACCCTGCTGGTCGTCGTAACTACTGTATCTCAACCGCCCCTCCACGTAGAGCTTGTCACCTCGGTGCACATATTGCTCCACTATCTTGGCCATCTGACGATAGAATACCAGGTTGTGCCAGTCGGTCCGGTCGGGAACCTGCGTGCCATTCTTGAGCGTATAGCCTCGCTCGGTAGTGGCAAGGGGCAGCTTGGCCACAGCCTGGTCGGCGTCGTAATAACGCACCTCGGGATCCTTGCCTACGTTGCCTATGAGCATTACCTTATTCATATGGTCAGAAATTGGTGAAGAAACGTTCAGATTATTTCCACATTCCCAGATACTTGAAGCGGAAATTCTTGCCCTTAGCCGACGGGAACTGACTGCGTCCGTCTACGCGTCCACGCAGATGGTCTACGATGCGGTTGTAGCAATCGGCCCCCGACGTGGCTTTGCAACGGGCCACAAAACGGGTGTCGCGGTATTCGTGCTTGCCAGTGGAAGGTACCATCACCACACGTTTGAAATCAAGTTCGCCCTCATACCAGCCCTCGCGGATCTCCGCCAGGTGCATCATCACATTGTCGGCCATACCCCGATGGTCCTGTGTAGGAGCCTGCATAGGGGAACGGAGACCCTTCTTCTGCTTGAAGTCGAGCATCGTAGCAGCTACGGTCTTGATGATGATGAAATAGACGTGGGCACGAACCTTGTAACGTTTGGGGAAGAAAACATCGCTTGCGGCATAGTCGCGTACGTCCGCCTCCAGGTCTGGAGTAACATCAATATCTTGAATTGAACGCAGGAAGTCTATAGCCTCGTCTACATTAGAGACAAGAATCTCATTATCAAAATATCTTAAATATAAGTTCATTGAAAAGTGATGTTTCTCTTAATACAAAGAGCGGCAAACGAGACTCGAACTC
>DCJH01000040.1:31592-31720 GCA_002317385.1 Prevotella sp. UBA1705 | reverse complement strand
ATGGAGAAGCAGATGCAGGCCGAGCGCGACAAACGTGCCACCATTCTCACCTCGGAGGGCAATAAGCAGGCCCAGATTCTCCAGTCGGAGGGCGAAAAGACCGCTACCATCAACCGCGCCGAGGCCGA
>DCJH01000040.1:0-31529 GCA_002317385.1 Prevotella sp. UBA1705 | reverse complement strand
AAGGCTGAGGCCGAAGCCATCGCCATTCAGAAGATTACCGACGCTGTAGGACAATCTACCAATCCGGCCAACTACCTCCTGGCGCAGAAGTATATCCAGATGATGCAGGAATTGGCATCGGGAGATAAGAACAAGACGGTGTTCCTTCCATACGAGGCCAGTAACATCATGGGCAGCCTCGGAGGCATCAAGGAGCTGTTCAAGTAGATTTGGTGGCCTTTTGAGGAGTAGCGGAGTTAAGGAGTTGAAGGAGTTAAGACAAATGTCGTGGGATAGATAGCCATTCGTTGAATAGGCTGTAATCCCCAATACATTTCAATCTGACCATGGAAGTTATCAATCTTACCGACACTGAAAAAATGCAGGGATTGGACCATCCGGAACCTATCCGGATGGTGATTCCCGCATCGTCTATTACCTATTTGAGGTATTATTACAAGCATTTCCTGGCCTCCAGACCTATCCGTACAGGCATTCAGACAATCTTCCTTCTGTTCTGTATAGGGTGGGGGATTATGGTGAATCATTGGACTCCATTACTCATTTACCTTGCCGTTACGCTGCTGGTTCATGCCTGGCTGGCCTATCTCATAGTCAAAGGGTATCGTTATCTCTTGTCAGACAACAGTTTTTTTCGCATCGATGACCGCGGCATCTCCCTGGTGTTCCAGTCAGAAGGGCATTTTATACGATATGAAACAGACCCTTGGTCGGTCGTCAGGCAGGTGTATATCTACGATGATTTTTGCGTCATGAAGATGGACGAGGAGGCATTCTTGAGTGCCGCATACCTGCTTTTCAATAGTGACATGAAGGCGGCCCGGCAGAGCATTCTGGGCTATTGGAGGCTATGGAGCAAGGAAAAAGACGGGACTAAGCGGATTAATGCCTATTCTGCAGTGGAAAACGAAGAGGCTATCGAAGCCATTGAGAAAACTTTCGGTCCGGTCGCCATGTTCTTTAATCCGGTGAAATCATGTCACACGAAAGTCCGGCTTGCATTCATCGAAGCCAGTGAAGAGCGCCCCTATTGCACCCTGTGCACCATTGGGGCCGGGGCGATGCATAGCGAGGATGTAAGTCAGGACATGCGGTTAAGCGGAGCGGAGGCCGAAGGCGTAGAGCTGATGATTTATCTTCCGCCTACGTGGAAACTGATAGGTGAGGAGTGGAGCAATGAGGAGAATTGGTGGCCCGCGCGTTTGCTGCTCACGCTGGTAGATGAAATGCACGCTGACAAGCAGCGGTTGCATATAGGAGAATGGTACGACATCGACGCCGAAGCCGAGGTGTCGGAGCAGGTGCTCGGAGTGTTTTGTGATGTTCCGTCTGCTCATCCCGAATTCATGAAGGGTTTCAACCTCTCTACGGGACGTGCCATCGACTTCATGCAAGCCATTCCTTTTGAAGTCGATGAGCTCGAAGCTCTCGAAGAATGCGAAGACTACAGCGAAGCAATGCGAATTCTTTTTAATCTCGACATGTCTTCGCTCGAATCGATGAGCGACCAGAGGGCACATCAGGTATATACCAAACATCTGATCGAGCACTTCGAAAAGAAGTTCGGCAAGACCGGCGCGTGATTCCCATGCGTCCCATGGGAGGCGGCCACAGAGGGGATTTGCTCTTTTCAGCCCTGCTTTTCAATAAATTAAGAATGGGGTTTTCCGGCTGTCGTTTTTTTTTATTACTTTTGCGATATATAAGAATTGATAGTATGAATATATGTATAGTATGTGGCGCCCGCCCCAATTTCATTAAGGTGGCACCCGTGATTCGTGCAATAGAGACTGCCAAGACGCAGGGTAAGGACGTTGATTACAAACTGGTGTTCTCTGGTGCAGAGGACGACCCGACGCTGGAAAGCGGACTGTTTGAGGACCTGCAGATACGTCGCCCCGACGTCTTTCTGGGCGTGACCTGCGTGAATCTCAATGAGCTGACCGGCCAGGTGATGTCGGCCTTTGAGGCTTATCTCCAGCAGAATCCTACCGACACGGTGATTGTGGTCGACGACCTCGCCTCGACCATGGCTACTGCCATCGTGACCAAGAAGCAGGGCATCCGTCTCGTCCACCTGGCTGCCGGCACGCGTTCGTTTGATATTCGTATGCCCAAGGAGATCAACCGGTTGGTCATCGACGGCCTTTCCGACATCCTATTCACGGCCGGCATGAGCAACAACAGCATCGCCAACCGTGAGGGAGCAGAACTCTCGAAGGTCTATATGGTGGGCAATGTGCTTATCGACAACATGCGTTTCAACCGCAACCGACTGGTTCGTCCTGCCATCTTCGACACCTTAGGGCTGGAGGAAAAGAACTATATTGTGTTCACGTTGAACCGTAAGGTGCTCATCGGCAACCTCGAAAACCTGCAGCTCATGCTGGAGTCGCTGGCACAGAATAGCCGTGGTATGAAGCTCATCGCGCCGCTGCGTGGACTGGCCAAGGAGGCCGTCGAGGAGTGTCAGGCTCGCATGGGCCGCGAGGTGCTTACCTTGGTGGAGCCGCTGCCCTATCTGGAGTTCTCCTATCTCACCGCCCATGCCGCCGGCATCATCACCGACTCGGGCAATGTGGCCGAGGAGGCGACGTTCAATCAGGTGCCTTGCATCACCCTCAACAGCTACACCGAGCACGAGGAAACCGTGAAGGTGGGCACCAATGTACTGGTGGGCGAGGATGCCGGGAAGCTCGGCGAGGAGCTGCGCAAGATGGAGTCGGGCGAGTGGAAGAGTGCCGGACTGCCCGACCGCTGGGACGGACGGTCGGCCGAGCGCATCGTCCAGACCCTGCTTGAACAGCGTTGAGCCCTGGGCCTTGCGGCTTCGCGTGAGCCTCAGCAGGTCTTGTAGAAATGACGTGCCGAATCGCCTCCCGCTGGTTCGGCATTGTCGTATGGGTGTGGCAGAGTCGTGGCGGCCCTCCGTCCGAAGAGTGAAAAAAGGTAAAGACGGGCCTTGTGTCCCTGCAATTTGTTATCTTTGCAACTGATTTAGGATAATGAGTTATGCACGGACATACAGACAACTACACATTCTTAACACAGGGACCCATCCACAGAGTGATTCTGACGATGGCCCTTCCGACCATGATTTCGATGCTCGTGACGAGCCTTTATAATCTGGCCGATACTTTCTTTGTGGGACAAATCAACACGCAGGCCACGGCGGCCGTAGGTATCGTGTTCTCCATGATGTTCTTCGTGCAGGCCATGGGCTTCTTCTTCGGTCATGGATCGGGCAACTATATCTCGCGCGAACTGGGGGCGAAGCGGCGTGACAATGCCACCAAGATGGCCTCTACAGGCTTCTTCCTCTCGTTCTCCACGGGTTTGCTGATGCTTATCCTGGGCGAGTTGTTTCTCACGCCGCTATCCCGACTCATGGGCTCCACGCCTACTATCCTGCCCTATACGCAGCAATACATGGGCATTATCCTCCTCGGCGCGCCGTTTCTCACATCGTCTCTCACCCTCAACAACCAGATGCGGTTTCAGGGCAACGCCGCTTTCGCCATGTATGGCATCGTTACCGGCGCCATCCTCAACGTGGTGCTCGACCCTATTCTCATCTTTGTCTGCGGGCTTGGGATTGCCGGAGCTGCCATGGCCACGGTCATCGGGCAGGTGGTTTCGTTCTCCATCCTCTTCTTTATGGCCCGTCGCGGCGAGAACATTGCTATCCATTTCCGCAACTTCAAGCCCACGACGGCCCGGCTGAAAGAGATATTCTATGGTGGCAGTCCGTCGCTCTCGCGCCAGGGTCTGGCCTGTCTGGCCACCATGATGCTTAATATTGCCGCTGGCGTCTACGGCGATTCGGCCATCGCCGGCATGAGTATCGTGAGCCGAATATCCATGTTGGTGCTTGCCGCCGTTATCGGATTGGGACAGGGTTTCCAGCCCGTGTGCGGCTTTTGCTATGGTGCCGGTATGTACGACAGGCTGCGGTCGGCCTTCGGGTTCACCGTGAAGTTGGGCACTGCATTCCTCATTGTCTGTGCCGTGCTGGGCTGGATCTTTAGCGGTTCGCTCATCGGCGTGTTCCGCGACGACCCTCATGTCATTGCCGTGGGCGTGGTAGCGCTGCGCTGGCAGCTCTGCACCTACCCGCTCAACGCCTTTCTCGTGGCCAGTAACATGCTTGCTCAGACCTGCCGCAAGCCGTGGCGGGCCAACTTCCTGGCCGCTTCGCGACAGGGATTGTTCTTCATTCCGCTCATCATCTTGCTGCCCAAGCTCTACGGGCTGCTCGGTGTGGAGATGTGTCAGGCCGTGAGCGACATGCTCTCGCTGGCCGTCACGATTCCCATCATGGTCTATACCTTTCGCCAATTTGCCCGCGAACAGCAGGCGAGAGAGGCTGCGGAGGCAAACAGTTAAACTTTAAACACAGAGATATGACTACGCTTTATATTAAGAATATGGTATGCGACCGCTGTAAAATGGCGGTCGACAAGACCCTCCAAGACCTGGGATTGCACCCCACGAGCGTGGAGTTGGGCGAGGTTTTGGTAAGCGAGGGCATTACAGCCGACCTGCGTTCGACCATCAAGGAGCGCCTGGAAAACATCGGTTTTGAGCTACTCGACGACCGTAGGAGGCAGACTATCGACCTCATCAAGAGCTCACTCATCAAGCTGGTGCACTATCACGACAACCGCTCGGCTATTAACCTGAGCGACTATCTCGCCCAGTCGCTTCACCAAGACTATAGTGGACTCTCGAAGCTTTTCTCCGAAGTGGAGGGCAAGACCATAGAGCACTACTACATCGAACTGCGTATCGAGCGCGTGAAGGAACTGCTGACCTACAACGAGATGACGCTGACCGAAATCGCTTTGGAAATGAATTATTCCAGTGTGGCCTATCTCTCCAATCAGTTTAAGGCGGTTACGGGGATGACACCTTCTGCGTTTAAGGGCCTCCGAAAGCCGGTAAGAATAGGCCTCGACAAGCTGTAGCTGCATGATGCGGTAGGCCTTCTGGGATAGCTTGTTACGGCAAGAAACTGCCGGAATCATGCTTAAATATCGAGTTTTTTTGCTAATTTTGCAGCCTAAAAGATTTATTCATAGGAAAAATTAGTAATAAAAACACACCATGAAGAGACAAATCATCATGACGACAGCAGTCTTTTTGCTGTCGGGTGCTGCCTATGCGCAGAGTAGTTCGAGGCTTTCGAAGGTAACCAATGGTCAGCAAAGCTATAGTTTTGAATACAATAAGGCGGGGCAGTTGGCCAAAACCGCTTTCCAATTTACATATAGCGATGAGACTCCGGAGACTTTTACTGATGTCTACACCTATGCTTCCGACAAGATAGAGCAGGTTCATTCCGAGGGCAATTCAAGCCTTGACGACGTTCGTACAGCAGTGCTTGCGGATGGTCGGATAAGCGAAGAGACTATTGTAATGGGCTTGGATAAGAATGCTGGACGTGAAGACGTGTGTCATTTCCATTGCACCTACAATGACTTCAATGAGTTGGTCAAGGTAGAAACCGACCGAGCCAATGGTACAGAACGTGAGATTTACGAGTTGACTTGGACCGACGGAGGCCCCAGCCACATCAGAATGTATAAGGAAGGAGTGCAGGTCGGCGAGATCTATATCACCTACAACACCTCGATTGCCAATCCCTATGTGGTGATGTTAGGCAATCCTTTGAGTCATATCTTCGGCTATGAGAACATCGTGCCCTATGGACAGTTCCTGGGAAACTATTATGGAGCGCCGGTAAAGTATGCTCCCGAAACAGTGGAATACAGGGTTGTTGAACCGAATTTATTCCATTGGGCAGCTGCCGACAACTACCGGATGTTCTATGTGAAGAACGAGAATGGCGAGGTAGAGCGCTTTACTCAGATGAGCGCTGAGCAGACTACATTCAATGCGGAGTGGGTAAAGGTCACGACGGGAATAGCTTCTCACAACTACGATGGTACTTCTTCTGCCACCTATTATAATATGAACGGCGTGCCTCAGACTGCTCCTCGCAAAGGTTTGAATATCGTAAGAATGAGCGATGGAAGTGTGCGCAAGGTATTGAAATAGCCTTATGCTGACTGGTTTCGCATAATTTAGCCTCACGAAACTTGTAAGATTTATCCATAATTGTGTAACAGATTCACCCTGCAGAGATAGTATCTTTGCAGGGTGAATCATGATATAGGGCTCCGATTATTATTTTAACAACAATAAAGAATATGAATATGATGGAAATTAAGACATTTGAAGTGAGTGGAATGAAGTGCGAACATTGCAAGGCACATGTAGAGGAGGCCATCCAATCGCTGGCTGGCGTGAAGAGCGCCGAGGTGAGTCTGGCCGACAAGAACGTGAAGGTGGAGTATGATTCCGCCGCTGTGAAGCCCGAAGATATGAAGGCTGCGGTAGACGGTGCAGGCCACTACGAGATGATACTGTAGCCTCACCCCCTTCCCCTCCCCAGGAGGGAGGGGAGTGATTCCCACCTCAGGAATAGGGGGTAGCATGGGTATGCGGAAGGCGTTATATAGTAGCAAGAAGATCATCTTCTAAGAAAAGACACAAAATAATTATACTCTCGCCGACAAATCTCGGCGCAGAATTCACCTCCTACGGTACATTTTACTCCCCTCCCTACGGGGAGGGGCCGGGGGAGAGGCAATTTAATAGAATATGAAACAGACAATTCCAGTGGTTGGTATGGCATGTGCCTCATGCTCTGCCAATGTGGAGCGCAAGCTCAATGAGCTCCCGGGCATACAGAATGCCTCGGTAAGCCTGCCCGGACGCAGTGCTTTGGTGGAGTTCGATCCGGCTCAGATCTCGCTTGAGACCATGAAGCAGGAGATCAATGGCATAGGCTACGACCTGGTCATCGACAAGGAGACCTCGGTCGAGGAGATACAGAAGCGCGAATACACGCTGCTCCGTCGTAAGACCGTCGTGTCGTGGATACTGGCCCTCGCGGTGATGAGCGTGTCTATGGGATGGCTTCCTGTGGGCAGTCGCAGCGTGGCCAACCAGGTGAGTCTGTTGCTATCGGTCATCAACCTGGTATATTGCGGCCGGATGTTCTACGCCACGGCGTGGAAGCAACTCCGCCACGGCACGGCCAATATGGACTCGCTCGTGGCCCTGTCTACGGCCATCGCGTTCATCTTCAGCGCGTTCAACACGTTCTGGGGAGACGCTGTCTGGGGGAGCCGTGGCATCGAATGGCACACCTATTTCGACGCCAGCGTAATGATTATCACCTTTGTTCTCACTGGCCGACTGCTCGAAGAGAAGGCCAAGGACAGCACAGCGAGCAGCATCCGACAGCTCATGGGCATGGCGCCGAAGACGGCAAGAATCTGCCAAACAGCCGTGCCCACACCCGAAGGAGAGGGCAATGGCTCGGCCGACGAGCTCCAGGAGGTGCCCATCTCGACCATTGAGGCAGGCGACATCCTTGAGGTGAGGCCTGGAGAAAAGGTTCCTGTGGATGGCGAAGTGACCTGGGCCACCTCGTTTATGACAGCCGACGCGGCATATATAGACGAAAGTATGATCACCGGTGAGCCCACGCCGGCCGAGAAAAAGGTGGGCTCGCGCGTGCTGGCGGGCACCATTCCGAGTCAGGGCAAGTTCCGCATGCGGGCCCGTCAGATAGGCGAGGACACGGCGCTGGCCCACATCATCCGCATGGTGCAGGAGGCGCAGGGCTCCAAAGCCCCCGTGCAGCGCATCGTGGACCGTGCCGCCCGGGTGTTCGTGCCTGTGGTGGCGGCCATCGCCCTCATCACCTTCCTGGCCTGGTGGCTCATCGGAGGCAGCGCCCATCTGCCGCAGGCCATCCTCAGTGCGGTAGCCGTGCTCGTGGTGGCATGTCCCTGCGCCATGGGGCTGGCCACGCCAACGGCCCTCATGGTGGGCATTGGCAAGGCGGCTCAGAAGCAAGTTCTCATCAAGGATGCCACGGCGTTGGAGCGCCTGCGCAAGGTAGACGTACTGGTGAGCGATAAGACCGGCACGCTGACCATCCCCAATCAGAACATTGATTTCACCAAGGCCGAGGACCTGCCGCTCGAAGATCGCGAGACGCTGAAGCCCCACGCCCGAGAGGCCATGGCCGAGTTGCAGAGCCGGGGCATAGAGGTCTATATGATGAGCGGCGACAAGGAGGAGGCCGCCAAATACTGGGCCGACAAGGCCGGCATAGCCCACTATCAGAGCAAGGTGCTTCCGCAGGACAAGGAAAACCTTGTGAAGCGGCTCCAGGCCGAGGGTAAGCGTGTGGCGATGATTGGCGACGGCATCAACGACACGCAGGCGCTGGCCCACGCCGACGTGAGCATCGCCATCGGCAAAGGTACCGACGTGGCCATGGATGTGGCTCAGGTGACGCTCATGACCGATGACCTGCGGGCCATTCCCGAGGCTGTTCGGCTCAGTCAGAAGACCGTCAGGATGATTTGGCAGAACCTTTTCTGGGCGTTTATCTATAACATTGTGTGCATCCCCCTGGCCGCCGGACTGCTCCGCCTCTTCGGCATCGACTTCCAGATCACGCCGATGTGGGCCTCCGCGCTTATGGCATTTTCCAGCGTGAGCGTGGTGCTCAACAGCCTGCGGCTACGTCTGGCCGATTAGGACAGGCCGACACGGCCCGAATCTTTCACAGCGGCGGCACACCTTTTCTTGCGGAAAGGGTGTGCCGCCGCTGCTTTGTCGGGGCAGCGGACCGCGCGTTTCAAGAGATGACGAGGATTTCCTCCTCCCGTGAGAAAGATGAGAAGAAATATCGCCCAAGGGCTTTGCGGTTGCCTCTGTTGTGCGTATCTTTGCAGAAACAAGATGAAAAACAACCTTGGACGATGATTGATATACGATTGAAAGTATTCAGATGTGTGGCCACGCACCTGAGTTTCACGCGGGCTTCACAGGAACTTTTCGTGAGCCAGCCGGCCATCAGCAAGCACATTCAGGAGCTGGAGCGGGAATACAACGTGCGTCTTTTCGACCGCATGGGGAGCAAGATACAGCTCACACAGGCCGGGCAGATGCTGCTGGAGCATGCCAACCGCATACTGAAAGACTATCAGAAACTGGAGTTCGACATGAATACGCTGCAGGACAACGATAGGGGCGAGCTGCGCATCGGGGCGAGCACCACCATCTCGCAGTATGTCATGCCCGAAATCATCGCACACTTCCGCCGGCAGTTTCCCGACATCCGCATCTCCCTGCTCAGCGGAAACACCCACGAGGTGGAGGCTGCCCTGCTCGCCGGACGCATCGACCTGGGCATGGTGGAGGGCTATCTGCGGCAGCCGCCACTGAAATATACGCCTTTCATGAACGACGAACTGGTGGCCATCGTGAGCCTGAAGGGCGGCCTGTCGGGGTTGGAGAGCATCACCCTGGAGCAGCTGAAGACCATCCCCATCGTGCTGCGCGAGTTCGGGTCGGGCTCGCTCGACGTGATTCAGAAGGCCTTGAACAAGAAGGGCGTGAGGCTGTCGGACCTGAACATAGAGATGAATCTCGGCACGACCGAGGGCATCAAGCACTATGTGGAGCACTCCGACTGCATGGGAATCGTAAGCGTCAGGTCGGTGAGCAAGGAGATTTTGGGCAACGTTTTCAGGATTGTCGACATCGAAGACCTGCGCATAGAGCGGCAGTTGGCTTTCGTAGAGGCCCGCGGAGAGTCGCTGGGGCTGTGCCGGAAACTCAAGGACTTCATAACCAATCGTTATAGGCTATAGTTATTTTGTATAGCCATCGTCGCACGATTCTTACTACCTTTGTGCCCGTAAAAATGGGAACAAAGCTATAAGAAATGAAGAATTTACATCTGTCTGACGAGCGAAGCAGCATGCTCCACGGCGTGTTGCTCATGGCGCTGTTTGCTTGCGCCGCGTTTTATATCGGCGATATGCAGTGGGTGAAGAGCCTCTCGCTCAGTCCGTTGGTAGTGGGCATCATCCTCGGCATGTTCTATGCCAACAGCCTCCGCAACAATCTGCCCGAGGCCTGGGTGCCCGGCATCGTGTTCAGTTCCAAGCGAATCTTGCGCCTCGGCATCATCCTCTACGGATTCAAGCTGTCGTTTCAGGATGTCGTGGCGGTGGGCATGCCCGCCATAGTCATGGACGCCATCATGGTGGTGGGTACCATTGTGCTGGGCGTGCTGGTGGGACGGCTGCTCCGCATGGACCGCAGCATAGCCCTGCTCACGGCTTGCGGCATGGCCATCTGTGGTGCGGCGGCCGTGATGGGCGTCGATGGCGCTATCCGCCCCAAGCCTTACAAGACGGCCGTAGCCGTGGCTACGGTGGTGATATTCGGCACGTTGTCTATGTTTCTCTACCCCATACTCTATCGGGCGGGCGTGTTTCAGCTGCCCACCGAGCAGATGGGCATCTTTGCCGGGGCCACCATCCACGAGGTAGCCCATGTGGTGGGGGCCGGCAATGCCATGGGGCCGGCCATCAGCGACTCGGCCATCATCGTGAAGATGATACGTGTGATGATGCTCGTTCCGGTGCTGCTGGTCATCGCTTTCCTCGTGGCACGCGATGCCGCCCGTCGAGATGAGGGCGCCCAGCGGAGCAAGATCACCATCCCCTGGTTTGCCGTGATGTTCCTGGTGGTTATCGGTTTCAACTCGTTGGACCTCTTGCCCGCCGGCGTGGTGCAGGCGCTGAACACGCTCGACATCTTTCTTCTCACCATGGCCATGACGGCCCTGGGGGCGGAAACCAGCATCGACAAGTTCAGGAAAGCCGGATTCAAGCCCTTCGCCCTGGCCGCCATCCTCTACGTCTGGCTCCTCGGCGGCGGCTATCTGCTGGCCAAATATCTGGTGCCGATGATGCTATAGTTGAAAAAGAAATATGCACTGCCCCAAGGGCGGTGCATATTTTTTGGTGTCAGAAGATGCTGCTGATGAGATAAATCGTGAGTTTCACCAGCAAAACGATGACCACGATGCAGAGCAATATGGCCCCGGCGAAGAACCATGACTTACGGTTTACCTCGTGCACCACCTTGCGGTCGTCGTCGATGAAGCCCTGAATGAGCTCCATGTTGCGCACGTAGGAGTGGCTGAACACGTCGAGAATGTCGCCCACGAAGAATGGGATGAGGCCCATCACAATGTCTTTCAGCGCATTGTAGACCACGGCCAGCGTGAGCGGAACCGACTTCACCACAAAGAGACTGAACCCAATAAACGGCACCACCATCAGGGCCGAAACGGTGTCGCCCCAACCTCCCGGCACGAGTCCGAGTATGGGGTCAACATAGTATTTGTCCATCAACTCTGTGAGTTTCGACATCAGCCGGTAGGAGCGCGAGGCCATCACGCGCTCGCGTCGGGCCTGCTTGCGGGTGGTTTTGGAGTCTATCTGTTCAATGTTCATATATCCCATAGACTGCTTTCGCCGCCCAATTGTTGCAGCGAAAGGCATTTCGAACGGATTTTTTGCATCTTATCCTCAAATTCCTTTCGTTTCAAACAATATTCCACCAAGTTTTCGTTACTATCCATATCCAACCTACAACTAACGTTTTTGATAGATGAAACCGAAAAGAACACTATCCCTTTTGGGGAGCCTCATGCTGGCATTGGCCGTTCAGGCGCAGCAATATCAGGTGCCCGTGTCTGAAATTCATGAGAAGATGATGTCTGGAAAGTATCAGCCCACGTGGGAATCGCTGCGGCAACACAAGGTTCCTGAGTGGTTTCGCAATGCCAAGTTTGGCATCTGGGCCCACTGGGGACCGCAGTGTGTGGAGGGCAGCGGCGACTGGATGGCACGCTCGATGTATATTGAGGGCAGCCCCGAATACAAGTATCATGTGGAGCATTACGGTCACCCCTCAGAGTTTGGGTTCAAGGATATCCTGCCGCTGTTCAAGGCAGAGAAATGGAATCCCGACCGGTTGGTGGCGCTATATCAGAAGGTGGGGGCCCAATACTTTTTTGTTTTGGGCAACCATCACGACAATTTTGACCTGTGGGATAGCAAATATCAGGCGTGGAATGCCATGAATATCGGCCCGCACCGTGACCTGGTGGGCGAGTGGGCGAAAGCCGCCCGCAAGTATGGACTGCCATTTGGCATCAGTTTTCATGCCGATCATGCGTGGACGTGGTATGAACCCTCACAGCGTTACGACCAGCGTGGGCCCAAGGCTGGGGTCTACTACGACGGAAAACTCACCAAGGCCGACGGCAAAGGCAAATGGTGGGAGGGCCTCGACCCGCAGCAACTCTATCAGCAGAGCCATCCGATGAGCGACCGCAGCTGGAACAATGGGCAGATACACAGCCAGTGGGACTGGTCTCATGGGGCGTCATTGCCCTCCCAAGAGTTTGTCACCAACTTCTACGACCGCTGTCTCGACGCCATCAACAGGTATAATCCCGACCTCATTTATTTTGACGTGACGGTGATGCCATTCCATAAAATCAGTGATGCCGGACTAAAAATTGCCGCCCATTTCTATAACCACAACGCCATGACCCACAAGGGAAAGGAGACTTCTGTGATGTTTGGTAAGATTCTGGACAGCGAGCAGCGCAGGGCCATCACGTGGGATGTGGAGCGTGGCGCCCCTAACCAGATTATCGATGAGCCGTGGCAAACGTGCAACTGTATTGGTGGATGGCACTACAACACGAGCATCTATGAGCACAATGGCTACAAGTCGGCCGCTACGGTGGTGAAGCAACTGGTAGATATTGTCAGCAAGAATGGTAATCTATTGTTGAGCATTCCATTGCGCGCCGACGGTACGTTCGATGAGAAAGAGGCCCGGGTGCTCGACGATTTGGGCGAGTGGATGCAGGTGAACAAGGAGTCGATCATCGGCACACGCCCCTGGAAAATATTTGGCGAGGGACCGGTGGCAGAGGCAGATATCAAGCTGAATGCGCAGGGTTTCAACGATGGCATGTATGGCAACATGACGTGGAAGGATATCCGTTTCAACCAGAGCGCCCGCCATCTCTATGTCACGGCCATGGGCTGGCCCGAGAGTGGGACGCTTGTTGTCAAGTCGCTGGCCAAGGGAAATCCGTATTTTTCGCGTGGCATCAGCGCCGTGGAACTGTTAGGATATGGCAAGGTCAAGGCTCGGCAGACTGCCGAAGGATTGGTCGTTGAGTTGCCCCAACCGGTCAACAAGATTGCTCCGGTATTGAAGATCAGGAAGCCTTCCCGATAAATCCGTGAGCTTTCCACCGGGCATCCCCCTGCAGGTGGGATGCCCTTTTTCTCGTCTTGGCGTATTGTTTGTAAGTAGTTGGTATTTAACGAATTAAGCATCTCCTCCATTTTGCTTTGCAATCAGGTACTAATCCTCTTCAAAAAAGGTACTAATCGTCTTGCATATAGGTACTAATCCCGAAACCCTCTCTCCCCCTCGTCTCTCCGCCAGCCTCCAGCCCTTTCCATCCTTTCCTCCTCACCGTTTTTCCACCTCCATCTTTCGTCGGTATCAAAAGCAAAAGGAATGTAATCCTTCCCGTTGTCGGATAAAGGGTTACACTCCTTTTTGGGTGCGCCTGACAGGAGTCGAACCTGCACTGCGTAGGCAACTAGATCCTAAGTCTAGCGCGTCTACCAATTCCGCCACAGGCGCATCTGGGGTGCAAAGATACGCAATAAAATTGAGAAAGGGCACAGAATCGGCATGAAAACTTATCAGAATTTCATGGTCAGGGAGATGCGATGGCGACGCCGATCCACCTCCAAGACTTTCACGCGGACATGCTGATGGAGCTTCACCACATCGTTGGGGTCCTTCACAAAGCGATTGGCCAGTTGGGAAATATGTACCAGTCCGTCTTGATGCACGCCGATATCGACAAACGCTCCGAAGTTGGTGATGTTGGTTACGATGCCGGGAAGTTCCATGCCGGGCACCAGATCATCGGGTGTTTTCACCCTCGGGTCAAACTCAAAGGTCTCGATTTGTTCGCGCGGGTCACGCCCGGGCTTCTCCAGTTCGCCCATGATGTCGTGCAGGGTGGGCAGTCCCACTTCGGCGGTGACATAGCGGTTGATGTCGATTTTCTTGCGCAGTTCCGGATCATTCATCAGGTCGGCCACCTTGCATCCGCAGTCGTCGGCCATGCGTTCCACGATGGCGTAGCTCTCGGGATGCACTGCACTGCCGTCCAAGGGGTTCTTGGCGTCGGGTATTCTGAGGAATCCGGCACACTGAAGGAAGGCCGACGGCCCGAGACGCGGCACTTTCTTGAGTTGGGCGCGCGAAGTGAACGCTCCGTTCTCACGGCGATAATCCACGATGTTCTGGGCCAATGCAGGGCCGAGTCCGCTCACATAGGTGAGCAGGTTCTTACTTGCCGTGTTGAGGTTCACACCCACAGAGTTGACGCATAGCTCCACGGTTTGGTCGAGACTATGCTTCAGTTTGCTTTGGTCCACGTCGTGCTGATACTGTCCCACGCCGATATTCTTCGGGTCAATCTTTACCAATTCGGCCAGCGGATCCATCAACCGGCGCCCAATGCTCACCGCTCCGCGCACCGTTACATCCTCATTGGGGAACTCCTCGCGGGCCACTTCCGAGGCCGAGTAGATGCTTGCACCATCCTCACTGACTACGTAGGTCGGCACGTCAGCTATCTGTCGGAGAATGTCGGAGGTCTCTCGCGAGCCCGTTCCGTTACCTACCGCAATGGCCTCGATGCTGTAACGGCGAGCCAATTCCTCAAAGCGTTGCAGCGGAGTCTTACTTCCCGGCTTGGGATTCTCGGCCTGATGGCCCACGGCATAGACTACATCGTGGTGCAGAAGATTACCTTGAGCATCGAGCACCACCACCTTACAACCTGTCCTGAAACCCGGATCGACGCCCATCACTCGCCTTTGTCCGAGTGGGGCGGCGAGCAGCAACTGCCGCAGATTCTCCTTAAACACCTTGATCGCTTCATCATCTGCCTTCTCCTTGCTCATGGCGGCAAACTCGTTTTCGATAGAGGGGCAGATGAGACGCCTATATGAATCTTCCACGGCCTCGCCCATGAGGGTTTGGCAAGCGCCGTAGCCGCGCACATAATGACGTTTCAGCCGCTCCACGCATTCATCGTCGTCGGCCGAAATGGTGACCCTCAGCACGCCCTCTGCCTCGCCTCGCCGCATGGCCAGCAGGCGGTGGGAGGAGCAGCGTCGCAGCTCTTCGCTGAAGAAAAAATAGTCGGAATATTTCTGCGCCGCATCCTCGTCTTTCATCTTCGGCACCACGCGCGAGGCAATGGTAGCATCGCGTCGGAACACGCTGCGCACACTCTGGCGCGAGCCTTCGCTCTCGCTGATGCGCTCGGCAATAATGTCTTGTGCCCCACGCAAGGCCATTTCCACATCCTTCACGTCTTCTTTTACAAACCGTTGGGCCACGGCCAGCGGCTCGCGCTCACGTTGCTGCATGATGATGTCGGCCAGCGGCTCCAGTCCCTGTTCCCTCGCCACCTGGGCACGGGTGCGCCGGCGGGGCTTGAAGGGCAGGTAGATATCCTCCAGTTCGGTAGCATTCCAGCTGGCAGTGATGCGCTGCCGCAATTCGTCGGTGAGCTTGCCCTGCTCGTCGATGGTCTTCAGGATGGTGTCCTTGCGCTTCTGCAGGTCCTTGAGTTTTTCGTTGAGGTCACTGATGGCGGCCACCTGCACCTCGTCGAGATTACCTGTTGCCTCCTTGCGATAGCGGCTGATGAAAGGAATAGTGCACCCCGCCTCGAGTAAATCAAGGGTGGCATCTACCTGCTCTACACGGATGCTGAGCTTATCGGAAATGTATTTGGCAAATGGATTCATAGCTATTGGGAATAAGAAAAGGGTGAGACAATATAGGGTTTGAAGCTCATCGGTCAGCCAAAAACAGAAGGATTATGGTGCGATGTGGGCCGAAGCTGCGGCAGAGATCAAGGCTCTGGCACGCTCGATAATGGTGTCACGGCCCAGGAGAAAGCCGTGGGCGGTGAGCGACACCTGCACGTCGGGGTCTATTCCAGGCTCTGTGCTCTGCTTGTCGCGGTCGTACATGGGACACGCGGAGAACCTCACGCTCCACCCGTTGGGCAGTTCGCTGGAGAAGGGGAGGCCTGCACCGCCACCCGTCTTGTCGCCCACGACGGTGACATTGGGGCAGCATTTCATGTATTTCACAAACTCATTGGCGGCCGAGAACACCATTCTATTGGTCAAAACCACTACTTGTTTCTGCCATCTCAAGCCTTTGCCGGGCTTTAAGGTCTGCTGTTCGTAGTCTGAGAAATCGCGGTGTCCCTTGCCCGTCTTGTGCTGCATGTAGCCCACCGGAATCTCTTCGTTGGTGAAACGCGCAGCCAGTTCCTCGGCCGACGAGAGCATGCCGCCTCCGTTCTGGCGCAGGTCAATGATGAGACCACGGCAGGGTTGGAGATAGAGCAGGATGTTGTCGAGGTTCCCTGCCCCCATGGCGTAGGCGAAACTCTGACTACTGATGTAGCCGATATTATCGTCGAGGATGCGATAGCGGAACCCATTGGTGATACGATAGTCGGTTCCCAGGTATCGGTTGATGAGCGAATCGCTGTAGTTGCTGGGGTAATTCTCGTGGAATCCCCAGTATCTACCTATATCAAAAGAGGTGAAAAGGTTCACGTGTCCGTCCTTCAATTCGGCCAGCATGTTGCCCAATACCTCGAGCAACTGGCTCTCGGTCATGGTATTGTCAATCTGTCTGGCATAGCGACTATGCACTTCGTTCCAGTCTACGGCCTTCTCGTCGAAGAAACAATAGTGCTCATCCATGATCTTCCAAAGGGCTTCGAAGTTACCCTGTGGGTTGTCGGCAAACTCCGTTTCGGTGACGCAGGAGGAGAATGCCAGCAGCAACAGCGGAAGGAAAAGGTGTAGGAGCTTATGGTTCATAGACGGAATGTTCAGGATAATTGATAGGGGTGGTAGGGCGGCAATGTCTCAATAGCGCCAGCCCAACAGCAGAGCGTGGGTGTATTGATGGTATTTCAGGTTGTTGGCCTGCATCTGACGGATGTCGCCCAGATAGCCAACGGTAAATGTCTGGCGCCACAATCGGAAGTTGACCGTGAGCATTTGTTGGAGCTGCGGGGCCGAGAAGGGCGAGGTGAACACGATGTTATGGTCGTAGTTTCCCTGCGAAAAGATCTCGTAATAAGACTGCCCGTAGTTGGGAGAGAATGCCAATCCCACTAACGGCATGGCTGCGGCATAGCGCAAGGTGAACGGGATGCGGGCCACTTGGAACTGCCATTGCAGGCGCACGGCGGGGTCGATGGAAAGCGACAGGCGTGCCTGCGCCGGATTGTTGGTGTTTCGGGTGTTGTAGGTTCCGCCTAATGCGCCGTCGGCCAACCCCCCGAACGCCACGCTGAAACGCTGGTCTGCCATCGCGGGCACATAGTACCAACCCATGGAAAAGCGGTACATGGCCGAGAGAAGCGAGTTGTTGTTGCCCCGCGTTCCGGCCGAAGAGACGAACAGCTGATGGGTCGTCTCGCGCAGAGTCCTGCTTCCCGAGGTCTGCCGGAAGGTCTGAGAGATGTAGCGCAACTCTGTTCCGGTGAACTTCTCCTGTGACAGATAGGTGTCGAGAATGTCGGTATGGCCCAGACTGAACAGCCTTGCACGCTCCATCCAGACCTCCCGTTTGGCTACGGTGTCGGTCTGGGCTGAGGCACTCAGGGTTGCCGAGAGGGCAAGACCGAGGGCCAGTGGTCGGAGAATACTATGATAGAGACTTGTCATTTCCATCGTCGGAGAAGAGATTCAGCTGCCCCGTCATCTCATCTATCACCTGTTGCTGCGACTTCCCGGCATCCGGATCGAGGTCTTCCGGCTCGTCGCTTGTCTCTGCCTCGGAGTCGTCGGCGCTCTCCGGTTCGGGCATTCTCGTGGGCTCAAGTTCGGTGATTTCGCCGATGGCCCATGTCGAAATGCGCTTGCCTTTGGCCTTGAAGCCCTTCACGGCGATAAAGCTTTCGGCATCGATCTCCAGGGCGGGGCGCATAGCGTCGGCCCCACCGAAGGTCACCTGGATGCGTGGATACACGGTGTCGGTGAGCAACACGAGGCGGCTGTTGGGGTTGTCGCCCACATAGTTCTGCGGTCGGCGCGTGGCCTCCATGCAGAAACGCTTGATATAGGGGTAGCCTTCGTTGTCGGCATCGAATAGCACCGCCGTCCACACCTTGTCGGCACGCCACTTCTCTATGATCCTCATGTCCTTCTCGTAGTGGTTGTTTACGTCGAAGTCGGTGATGTAGAAGTCGCCGTTGGGCAGCACCACGAGGATGCTGTCGCCATCGTTGAACTCGCCGAGCAGGCGTCCGTGCTCCTCATAGTTGATGCGGCTCACATCCGGATCAAACCACACCTTGCGGCCGCCGAGGGTCGAGCGACCATGACTCTTCAGCGTCACGCGATGCACACCACGCTTGGAGAGCAGGTTGCCCTTGGCCGTACGGCCCTTGATGCCTACCTCGGAGAAGTCTTTCTCAAGGAATATATTCTGTCGCTTCTTCTTGGGATCGGGGTCGAGGGTCACCTTAATGACCTCGGCCTCACCATTGGGATTGGCCGTGAAATACATCACCCGCGAGCCTGGCTTGCCCTGCGTGAGGTCGTATTCGCGGTCTCGCGTCATAGACGTCACGTTGAATCGCTTGATGAAATAGCTTCCCGCCTTGCCGTCACGATATACCACATTATATATAGTGCGGCTGTCATTCTTCTTGAATACCTGCAGCCAGATGACATTCTTGCCTACGAATATCTTGTCGGCCACCTTGATAATCTTGTACTTTCCGTCGCGATAGAAGATAATCACATCGTCTATATCCGAGCAGTTGCACACAAACTCATCTTTCTTCAGGCCCGTGCCGATGAAGCCATCCTGACGGTTGATGTAGAGTTTCTCGTTGGCTTCCACCACCGTCGCGGCCTCGATGGTGTCGAAGCTGCGTATCTCGGTCTGTCGCGGATAGTCCTTGCCGTAGGTGTCTTTCAGGTGTTTGTACCAGGCGATGGTAACGTCTGTCATGTGGGCCAGGTCGTGGTCAATGCCCTTAATCTCGGCCTTGATCTTGGCCATGAGCTGGTCGGCCTTGTCCTTGTTGTATTTCAGGATGCGCTGCATCTTGATTTCGAGCAGACGAAGATAGTCGTCCTGGCGTATCTCGCGGATGAAATCTTTCTTGAACGGGGTGAACTTCTCGTCGAGGAAGGCGAGCACAGCCACCTGGTCGGGGGCCTGCTCAAACTTCTTCTCCTTATACATGCGCTCCTCGATGAATATGCGTTCGAGCGAGGCAAAGAACAGCTGCTCCTCGAGTTCGGCCTTGCGAATCTGGAGTTCCTGGCGCAACAGGCCCATGGTGCGGTCCACATTGTGGCGCAACACGTCGCTCACGGTGAGGAAAGCGGGCTTCTGGTCGTCGATGACACAGCAGTTGGGCGAGATGTTGATCTCGCAATCGGTAAACGCATAGAGGGCGTCGATGGTCTTGTCCGACGATATTCCGGGGGCGAGCTGCACCTGAATCTCCACCTCGCGCGCCGTCATGTCGGTCACGCGGCGGGCTTTGATCTTGCCCTTCTCTATGGCTTTGGTGATGGATTCCTGCAGCGAGGCGGCGGTTTTGGTAAACGGCACTTCACGAATCACCAGCGTCTTGTTGTCCAACTTCTCGATTTTGGCCCTCACGCGCACTATTCCGCCACGCTGACCGTCGTTGTATCGGGCCACGTCTATGGAGCCGCCGGTGGGGAAATCGGGGTAGAGGTCAAACTGCTCGCCACGCAGATAGCTCACGGCGGCATCGCAGAGCTCGTTGAAATTGTGGGGCAGCACCTTGCTCGAGAGTCCCACGGCTATGCCTTCGGCACCCTGCGCCAGCAGCATGGGGAACTTTACGGGCAGCGTCACAGGCTCTTTGTTGCGCCCGTCGTAGCTCAGCTGCCACTCCGTAGTCTTAGGATTGAACACCGTTTCGAGGGCAAATTTAGACAGTCTTGCCTCGATATAGCGGGGCGCGGCAGCGCGGTCTCCGGTGAGAATGTTGCCCCAGTTGCCCTGCGTGTCGATGAGCAAGTCTTTCTGACCCAGCTGCACCAGCGCGTCGCCGATGGAGGCATCGCCATGCGGGTGAAACTGCATGGTGTGGCCGACGATATTCGCCACCTTGTTGTAGCGACCGTCGTCCATGCGCTTCATCGAGTGGAGAATGCGGCGCTGCACGGGTTTCAGACCGTCCTCAATGTTGGGCACGGCGCGCTCCAGAATCACGTAGGAGGCATAATCAAGAAACCAATTCTTATACATGCCGCTCAGATGGTGCACGGCTGCGGAGTCGAAGCGGTCGGCAGGCTTATAGTCTGAGTGGGTGCCCTCGCTCTCGTCGGTGAAGTTCTCCTCGTCGACGGCCATGTCGTTCAACTCTTTTTCCTCGTCCAAGTCTTTTGTTTTATCGTCGTCCATATATGGTTTCGTTCGTCGTTATTTTAGCCTCAAAGGTACGAAAAAAATATAGAAATAACAAAAATATTGATAAATGTGGGGGCTGAGCGGACAGGATTGTGACAATTTTCCAGCCTTAGGGTTATATTTGCACCACGTAAGACAAATGTTTCACCTACAGATCAACAGTAAGGATGGTATTGACAGACAATTTTTTTGAGGTATTGAAGTACGAGGGCGCGGTGTCGATTATCTCGTGGGGCAACGACGAACCGCACGTGACGTGCACCTGGAACTCCTATCTGGTGGTGACCGACGACGGCCGACTGCTCGTTCCTGCCGCCGGCATGACCAGCACAGAGGCCGACATTGCCGTGAACAACCGTGTGAAAGTGACGCTTGCCGCCCGTGAGGTGGAAGGCTACAACGGCTACCAGGGCACCGGATTCCGCGTGGAGGGTACGGCCCGTTTCTTCAATTCAGGTGCCGAATACGACATGATGTTCGCCAAGTACCCCTTCATTCGCAGTGTACTTGAGATCACGCCCGAGACGGCCAAGCAGTTGCTGTAAAGCCTTGTTTTTCTTTGGACACACAAAAACGGCCATCCGTCGAGGATGACATGTTTTTGTGTTTTTTATTGGCTGATGGCAGCAAAAGCTATCAGTTAGAACATCGATTGACAGGCAGGGCATACGCATGCTTAAGTCATGCCGCCACCGCATCATCCCTTGGGTGCAGCCTCTGTGGCCTCCCCAACTCCGTGTGAACCACCCATTGCGTAGCCTCCTTTCCCTCTGCGGCTCTGCGTGAGATAAAAACAAAGGAGTATCCCCCATCTGCTGACGTGGAAAATAAATTCTTATGAAATAATTTGAAGACTGCTCTCAAGGCGAGCCTCGGAGGCTATCCGACAGACAAAGACGCGAGAAAATTCTTCAAAATCTCCAATTTGGAACATGCTGAAAGCCAGCATGTTGTGATTGTTTGACAAAAAAGACATGGCGATAAGGTGCTAATCTCCAGACGATTAGTACCTTATCGCCATGCGTTTAAGGCTTTGTGACTCAAGCTTTTGGCCCAAATAGAACGGCGAAAAGGGCCTAAAGGCAATGCCAACAGGGCGAAAATGGATAGAAACTAAGTCGTTTTCCCTGAAAAACGCCATAGCAATCCTCCTCCTATGAGCTATTCAATATATTAATTCTTAGGAATTATCTTGAAAAAATCCCAATGGGAAGGCTATCGGTTGAATGTCTTGTGGACCACATAGGAGGCTGCCGGGACCCGCCCATACATGTCGTTGAGCATCATGGTGCCCATGCTGCGGCGATAATGCTCGGGGTCGTAATAATGATGAACATCGCACCATGACTGACGGTCGCTGTAGTCGAAGAAGTGCTCTGCGCCCACCACGGCCCTGATGGCAGCTATGTCTTGCGGATGGGTGGCCACGCGGTCGGTACACGGCCCGATAACCAGGCGCAGGTCGGTGTGGTGGCGACGGCAGAAATCGGCTATCTTGCCGAGCAGCCTCCGCTGCGACTCGAAGACCACGGGGCGCGCCACCGTGGGGCGGTTGAGCCGTGCTTTGTCCCATTCGCCGCCCGCCCAGTAGGCCTCGCCGTGCTTGGCGATGGTGTCGTCTTGAGCGATGATGGCATCGTTGGTGATGCGCTCGCGGGTGGGCAGCGTCGTGACGATGACACCGCTGGCCGCAGCATTCACCTTGCCCGTGAGCTCATAGCGCAGGAAGGGCAGCAGCACGCGGGTGTCGAAGAAAGCCTGCACAAAATCGGTCTGCACGTTGACCCAGCTCCGATGGCTCACCTCGGGGGGCATCACGTGCATGGCTCCCGGACTGATGCGGTCGCGGGAGAGGAACTCGCGGTCGCCCACCACGAGCAGATGGCGCACCGGCTGATGGGGCTGGCGGTCGAGGGCGTCGAGCATCTGGCACAGGTCGGCCAGTCCGAGACTATTGGCAAACAGGCGGAAAGGGTGGGCGTGGATGTGCCGGTTCCACTCTTTGCTGGAGAAAGCCAGCGTGCACGAATTGCCCATGATGAAGGCATCGTAGTGGGCCTGGGCCCGCTGCAGCTTGTATTTCTGCCAGCCCACGAAGCCTTCGTTCTGGCTCACGTGCGAATGGTCGTAGTCGGCATAGTGGCGCAGTACCATAAACGGGTCGCGCACCACATAGTAGCTCAGCAGCAACAGGAAGGGACAGGCCAGCAACAATATCTTGCGGAGGAAGCGTAATAGGGGAGTGTATTTCATCGGAAATCAGAATTGAACATAGATAAAGTTCTCAACGCCAAAGGCGCCATAGGCAAATATCACCAGCACGAGGGCGAAATAGAGGGGCCATCGCACCAGGGTCTTCTGCCGTTCGGTCCATGCGATGAGGGCCGTGCGGCTGTTGAGCCACTCGGCCAGGAACATCAGCACCACAGCAATGCCCCACACTATCCATTGCGTGTCGTTCATGCCGAAGCGCAGTTCCTTGATGCTTGTGCGCATTCCACCAAAGAGATGCGCGTAGGTGTAGGCCACATCGCCCACCGACGTGAGTCGGAAGAAGAGCAGCGAGAGGGCGAAACACACATACGTGCGCAGCGTGGTGAGGGTGCGCCAGAGGCCTTGTCCTATCGTCCGTGCGGCCCGTTGGCGCTGGGCTTTGCAGGCTGTTTCGTAGACCACGAGCACCCCTTGGCACAGTCCGTAGAGCGCCATGGTCCAGCCGGCGCCATGCCACACGCCGATGACGATGAACGTGGCGAGGAGCGAGATGTAGATGCCCGCACGGCCCATGCCTCGCAGCGAGGCGTTGAGCGGCGTGAACACATAGTCGCGCACCCACGAGGAGAGCGAGATGTGCCAGCGTCGCCACAGATCGCCGGTGGTGTCGGCGATGAACGGTCGGCGGAAGTTGGGCGATAGTTGGAAGCCCATCATGCGGCCCAGTCCTATGGCCATGCAGGTGTATCCGGCGAAGTCGGCATAGAGCTGGATGGGGTAGAGGGCGGTGGCGAGCAGCAGTTGCATGCCCGAGGCCTCGCCGACGTCGTTGAACACGGTGTCGAGCGCTGGCCCGATGCGGTCGGCGATGACCAGTTTGAGGAAGCATCCCCAGGCCAATAGCTTCATGCCGCGGGTCACTTGAGCATAGTCGAACGCCTTGGCGGCCTTGAGTTGGGGCAGCATGCTCTGCCCGCGCTCGATGGGGCCCGACAGAAATTTCATGAACAGCAGCATGTAGAGCGTGAAGTCCAGCGGGTCGTCCTCGGGCTCTTCTTCCCAGTAAATCTCGATGAGATAGGCCAGCGCCTGGAACGTGTAGAACGAGATGCCCAGCGGAAACAGGCCCGACCAGTAGCGTGCCAGGAGCCAGAAGCCCACCAAGGTGCCGATGCCCGTCCAGAGAAGGACGGGCGCACGTGGGGTGTCGAGATGCCGGTGGAGCGCTCGACCCATGTAGAAGGTGAACAGCGTGATGCCTGCTGCCACGGCGAGATACTGCCAGTGGTACCAGGCAATGAACGTGAAGCTGGCCGCCAGAAGCACGCCGTGCTGCCAACGGCGGCCGATGTGGGCATAATAAAGGAGGAACGTGGCACCGAAAAGTGCCACGAACGCAAAGGTGAGAAATTCCATGTGGGAGTGCGGTCTATTTGCTACGCTTCATGATGCAGTCGGCCATGTCGCCGATGTTGCGCATCTTCACGATGTCGTGGAGCTTGAACTTGAAGTTCCACTGGCGCTCCACCTCGCTGATAATGGTCATGTTAGACAGCGAGTCCCAGCCGTCTACGTCGTGGGCAGTCATGGTCTCGTCTATCTGTAATCCGGGGTTCTTGAGTACGTCGATGAAGATTTGGTTCAATGTCTGCAGTATGTCTTGTCTTTCCATAGTGGTTTAGTTGAGTGCGATGAGTTCTCTGATTTTGCGCCGGTCAATCTTGTTGCTGGCGTTTTGAGGGAAGGGTTTTATGTGGTATATGCTGGTGGGGAGCATGTATTGGGGCAGAAACTGGCGCAGATGCTCCAGCAACGGGCGGTCGTCCTCGTGGGTACGGGTCTCCACGGCGAGCCCGATGGTGGTGTTGTCGCTACCATTTCCTTCGGCCAGCGCCACCGCGGCCACCTGCTCTCCGTAGAATCCTCGGGCCACATGCTCTATCTCGCTCAGCTCCACGCGGTAGCCCTGTATCTGTACCTGGGAGTCCATGCGCCCGAGGTAGAGCAGGTTTCCGTCGGCCACCTGCTCGCAGATGTCGCCCGTGTGATACCAGCGCTGTCCGCCTTGGGTGAAGAACGACTCGCGGTTCTTGGCCTCATTGGCCCAGTAGCCGGGCGTGAGCTGTGGGCCGGCAAGACATAGTTCGCCTCGTGTGCCGGCCTCCACGGGTCGGTTGCGGTGGTCTACGACCATCGTTTCCACGCCCTGCATGGCCGTGCCGATGCCCACAATGCCATTGTGTTGCTCCATCGGGGAGTGGTGGGGAATGAGGTATCCGGTGCTGTAGACCGTGTTTTCGGTCGGCCCGTACACGTTCCACACCTCGGCGTTGGGCAGGCATCGCTGCCATCCCGCCACGTCGTCGGCCGGCAATCCCTCACCGGCGAAGAGCGCATAGCGCATCGACGGCGCGCAGATCTCGTCGAAATAGGGCTTGAGATAGTGGATGACCGAGGGTACAAGTTGGGCTTCGGTGAGCTCGTAGTCCTCCATGAGTCGGTACACCTCCTGCCACTTGATCTTGCCGGGAGCCACCGTGTAGACGCAGGCGCCGCGGAGTAGGGGCGCCAGATAGCTGCCCACCGACATGTCGAATGTGAGGTCGAACATCTGCAGACAGCGGTCGTCGGGATACAAGTGGATGCCCAGCGCGAAGAAAGCGTCTACAAACGACGCCACGTTGCCCATGGTGAGGCACACACCTTTGGGCCGCCCCGTGCTGCCCGAGGTAAAGAGAATGTAGGCCATGCGGTCGGCATCGAAGTGGGTTTCGTCGTAGAAACTCTCTGGATAATAGTCGGTCTGCTGGGGCTGGATCACCTCCACGTGGTGGTAGCGGGTAGTATCCGACGAGTCGATGACGGTCTTGATGCCCACCTGCCCGATGATGTCCTCGCAGCGTCTGATGGGCTGGAGCGGATGAAGCGGCACATAGCTCTTGCCCTCCATCCACAGAGCGAGAATCGAGGCGTAGGTATAGATGTCGTCGTTGGCCACGAGTCCCACGTGGTTTCCGTCCACATGGCGCAGCGCCATGCGCATATTGCCCACCTCGTCGGCCAGGTCGCGGTAGGTGAAGAAGTGGTCGTCAATGCAGAACGCGTTGCGGTCGGCATGCTCTGCAAATATGGATTGCAACTGGCTCAGCATGTCGTAGGTGGGGCTGCTCATTGTCTTTTCCATTGTTCCAATGCTTTTGGGTGTTTCTTGATGGTGTGAACCGTGGCTTCATGGGGTAGGGATGCGGGAATCACCTCTGCGAGACAAACCGGCTATCCTGTGCGTATGAAGTGTTCATCTTTTAGGATTAAAACTCTGGGGAGGTAGTTTTCCCCTATTGTTTTCCATGATTTTATTTTGAAATGCGGTAGTGTCGGTTTGCTTGCATGGGTTGATTGTAAAAATCATTCTGTAGGAATAACAGACTGGGAAGATTACATTTTACTCTATTTTAACGCTCAACTATAGCGCAGATAAGGGAAAAATCAGTAACTTTGCGCAAATTATTCTATAAAAGTTATTATATAACATGGCACAAGAAGATGTATTTAAGAAGATCGTAAGCCATTGCAAGGAGTATGGTTTCGTCTTTCCAAGTTCGGATATTTACGACGGCCTTGCAGCCGTTTACGACTACGGTCAGAATGGAGTAGAGCTCAAGAACAATATCAAGCAGTATTGGTGGCAGTCCATGGTGCTGCTCCACGAGAATATTGTGGGTATCGACGCCAGCATCTTCATGCACCCCACGGTGTGGAAAGCCAGCGGCCACGTGGACGCTTTCAACGATCCTCTCATCGACAATCGCGACTCGAAGAAGCGCTATCGCGCCGATAACCTCATCGAAGACCAGATCGGAAAGTATGAGGAAAAGATTGAAAAGGAAGTGGCCAAGGCTGCCAAGAGGTTTGGAGAAAGCTTCGACGAGGCCAAATTCCGCGAGACTAATCCCCGCGTTCTGGAGAATCAGCAGAAGCGCGACGCCCTCCACGCTCGCTATGCAGAGGCTATGCAGGGCCCCGACTTGGAGGCTTTGAAGCAGATTATCATCGACGAGGGCATCGCAGATCCTATCAGCGGCACCAAGAACTGGACCGATGTGCGTCAGTTCAACCTGATGTTCTCTACCGAGATGGGCTCTCTCTCCGACGCCACGAATAAGATTTACCTCCGTCCCGAGACCGCTCAGGGCATCTTTGTGAACTATCTCAATGTGCAGAAGACGGGCCGCATGAAGCTGCCTTTCGGCATTGCGCAGATAGGAAAGGCTTTCCGCAACGAGATTGTGGCACGCCAGTTTGTGTTCCGTATGCGTGAGTTTGAGCAGATGGAAATGCAGTTCTTCTGCCAGCCGGGCACCGAAATGAAGTGGTTCAACTACTGGAAGCGCGTGCGTCTGGCATGGCACGAGGCTCTGGGAATGGGCAACGACAACTATCGTTACCACGACCACGAGAAGCTGGCACACTATGCTAATGCAGCCACCGACATCGAATTCAAGATGCCTTTCGGCTTCAAGGAGGTGGAAGGAATCCACAGCCGTACCGACTTCGACCTGTCGCAGCATGAGCAATACAGCGGCCGCGGTATCAAATACTTTGATCCTGAGACCAATGAAAGCTACACACCGTACGATGTGGAGACCTCTATCGGTGTGGATAGAATGTTCCTTAGCGTGATGTGCCATGCCTATACCGAGGAGGATTTGGGCAACGGCGACAGCCGAGTGGTGCTCAAGCTGCCCGAGGCATTGGCCCCGGTGAAGTGCGCTGTGTTCCCCTTGGACAAGAAAGACGGTCTTCCTGAGATTGCCCATGCTATCGTGGACGACCTGAAATTCCACTTCAACACCCACTATGGCGACCCGAAGGATTCCATCGGCAAGCGCTATCGCCGTCAGGATGCCGTAGGTACGCCGTTCTGTGTAACTGTAGACCACGACACGCCCAACGACCATAAGGTGACCCTCCGCTTCCGCGACACCATGGAGCAGGAGCGTGTAGACATCAGCGAACTGCGCTCTATCATAGAGGATCGCGTGAGCATCACGTCGGTATTGAAGCGTCTGGGCAAGGAGATTGCCGGCCTCGACAAGTAAGATAAAGGTAAAAGGGTAATAAAGTAAAAGAGTAAAAAAGGGGCGAGCGTTTATGAAAGCGTGAGCCATATAGGATAAATCAATATGGATTTACTGATAAAGAAAAGTATGATAAGGAAGTTGGTAAAGGGTGTTCTCGTATTTTTACCTTTTTACCTTTTTACCTTTTTACTTTTCACCTCGTGCTCTGAGTCGTCGGATGAGGTAGACGAGTTTCCCGATTGGCAGGCTACCAATGCCACGAAATGGAACAGCATCTATGCCCAGGCCACTGAGCGCATAGCGGCTGGAGATACCAGTTGGAAGATCATCAAGAGCTGGAACCTGGAGGATTCGCTCCACAGCGACAACACATCTTATATCGTTGTGCATGTCATCAAGGCCGGAACCGGTTCGGGCAGCCCCCTCTACACCGACTATGTGCGTGTGAACTACAAGGGCACCCTGCTCCCGTCGACCTCCTATCCCAACGGTTACGAGTTTGATTCGTCGTGGCATAAGTCCACCTCCGACTCCACAGCGGCTCCCGCCCAGTTCTTAGTGAGCGGATTGACCGATGGTTTTGCCACTGCCGTGCAGCACATGCACATTGGCGATGAGTGGGTGATCTACGTGCCTTGGACACTCGGCTATGGTGCGACGGCGAGCGGAAGCATCCCTGCCTACTCAGTGCTGACCTTCGATTTGGAGCTTGTGTCCTACTATCGCGGCGGCTCAACCGTGCCCGATTTCAGTGCCAAGGGCAACAACCAATGGATTACTGAATGATGCAGCAGGCTCGGGTTGCCCCGTTGTGACTCGGCCTTCACGCTGTTTTGAAATACGAATCCCTGCCTTTCCTCCTCAGAGTGGCAGGGATTTTTCATGGTGTTCACCCTATGAAAGAGTAGCTCTTACCATATTATATAGTAGCTTCATCCATATTATATAGTAGCTTCATCCATATTATATAATACCTCTCACCATATTATATAGTAGTCTCCACATGATGTTCTCTCTCCCTCTGTGGGCAAAGAAAGTATCAAAGACCTGATGTTTGTTGCGTTGTGCCCGCGCACAACCATTTGATTCATGTCAAGAATGTATCGATTTTTGATGAAAAGAGGGCCAAAAGTGTTGTGGCTTTCCCACTTTCCCCCTATCTTTGCAGCGTCAAAACAAAACAATGACAGCATGTGAATGCGCATTGACAACCAAGAGATATAAGAAATTTTGAGAGAGAACAAACAGACAGAGAGTTATTTCAAGTTGGAACGTCAAGTATGTTTTGAATAGAATAGACAGGTGTTAGTATCAAGGTAAAGATTGTCAGGAACAAACAATAGGTAGTAGAAAGATCAGGTTATTCAGGATAAGGTATTGGTCGAAGGTAGAAGATTGGACATTGAAGGATAACAATACGAAAGGTAGTTAGTTGCCCAAGGTAGAAAGATAGCATCGGTCCGTAAGGTCCGCAAGGTAGAAGGATAACAGAAGATTGGTTAGGATAACCGAAAGGAAAGAGGAAGAAAGATGAGTTTCATCATAGCGATGAACATGTGTGCAGCCTTGGCTGCCGCATGGTTGACGGGCGGAGGAAAAAACAGTAACAATTGGTAGCCTGTCGTTTCATAGAGAAAGCAGTAGGATATAAAACTCAAATGTAGCATAGACGAGGCGGTCCCTAAGAGGGTGATCGCCTTTATTGTGTCTATAAATCTTGGCGGATTTCGGAAATCTGCGTAACTTTGCACTCTCAGAATCACAATATGTTAAGCAACAAGCGAAGCGAAGCCTTACTGGCTAAAATACGAGAACAACTGCCCATGACCGGGCGTGAGAAGCTCAATCTCATCATAGAACTGAGTATTCCCTCTATGTTGGCGCAGATCACCACGGTCATGATGTTCTTCATCGATGCGTCTATGGTGGGCCATTTGGGTGCTACCGCGTCGGCCAGCATCGGCCTGATAGAGACCACCACATGGCTCATGGGCTCTGTGATGGGCGCCACGTCTATCGGATTTTCGGTACAGGTGGCCCACTTCATCGGGGCCAACGACTTTGTGAAGGCGCGCCAGGTGTTCCGCCATGCGCTTATCTGCGGCCTCATATTCTCCCTTTTCATGACTCTCATCGGCGTGTCTATCCACAATCCTTTGCCCCATTGGTTGGGCGGAGGAGACGATATTGCGCCTGATGCCTCCATCTATTTTCTCATCTTCTCGCTCACTCTGCCGGTGGTATTGCTCTATCATCTGATGAGCGCCATGCAGAAAAGTTCGGGCGATATGCGCATCCCGAGCATCCTAAGTATCGTGATGTGCTTTCTCGATGTGGCTTTCAACTACCTGTTTATCTATGTGCTCCGTCTTGGAGTGATGGGTGCTGCGCTGGGCACGATGTGCGCCTACGTGGTGACGGTGATACCCATGTCGTATGTGGCACTGCGTAAGAACAAGATTCTGGCGCTGCATCTCGACCACGAGCCCTTCCAGTGGGTATGGGATTATGTGCGCAACGCCCTCAAGATCAGTCTGCCCATTGCCATCCAGCAGGTGCTGATGAGCGGTGCGCAGGTGGTGAGTACGCTCATCGTGGCGCCGTTGGGCAACATTGCCATCGCCGCCAACTCGTTTGCCATCACGGCTGAGAGCCTCTGCTACATGCCGGGATATGGCATCGGCGACGCCGCCACGACACTCGTGGGACAGACCCATGGTGCGGGCCGCCACGACCTTTGCAAGAACTTTGCCCACCTCACCATTGGCCTTGGCATGCTGGTCATGGCCTTCATGGGACTCGTGATGTATATCTTTGCGCCAGAGATGATTGGATTTCTGTCGCCCGTCGAGGGCATCCGCGAGTTGGGCACGCAGGTGCTGCGCATAGAGGCCTTTGCCGAACCGTTCTTTGCAGCCTCCATCGTGAGCTACAGCGTGTGTGTGGGTGCGGGCGATACGCTCAAGCCGGCTATCATGAATCTTGTGTCCATGTGGTGCGTACGCCTGTCGCTGGCCTGGTGGCTGGCTCAGGACTATGGCCTCAGGGGCGTGTGGTTTGCCATGGCTACCGAGCTCACCTTCCGCGGCATCATCTTCCTGGCACGTATCTGGAGCGGCAGCTGGATGAAGGCCATGAAGGTGAAAGACCTGGTGAAGGAGACGGCATAGGCATCTTTCGCTTGACAAAGGCGCTCCTCGTTTTGTCAAAATCATTTATTCTTTTTAAGGTCGATAGGGACTTCTCATTCAGAGATTCCTATCGGCTGTTTTTGTCTCTGCATCGTTTTTCTGATGTGATTCGTGCCTGTCGTTACTGGCGATAAGGCCCGAATCGTCCTCTTTCAGGCTTTTTTCTGCTGAGAAAACGGCGTTTTCGCCCAGCGATAACCACCTATTCGCTTTGCCATCAGGTACTAATCGTCTCGCGATTCGGTATTAATCGCAACCCCATATTTTGTCAAACAATTACAAGTATCTGTGTGTCAATATATTAAAGAATGCCCAATTTTGCCCCGATCTTAATCATCTGGGCTTGGGATGGGGTAGAAATTCCTGCTCTTCGTGTATTTCTTCAATATCTTTCAAAGGTATTTTATTCGTGTCCTCTCGCCTGAACCTCATTCTCTCGAATGCTTTTCAATGATGAGTGATGCACCCGTTTTCTCCTTTTGGAACCACAGATTTCACGAATCTTACAGATAATTCTGAGGTGAGTGAT
>DCJH01000032.1 GCA_002317385.1 Prevotella sp. UBA1705 | reverse complement strand
GAGCCGATACGTGGAACACGCAAGGCAGGAATTCACCCGCAATTTCGTACATGTTAGGAATCATCAGCAACAATCCCTGAGAAGCAGTGAATGTCGTGGTCAATGCACCAGCCTGGAGAGAACCGTGCACAGCTCCTGCGGCACCGCCCTCAGACTGCATTTCCTGCACATAGACCGTCTGACCGAAGAGGTTCTTACGACCCTTGGCTGCCCACTCGTCCACATGTTCGGCCATGGGAGAAGACGGAGTGATAGGATAGATAGCGGCTACCTCTGTGAACATGTAGCTCACATGGGCGGCAGCGGTATTACCATCACAAGTCATGAATTTCTTTTCTTTTGCCATTTTTGTGTGTAATAATAAAGTTTATAATGTTTTTGAATGTTTATTAATAGAGGAACCCGAACAGCCACAGAGGAATATGGTTGCCGTGTCCTATCTCGGTGTTATACTGTGCGTATATTGTCTCGTTGTTATTGCGTTGCTTGCCCTGAGCCTGCGCGTCGCAGATGCGGAACTTGCGGCTCTCATCGATCATATAGTTGTGGGCACTCGTCCCCTCGTTCACCTTGTGGTCTTTCCACATGCAGTTCACGAAGAAGGTCTCCATCACGTCCTGCGTGTCCACCGTAATGGGATAGATGGCATACATCAGGTTGGGATTGTGGAGCATTACCTTAGACGGTTTCTTGGGGAAATGGTGGCCGCAGCTGTAGATAATGTTGATCAAGCGGGCATCGGCAAGGTATTTGATATAGTTCATCACCGTGGCACGGCTGGTGTCTATCTGGTTGGCCAGCTGACTGATGTTGGGCGCATGGATGCCCTCCACAGCGAGAAGATAGAAAAGTTTCTTGATTTTGGTGAGATATTTCAAGTCGATCTGCTTGATGAGCAGGATGTCCACCTCGGTCATCATGTTCATGGTCTTGAGCAGATTCTCTGAGAAATTACTGTGTTCGAGGAAGAGCGGATAGAACCCGTGGTGCAGATAGTCCTGAAAATATTGCAGCGGACTCACATAGGGCAGTATCTTCTTCACGATATGTTCGTGGTTGTTCACAATTTCGCTGAGCGTGCAGGGCTGGAAGTTCTGCCCCGTCTGCAGGTTGATGAACTCGCGAAACGAGAACCCTCGGAGGTTATACCCCTTCACGATGCCGTTGAGCTCGGGATTCTCTTCCTTCAGGCGCATCACACTCGAACCGGTGAAGACTATCTTCAGCTGGGGGAACTCGTGGTAACATCGCCGCAGCTCCTCACTCCAATTGGGCTGCTTGAACACCTGGTCGATGAGCAGCACCCTACCGCCTTGGGCCACAAACTCACGCGCGAAATCAGCAATTCCCTGTCCCTGGAAGTAGAAGTTGTTCATGTTGACATACAGGCATTGCCGGTCGTCCTTGCCAAACTTCTCTTTCGCATACTGCAGCAGGAACGTCGTCTTGCCCACGCCTCGGGTACCCTTAATGCCGATAAGGCGGTCGTTCCAGTCTATCTCATCCATGAGCGAGCGGCGAACGGCGGCATTGGTATGTTCTACGAGGTAGGTGTGAGTGCGAAAGAAAGCTTCCATCTACGATTTGCTTGATTTGCTTATATTCATTTGCAAAGATAATATATTATTTTAAAATTGCAAACTCAAGATAGCAAAACTTTTGCATTTTAGGATTTTTTGCACATACATATCCACCCCATATTTTGCCCGAAAAGCCACATATTCCTTGCCCCTGCAGCGTGGTCTGTCAAAATTGTTTATTAACTTTGCGCTGTCAAAGCACCGAAAGATGAAATTACATGTCTTCAACCCCGAGCACGACCTGGCCCTGGCGGCCCATCAGAGCCGGTTCACCGCCCCGCGGGCAGGCCGGCAACTGCGCCACGACCTGGGGTTCCTGCCTGCACTTTGGGCTGGCGAAGGCGATGTGGTATGGGTAGACGACATCACTCTGGCGCGCCTGAGCCTCAGCCAGATAGGCATAGAGCCCAAGGCCACGTTGGCCGACCGCGCGATGCTCTGCGCGATGTTGCGCCACAAGCAAGACGTGGAGGTGGAGCCATGGGGATGGAATCTGGCCCTGCGCCAGCAGCTCCTGGACTGCGGCATGAGTCCTCATCTGCTGCCCACCGACGAGCAACTGGACCTTGTGCGGCGCATGAGCCATCGGGCATGGGGCACCACCCATCTGCTCCGCCCGCTCACCACACTTCCCGGCACCATCGGCGAGGCCCACGAACTGAGGTCGGTCGACGAGGTGAAGGCACTGACCCACAACTCCCAAGGCCTCGTGGTCAAAGCCCCGTGGAGCAGCAGCGGGCGCGGCATGAGGTACCTGCGCACCCACCATCCAGGCGCACCCGTCGAGATAGACCCGCCCGTGGCCAACTGGATGGCCAACGTCATTGAGCGTCAGGGCAGCCTCATGGCCGAGCCGCTCTACAACAAAACGATGGATTTCGGCATGGAGTTTGAGAGCGACGGACGAGGCACAATAGCCTACCGAGGGCTCTCCCTGTTTAGCACCACCCACGGCGCCTACACCGGCAACCTGCTCGACACCGAAGCGCACAAGCTCCAACAGCTTCACCGCCACCTCTCGCCGCAGCTCCTCGGCGACGTGAAGCATCAGATTATCAGCCTCTTATCTCCCGCCTTCAACGGCACCTACCGCGGACCTTTCGGCATAGACATGATGGTGGTTACCCACCATGGCACCACCTTCCTGCACCCCTGCGTGGAGCTCAACCTGCGTCGCACCATGGGTCATGCCGCCCTTTCCCTGTCCACAGGCCTTTCCCCCCTCCCTGCCACCATGCTCATCCGGTATGATGGGAGATATCATTTGGAAATAGAATCTATGAAATAGTTGCCCTTCAAGCCATTCCTCCAAGCCTCTCCCCCTTGCCCCTCCCCTGAAAGGAGGGGAGTAATATGCCCGAAGGTCGGGGTGCCGATTGCCGTATGTCGATGATAATGTTTTGATGTCTTTCTGTCTTCAAAATATGCTTTTTATGTAGTTCTGTCTGAAACCCTCCCCAAAAAGTTATTCTGTTACTCTGTCTTGTCATATCCTTTTATATCACTATGTATCAGCCAATTATAAAATAGTTATTCTGTTACTATGTCTTCTCTCCCGCGCCCCTGTTACCCTGTCTTGCCAAAAGGTAGGAATCGCGAGGCGAAAAGGTACTAAAGGCGCGACGATTAGTACTTTATCGCCGCGCGATGAGGTAGAGATGGCGAAGGGGCTACTATCGCATGGCGAAGACATAGAGATGGAGGGGCGGAACGAGACGCGGCAGAGGGAAAAACGGGGAAGGCGGGGGCGAGGTCTGTAAAATATGCGCCGCAAGGTTGGCTGTCTGCCAAAAAACGCCTATATTTGCATTTGTCTGGGGCAGAAAACTGCCGCCCGACGACAAAACTATGATTAAACTTTAGCATCAAAGCCTATGTCTGACTTCGGTTTCACGGTCAATAAATTCTTCTTTTTCTTCAAGCGCACCATCTGGGTCAAGGGCAACGTGGCGTTCAGCGAGAACCCGCTGGCCTATCTCGCCCAGCGCCTCTATCTGGTGTTCAAAGGGCTTTTCGTAGACAACCACTGGGGCTATGCCGCCCAGCTCTCGTTCAACACGATGATGGCCATTATCCCTGTGTTTGCGGTGATATTCGCCGTGGGGCGCGGCTTCGGCTTCGAAGACTATATCGCGGAGTGGTGCCGCCGCGTGTTGGTGGGGCAGCCGCAAGTGGCCGACGCCATCCTCACGCTGGCCAAATCGTATATCGGCTACACCCACACGGGCGTGGTGATCGGCATCTCGCTGGTGTTCATGCTCTATAGCGGCATCTCACTGTTCAACAATATCGAGGATGTGTTCAACGGTATCTGGGCGGTGAAGAAGGAACGGAGCTTTGCCAATGCCATCATCGACTATGTGTCGATCATCTTCCTCGTGCCACTGGCCATCGTTCTGTTCTCCGGTCTGACCGTGTTTTTCTATTCCATCCTCGGCCGCCTGCCCGACTTCCAGGTGCTCACGCCGCTGTTCAAGGGGCTCATCAGCTTCCTCATCCCCCTCGCCGTGCTCACGCTGTTCTTCACGTTGATGTATGTTTTTCTGCCCAACACTAAGGTGAGGTTCCGCATGGTGTGGTTTCCGGCCATGCTTGCCGGCCTCTGCATCATCGGACTGCAGACGGTGTATGTGCATTTCCAGGTGCTGTTTACGAGCTACAACGTCATCTACGGCTCGCTGGCCGCCCTGCCGCTGCTCATGCTCTGGATGCAGCTGTCGTGGTTTATCTGCATCGGATTTGCCGAGTTGGGGCGCGCCAACCAGGAGCTCGCCGACGGCCATCTGGGTGAAGACCGCACCGACAGCCTCATGGAGAAGGTGAGAAAGAGCGGCGTAGTGCTCAGTCTGCTGTGCCGCCGGCAGCGTCAGGGCGGTGGCCCGATGCTCACCCGCGACCTGCTGCAGCAGACGCGCTTCAGCTATGCGCAGCTCATGCGTAGCCTCGACATCCTCTCGGATGCCCATCTCGTGGCCAAGACGCAGAAGGAAGACGGCGCCGAGGTGTTCACCCTCAACCGCGACGCCAGTACGCTGGGCACCGGAATGATGGTGCGTGCCATCCTCGGGCGCAAGTCGCCCAAGCGCGACGACGACACCTCGCTGCGCATCTCGCCCGCCGCCGAACAGCAGATAGAGCGCATGCTCGACGAATATCTCGCCGCCCTCGACACTCTGCGCGTGGAGCAGCTCACCGACACCGCCGACGCATCCTGATGTCTGGGCAAAAAATCCGTGGGCTGGGGCTTGAGACATACAACCTTATTAGAATCAACAAAAAAAGGAATGAGATAACCCTGACGGTTAAATCATTCCCTTGTTTATTGGTCATTTCCGTGGAACCTTACTCCCACTCGATGGTCGAAGGCGGTTTCGAGGAGATGTCGTAGCACACGCGGTTCACACCCTTCACCTTGCGGATGATCTCGTTGGACACGTCGGCCATGAAGTCGTAGGGCAGATGGGCCCAGTCGGCCGTCATGGCATCCATCGAGGTTACGGCGCGGAGGGCCACCGGATGCTCGTAGGTACGCTCGTCGCCCATCACTCCCACGGAGCGGATGGTGGAGAGAAGCACCGTGCCGGCCTGCCAAACGTGGTCGTAGAGACTGGTGCCGTCGGGCAGGATATAGTTGTGCATCTTCTCGATATAGATGTCGTCGGCATCCTGCAGGATACGCACTTTCTCGCGCGTGATGTCGCCAAGGATGCGCACGGCGAGCCCCGGGCCGGGGAACGGATGGCGCTTGATGAGTCGCTCGGGCATCTGAAGCTGGTAGCCCACGCGGCGCACCTCGTCCTT